>JARUKX010000066.1 GCA_029688825.1 Haloarculaceae archaeon H-GB1-1 | reverse complement strand
CACGCTCGGGAATCCTCGCCCTTCAGGGCGGGGAGGATGTCAAATTCTGCGGTCATCCTTCAGGGGAACCCTTATGAGTGCGAGATATCCATGTATGGGCACGATGACACCATATAGCACGAGCCGTGGGATGCTGTACACAGCACCGCCGAAAACAGAGACGGACGAGGCGGACGCGGACGCGTCCGGCGAGGCTGCGACGGCCGACGACTAGACCGAGACCGATTTCTGGCCGCGCTCCGTGAGTCGAGAGCGAGACGCTTAACGCGGTCCCGCCGAATGCTCCGGTATGACGCTCACAGCCGGCGTCGTCGCCGTCCAGGGCGACGTCAGCGAACACGCCGACGCGATCCGGAACGCGGCCGCTGAACACGACCGCGAGGTCGAGGTGCGGGAGATACGCACCAGCGGACACGTTCCCGACTGCGACCTGCTGTTGCTCCCCGGCGGCGAATCGACCACCATCTCGCGCCTGCTCCACCGCGAGGGCATCGCCGAGGAGATTCGCGCGCACGTGGCCGACGATAAGCCCGTTCTGGCGACGTGCGCGGGCCTCATCGTCGCCTCGACGGACGCGAACGACGACCGCGTCGAGACGCTGGACGTGCTCGACGTGACCGTCGAGCGCAACGCCTTCGGCCGGCAGAAAGACAGCTTCGAGGCCCCGCTTGACGTGACCGGCCTCGACGAGCCCTTCCCGGCCGTGTTCATCCGCGCGCCGCTCATCGAGTCCGTCGGCGACGCGACCGTCCTCGCGGAGTGGGACGGTCGCCCCGTCGCGGTCCGCGACGGGTCCGTCGTCGGGACGTCGTTCCACCCCGAACTCACGCCCGACTGGCGACTCCACGACCTCGCGTTCTTCGACCGCCTGCTGACCGACGCGTAGGCGGGCGTTCCACCGTCCGTGGAACTCTCGACTGGCGAGTCTGAAACCGGACGAAGCTGCACGTCCCGTCGCTGTATCCGTCGGTCGTCTGGTCGTCGAAGTCGAGAACTGCCTCTCCCACACCGGCACCGGTACTCCTACGGCGAGACCGACGTCGACTTCCTCGCTTGCCCGTTCGTCGTCTCCTCCACGTCGTACATCAGTTCTCCGTCGACGAACTGCTTCGTCCGCGAGTCGTTCGGGGTGTCGAAAATCTGTGACGGTGGCCCGGTCTCGACGAGTTTCCCGTCGTAGATGAACCCGACCCTATCGGAGATGCGTTCGGCCTGGTTCATGTCGTGTGTCGCAACGACGACGCCGACGCCGCGTTCTCTCGCTCGGCGAATCGCGTCTTCGAGGACGGCCGTGTTTCGCGGGTCGAGGTTCGACGAGGGTTCGTCGAGCAAGACTATCTCCGGGTCGACGGCGAGCGCCCGTGCGAACGCGACGCGTTGGGCCTCGCCACCGGAGAGGGACAGCGCGTTCTGGTCTGCCTTGTCGAGGAGTCCGACCGTGTCGAGTGCGTCCCGCGCCGACTCGGACAGCGTTCGGTCGCCGACGAGGTTCCGTATCGACTTCCGAATCCGCTCACGCCACGGTTCGCGGACCCGCTGACCGTACGTGACGTTCTGCGCGACCGGCGCGTTGAACAGGCTCGGCTCCTGGAACACCATGCTGATTCGCCGTCGAACTGCGAGGCGCTCCGTCTCGGACAACCCCCATACGTCGGTGTCGTTCCACGTGATCGTCCCGTCGTCCGGCCGGCGGAACATCCCGAGCAGTCGGAGGAGCGTCGTCTTTCCCGTCCCGGAGGGGCCGACGACAGTGACTACCTCGCCCGCCTCGACGCCGAGCGAGACGTCGTTCAGGACGGTGTCGGGACCGTAACTGACCGAGACGGTCGCCGCTGAGAGCGTCATGCGGATCGCTCCCCCCGACCCTTGCTTCGCAGCCACGACCCGAGTCCGTTCACACCGAGGACGAGCAGCAAGAGGATCGCACCGAGGACGAGACCGATCTCGTAGCGCCCCTGTCTGGCTTCGACGGTGATCGCCGTCGTCAGCGTCCGCGTGTACGACTGCCCGTCGCTGAACACGATGTTCCCTCCGACGATGAGTATCGAGCCGACCTCGCTGATCGCACGGCCGAAGCCGGCGAGAATCGCCGTGACGATGCCATACCGGGCCTCCTTGATCACGACCAGCCCGACGTCGGCGTCCGTTCCGCCCATCGCGAACGCTGCGTCACGGACGGACTGTTCGACGCTCTCCACCGCCGAGAGACTGACGCTCGTGATGACCGGCGTGGCGAGGATGAACTGCGAGATCATCATCGCCTGGGGGGTGAACGCGAGGTCGAACCCGCCGAGCGGGCCGCTGTTCGAGAGCAGTATCAGGACGACGAGCCCGACGACGACGCTCGGGAATCCCATTCCAGTGTTGATGACCGCCGTCACGACCCGTTTTCCGGGAAAGTCGGTGAACCCGACCAGGAGCGCGACCGGGAGACTGACCAGCGTGCTCACTCCCACGGCGGTGACGCTCACCTGTAGCGAGACGAAGATGATACTGAGTATGTACGCCCACCCGCCGTCGGGAAGCTGTACCTGTATGAGGAGTGTCACCGTTAGTAGTTCGCCGGCACCTCGTTCTCGACCCAGTACAGGAACTGCTTGTCTCGCTTCGAGAGGGACTTGGCTTGCTGTGCCGAGTAGCCCTGCGGAACGTACTGCTGGAAGTTCGGCGTCTCGGAGATGGCGTTCGGGAAGAACAACTGCGAGCCGTTCGCGGTGTAGTTCTCGATCATCGACTGCCCCTGCGGGCTCGTGAGGAACCCGATGTACGCCATCGCAGCCTGGTAGTTCACGTCGGAGTACTTCGCGGGGTTCACGGCCATCACTCCGTACGGATTCTTCAGGATGACCGGGCCGCCCTTGAGCGGTCCCTGGACGTGAATGACGAGTTCGACATCGTTCTTCATCGAGAGGAACGTCCCGCGGTCTGCGAGGGTGTACGCGCCGGACTGGCCGGCCTGCACGAGCGTATCGCCCATGCCTTTTCCGATCTCCCGGTACCACTTCCCGCTCGGGTCGACGCCGGATTCGTCCCAGATGATGAGTTCCTTCTTGTTCGTGCCCGAGTCGTCCCCCCTGGAGACGAACGTGGACTCCGACTCGGCGATAGTGGCGAACGCCTCCGTGGCGCTCTCCATCCCGTTGATTCCGGCCGGGTCGTCCTCGGGCCCGACGATGACGAAGTCGTTGAACATCACGTCCCGACGATTGACGCCGAATCCGTCCTGCATGAACGTGTCTTCGGCGTTCCGGGCGTGGACGAGGAGCACGTCGGCGTCGCCGTCACGAGCGGTTCGAAGGCTCGCCCCGGTGCCTTTCGGAATCGTCTTCATCGTGATGCCGTAGTTCTTCTCGAACGTCGGATTGATGGCGTCGAGAAGGCCGGTATCGTACGTACTCGTCGTCGTCGCGAGGACGAGTTCACCGTCTCCGATCTGGCCGGAGTCCTCAGTCCCGCCGTCGGTCGACTGACTCTGCGTCGTGGTCTGTTGTTGGCTCGACGTTGAACAGCCGGCGAGCCCAGCGATCGAGCCGACGCCAGCAGCGCGGAGGAAGGTTCTTCGTTGCATCGTGATGGATATAACGATTGGAGAGTGGGCAAAAAGTGTTTCTATACCGCGCAATCGGGTGTGGTTACGACGCTGATTTCGGGATTGGGTGTTCGAATAGGAACGGGAATCTCCATACCGCCAGTCTCTCCACTGACGAATCGAATTTCGAGACACGTTCGGAGCGACGGCCCCACCGCGATCCCGGACGCGTCGTCGCGGTGTTTGCTGAAGCAGTTACGGACCCGCGGTCGTCGTCGACTGCGTTGCCGCCGGAAGACGCTCTTCGCCTCAGTTTCCGGAGGCTGATGGGGACGCTTTTCCGACCGCATCGCATCCGGACGGTATGGACGTCCTTATCGACTCGATTCGGGCCGTCGAGACGCCGACGGGCATGGTTCCCGTCGTCTTGCTCGCGCCGCGAGACGATCCCGAGAGCGAGGCAGTGTTCGCCATCTACGTCGGCGTCGACGAGGCGCGCAGTATCGCCCGCGGTCAGGACGCCGTGGACCTGCCGCGGCCGTTCACCCACGACCTGTTCCTCGACGCCATCGAGGAACTCGGCGGCCGCGTCGCCACTGTCGCCGTCTCCGATCTGGAGGAAGGGACCTACTACGCCGACCTCGAACTGGACACGCCGCGGACCGAGGCGTCGCTGGACGCCCGCCCGAGCGACGCCATCGCGCTGGCGGCCCGAACGGGCGCGCCCATCGCGGTCGACGACGACCTCTTCGAGAGCGAAAGCCAGAACCGACAGGAATTCGAGGATCTGGCCGAGATTCGGGAACTGATGCGCCATGAGTGACGTACTACGGGAGCTGTTCGACGTCATCGAGGACCGCAAGGAGACCCTGCCGGAGGATTCCTACACCGCGTCGCTGTTCACCCACGAGAAGGGCGAGAACGCTGTGCTGGAGAAACTGGGCGAGGAGTCGACCGAGCTGATCCTCGCCGCGAAGGACGACGACCACGACGAGATCGCCCACGAGGCCGCGGACATCGTCTATCACATGCTCGTCCTCCTCTCGATGAAGGACATGTCCGCCGACGACCTCCTGGCGGAACTGGAGGAGCGCCGGTGACCGGAGCGGTCGCGCGGTGGTGACTTTCATGGATCGCAATCTGCTCGTCTCGCTGGCCGTCTGGACGGTGGTCGTGGGCGCACTCGTCGCCTACGTCGCGCTGGTGCTCGTCTCCGAGACGCCGGTCACGTTCTTCGGCGTCTTCGTCTACGTCGTCGTGGTCGCCACACTGACCGGGTTCGGCATCCTCCCGCGGCCGCCGTTCGTCGACAGGCTCCGCTCGTAATCGCGTCTGTCAACCGCTGACGCCCGGAGGGGTGGAAGGACGCGTTTTTAGGCCCTGACCGTATACCACGGTGCAATGAGTCAACCGTTCGAGGACCTGCCGACGCATCTCACGTCGGAGGAACTCATCGACAAGGCGTTCTCCAGAGCCTCGCGTGCGGGCAGGGCCAAGGACGGCTACGAGGCCCAGCAGTCCATGCTGCAGACCGCGGCGAACATCATCTCCGACAACCTCCAGAACGTCGTCACGAACTGGCCGGACTTCGACGAACTGGACCCGTTCTACGCGGCGCTCGCCGACGCGGTCGCCCGCCGGACGTTCTCCGGTAGCGGCTCGTCGGATTCGACCGACGGTGGTGTGGACACGCTCCGCCAGCACCTCTCGGAGGTCCAGTGGGCCAGCCGGAAGGCCAGCGAGATCCGCACCGAGTATCAGGGTCGGCTCTCGGGGGACATCGAGACCGTCCGCAAACACCGGAAACAGGCGTTCGCGCGGCTCGCCGACGTCGTCGAGGAGATCGAGGACGACCTCGCAGCGCTCTCGGAGGTCCGGATGGACTTACAGGACCTGCCGGACATCCGACCCGACGAACCGACCATCGTGGTCGCTGGCTACCCCAACGTCGGCAAGTCGTCGTTCGTCAACCGCATCACGAACGCCCGCAACGAGATCGCGGCCTATCCGTTCACGACGACGCAGATCCACGTCGGCCACGTCGAACGCGACCGCATCCGCTATCAGCTCGTCGACACCCCAGGGCTGCTCGACCGCCCCGCCGACGAGCGCAACGACATCGAGTCACAGGCCGTCAGCGCGCTCGAACACGCCGCCGACGCCGTGCTCGTCATCGTCGACACGACCGAGGAGTGTGGCTACCCGCTGGACGTCCAGCTCGAACTGCGCGACGACGTGCGCGGGCGCTTCGACGTGCCCGTCCTGACCGTCGCGAACAAGGTCGACCGCTACGCCGACACCGATGCCGTCGACGAGACGTCCGCCGACCTCGACGCCGACCACTACATGAGCGTCACCGAGGACGAGGGCGTCGACGCCGTGCTCGACGCCGCGGTCGAGGCGATCGGGTTCGAACCCGACCTGCCGTTCGACGGCTGAGGACCGCTGGTCGAGACGCTCGTCAGTTCGCCGTCGCGTTGTAGACGACCTGCACGGACGCAGTGACGGTCACCGGCCCGCTCTCGACGGACGTCCCGCCGCCGTCGGCCGTCATCGCCGCCGCCTCGTAGCGGACGGGTGAGCTGTTGTACTCGGTCGTGCTGATCTCGGAGACGCCGGTGACGGTCAGGCCACCGCTGCCGGCGACGGTGTTCGCCTGCTGACGGGCGCTGTCCATCGCGTCCTCGAGCGCCTGCTGGCGGAGGTCCTGTCGCTTCTCGCGGGAGAGCGTGAACTCCACGCCGTCGACCCGGTTCGCACCGTTGTTCACTGCCGCGTCGATGACCTCACCGGACCGGGAGGTGTTCTCCAGCGTGATCTGGAACGAGTGGATGGCCCGGTAGCGCGTCTGTCCGTCCTCCTTGCGCTCGCGGTAGTCTTCGTTGATGTCGAAGTACTGGGTTCGCACCTGGTCGGCCCCGATGCCCATCGCCGAGAGCGCCTCACGCATCGCCGTCACGTTCTCCGAGAGGCGGTTCCGCGCAGTGGTCACGTCCGCCGCCGAGGTGACGACCGCCACTTCGACGACGGCCTGATCGGCGGTCGACTGGACCTGTCCGTTCGCGCCCACAGTGATCGTCCGGTCGCCCTGTTCGTCGGCCTGTGCGCTCGCGCCGTCGCTCGTCACGACCGTCCCCGCGACGGCAGCGGTCACGAGGACCACCGCGACGAGCACCGTTCCGAATGCAGTCTTCGTACGCATACCTGAACGGACGAGAGCCCACCATAAGGTCCTCTGGGACGTTCAAACGCCTCTTTGAGTCATCAGGCCGTCTCGGTGATGACGTAGCGGACCTGCGTCTCGACGGTCACCCCGGTGGCCGACTCGATACGCTCGTCGATACGCTCGGCGAGACCGTCGACGGGTTTCCCAGCCGGAACCCCGACGGTCACGATGACAGATTTCGGTTTCTGGAGGAGGAACTCCTCGCTTCGTTCGATTTCGATGTCGATCAGCGTCGCGTCCTGTTCCGCCTCGAGTACCTCGAGCGTCTCTTCCTGTATCTGGTGTTGCACGGTCGCTCCCTGGTAGGAATCGTACGTGATGCCGCCCATGAACACCGAGAGGACGGCGATTGCTGCGAGGAAGACCCCGATTCGCTTCGCCGTGGCCTCGCGGGCATCGTCGGTTCGAAACCACTGCCGCGGCCGGTAGCCCTGTTTCCAGAGCACCGCCAGTGCGGCGACGTTGATCGACAACCAGTTCACGAGCGCGAGCACTCCCGCGGCCACGACGATGGCCGGCAGTCCCCAGGCGATGCCGATACCGACGGTCGCCGCGGGCGGGACGAGCGCGACGGCGATCATGACGCCGACGAGCGCCGTCGAGACGCCCGACGAGAGACTGATGACGCCGGCCGCACCCGCGCCCAGTGCCACCATCAGCGAGAGGAAGTCCGGCGAGAGTCGCTCTCTGATCTCCGGAATCGAGGTCACGTCGGTGAACGGCGGAATCAGGTGCAACGTCTTCGCGGCCCACCCGAACACCGCCGCACCGCCGACGGCCAGTAGCAGTCCGACCATCTGGAGCTTCATCCCGCGCAGGAACATCTCCCGGTCGTCGAGGACGGTCCCGACGGCGGCGGTCATCGACGGCCCCACGAGCGGTGCGATGACCATCGACCCGACGACGACCGCGGGCGAGTCCAGCAGGAGCCCGGCGGTGGCGATGAGCGCACTGATGAGCGTCATCGCCGCGTAGTTCGGGAGCGAGGGTGCCATCTCGTCGGCTTTCGTGGCCAGTTCCTCGCGGGCAATCCGCTCATCGTCGACGTCATCGTCGGTCTCGTAGCGCTCCTCCAACTTCTCGAAGTCCCGCGAGACGACGGTCTTCGCGTCGAGCACGACGGTGTACGCCTCGCCGTCGAGGCCGGCTTCACGTAGCTGTTCCAGTATCGGCTCGACGGCGTTCGTCGGCAAGGGAATGTACGCGATTCCCGTGTACTCCTTCCCCGACGTCTCGTCGCTGATGACGTAGTCGACGCCTTCGCTGTCCAGTGCTTTCAGTACCGCTTCGCGTTTCCCGGTCGGAATCGTGATCTGGACCAGCCGCACACTCCATCTCCGCTGCCGGTCGACAAATAGCTCCCGACGCGACCGAGGCGTGTGCCTTAAACAGGCTGGCGAAGTACTGCCCGCCATGTTCGAAACGCGACCGAACCGCGACGCCGAGGTGGTGCTCGCCGGTCGGTCCAACGTCGGGAAGTCCACGCTGATGCGTGAACTCACCGGCCACGACTTCTCCACCGGCCAGCGCCCCGGCGTCACGCGGAAGCCGAACCACTACGACTGGGCCCCCGAGGACTTCGTCATCACCGACCTCCCCGGTTTCGGATTCATGAAGGGTGTCCCCGAAGAGGTGCGCGAGCAGATCAAGACCGACGTCGTCCGCTACGTCGAAGCGAACGCCGAGCACATCCTCGTCGGCGTCATCGTCCTCGACGGCAAGAGCGCCGTCGACATCATCGACCGCCACTCCGGGCCGGACGAGATCCCCCACGTCGTCGAGATGTACCACTTCTTCCGCGAGGTCGGCATCCCGACGGTCATCGCCGTCAACAAGATGGACAAGGTCGAGGACCGCGACGAACGGCTCGACGCGCTGTGCGAACGCTTCGGCCTCGCGCCGCCGTGGAAGCAGTGGCAGGACACCATCGCGCCCATCACCGCCAAACGCGGCTCCATCGACGCGCTGAACGAGGCGGTCCGCGAGCACCTCCACGAGGCCGGGCGGGACGACCTCTTCAAGTTCTTCTGACTACTCGATTCTGGTGAGGAACTTCCGCTTCGAAACACTCGGTTCGCAGGCTGTCGGTGAGTGGATCACTTCGGCGGAGAGAAAACGCAGTTGCTCGACGTACGCTCACGACGAGACTGACCGAGGGGTTAGGCGACGTTGAACCCTTTGTCCCGGAGGAAATCCTCGACGCGACCCGTGTGGTTACCCTGGAGCTCGATGGAACCGTCCTCCACCGTCCCCCCACAGGCGAACTTCGATTTCAGGTCCGAGGACAGACTGTCCATGTCCACGTCCTTCGGGTCGAAACCTTCGATGATCGTTACCTCTTTCCCGTATCGGCGCTCGTCGATGCGGACGCTGATCTCCTGAGACTCCTTTGCGACGTCTTCACAGACGCAAAGCTCCTCGGGCAGCCCGCACGTCGAGCAGACTTCCGACATTACAGTTCGGCGTACGAAAGCAATCTATTAAACACTGTCGGGACTGCCTACGTCCCGCACAGCCGTTTCGACCACCGTGACTGCCGTCCCGCCGGTGCTGGGTCGTGGTGGTCGGCTCGTCCATCCCCGACACGTACCATGTCTCTGCCAGTACTCGATGGTGGCCGACAACGACCCGCTGCTCCGGGAAATAAACGCTCCATTGACAGTATACTTCTTTGGTGTCCGCTCCCATGCATTCGGTATGGCCGATACTCGGCGCGCGAATTACGCACTCGTGACAGTTCAAGAGCACCTCGGGCCGAACGACGAGTACCTCGACCTGCCGTGGGCGGAGTACGTCGGTAACAAGACTTCGCGGTTCGAGTTCACGGTCCCGACGGCCGACGCGAGTGACGCGTACGTGGAACTCCAGGCCTACGACGTCGGCGAGTACGGACACGAACTCCTCGTCAACGACACGGAGCTGACGGGGTTCGACCTCCCGCCGGCGAACGGCTGGCAGTACTGGATGGACCCGGTGACAGGGGTCGAGCTACGCGAGGGGACCAACACCGTCCAGATTCGTCGCGACCAGAGCACGACCGACTCGCTGGCGATCGGGACGCTCACGGTCCACTGGCGGGAGCCGGTGGAGTAAGCCGGATTCGATGGCTGCCGCGTCGTTCCACGGGTACGTGATCGGCCACGCGCGTCGCGTCTGGCGTGACCTCGCGATGGCTCGGTCACCGGTGACGCTGCTGACTTGCGGCGTCCTCGTCGTCGTCTTCGCCGTCCAGCTCCTCGAAGCGATGCGGCTGGGGACGACCGTGCAGTCGCTGACGGGGTACCTGTTCTACGCCCGCCCGCGATTCGCCTGGCCGCTGGCGTTCTTCCTCCATCGCGACGCCGCGCACGTCGGGGGGAACCTGCTGCTCATCGCCTTCCTCGGGCGGCTCGCGGAACCGAACTTCTCGACGCGGTCGTACGCGGCGTTTTTCGTCGGCGTCGCGATAACGTCCGTCTCCGGTGGCTTTCTCGCCATCGCGCTCTTCGACCGGGGGCCGGTCGTCGCCTATGGGGCCAGCGGGCTGGGGTTCGCGCTGGCGGGGTACTCGCTTCAGTATCTGCGCGGCATCGACCGCCCCGTTCTCCGTGGCGGAGCGACCAGCTCGCTGTCCAGCGCCGAGTGGCTCGCGGTCATCGTCGGCCTCGCCGCCGTCTTTACCGTCGCACTCGACGTCGGGACCGGCCCTTTCTTCGACGCGTACTGGCTCAACGGTGCCCACGCAGTCGGACTGGTCGTCGGCCTGCTCGTCGGCTGGTACGCGCCGCCGTCCCGCCACCCCAGTGTATAAACCCTCGGTTGCACCACCGAAATTCCTGTGTGCCGGTGTACCATACGGCTGCCCCGCTCGTCGCTTCTTCCTGCGGTTTTGGACGAATAGCGGGCGTGTTCGAGCGCCATCGAACGAGCGGATTTAGTTAGGTTTTTATAGAATCACATTCAATCCTTGAACTGAATATGAGTCAGCGAATGCAGGGCCAACCCATGATCATCATGGGCGAGGACTCCCAGCGAATGAAGGACAAGGACGCGCAGAGCCACAACATCTCCGCGGCTCGCGCCGTCGCACAATCCGTACGCTCGACGCTCGGCCCGAAAGGGATGGACAAGATGCTCGTCTCCTCGATGGGCGACGTCACCGTCACGAACGACGGCGTCACCATCCTCACCGAGATGGACATCGACAACCCGACGGCCGAGATGATCGTCGAGGTCGCCGAGACGCAGGAGGACGAGGCTGGCGACGGCACGACGACCGCCGTCGCGACCGCCGGCGAACTCCTCAAGAACGCGGAGGACCTCCTCGAACAGGACATCCACCCGTCGGCCATCATCAAGGGCTTCAACCTCGCCAGCAAGAAGGCCAAAGAAGAGGTCAACGAGATCGCCGAGTCCGTCGACCCCGACGACGCCGACCTGCTCCGCAAGGTCGCCGAGACGTCGATGACCGGCAAGGGCGCCGAACAGAACAAGGACGTCCTCGCCGAACTCGTCGTCGAGGCAGTCCGAGAGGTCACCGTCGAGGCCGAGGACGGCTCGCTCATCGCCGACCTCGAGTTCCTCAACATGGAGACCCAGACCGGCCGCGCGGCCGCTGACTCCGAACTCCTCAAGGGCGCGGTCGTCGACAAGGACCCCGTCCACGACAACATGCCGACGGACTTCGAGGACGCGTCCATCCTCCTCCTCGACACTCCCATCGAACTGGACGACCCCGAGGCCGACGCCTCCATCCAGCTCGACAGCCCCGACCAGCTCCAGTCCTTCCTCGACCAGGAAGAGAAGCAGCTCAAGGAGATGGTCGACCAGATCAAGGACCTCGGTGCCGACGTCGTCTTCTGCCAGAAGGGCATCGACGACATGGCCCAGCACTACCTCGCGAAGGAGGGCATCCTCGCCGTCCGCCGCGCGAAGAAGTCCGACATCGAGTTCCTCAAGGAGGTCGTCGGCGCTCGCATCGTCTCCGACCTGCCGTCGGCCACCGCGGCGGACCTCGGCTCCGGCTCCGTCACCCGAGACGAAGCGGAGGGCCTGTTCTACGTCGAGGGCGACGACGACGAAGCCCACGGCGTCACCCTGCTCCTGCGCGGCTCGACCTCCCACGTCGTCGACGAACTCGAGCGCGGCCTCAACGACGCGCTCGACGTCGTCGCCTCCACCGTCTCCGACGGCCGCGTCGTCGCCGGCGGCGGCGCCATCGAGGTCGAACTCGCCTCCCGCCTCCGCGACTACGCCGACTCCGTCGAAGGCCGCGAGCAGCTCGCCGTCGAGGCCTTCGCCGACGCCATCGAACTCGTGCCCCGCGTCCTCGCCGAGAACGCCGGGCTCGACCCCATCGACACGCTGGTCGACCTGCGTGCAGCCCACGAGGACGGCGACGTCCGCGCGGGCCTGAACGTCTTCAGCGGCGACGTCGAGGACACCTTCGACGCCGGCGTCGTCGAGCCTGCCCACTCCAAGGAGCAGGCCTACACCAGCGCCTCCGAAGCCGCGAACCTCGTCCTCAAAATCGACGACATCATCGCTGCCGGTGACCTCTCCACCAGCGGTGGCGAGGAAGAAGGCGGCGCGCCCGGCGGTGCCCCCGGCGGCATGGGCGGCATGGGCGGCGGCATGGGCGGCATGATGTAAGCGAGGTTCTGAGCAACGCGAAGAACCTCGACGAGCGAACGGGCG
>JARUKX010000065.1 GCA_029688825.1 Haloarculaceae archaeon H-GB1-1 | reverse complement strand
AGCACGAGGAATTGCGGGTTGATTCCTCGGCGGTCCGTCCCAAACAGTGAATACCTCGGAGGTCCGACGCCTGCCCGTGACTCGAACTGAAGTGAACATCTCCGACCGTCTCGACAGCCAGATCGACCGCCTCGTCGCCCAGGGCGACTTCCTGAACCGCGAGAAGGCGATGGAGGAACTGCTCGCGCTGGGCGTGTCGGCGTACGATACGACGGGTGAAGACGACGAAATGGACGGCGTCACATTCGCCGAAGAGATGCAGAATCCCGGGGACCGCAACGGGATAGACGACGTCGACGACGGCTTCTCGCTGTAGCGTTTCCGAGCGTGCGCGCGTCGGACGTTACTGGACGCGATTCTCGAGCGCGGTCTCGCTTCCGAGACGCGGGACGTTCGTGGCGATGATCTTCGCGAGGCGGTCCCAGTAGCGAGGCGTGTGCCCGGCGTTGTGCGGCGTGATGAGGCAGTTCTCGAAGTCCCACAGCTCGTGATCGTGCGGGAGTGGTTCGGGGTCGGTCACGTCCAGCGCCGCGCCGGCGATGCGTTCTTTCCGAAGCGCTCGGAGGAGGGCGTCAGTCTCCACCACCGGGCCGCGCGCGATGTTGACGAGGAACGCGTTCGGCCGCAGGTGGTCGAACGTGTCGTCGTCGAGCAGCCCCCGCGTCGTCTCGGTCAGCGGGCACGCGAGCACGATGTAATCGGACCGCGGAAGCACGGCGTCGACCTCGTCGTAGCCCACCACTTCGTCGGCGGGGCCGCCCTTCTCTGGACTGTGGCGGACGCCGACGGTGTCGACGCCGAACGGGGCGAGTCGGTCGAGGATGGCGGTGCCGATTGCGCCCATGCCGACGACGGTGACCGTCGAATCCTGTAGCTCGTCGGCCTGATAGTGCTGCCAGACGCCGCGCTCACTGTTGTGCCACCCCTGTCCCAGTCGCCGGGCGAAGCTCAGAATGTACCCGAGGACCTGCTCGGCAGCGCCCGGCCCGTGGACGCCGGAGGCGTTCGTGACGGCGACGTCGTGGGCCGCGAACGCGTCCAGCGGGAGGTGGTCGGTTCCGGCGAAGGTGCACGCGAAGAGTTCGAGTTCGGCGGCGCGGTCCAGTTCGTCGCGCGTGAGATCCTTCCCCGTCACGACGCGCGCACGTTCGACGAGACGGCTCCGCTCGTCGGGCGTGGCCGCGAGCCGCACGTCGGCGTCCGGCAGACGCTCTCGGATTGCGTCGCGGTAGTCAGTCGGTGCCATGCCGTGGATCTGGCGGTTCAGCACCAGCACGTCGAGCACGTCGGTCATCGCCCGAGGCTGGGCGTGCCGGCGGCTTGAAACTGTTCGTCCGGGCGCAGACGACGCAGGCCTGGGGCGCCGGTGACGTCGGCGCTGCCGCCGCTACCGCCGCCGTCCGTCATCACCGGTGTCGCGTCGCGCGACCCGTTCGGCGTCCTCGCGGCGCATCACGTCGCGATCGTCCCGCTCCTCGCGGACGAGGACGTAGAGGACGAGCGGACCGACGACGGCGAGCAGCACGAACAGGAGGAAAACGCCCGCGCCGGACATCACCCGAAGAAGATGTCCACCACGTCGCTCCCACCGCGTCCGGTGTCGCGGTACAGTTCCGAGTAGCCGCAGTTGGTACAGGAGACGACCGTGAAGTGATTCGTCTGGACGTCGAACATCTTGCTGAGGCCGCTGCCGGTGGTCGAGATCTCGCCGACGTCGGCGTCTTCGTGGCCACACTTCGGACAGCCGTAATCGCTCTCTTGGGGGACCATCGTCGTGCGCTTCGAACGGCTTGGAACAAAAGGTTCCGGTGGCTCAAACGGCAACTGTCGTCTCGTCCGGGTGCGCCGGCGTGGTGGCTGTCCCTCGTCGGACCCACAACCGTGGTCGCCACCCTCATTATCCCCGCCAGTGACCGCGATTCTAGAGATGGATAGCGGGCGCTCCACGGACGTCGACGCCGCCGCTGCGGGACCGTTGCTGGCGGCCTCGCTCTGGGGCGGGATGTACGTCGTCAGCAAGTGGGGCTTCGCGTCGATTCCGCCGGTCACGCTCGCGTTCCTCCGGGTCGTCCTCGGTGCGGCGACGCTGGCCGTCGTCGTCCGGGCGACGCGACCGCGGCGGTCGTTCACGCGCGCTGAGTGGCGGCGATTTCTCGCACTCGCCGTCCTCGTCGTCCTGACGCTGGTGCCGCAGTTCGTGGGCACGGACCTCACCACGGCGAGCCAGGGGGCGCTGTTGACCGTCCTGACGCCAGTGTTCACCTTCGCGTTCGGGGTCGCGCTCGGCGAGGCGGTGACCCGCCGGAAGGTCGGTGGAATGGCGCTGGCGGGGCTGGGGACCGTCGTGGTCCTGCTCGGGCAGTACGACCTCGCCGCGCTCGCCGGCGGGACCGGCGTCGGCGTGGGATTGCTCCTGGTGGCGAGTGCGGCGTGGGCGGGATTCACCGTCGTCGGCAAGCCACTCGTCCGCCGGTACTCCGCGCTGGAGGCGGCGACGTACGCGACGATCCTCGCGGTCCCGATGACGGCGCTGTTGGTCCCCGTCGAGTTCGCGCTGGGAGCGTCGCTGTCGGCTGCGTCGACGTCCATTCCGGTCGTCGGGGCAGTCGTCTACCTTGGCGTCGGAAGCACCGCGCTGGCGTGGTACGCCTGGTACAAGGGGATGGAGTCGGTCGGTGCGAGCACCATCGCCGTCTTCTTCTTCGTCCAGCCGGTCGTCGGGACGCTGCTGAGCGCGGCGCTCCTCGGCGAGACGGTTACAGCCGGGTTCCTGGCCGGCGGTGCGACGATGGCCGCTGGCGTCTTTCTCGTCAGTACTGCCCCTGCCGACGCGTGAGGACGAATTGGCCTCCCGATGGAGGCCGACAGTGCGATTCTCCAATAAGTGCAGTCGCCCGGGCCCGAATACAGGGTTCTCGCCCGGTCGGGGGGAAGTGGACCGAACGACGGGTGGAATCGGTGGTGTCGACGATGACCTGCCGTGTCACGGTGGCCCAGGCGACCGCGTTGGGACGAGGGTCGCGTAGTCCCCTGAACCTGTCCGCGGTGTTTTGGGGCTGCTTAATACTCCTCGCGGAGTTCCATGTCGGCGACGATCTCGTCGGGACCGTGGCCCTTGCGGATGCCGTCGAGCATGAGGAACGCCTCGTCGGGTGAGAGGAAGTGCCGCGTGATGGCGCGGCCGAGGTCGGTCGGCGCGAGGCCGTCGATGAACTCGTACTCCAGTAGCTTGCCGATGGCGTGCTTCGTCGGGACCTCGCCGATCATGCGGTCGTTGAGCCGTTTCGCGGCTTTCCCGCCGACGGTGACGTTCGCCAGCGTCTCCTCGACCGCCGCGCTCTCGTCGTAGCGAGTGATGACGTGCTCCATCTCGCCTTTGAGGAGCTTGAAGGCCACCTCGTCCTCGGTCATGTCCATGCTGTTGTGGTACGCGCAGTCCGGTTCGACGAGCATGTAGACCGTGCCTTTGTCGTGGTAGTCCGGTCGCCCCGCGCGGCCGAGCATCTGGCTGAACTCCTGGACGGTGAGCCACTCGATGCCCATCGCGAGCGTGTCGAAGATGACTTGCGAGGCTGGGAAGTCGACCCCGGCGGCCAGCGCGGCGGTGGTCACGACGGCGGCGAGGTCCTGGTCGGCGAACTGCCGTTCGACCTGCTTGCGGCGCTTGTGGTCCAGTCCAGCGTGATACGGCGCGGCGTCGTACTCCAGCTTGCGGGAGATCTCGTGACAGCGCCGCCGGGAGTTGGTGAAGATGATGGTCTGGCCGCGATACCCCTTCGAGGACTTCGTGTCGAAGGCTCGCCGCACCAGTTTGTTCTCGATGTTGGTTTTCTCCTGGCCGTCGGCGAAGGTGACGTGGCGCTCGATGGGGACGGGACGCTCCTCGAACTCGATGAGCTGGGCCTCCAGCTTCTGTGCGAGCTGGCCGGGATTCCCGACGGTCGCCGAGAGGTAGATCCACTGCGTGTCGGTGTCGGCCTGCTCGCCGGTCCGCCCGGTGCGGGAGGCCTCGGTCGTCCCGCGCTCGCAGTAGTACTTCAGCCGGGAGATGAGTCCGTCGAGACGGTGGCCGCGCTCGTCCTCGCCGAGGGTGTGGACCTCGTCGATGACGACGGTCCCGATGTTGCCGAGGTCCTTCCCCGTGCGGAGCGCGTGGTCGATTCCCTCGTAGGTACCGACGATGACGTCCGCGCCGGGGTCGAAGCGGTCGCCGCTGTCGTTGATGCGGCTGGCCCCCACCCGCAACGTCACGTCGACCATGTCGCCGTAGCGCTCCTCGAAGGACTCGTGTTTCTGGTTGGCGAGCGCGACCAGCGGGACGAGAAAGAGCATCTTCCCCTGACCGTTGAGCACGCGGTCGAGACCGGCCAGCTCGCCGATGAGCGTCTTCCCGGTCGCCGTCGCGCTGACGACGAGTTGGTCCTGTCCGTCGGTGACGCCGTGTTCGACGGCGAGACTCTGGACGGGCAGCAGTTCGTCGAAGCGGCCTTCGAGGTGACCCTGGATGCCGGGGTGGAGATCCAGCGAGTCGACGGGGACGAGGTCGACGTCGTCGACGGTCGCGCTGATCTCGTCGAACTTCGTGAGGTCGGGGTCGAGGTCGCCCTTGAGGAGGTTCGCGATGCGTTCGAGGTCCTGGACCTCTTCGAGGAGGTCCTCCAGTCGGTCCCTGGCCGCGCCGGTGATGGACCCGCGATAGGCGAGTTCGCGGTCGAGTTCCTCCTTGGCGCAGTCGGTGCAGATGAACTCGTCGTCGGCCTTGATGGCCGAATCGGAGGTGATGGGCGAGTACCGGCCGGCACCGGCGCAGAAGCGACAGGTCCGAACGACCTTCGCCTCCAGCTGGTAGCCGTCGAGCATCTCGCGGAGTTCCTCGCGGCCGGCGCTCGTCGTCTGTTCGGAGATGCGGATGCGCTCGGCGCGGCGGGCGAGTTCGACGAACTGGTCCGGGCTGCGAAGCTCCTCGCTGGAGCCGTCTCGCACCCGCAATCGACCGGGGCGTGGTCCGGCGCTCGTGGACTTCAGTTCGAGCACGCCGTGGAGGACGCGGTCGCCCCCGCGAGTGACGACCACGCGGTACTGGTCGCCCTGCTCGTGCAGGAACAGCGTGTCCACCTTCGCGACCTGCTGTGACACGAGTGAGTATAGGCGGGGGCGGTTACTTCAGTTGCTCGAAGGGCGAGGACGCTCGGTTCCGGTAGTCGTCGCCGCTTCTCGCCCTCGACGGGCGCGGTCTGTGCCGTGGCAGCCTCTTTGTGGCCGCGGCCGGACACTCCTGCCATGGCGACCGATTGGTCCCGGCGATCACTGCTCGCCGCGCTCGGCACGGGTGGTGTCGGAGCACTGGCCGGCTGTCCCGACACGACGGCGAGCGGCCGCGGCGCGACCGACATCGTCCTCCACAACGAGGCGACAGCACGGCTCGCCGTCGACGTGACCGTCACCGACCGCGACGACGATTCGGTACGGGTCGACGAGCGGTTCGAACTGGAGCCGAACGAGCGACGCAAAATCAACAACGAGGTCATCATGGGCGCTGACTACGACGTCGAAGTCTCGTTCACGGACGGCACCGACGGGTCGTCGCCGTACAGCGAGACGTACCAGTGGACGAACGCCGGCAAACCGCTGCACGCCATCCTCCGGGACCAGGTCGTCTTCGCGGTCCAGGTCGGCTGACCGCGAGGAAGACGAGCGTCCCCAGACGGCTGATCAGTCGCCCTCGGCCAGCCGAATCTCGTCGTCGCCGGTCGGGACCGCGCAGATGAACGCGCCTTCTTCGTCGCCGTCGTTGCGGTACCAGTGGACGGTGCCGGCGGGGATGAACAGCGAGTCGCCCGCGCTGACGGTGTGTTCCTCCTCGCCGATTCCGACGACGTACTCGCCGGCGAGGACGTACTGCTCGTGCTCGATCTCGTTGGTGTGTTTGGGCACGCTCGCGCCGGGGTCGAGGGTGAACCGCCGGATGGCGAGGGTCGGCGCGCCGTGGGACTCGTCGACGAGCACGCCCTTCCGCATGCCGTCGGCGGCCCCGACGTCCTCGTAGTCGATGTCCTCGGCGCGGCGGATCAGTGGCTCTGTCATGGCACTGGGTTCGGCCCGCCGGGGCAAAAAGCTCGCCCGCCTCGACCTAGCGGTCACCGCACTCGACGCCGGAGAACTCGAAGCGCGCGCCGCCGTCGCGGCTCTCGGTGACGTGGACGGCCCAGCCGTGGGCGGCGGCGATGCGCTCGACGATGCGGAGGCCGAGGCCCGTGTTGTCGGCCACGTTCGAGTGTCCTGCTTCGAACACCTGGTCGCGCTCGGACTCGGGGATGCCCGACCCGTCGTCGGCGACGAAGATGCCGTCGTCGTGCGTCCCGACTCGGACGTGCGGCCCCGTCGGGTCGTGTTCCTCGCTCGCCGAACCGTGTTCCAGTGAATTCCGAAAGAGGTTGTTCAGAAGCTGGCCGAGCGCGCTCGGGTCGGCTTCGACGACGCAATCGTCCTCGACGGTGAGCGTGCCCCGCTCGGCGGCCGCCGGCCACCCCCGGTTGGCGGCGACCGACAGCGACACGGGCTGGGGGTCCTCGACGTCGCCCTCGCGGGCCAGCTGGAGGACGTCGTCGATGAGCTGTTCCATCCGGTCGAGCGAGCGCCCGATGCGCTCGCAGGCGTCCGCGTGGCCGCCGACGTGCTCGAGGTTCCCCTGTGCGACCAGGAGCGGGTTCCGGAGGTCGTGGCTGACGACGCTGGCGAACTCGTCGAGCCGCTCGTTCTGTCGTTCGAGCCTGCGCTGGCGCTGCTGGTGCTCGCTGACGTCGACGTAGATGGCGTACGCGTGGTGCTCGTCGGCGACGGTGAACGGGACGACCCGGACGAGGAAGTCGCGCTCGCCGTTGGCGGTCTCGCGGATGGCCTGGGCCTCGATGCACTCGCCCTGTCGCGACCGCTCGCTCAGCTTCTCGGCGGTCTCCCGGTCGTGTTCGGGGACGATGTGCGGGTCGAGTGGCTCGCCCTCGATAGCCGCCTCAGAAAATCCGAACACCTCCTCGAAGGCGGTGTTGACCCGTTCGACGATCACCGCGTCGTCCTGGAGTCTGGTCTCGACCGCCGGTTCGCCAAGGTCCTCGAAGAGCGCGGCGTGGCGCTCGCACTGCTGGCGGAGTTCACGCTCCAGTCGCTTCTGGTTGGTGATGTCGTACAGGAGCACCTGCGCCAGCGTCTCCCCGTCATACGTTACGGGTGTCGCTGTCAGGAGGGTGTGCCGTTGCTCGCCGTCGACGGTGAGGACGTCCACTTCCTGGGTCCCGGACGGGCGGCCCTGCTGGAGGACCCGCTGGAACCGTCGCATGGTCCGGTCGCGATCGTGCGGGGCGACGAAGTCCAGGCCGTGCTCGCCGAGGAGTTGCTCGCTGTCGTCAGCGCCGAGGAACGCCACGGCGGCCTCGTTCAGGAACCGCCACTCGCCGGCCTCGTCGAGCAGTCCCATCGGGGACCGGACCGTCTCGACGAACTGTCGATAGCGATCCTCGCTGCGGGCGATTGGCGGGTCCGAGCCGTCGGAAACGAGGGATTCGACGCGCTCGACGACGGCCGCGAACGGATCCCCTTCGCCATCTTTCGGGACGTAGTCCGTGACCGCCGACGAGAGGGCGCGTCTGGCGATGGTCGTGGCGTCGGTGTCGGTGAACAGCACGAACGGAACGCCGTCGGTTCGGGTCCTGAGCGAATCCAGCACGTCGAGCGCGTCGCCGTTCGGCAGGTCGTACGCGCTGACGACGCAGACCGGTGCGCTCGTCCCCACCGCGTCGAGCACGCCGTCCACGTCGAGTTCGCGCCTGACCTCCGCGTTCTCGAACGCCTCCCGAAGCTCGGCGGACAATCGTTCGTGGACTGGATCTGCCGGCTCGACGTGGACGATTCGAAGCGGACCATCTCGTCGACCACCCCCGTCGAGACGAGTCGTGAACCGTTTCATCGGTGCCCCCTGACACGCCGCGTCTGGGTCTTCACCACAGTGACCGGTGTGAGCGTGTCGTTCGGTAGGGAATACACTGCTTTCCCACTGCTTAATTATTCCGGTTCAGTTACAGGTACGGGCTGCAAAAGTTAACTCGACGCCGGCGCAACGCTCGGTGTGGACGACACCATCGCGTGGTTGCGGGGGCGGCCGTACTACGAGGGGCAGGTCGTCGCCGAGCGGACGGTCCCCGGCCGGGAGCCGACGTTTCGGGACTGCGAGGTCACCTCGCGGCTGCAGTCCGCGCTCGACGGACAGGGCATCGACGACCTCTACGCGCACCAGGTCGCGGCTATCGAGGCGGTCCGCGAGGGTTCGGACGTGGTGCTGGCGACCCCGACCGCGAGCGGCAAGAGTCTGGCCTACACCGTTCCGGCGTTCGAGCGGGCGCTGGACCGGACGGCGACCACGCTCTACATCGCTCCGCAGGTCGCGCTCATAGAGGACCAGACGGAGACGCTGGACGAACTGGCGCAGGGCCTCGGCTTCGGGTCGCGCGTTCGCGTGGCACAATATACGGGTCGACAATCCCGATCCGAGAAGGAGGCCATCCGCGACCGACAACCCACGGTCTTGCTGACGACGCCGGACATGCTCCACTACGGAATCTTGCCCCACGCCCACCGGCTGTGGGACTGGTTCGTCGAGCGCCTGGAGACGGTCGTCGTCGACGAGGTCCACGAGTACCGCGGCGTCTTCGGCAGCCACCTCTCGCTGCTGTTCCGCCGGCTCAATCGCGTCTGCGAGCGGTTCGACGCCGACCCCGAGTACGTCTGCTGCTCGGCGACAATCGGCAATCCCGTCGAGCACGCCGCGACCGTCACCGGTCGGCCGGAGTCGGGGTTCACTCTCGTCGACGAGGACGCGAGTGCGACCGGCCCGCGGAACTGGCTGCTGTGGAATCCGCCGACGTACGACGGGGGTGGCTTCGGCGACGGGCGACGGCGGTCGAGCCACGTCGAGACGAAGCGGCTCTTCGTCGACCTCGTCGAGAAGGGCTATCAGACGCTCGTGTTCACCGGCGCGCGCCAGACGGCCGAACGCTACGCCACCGACAGCGCGGACGAACTCCGCCAGCGCGGCCAGCACGACCTCGCCGAGCGCGTGGCCGCCTACCAGGCCGCGCTGAAACACGACCGCCGCTCCGAACTGGAGGACCGCATCTACGACGGCGACCTCCGCGGCATCTGGTCGACGAGCGCGCTCGAACTCGGCGTCGACGTCGGCGGGCTGGACGTCGTCCTGCTCGACGGCTATCCGGGCACGCGGATGTCCGCGTTCCAGCGCGCGGGCCGCGCCGGCCGCGGCACCGACCCGGCGCTCGTGGTCATGGTCGCCGGCGAGGACCAACTCGACCAGTACCTCATGGCCAACCCAGAGACATTCTTCGACCGGGAGCCCGAGCAGGCGGTCACGAACCCCGAGAACGATCAGCTCATGCCGGCCCACGTCTGCTCGGCGGCCCGCGAGACGTGGCTGAAACCCGAGGACGAGCGTCACTTCGGCGACTCATTCCCCGACCTCGTGGCGGCCCTCGAAGCGGACGGCCGACTCGAACGACGCGCGACCGACGTGGGCGTCCGCTGGGTGTACGGCGGCGAGGGCAGCCCGCAGCACGACACCAGCCTGCGGACGATCGAGGACCGAGAGGTGAAGCTCCGCGACGGCCGACGAGGCGGCGAGGTCGTCGCCACACTCCCGTTCGGCGATGCCCTCCGCGACGCGCATCCAGGAGCTATCTACCACCACCAGGGGCGGTCCTACGAGGTCACCGACCTGGACCTGACCCACGACGTGGCCGAACTCCAGCGCACGCACGCGAACTACTACACGAAGGTACTCCACGAGAAGGCCATCACCGTCGAGGAAGACCTCGCCGAGAAGTCACTGCCGACCCGCGAGGACGTGCCCGTCCGCTTCGCGGACGTGACCATGCGAAAGCAGATAACGGGCTACGAGCGGCGGGACTCCTCCTCCGGCGAGCCGCTCGGCCAGCAATCGCTCGACCTCCCGGAGACGTCCCTGCGGACCAGAGCACTGTACTTCACCGTCCCCGAGGACGTCGAACTCGAGATGCGTCAGGACGGGGACTTCCCCGGCGGCATCCACGCCGCCGAGCACGCGATGATCTCGATGTTCCCGTTCTCGTTCCTCTGTGACCGTCGGGACATCGGCGGCCTCTCGACGCCGCTGCATCCCCACACCGACGCGAGTACGATCTTCATCTACGACGGCTATCCCGGCGGCGTCGGCCTCGCGAAGAGCGGCTACGAGACCGTGGACTCGCTGATGGAGACCACGCTCTCGATGCTGGAGTCCTGTGACTGCACCGACGGCTGTCCGTCATGCGTGCAGTCGCCCCACTGCGGCAACGCCAACGACCCGCTCGACAAGGGGCTGGCGATGCACCTGCTCTCGGCGCTCACCTGATCACTCTCGGGGGACCGCCAGGTCGGTCAGTTGCGTGCCGCATGACGGACACTCCTCCGGTTGTGATTTCGCTTCTCGCCGCTCTCCACAGGTCGGGCACTCGTAGACCTTCGTCTGTTGACTATCGGCGTGGTACGGATCTTTCATCATAGTGTGGTATGTTACCAATGCACTTGAGCCTGGTGGCGATACCCAGTCGACGAACAGAGTGCTGCCGGGCGGTCTCGGTAAGCGTTTTGTGAACGGCCGGCGTGAGTCCCTCCATGAGCGACACCGTGCTGGTCGCCTACGACGGCGGCGTACCGAGCAGGAACGCGCTGGCGTTCGCCGCCGAGCGTGCGGGGCGAACCGGCGACGAACTTCACGTCTACCACATCCTCGAAGATGAGAAAGACGCCGCCGCGATTCGCGCCGACGTCGAGTCACTGCTGGCCGAGACCGCACCAGACGTCGACGCGGAGATAGTCTTCGAGGAACGCGACCAGCCCAGCGACAGCACGAACGTCTCGCTTGCGAAGCGCCTGCTCGACCGCATCGATCGCTACAACTACGCTATGGTCGTCCTTGGCAACGAAGAGCACAGCGCACTCGAAGAACTGACTCTCCCGAGTCTCACCAAAGCTGTTCTGGAGACGCGTTCCATCCCGGTCCTGCTGGTTCCCTGAACTGACGGGCTCCGAGGTGGTCCGCGCGACCCACTACGTTTTTGCTGTCCCCATCTCTGGGAACGCGTGTGGCACTTCCCGAGATCACGACCGGGATGGTCGTCGTCTTCGCCATCATCCTCGTCTCGCTGACGCTGTTCGCCTGGGAGCCCGTGCCGGTCGACATCACCGCCGTCGGCGTGATGGTCACGCTGATGGTCCTCCAGCCGCTGACCGGCATCGCTCCAACGCCGACCGAGGGCCTGTCCGGGTTCGCCAACCCCGCGACCATCACCGTCCTCGCGATGTTCGTCCTCAGCGAGGGCGTCCAGCGGACCGGCATCGTCCAGCGACTGGGCCACTGGCTCGCCGACCTCACCGGCGACTCCGAGGACCGCCAGCTCGCCGCCACCATCGGCCTCGTCGGCCCCATCTCGGGCTTCATCAACAACACCGCCGCGGTCGCCATCCTGCTCCCCATGGTGACCGACCTCGCCCACGAGGGCCGCATCTCCCCCTCGAAACTCCTCTTGCCGCTCTCCTTTGCGTCGATGTTCGGCGGCATGCTCACAGTCATCGGCACCTCGACGAACATCCTCGCGAGCGACCTCTCCGCACGGCTCCTCGGCCACCCGTTCTCGATGTTCGAGTTCACCAAGCTGGGCGTCGTCGTCTTCGTCGTCGGCTCGGTCTACCTCTTCACCGTCGGCCGCTGGCTCACGCCCGAGCGCATCAAACCGCGGGACGACCTCACCGAGGAGTTCCAGATGGCCGACTACCTCACGGAGGTCACCGTCGAGGACGAATCGCCGCTCGTCGGCGAGACCGTCGATGCCAGCCTCGAAGCGACCGACCTCGACGTCGACATCGTCCAGCTCATCCGGGGCGACGAGATCTTCCTCGAACCCCTCGGCCCGAAAGTCATCCAGGCCGGTGATATCTTCGCGCTCCGGACCGACCGCGACACGCTCGTCTCGCTGCTCGACCTCGAGGGACTGACGCTCATTCCGGACGTCACCGTCACCGAGCGGGAACTCGAAGCCGCCGAAGGCGGCGAGAACCTCGTCGAGATCGTCGTCGCCCCCGGCTCCGCCATCGTCGGTGAGACGCTGGCCGAGGCGCACTTTCGCCGCCGGTTCGACGCCACCGTCCTCGCGCTCCGCCGCGGCCAGGAACTCGTCCGCAAGCGCATGGACAGGATCGGACTCCGGGTCGGTGACACCCTCCTCGTCCAGGGCAGCGCCGACAGCATCGAACGCCTCAACGACAACCGCAACTTCATCGTCGCCCAGGAGATAGAGCGGACGGACCTCCGTGAATCGAAGACTGCCCTCGCCGTCGGCATCGTCGCCGCCGTCGTCGGCCTCGCCGCACTGGGCGTCGTCTCCATCGTCGTCGCCGCACTCGGCGGCGCGGTCGCCATGGTCGTCACGGGCTGTCTCCGCCCCAGCGAAGTGTACGAAGCCGTCCACTGGGACGTCATCTTCCTCCTCGCCGGCGTCATCCCGCTCGGCATCGCGCTGGAGAACACCGGCGGCGCGGCGCTCATCGCCGACCTCGTCGCCATGGCCGCCGGCCCGCTCTCCGACGTCGCCGTCCTCGGGTTGATGTACGTCGTCACCGCCGTGCTGACCAACGTCATCTCCAACAACGCCAGCGTCGTCCTCATGCTTCCCGTCGCCGTCAAAGTGGCCACCGACGTCGGTGCCGACCCGTTCGCGTTCGTCCTCTCGGTCACCTTCGCAGCCTCGACGGCGTTCATGACTCCCGTCGGCTACCAGACCAACCTCTTCGTCTACGGCCCCGGCGGCTACCGCTTCACCGACTACCTCCGCGTCGGCGCACCACTCCAGGCCATCTTCGCTGTCGTCACCACCCTCGGCATCGCCTTCTTCTGGCCCGTCTAGCACGCTACGCATCCTCACGCGCACGCACTCCGCAACGAAACCCTTTACACCGCCCCCACCGCTATGACGGATACGGGACCGTGGGGTAGCTTGGTATCCTTCGGGCCTTGGGTGCCCGCCACCCTGGTTCAAATCCGGGCGGTCCCATA
>JARUKX010000064.1 GCA_029688825.1 Haloarculaceae archaeon H-GB1-1 | reverse complement strand
CGACGCTCTCACACGTCTTCCGGGAGCCAGCCGCCATCGACCTCGACGTTCTCGCCGGAGACGTAGTCGCTGTTCGCATCGAGGAAGAAGAGTACTGCCTGGGCGACGTCTTCGTAGGCGGCGGGTCGGTCCTGGGGCAAGTCGTCGGGGAAGACCTCCGAGTTCTCGACCACGTAGGGTGAGACCGCGTTCACGGTGACGTTCTCGTCCTGGGTGTCCGCGGCGAGCATGCGAGTGAACATGAGGACCCCGGTCTTCGCCACGAAGTACGGGAAGTTCTTCGGGCTGACCAGGCCCTTCTCGCTGCTGGCGTAGCCGACGTTCACGATTCGCCCCGGCGTGACCATGCTGCGCATCCCTTCGAGTGCGCGCTTGCTACAGAGATATGTCCCGTTGAAGTTCGTTTCGATGACCCGATTCCACGTCTCGAAGTCGATGTCCTCCCAGTGGGACGGCGCGAACGCGCCGACGCTGTTGACGAGGACGTCGACGGTCCCCAGTTCGCGCTCGACGGCATCGAACAACTGGTCGACGTCGTCGGGGTCGGTCACGTCACCGTGAGTGGTCGTCGCCGACACGTTCATCTCGCGGGCGCGGTGTGCGACGTCGGCCGCGGCCTCGGCACTGGTGTGATAGTGGACGGCCACGTCGGCACCACAGGCGGCCAGTTCGAACAGGAGTTCACGACCGATCCCCTTCGCACTACCCGTGACGAGCGCGGTCCGACCCGAGAGGTCGGGGTCGAGCATGTACTGCCGTTCAACGCCATCCGTCTTAATGGTACGTCGCGTCGAAGTTCTCAGTCGGTGGGACTCGGCAGCATCGCTTTCCTCGCTGCATCCGATGAGCGGGTATGCAGCACCACCTGGACCATCAGCCCGCCTACGCCCTCCTGACGGTCGATCTCGAAGCCGACGAGCAACTGGTCGCCGAGTCCGGCGCGATGGTCAGTCACACCGACGGCATCGCCATCGAGACCGGCGCGTCCGGCGGCCTGCTCGGGTCGCTCAAGCGCAAGGCCTTCGGCGGCGAATCGTTCTTCATGAACACGTTCACCGCCGAGTCGTCGGGCCACGTCAAGCTCGCGCCCGCACTGCCCGGCGACATCGTCGCCCAAGACCTCACCGACGAGACGCTGTACGTCCAGTCGGGGTCGTTCATGGCGACTCAGCCCGACGTCGACGTGGACACGAAGTTCGGCGGCGCGCGCTCGTTCTTCGCCGAGGAGGGTCTGTTCCTGCTGGCACTCTCCGGCACTGGCCGGACCTTCCTGTCGAGTTACGGGGCCATCGACCGCATCGACCTCGACGCCGGCGAGAACTACACCGTCGACACCGGGCACGTGGTGGCCTTCGAGGACGACGTCTCGTGGAACGTCAAGCGCGTCGGCGGTCTGAAATCGACGCTGTTCAGCGGCGAGGGCTTCGTCTGTAACTTCACCGGCCCCGGATCGGTGTGGACGCAGTCCCGCAGCGCCGACGCACTGCTGTCGTGGCTCGCCCCTCGCGTCGCCCAGAACATTCCGAACGGCGGCGGCAGCAACAGCGGCATCGAGTTCGACTGGTAATCGACCGACCTACAGCGCGTTCGCCACCGCACCGGCGACGCTTCGCGCCTTCTCCGCTAGCGCGTCGGTGATGTAGCCTGCCTCCACGGCGGCGTCGAGTTCGTCGTCGTCCACTCGTTCGACCGTCCCGTCGGCGTGTTTCACCACGTCCACGTGGAGATCGACGTACCGGACCGTCTCCGGAAACACCTCGACCGGCGTGCAGATATTCACGTAGGTCCCCTTCGCGTTCCCGTCGGCGTCGCGGTAGGTCGTCGGATACCACCACTTTCCCTCCGTGAACTTCGTGACGGCCACGTCGCCGGCCTCGCGGTCGGTCCCGAGCGCGTCGTAGGTCCCGCCGGGCGACATCTCCCGCTCGACCGTGATGCGCTCCTTCTCAGGGTCGCGTTCGACGACGTGGCCGTCCCCGAGCTCGATGAGCCGACCGTCGGGCTTGCCGTGGCCGATCCCGACACTGTCGCCCGCCGTCGGCCCGAACTGCCGGGTCACGGCGGCGAAGGGGAATTCTGCGTCTGCGTCCGGATGCAGCGCCTCCACGAGGTCGACCGCGGCGCTGGCCGATTCGTTGGCGGCCTTCGTGCGGTGGTGACCGGCCATCGTCGTCGTCACCGCCCGCCGAGCCTCGTCCAGCGCGAACCGGGACTCGCGGCCGAACCAGACCCACGCCGTCGTCTGTGCGTCGACTATCGCACCGGGCTCGCCCGGCTCGTCCGGTGCCGACCCGAGTGCGTCGTCGACGGCCTCGGCACGCTCGACGCCCCTCGACAGCGCATCGTCCAGCGCGTCCAGCCCGGCGTCGTCTGCGCGGCCGCTCCAGACCGGTCGCCACCCCTCCGGCGGGTCCGTGGGCAAGATCTCCGCCATCTCGGGTTGTCTCGACCGACTGCCCGACCCGCCGCGAGCGAGCGTGAGCAGGCCACCTCCGACCGACAGCGACGTGTCCAGGCTCGGCCGCTCGCGCTCCCACGGCGCGGCCGGGTCGGTGACCTGCACGCGCAGGCGGTCGCCCTCCTCGATTCTGTCGTCGGTCTTCCCGTACCGGAGATAGCCGGTCGCCTCGCCGAGGTCGAGCAACGCGCCGCCGCCGAGCGTCTCCGTCACCTCGCCGTCGAAGATGCCGCCCTCCGGGGCCGGGTCGCGCCAGACGAACGTGTCCACGCCGAGGTCGGTGACCTCGTCGAGAACTGTCTCGACCGCGTCGGGCTCCCCGCTGACGCCGACGCCCTGTCTGTCCGCCACCGTCTCGACGGTCGCTCGCTCCGGTGCTACGGAAAAGTCCCCGTCGAATCTGTCCTGGATGGCCGGCGACGCCTGGACGACTTCGACGCCCGCCTCCGTCAGCAGGTGGGTCAGCGCCGTGGTGTAGATGCCGCGGATCCGGACCGTCATCGCTCATCGGCCTCCGCGTCGGTCGCCTCGGCGACGGCCGCCGAGACGTCCTGCAGGTCGGCCGTCGAGAGCCCGGCCCCGCATCGCAGGTGCTGAGTCCGCTGTTCGAAGTGCATACCCGGCGTTGGCGCGTCGGGGTTGAAAACAGTGCGGTCGTCTAGACGCCCATCGCGTTCAGCACGAGGACGAGGATACCGAACAGCGAACCGAACGCAATGATCGTCTTCGGGTCGATGCGGATGGTGTTGCTCTCCTCGGCGTCGAAGTACCGGACGAGTCCGGCACTCGACATCAGCCCGCCGCCCTG
This sequence comes from Haloarculaceae archaeon H-GB1-1, assembly GCA_029688825.1. Classification (GTDB taxonomy): domain Archaea; phylum Halobacteriota; class Halobacteria; order Halobacteriales; family Haloarculaceae; genus JARUKX01. The sequence goes on along the minus strand of JARUKX010000064.1, from coordinate 11,382 downwards.
GCTACTGCTCATACTCACGTCTCGGCTATCCGTCGGCCTAAGCCTTTCGACACCGAACGCGTCCCGGGACGGTCACGGCGGGCTGCGTCGAACGCCCGCTGATACTGTCGCCCGGACGCCAGTGACGGCTCTCGGTGACCCGGGATGTCACACTCCGTCACGAAGGGACGGATGAGAAAAGTCGCCGTCACTACCGTCCGCCTAGTCGGCGGTCATCTCGGTGGCCGTCGCCTCGTCCACGTCCATCGGCGGCACCGTGTAGCGGTACAGGCCCCAGACGAGCAGGACCGCCATGCCCAGGAGGACGAGCCCGGTTCGGAGCGCCGGGTCGACCATGGGCGTCGCGACGACTTCACCCGCGTCGTTGGTCACCGGTGCCGCGCCGTACGGTGCCCCGTCGAGTAACTCCACGAAGCCGAGGACGACGATGCCCAGTAGCATCAGCCCGCCGCTGAGCGCCATTGCCGCTTTGTCGATGGTTTCGATGTTGGATTTCATGTCTGTGTCACCTCCTTAGCCGAGCAGGTATCGCAGCCGCGGTCGTTGTTTCACGAACTCCGTCCGTTCGAGGACGGCGTCCACGCCGTAGTACCGGCCGGCACCGACGACGATCATCGTCGCGAACAGCATCAGCCCCATCAGGTCGCCGTTGACGAGGCCGTGGCCGAACCCCGCGTTGCCGACCCAGAACAGGGTCATGAACATGACCCCGCCCACGGACGCCAGCCGCGTCAGGACGCCCAGCATGAGTGCGAGCCCGATGAGGGTCTCGAACAGCGGGACGGCCGGCTCGACCAACCACGCGAGGTTGGTACCCATCCAGACCGGAATCGGACCGAGTGCAGTACCGGTCATACCCTTCAGGTACATCGGCGCGTACCCGAACGCCAGACCGTCCTCGATGAGCTTCGTGACGCCAGCGTGGAAGAACCACCAGCCGGTCACGACGCGCAGGATTGCGAGCCAGTACGCCGTCAGTGGCCGGTCGAGGTTCAACTCGAACTCGCCCGCCAGTGGGTTGGCCGTTTTAGTGGACATCTTTTTCCCTCACATGTGGAAATGTGGGCGTATCATAGGTAAAACCGGATGGGCATTCTCGGAATGCAAAAAAACGCCGATGGGAGTGGTGCGTGCTGGCGCATCGAGACGCGTCGATCGATTCGAGCGTCTGTTACTGTTCGAGATTCCTCCCACGGAACACGCACCCACCGCCCGCTCGGACAGCAAGCCCGCTGGTCGTGTGCCGGCAACGCATAGTGAAAACCCTTATCTGAACCGCTCGGCAATCTCAAGGAGAACCCATGACAGTCACGCTTCTGGACTTCTACGCGGATTGGTGTGGCCCCTGCAAGACCCAGGACCCCATCCTCGAGGACCTCGAAGAGGAGTGGGATTCGGTCGACTTCGAGAAGGTAAACGTCGACGAGGAGCAGGACGTCGCCAACGAGTACCAGGTCCGCTCGCTGCCGACGCTCATCGTCGAGAACGACGACGGCATCGTCGACCGATTCGTCGGCGTCACGCAGGCCGAAGACCTCGCAGCCGCGCTCGAAAAGGCCAGCGCATAAGCGGCACCGATTCTCACTCGTCTTTTCCACAGCCACCGAGCGACGCCTCCCGCTCGGAGCCGGAAATATACGGCTGGCGCGACAATCCACTGCCATGAAGGTCGGCGTCCTCTCGGACATTCACGGGAATCGTGTCGCGCTCGACGCTGTACTCGACGCCATGCCCGCCGTCGACGCGCTCGTCTGCGCGGGCGACGTGGTGGGATACAATCCCTGGCACGCCGACTGCGTCGACGCGCTTCGGTCGCGCGACGTCCCGACGGTGATGGGCAACCACGACCGCGCGGTGGCGACCGGGTCGGACTTCGCGTTCAACAGCATGGCGTCCGCCGGCGTGAAACACGCCCGCGAGCAGTTGACCGACGAGCAACTGGCGTGGCTGTCCGAACTGCCCGCGACCCTGACGGTGTTCGAGGGCCGCGTCAAACTCGTCCACGGCCATCCCGACGACCCCGACCGGTACACCTACCCCGAGGAGTTCTCCGCTCGGATGCTCGGCGACGAGGACGTCCTCGTGACGGGCCACACCCACGTCCAGGGTCACGAGCACTTCGAGGACGGACTCGTGATGAACCCCGGTAGCGTCGGCCAGCCACGGGACGGCGACCCGCGGGCGGCGTTCGCCGTCGTCGACCTCGACGGCCCCACCGTCGAGGAACACCGCGTCGAGTACGACGTCGACCGCGTCGTCGAGGCCGTCGCGGAGGCTGGGCTGCCCGAACGCGTGGGAACGCGACTGCGGGATGGTCGCTGACGGGGACGCTGGCCGTTCGTCCCACGACGCGAAACCGGGTCGCTCATACCGCGAGCGGCCGACGCTCATCTCGATGGCGTACCTCGACCGCTTCGTCCACCCTCGGCTGGCGGCACTGACCACGTTCGGTGGCGTCGTCTGGCTCTCCTCGTTCCTCGTCGCCGCGGGTGGCCTCGCGTTCCGCGAACTCGGCAATTACGAGCCGGCGGTGACGCTGTTCGCTGTCTCCGGCTGGCTCGGCTTCGCCGGCCTGCTGGTGCTCTCGATCAGTACAGTCTGGTTCGTCGGCCTCTACGTCCGTCGCTTCCTCAGGAATCGACGGGGGTGACCTACTGGTCCGGGGGGTCGAGAAATATCGTTACCGTGCCGACGGCGAGTCCGAGCACTCCGAGCAGCCAGGAGTACGACCCGGCTGCGCCGTCGAGTGCCGCTACGATGGCGAGGAGGCCGCCCAGCTTCGTCAGCCGGTCGAGCCAGAGATAGCCCCGCGGCGAGAGCGGCACCGAGACCATCAGTCGTCGTCCGTCGCGGGAGTGCCCGCGGACGCTCCGGTGTCGGCAGTCGTCGCCGAACCGCCGCCGAGTCGCGCTTGCCGCCGTTTCAGCAGGGCGTAGACGGCGAGCGCCTCCAGCGTCGGCACGGCGAGGTTCAGCGCGACGAGCCAGGGGTAGAGCGCCTGCTTGCTCATCCCGATGACCTCGGCGACGGTGTGTTGCATGCCGGCGATGGACATCGTGACGACGAGCATGATCGCTCCGACGCCGACCGCGGTCTGGAGCGGTCGGTCCAGCGGGTCGGCGGCGAAGTGGACCGGCTCGTCCTCGTTGTCGACCAGCGGCCAGATGACCATCGCGCCGATCATCACGGTCGGGATGGCGACGCCGCCGATGAAGCGCCCGAACGCGCCCATCGAACTCGGCACGAGCTTCAGCGCGCCGAAGACCCACATGAAGAACCAGTCCGGCCCGACGTGCGACGGGGTCGAGGTCGGGTCGGCCGGCCCGAGGATGGCGATGCGCTGGACCGGGAAGAACCCGGCGAGGAACGACAGCGTCGCCGCGGTGAGCAGGAAGACGATGATGGTCACGAGGAACTGCTGGGGAAACAGCGGAATCCCCGCGACGTAGGTGTCGTCGTCCTTCTCCAGGTAGTTGTGCGGGCCCTCGCGCGAACTCGGTGCGTGCTCGGTGTGCTTCTGGCGCATCAGGATGGCCATGTGCAACGCGATGAGCCCGACGATGAGCCCCGGCAACAGCAGGACGTGCATGAAGAACATCCGGGGCAGAACCGACGAGGCGTTGGCCGGGAACTCACCGCCGAACAGCAGGAGCTGCATCTTCGTCCCCAGGACCGGGATGGTCCCGGTCATCTGGAACCCGATGACGGTCGCCGTCTTGCTGAAGTTGTCGAACGGCAGGGCGTAGCCGAAGAAGCCCTCGACGAGCGCCAGCAGGAGCAGCCCGCTGCCGACGAACCAGTTCGGCTCGTGGGGGTTGCGGTACGCGCCGCTGAAGAAGACGCGGAACATGTGCAGGCCGATGGCGGCCACGAACAGGTACGCGCCCCAGTGGTGGACCATCCGGATGAACATCCCGAACGGCACGTCGTAGGTGATGTTCAGGACGCTCGCGAACGCGCCCGGCACTTCCGTTCCCGCGTAGCTCAGCGCGTTCCCGCTGTAGGTCACCGCCTCGGCGCTGGGCTGATACAGCATGCCGAGGAAGGTCCCGGTCAACGCGAGGATGACGAACGTGAACAGTGCGATCTCGCCCAGCAGGAACGAGCCGTAGTCGTCCTCGGGGAACGCCTTGCCCATGATGGGGTGGCTCAGTCCGAGTCGGTCGTCGAGCCAGGTGAACACGCGGCTGTTGGGGTACGGGTCCGTCGTGGGAAGCTCCTGGGTCGCGTCGGAGTGGGTCTCTTTGTCGGGCATCGCGTCAGTGACTCACCCCGATCGGTCCCTCGAACGGTCCGGTCGCCATGACGAGCGTCCCGTCTTCGTCGTCGGCCACGCCCAGCGGGAGCTGGGGTAGCGCCCGCGGTGCCGGGCCGCCGGTCACTTCCGCGCCGGAGAGCGGGTCGTAGATGCTCTGGTGGCACGGACAGTGGATCTTCCCGTCCTTTGCGCCGACGGCACACCCCTCGTGGGTACAGACGGCGGAGTAGGCGACGTAGCCCTTCGCCGTGCCGTCGACGTTCGTCGGCTTCTCGTAGTCGCCTTCGGGGAAGCGCATCAGGATGGTCGTCGAGCGTGCGCTGACGACCGCACCGCCGCCCTCCTTCTCGGGGAAGACGGTCATCGACCCGGCCTCGTCGGGTGCGAGCGAGTCGACCGTGATCGGGTCGCCCTTCTCGGTGACCAGGCGCGTGCCCTCGACGTACACGGGGCCGCCCGCCTTCTCGGCGGCGAGACTGCCGGCCGTCGAGAGTCCGGCGATGGCGTCGACGGTGAACCCGCCGATGGCCGCCGCGCCACTGACGGCGGTCAGCGTCTTCGCGACCTGTCGTCTGGTCATCTCCTGTTCTTCGTAGATCGGTTCGTCGAGTTCGGGTTCCGGATCGTGTTCGGCCATTCAGTGATCACCTCGGGTTTCGGCGACGGTGATGTCCGGGACGAAGTACGCTGCGTACACCGTCACGCCCAGCGCCAGCGAGAGGAAGAGCATGCCGGCATAGACGCCGATGTACTGCGTCCGAGCGTAGCCCGTCCCCTCGATTATCAGGAGCCCGGCGAAGGTGACGGTGCTCCACGCGAGGGCGGCCGTCACCAGCAGCGCGGTCCGGGTGTTCGGTGCTGGCCAGTACTCCAGGATCCAGCGGTCCTCCGTCGGCAGGAACTCCGGAACGGTGAAATCGAGGTCACCGCCGGGAGCGATTGCGACGTTCGAGCGACCGATGCGCTCGACGAACCGCTTCGAGAGGGTGAGCGTCCCCACGAGGCCGAACAGCGCCCACCAGACGATGACGCCGGACTGGTTCACGCCGACCTCGTTGGGTGCGTCGACGAATCCTGCGGTCGCCAGGACCTCCCCGGACGCGTTGACCGGGACTTCCTCGACGCCCTTCCCCAGTGCGATGCCACTGCCCGCCGTCCCGCTGGTCAGCGCCACGTACCACATCGGGACGAGGACCACCGCGATAAGGAGGAGTATTATCCCTGTTTCACGCCTCATTGCTACCACGTTCCGTCGATGTTTGTGTCATGTTCGAATGGCTTTCGAGCGGTGGCCGACCCCGTTCGACGGGTGAATACTCGGTTACAGATTCCGCCGTAGACGGCAGCTACGGTCCGTTTGGCTGCCGTTGGGCCGACCGGCGAGTCCGTTCTCGTCGTCGCAATCTCTCTGAGCGAGATATATGCCTCTTATTGTTTCCCGCCATTGGCCCCTGGAATCGACAGAACTACTATGGCGTATCGGATAGCCGCCGCCAAGACCAGTCTCCAAACCATGCAACGACGCACGTTCCTCGGCGGAGTCGCAGGCGCTGGATTCGGAAGTCTCGCGGCTCCTACGTCGACTTCTCTGACCGACGACGAGCGCAGGCCTGCCCAGAACGAGACGGACGGCGCTGCCGACTCCTCGGGGTCCGGCGGCGGAAAAACACATACTGTCGGAATGTATACAGAAAGTGGAGAGTACTACTTCGACCCCGTCGGGCTCTACGTCGAACCCGGCGACACGGTCGAGTTCGTCATCGAGAGCGGCGGCCACACGGCCACGTCCTACTCCGGTGACACCGAGCGTCGCATCCCCGAAGGTGCCACCGAGTTCGACAGCGGCACGCTGCAGGAACAGGGGGCGAAGTTCTCGCACACCTTCGAGACGACGGGAACCTACGACTACTACTGCGTGCCCCACAAGCAGCTCGGCATGGTCGGCCGCATCGTCTGTGGCGAACCCGGCGGTCCCGCGACAGAGGGCTCGATACCGGACGCCCCGGCGTCGGGCGTCCTGCCCGATTCGGAGACCATCGTCGAGGAGAAATCCCTGTCGTATCCGTACGTCCCGGAATCGGGCGTCAGCAAGAGCCTGCCGCCGCTGTTCTGGGTCGGGGCGTCCATCTTCGGCGTGACCGCGACCTACCTCCTCTCGAAGTACGACCGCGAATCCGGCCGCTACAGTCGCGAGAACGCCGACCGCGTCGATTAGTCATTCGACCGGTCGCAGGGCCGCCGAGAAGTGCCGGAGTTCCGGCATCGCTGGCTCACCGACGATCTCGTAGCCGCGCAGTTCCTCGCGTCGATCGGCGACCGCCGCCGCCGTCTCGGCGACGTGGTCGAAGTGCTCGCGGTGATAGGTCCGTCGCGGGACCGCCATCCTGACGAACTCCGGTCGGTCGGTACCGTGGAACGCGAAGCTCCCGAGCTCCACGGCTCTGACGCCGCCTTCTCGATACAGCTCACACACCAGCGCCTGCCCGGGGAACTCCGCGTCGGGTATCTGGGGCAGTAGCTCGCCGGCGTCGACGTAGACCGCGTGGCCGCCGACCGGCTCGAAGACGGGCAACCCCGCCTCCGACAGCTTCGTCGCGAGTTCCCGGACCTGTCCGATGCGGTGGTCGAGATAGTCGTACTCGACGGCCTCCCGAAGTCCGACCGCCATCGCGTCGAGGTCCCGACCTGCCAGCCCGCCGTAGGTCGGGAAGCCCTCGTAGAGGATGGCCCGCTGCTTCGCGACCTCGAACAGGTCCTGGTCGCGGACGCCGACGAAACCGCCGATGTTCGTCAGCGCGTCCTTCTTCCCGCTCATGACGATGGCGTCGGCGTAACGCAGTTGCTCGCGGGCGATGTCCGCGACCGACCAGTCCGCGAACTCCGACTCGCGCTCTCTCACGAAGTAGGCGTTCTCGGCGAACCGGCAGGCGTCGACGACGAACGTCGCGTCGATCTCCTCGGCGAAGGCCGCCACTGCTCGCGTGTTCTCGATGCTGACGGGCTGGCCCGCCGCCGAGTTGTTCGTGATCGTCAGCACGACGACAGGGACGTTCTCCGCGCCGACCTCGTCCACGTGGGATCGGGCCGCACCGAGGTCGAAGTTCCCCTTGAACGGGGCGTCGCTGTCGAGGTCGCGGGCTTCGGGGACGGGACAGTCGACGGCCACGCCGCCGGCGTTCGCCACGTGCGCACGGGTCGTGTCGAAGTGCGTGTTGTTGATGACGTGATCGCCCTCCTCGACCAGTGCGCCGTAGAGGACGTTCTCCGCGCCGCGACCCTGATGGACGGGGACGACTTTCTCGAAGCCCATCACCTCCGACACCGCCGTCTGGAACCGTGCGAAGCTCTCGCTGCCAGCATACGCTTCGTCGCCCTCGAACATCGCGCCCCACTGGGCGTCGCTCATCGTCCCGGTTCCACTGTCGGTCAACAGATCGACGAAGACGTCCGCCGCGTCGAGGTTGAAGACGTTGTAGCCCGCGTCGTCGAGGGCCGCCTTTCGGGTGTCCCTCGACGGTAGTTCGATGGTCGTCGCGACTTTGGAGACGTACGAACGCATACCCCTCTCTAGGGCCGGAACTGCGAATAATGTAACCGAACAGGAATGTACACGAGGGCCGGCATCTGGCGACCGGTGTCAGGGAGTGCAGGTGCGCGAGCGACCTCGCTGACGCTACTCGAAACGAACCCTCAGCCACCAGCATACGCCGCCGAAGGCGGCGTTTCACTCCCGACGAGCGCCGTTCGGCGCGAGTCGGGAGGTAGTTTTTCCCCAAGTTTTTGCAGGACGGGGGTGCCTTCGGCACCCCCTCCTGTAAAAAGTGGCTTTAGAACCGCTTCTGAACCTGTTCCAGCGCCTGTTCGCGGTCGTCCCACGGGACGAACACGGAGACGGAGGTGGCGCTGGTGATGACGTCGTCGATGTGGATGTGGGCTGCGTGGATGGGATCGACGACGCGCTTGACGAGCGCGGCCTCGTTGGGCACTTCACCGCCGGTGACGCGGATGACCGCGAAGCCGTCCTCGACGGTCAGGCTGGAGAGGGTCTCGACCTCGATGACCTGGTCGTGCAGGAGCGCTTCGGCGTCCTTCGCGTCCTCCTCGTCGAGATAGAAGGTGACGGAGTCCATCCCGGTGGACGCGCCCTCGATGTTGATGCCTTCGTCGCTGAGCGTGGTCGAGAGTTCGGAGAGGATGCCGGGGTTGTTCCGGATGGCCCGCCCGGCGACGGTGAGACAGCAGAGTTGGTTCTCCTGGAGGTCGATGAGGTTCTCGAACTCGCCCTCGATGGAGGTGCCGCCGGTGAGCAGGTCGCCGTGCTGGTAGTGGACGACCCTGACGTCGAGGCCCTCGACCTTGTACGAGAGGGCGGACGGGGCGACGACTTCGGCACCGCGGAACGAGAGGCTGCGCAGTTCGTCGACGGTGATCTCGCCGACGTTGCGTGCGCCCTCGACGACGCGGGGGTCGCCGGTCATGACGCCCTCGACGTCGGTGACGATGACGACTTCGTCCGAGTCGGTGTATTTGCCGAGCATGACGGCGGACGTGTCGGAGCCGCCGCGGCCGAGCGTGGTGACGTTCCCCTGCAGGTCCTGTGCGAGGAAGCCGGTGAGGACCGGGACGACGTCCTTCATGCGGCCGGCCAGCGCGTGGGCGCGCTTCTTGGTCTCCTCGACGTCGACCTCGCCGTACTCGTTGGTGATGATGGGCCAGTCCTCGCTGCCGGGTTCGAGGAACTCGGACTCGACGCCGCGGGCGGAGAGCGCGCCCTTGAGCATCCGGACGGACGTGCGCTCGCCCATGCTGACGATCTCGGCGCGGTCGGCCTCGTCGGCGTCGTATTCGATCTCTTGGAGCAGTTCGTCGGTCGTGTTGCCCATGGCGCTGGCGACGACGGCTACCTCGTGGCCCTGCTCGACCGCGGCGGCGATGGAATCCGCCGCTCGATTGATCCGGTCTCCGTTCCCGAGGCTGGTTCCGCCGAACTTGGCGACTACTCGCATCGCATCACCGTCCATGCGAACTCGTGACTCATTACCCCCCATTACCTACCGCCGGGGATAACTGTGTTCATCTTTCGGTGATCCGCGGGCTTGGATTTATGCGGGTGGCCGACCACGCCGTCGACATGGAGATACGGGACGCGGTCGAGGCCGACGCCGAACGACTCGCCGACCTGACCGACTCACCCCGGGACGTGATGCGGAACCTCGTCCACGACCGGACGGTTCGCGTCGCCGTCGCCGACGACGAGGTCACGGGCTTCGTCAGCTTCGACGCCGACGACGGGACCGTCCACGTCACGCAACTGAACGGCGACCGGGAGAGCTGCGAGCGGCTGCTCGAGGAACCGATCAGCTTCGCGGAACGCGAGGAGATGGGCGTCGAACTGCTGGTGCCCGAGACCGAGGAGACGGTCCGGGAGGCGGCGGAGGCGGTCGGCTTCGAGTCGACGGGTTCGGGGCCGTACTTTGAGGGCGTCCCGACGGTCCGTCTGCGATACGCTCGCTAGGAGGGTCAGCCGTTGTAGATGGCCGTCTCGAAGCCGTCGTCGGTGACGGCAACGCCCGCCGCACAGACGGCGTGTTCGTACTCGTGGTCGTACAGTTCGCGAGCGGCGCTGGCGGCGTCCGTCGCGTCGAGGTCGAACGCCGTCGGGCTGTCGGCCTCGTAGGTCGCGACGAGCGTCGGTTCCGTCACGTCTTCGACGAGCAGGGCGTCCCGGCGGACGGTGCCGATGACCGCGCCGTCGGTCGTCGCGTCGTCCGCGCCGACGATGCCGGCGATGCGCGGCGTGTCGTAGTCGTCCTTCTCGTAGTCCAGCGCGAGCAGCGGCTCGGCCAGCGCGTCCCGTGCGGGGTAGCCGAGCTGGAGCTTCTCGGCGATGGGGTCCACGTGCGAGCCGTTGCCGACGACCGCGCCGTTGTCCGTCTGGCGCAGGCAGTTGTACGAGATGTAGGGGTTGTCCGTCTCCGGGGCGTCATCGGTCGGGCCGACGGTGATGGTTCCGTCTCGGTCGATCGCCTTGCGGTTGGGGAACGACCGCGAGGACACTCGATACGCACCCACGTTCGGGCCGACGACGACGAATCGTCCGACGTACATGCCTAACGCTCGCCGCTACCGGAGAAAAGAGGTGTCGATTGCCGGCGGCCCGAGGGGGGCGGTGCCCTCAGCGGAGGTACTGGTACACCGCGCCGAGAATCGCCCCGAAGACGAGGTGGAGCAGCAGGCTCGGCAGCGTGAGGTTCGGGAGCGGCGGCGGGTTCGGGAAGCCGACCGCCCCCAGCCACACCGGCATGACGATCCCGGCGGCGATGACCCACAGGCCGATGCCGTACACCAGTCCGAGACTCACCATCCCGCGGTAGCTCCGCCACCGGGCCGGAATCTCGCTCCGAGTCACGAGGGCGGCGAACCCGACCCCGAAGACGGCGCTGATCGACATGTGAACGAACCAACCCGCGATACCGCCGGAGAGGCCCACCAGCGCCGGAATCGCGTTCTCGATGACCGCCGGCATCATCACCGAGAAGAGGATGCCCATCACCAGCCCGCCGGCGAGCCCTCCGATGACCCCGCTCTGCCACGCCGGTCGTCCGACCGTCGTCGAGACCTCCTCGACTCGCTGTGCTTCTTGTGCCATGCCAATATCTAACGGTGTCAGCGAGGTTAAACAAGGTCAATCGTTCAGGACGATTTTCCGCCGGTACGGTGCCATTACCCAGAGAAATAGGTGATGTACGGCCCGCTGGAAGCGACTCATCACAAAGTCGTTCGAAAGGAGAGGACCACCGGCTAGGCACCCGTTACGGCGTATATGTGGGACGCTATGGAAGACCGCCCGCCGCTGGAAGACGTGCTAGAGTGGCTGACTGTGGTTTCGTCGGGCGATTAGCCACGAAATCGTCCGACTTCGCAACACATATTATGCGGAGGCCACAACAGACATCTGTCGCACTCACGCGCGGATAGCGTGACGACGACGAACGCAACAGTCCATTGGGGTAGCGGCCAATCCTGAAGCCTTCTGGGGGCTTCGACCCTGGTTCGAATCCAGGATGGACTATTTCTGTGGCGAACAAAGTCGTGAGCCACAGAACTGTGTCACTGGATTCGAA
>JARUKX010000063.1 GCA_029688825.1 Haloarculaceae archaeon H-GB1-1 | reverse complement strand
CAGCCAGCCTCCTTGTCTACTGACAGGCGATTTCAACTCCCCTGACAAGGAACTGGCGGATGGGACGGTCATTCCATGGCGATACGATGAGGAGGGAGCAGTCGCCGAAATGTGGGTGACGGCCGAACTGAATATTCTCCGTGGCCTGGAAGAGATGGGGATGAGAGACGTATTCAGAGAACAGCACGGCTACGGCGACCTCGATATGCTCGACGTCAGTCACGCCACCCAAACGGACGACCCCCTCTCTGTCCCACCAGCGGACGTCGAGGGGAAGCGCTTCGACCACATGATTGCGTCCGAGACACTGCGTCCCAGGGCGTGTCACTACGACCAGGATGGGTTCGCCTGTAGTGACCACGCGCCACTCATTGCAGAATTCGATCCGTGAATCGTCGGATTCGCTGACTGGAGTCCCGCAATCCCACCGAACGGAGTACTCGGTCACGACGCCGGACGGTGCTCACACCACCTCGTCGACCCACCGACCCACGGGCGTTTTCGGGGAGCGTACTGAGTGCCGTACTGGCCAGCGTGACGTAGAAGGTGAAATCCGTGACCGTCGCCCGTGGGTTCCTCGCCGAGCGACTCGCCGTTCACGCCTTTCAGGACAGGCGTGCACGTGGGTTGCTCTCGGCCGGACGTTTCGTCCTGATCGAGTCTGAGGACGCCGGTCACGCGGACGCGCTCGCCGGCGACAACAGTTCCGGTAAGGTCGTCTTCGAGAGACACCTCGATCTCGTCGGGCGCCGTTCCTTCGGGGAGGCTCGCGGGGTCATCGCGCAACTGGAGCGTCTGGGCGTCGACGAACTCCGACTGCCGTCGATGGAGGCGGAACGGGCCCGACTGCTCGCAGCACTGGCACTGAGGAGGTTCCACAAAGTCATCGGTCGTCTGGGGGATGCGCGTAAGGGTGGCACAGCGCTGGCACTCGAAGGCAGCCTGCGTGACCGTCTGGGCGGCGTCAGTCGTGATGTGGACGATGCCGTCGGGGAAACGAGCCAGAACGACGGGGAGCGGCCCGAGACCGGATCGGCTTCAGGACGGCCGTCCCGGAACCGAACCGGATCGGACTCCCGGCAGTAGCTTCTTGGAGGTTGGGGTACCAGTCTGGGGCATGGCGTCGGTCGAAGCGACGAAGAACCGCTGGCTCGTCGCGGCGTCGGCGATGGCGATTCACCTCTCGATCGGATCGGTCTACGCCTACAGCGTCTACCAGAACCCGCTCCAGGACGCACTGGGCTGGACTATTACCGACGTGAGTCTCGGCTTCACCGTGGCCATCTTCACGCTCGGAATCGCCAGCGCGTCGCTCGGACGATACGTCGAGAAGTACGGGCCTCGACTCTCGGGGCTGGCAGCGGCGACCGCGTTCGGCGGCGGAACGATTCTCGCTGGCCTGTCGATCCAGGTCGGGAGCCACGCCGGATTCCTGCTGACCTACGGCGTCGTCGCCGGCGTCGGCCTCGGCGTGGGATACATCACGCCGGTTTCGACGCTGGTAAGCTGGTTTCCCGACCGGCGAGGACTGGCGACCGGCCTCGCGGTCCTGGGGTTCGGGTCCGGCGCGCTGATCACCGGCCCGGTGGCGAACTACCTGATGGGTGCGACGAGCATCCCCGCGACCTTCTATACGCTCGGTGCCGGGTACTTCCTGGCGATGGTCGCGGGGGCTTCCTACTTGCAAAAACCGCCCGAAGGATGGGTTCCGGCGGGAATGGATCGCGAGGAGATGGAGGGTCGTGACGGTGTCGTCGTGGTGAAAACCGACCTCGAAGACCTCGCCGCCAAAGAGGCGATCCGAACGCCACAGTTCGTCCTCGTCTGGCTCGTCGTGTTCATCAACGTCTCGGCGGGGATCATGCTCCTGTCGGTCGCCTCGAACATGACCCAGGCGATAACTGGCGCGACGCCGGCGACGGCGGCCGGAGTCGTGGGGTTGCTCGGTATCTTCAACGGCGCCGGCCGGATCGTCTGGTCGAGCCTCTCGGATTACGTCGGCCGGACGCGCACGTACGCCACGTTTTTCGTCGTCCAGTTGGTCGCGTTCCTGGCGCTTCCCCACCTCACCACGACCTGGCTGTTCGCCGGCACCATGTTCCTCATCATCACCTGTTACGGCGGCGGGTTCGCCTGTCTTCCGGCGTACCTGGCCGACCTGTTCGGCACCCGGGAACTCGGAGCGATTCACGGCTACACGCTCACGGCCTGGTCGCTGGCGGGCGTCGCCGGACCCACGCTCGTCTCCCGGATCGTAGGTCTGACGGGGTCGTACGAGCTATCGTTTTACGTCGTTAGCGCAGCCCTGGTGGTCGGTCTCGCTTGCGTCGGCCTCCTCCGGTGGCGAATCGGCGTCGTCCGTCGTGCCCAACTCGACGGAACACCGCACGGAGTGACCCACTGAGCACGGCACACGAGACGTCCACGCTCCCCGAGGATCGACCCTCGACCCTCGGCCCTCGACAGGCGAACGGTGCTGTCGGGACTCGTCGTCCTCCTGGTGGGCTGTCCCCGAGGCCCTTCCTCGGGCGGCCCACCGTACGAATCCCACGAACTCATCGACGGTCTAGTACTCGAATCCGGCCTCCGGGACGAGCCCGAACGGGGCTATTACACCACCCTGATCACCAGCGCCGCCGAAACCGACCGATTCGACCGGGAGCAAGCGACCGACGCCGTCAGGTCCTTCGTCGAGAACACGTCGTTCGACGAGTCGTTCCTCAGCGTCGTGCAGGTCGCGGGCCTGAACTCGTCGATGGAATTCGACGTCGTCGACCTCGAACGGAGCGACGTCAACCTCACAGTGGTCGTCGCGGTCAGGAATCCGACACCCCACTCCGACGACTGGGTCATCACCACGCTCCTCCTTCGGGTGGCCAAACGGACAGAGGCGTCCCGGACACCGTCGCCGTCGAACTCGACATCGGAGACCACCACGAGACGTTCTCGGGCAGTTGAGCGAACCGTCGGCCAGAGACGGCTTCGGGGCCATCGAATCGGTCCGGGGAGAACCGTTGAGTCAGTGGAGCGTCAGCAAGGAATCTACCGCGTCGGCGCTGTCGAAACCCGTAGATGCTGATAGGAGTGTCGTGCTGAATACAGAGGATCTATCTTGCAGTCCGGCGGCGCAAGAAGCACACAATAATAGCGATGAAGGTTGAACCGAGTGTGGCCTGACTCGTAAAAGTAGCCAAGGGAGATGTTCGAGAGGATTTACCGTCACTTTAGGAAGCGTTTTGCATCCTCCACGAACTCTCCCATCGCGCCATCACCCTCATATCCGAGATCTCGCACACAGTGCGCGTGAACCGTCTTCCAATATCCGTCCTCCAATGATGGGTCGATTTTCTTGGCCAGCTTTGCTTCAGCATCGCGGGCATCTTTATACTGGTCCTCAGTGACATAAGCCACAGTTTGGAGCCGGTACAATACACCAGCAAGATTTGTTAGTTGCTTTGTGTTTCGAGCGGGGGGATTTGGCCAGAGACCGTCACGTCTAACCTCTTCCTCGAATTCTCGTGGGTGTTGTCTGTTCGGCTGGTCGCCTTTATTTGTGAAATCGTCGAGTGACATGATTTACTATGGTGTGTATCTTCGGATGCAGTTCGGTGAGTTGTTCTTCATGGTGGTCGGCTTCTCGGTTATTTTCCCGATATATCAGACCAAATACAGTCACGAGGTGGATTTGTTCCGGTGGGAGCTATGAACCACAGATAGTAATATTTTGGCATTAGAGAGTCAGAGAATGCCATTTTCTAGGGAGACTAGTCCCTAGCACTAGGTCGCTAGGGCCCTAGACTCCCTAGCCAAAGTGACACTAGGACCAGTACTCTTGAGAGAGCTGAAAATCACCGATAACGAAATTGGCAGCTAAGTTCTGTATAGTCATCAAATATTCTGACTATGCGCTCTGTATCGGTCATGACGTTACTGACAGAGATCGTGTAGTTGGTGAGGACGCTGTTGAATACAGTGCGCTTATCGGTGACAATCCTATCCTCATCTTGCACGGATTAGAATTAATAAATACAACACCTTGTTTTAGCGGTACGTTCAACAACGAGGCCTCGAAAAGCTACCCCGATAGATGACTGCTCTCGACAAAGACGCCCGGGAATTCCACAAAGAACTGGCCCAGGACTACATCGCAAAACTGGAAAGCAGCGGAGTCACAGATCCGGAGAAATACTTCGAACAAGTCAACGCCTTCACCCATGGACGGATCACTGAGGAAGAAGACGTCCGGGAGTTCCTCGGGAACGAAGAGCTTCCTTTGGAGGCTTTCTACCGGGTTGCACCTACCTGCAGTCAGGATGTGATGATGGCGACGTTGAATCCTGGGATGCAGAACTCGCTTAGTCTTTCTACGTTCACGGATGGTGAGTACGGACGTCAGCACGAGGTCGGTGCCGATCTTGAATGGAAAGCGGCGAAGGTCGCTGCGAATCAGGACGGGTTCCTGACTCACCGGGACAATATGTTCAGTGACTTGATTAACGGTCTTCGCAGCGAACTGGATTTGATGGATGGATCTGGGAGTTTGGAGGATTACTTGGACTGCAGCGAGGACTCTCCGCTGGATGGCTTCTTCGGGGATGTCTGTTATACTTGGATGTACAAGTTGGCGACTCCGGACGATGGATACATCAGCGGTCTCGGAGGGCCGAGTAAGTCGGAGGCGAGGGAAAGGTTTGCTGAGGAAATATTCGACGTTGTCGAGCCGAAAGTGTTGGTTTGCGTTGGGAAGGATGGTTGGAAGACGGTGTGGGATTACCTAGATGACCCTGAGGATGAGATCGAGGCGTATTCAGAGGATTCACCTGTGGCTGATAGTTATCACCCGAAACTGGAGAAAGGTGCGTACAGCGGTTTATACCGTATTGAGTCGAAGGATCTATGGGTGATTACGACGTGGCACGCCAGCTACTGGGTCAAGTCTGACCGGCTCCGACGAAACGCTCACAAACTGAATGAAGAACTGTGTGTGTAGCTAGACAAGGTCCGTATGCGTACGTTGGGCATAGCTTGATTCTGTGTGAAGTACAGCGCTGGATCAAAGAATAATGGTCCGTATGAACCACCCAGTAAATCTGTTGGTACACCTATTTATCGGCTTTTTCTTAGCTCAAGTCGTGGAACGAACGACACTCGCTTGCTGACTACAGCCTCTGTATCCAGCACGACTCCTGAAACCTATCTCCTGTGGAGGGCTTCTCGAAACTCCAGAATGTGGTTCATGACTCCTTGGATTCCCTGACTGGGGTCCTGCAATCCCACCAAACCGACCACTCGACCACGACGCCGGGCCGTATTCATCCCACCTCGTCCAACCACCGACTCACCGGGACCACCGCAGTCAGTCCGGGCTCGTCGATGCGGAACTGCTGGGGCGGCGTCGTCTCGGCGTAAGTCTTCTCGACGCGCACCTCCCCCTCCAGCGGCTCGTTCAACGCCCCCAGGATCGTGTGGGCGTCCGACGAGCGGGTGACGATCCAGATGGCTTCCTCGGGGTCGCAGGCGGCCAGCTTGTCGTAGTCGGCGGGGACCGCCCGGCCGTAGTCGTTGTTGATGCGTTCGGCCTCGACGGCCACGACGACCTCGCCGTCGGCGTCGAGCCCGGCGATGTCGAGCCGGCGCTGGTCGTACGCCTCGGCGGTTTCCTGGAGGTCCTGACTTGCCCCACCCATCACCGCGGCGGCGGGCAGCGCCGTCTCGGGGCCCTCTTTGAACTCGTAGTAGGGGACGACCTCGGTGACGGCTGACTCACTATCCTGGACGTACGCCTGCTCCAGATACCGTCGCGCCACCTCGACGAGCAGGACGTGCTCGCTGGACTCTTCGAGGTCGCCGGCGCCGTGGCCGTAGTCGACGCCCTCGCGATACCCCTCCTCGATGACCGAGCGCCCGGCCGGCGGCACCGTGTACAGTCGATGGGGATGGTCCGTATCGTGGACGAGGACGTCGTCGTCGAGCAGCTCGTCGATGGCGGGGTTGTCGATGCCGACGTACTCCTGCAGGCGGATCATCGTGTCGACGGTCAGGTCGTACTCCAGCGGGTCGTAGCGCAGCTGCTGGGCGTTGTAGACGGCCTGCAGGAAGGCGAGCTGGCGGTCGGTGTACTCCGACGCCTCTCGCTCGTCGGGCGTGAGTTTGAGGTTCAGGTCGCAGATGGGAACGTCGTCGCGGTCGACCTGCTCTAGCGAGCCACAGCACTCGACGGCGCGTTGCATCCCGGTGAGTTGTGGGTTGTACCGGTTCTCGCACTGGGTACACCGCAGGGCGTGCCGGTCGGCGTCGTAGCCAACGGTTCGAGGCAGGCGAGTCGTCAGCGGCAGTGCGCTCGTGAGGTGGCCGCTCTGGCCCGCGAGGTCGGCTGGCTCGTCTGCATCGTCCTCCTCGGCGACCGTACTCGGTGTCGAGAGGGAGAGGCCGGCCTGGTCGTGGGTCCGCGTCTGCACGGCGGCCAGCGCCTGCTGGAAGTCCTGAATTTCAGAGCCTCGAAGCGGCTGTGGCCCCTCGGGGTCGCCGGGCGGCAGCGGGAGCGACTCGACGAGGAACGGGCGGGGTTCGGGGTCGTCGAAGTCGGCGGGAAGGGTGACCAGCCACTGGCCACGGCGGAGGGCGCGCAGGCGATTGCCGACTTTCTCGGGGGGCATGTCGTCGGTGGCCAGGCGCTGGGTGAGCTGGGGGTCGACGGCGACGTTGCCCGTGACGTACGTCGAGACGTTGTTCAGGAGCTCCCGATAGACGGCCTCGTCCTGGGCGCGGAGCTGGCCGGGGAACTGCGTGGCGAGCGTGATCGAACAGCCGAAGCTCCGGGACTGGGCCAGCAGTTCCTGCAGCAAGTCAGAAACGGCGACGCTGGCGGCCTCCTCGACGTAGAGGTTCACCAGGGGCAGGTCGGCGGTGGCGTCGGATTCGTATTCCTCTCCACCGGCTCGCCGCGCCCGTCGTCGGAGAGCCGTCCACAGGTTCGACAGCACGACGAGCGCGAGGACGCGCTGGGCTTCGGTCCGTAACTCGCCGGTGTCGAGGATCACCACCGCGTTCTCGTCGAGGACGTCCGCGAGGTCGAACGTCGTGTCATCGTCCTGGTCGGGAACGTGGTTGAAGATGCGCGCGAGTCGGCGGTCGGCGGGGATCTTCTCGATGCGGTTGGCGACGCCCTGCATGACCTTCTCGAAGGACTTCGTGTCCGTGGCGACGACGCCGGCCAGCAGCGCTTCGAGGTCGTCGTCGCTCACCGGAGGTGCGGACTGGCGATCCTGCAGCCCACGCTGGGCGTCGAGCAGGTCGCCGTGAGGGAAGGCGTCCGCGCCGTGGACGGGGTCGAACAGCGCCTGCAGGAGATAGCGGATGACGTCCGGCGAGCGCACCGCCTGCTGGAAGCGCTCCTCGCCCATGATGGCGGCGAGCATCTCCAGGTAGTGGTCGATGGCGTCCTCGACGGCGGTGGCGCGGGGGACGCCGGCGTCCAGTTCCTCGCGGACGTCGAACACCGGGATGGCGGGGAGGGTGTCCGCGCAGTCGAAGTAGCGGACGTTGTCGAGGCTACCGTAACGAGCGTAATGCGCCCGGAGGTACTCGACGGCCATGCCGTCGCCCTTCGGGTCGATGAGGATATCTGCACCACGAGTGGCGGCGTGGTTGTCGAGGATGGCGTTCACCAGGCCCGTGGATTTTCCTGACCCTGTTTTCCCGAACCACCCCACGTGCAGTGGCTGCAGCTCGGGTGGGAGCACCAGCGGGTCGTCCGTACTGGTGTCGTCCGCCGAGAGGGGGACGCCCAGTGGCAGGCCCCGGCCCTGGTACGTTTGGAGTTGCTCCGGGGGTGGCGTCGGGAGTGCGGTGCGTTCGCTGGGGGTCGGGGCGAGTGCGCGGGTCCCCGCGCCCGTGAGGGCGGCGCCGTCGAGTAGGCAGAAGCTTCCGAGTTCGGCGGGGTCGGCGACGATGGCCGTCGAGCGGGTGCGGCTGAACGGCAGGTAGTTCCGCAGATCGTCGTAGTCGGGCAGCGTGACGGTGCGGTCGCGGACGTCGTCGCGGAGGTCCGTGGCGTCGGCGTGGTGGGTGCCGCCGACGTCGTAGCTGGTCTGGCCGACGTGGCCGAACGCCGTCGTGAGGTCGCTCGCGAACGTCTCGACGGCCGTGTCGTCGGTGGCCGGGGGATAGAGGAGGAGCCGAGCGTTCACGGCGAAGGCACGGCGGCCGTTCTTCGCGGCGAGTTCGTCGAGTCGCCGGCGGTCGCTGGCGTCCGGGGTGTACTCCTCGGGCTCGCCCAGCAGTTCCGCGAGGAGCGTGTCGCCGACCGAGTCCCGGCCGCGCTCGATGGCGCGTTCGCGTTCGGTGAGCCTGGGTGTGAGGTTCCCGATGGGCTGGACGAGCGCCTGGTAGACGCAGGGCACGGGCGCGTTGGCGAGCGTCTCGACGAGCGCGCTCAGGGGCACCTGGTGGGTGTCGTCGACGTCGTCGTAGAACGTCTCGAAGGGGGTGAGGCGGGTGAGGTAGTCCTGCCGGCGCTCGGACTCGCCGTGGAACGTGACGCCGGCTGGGGTGGCGTCGGTGTCTGATTGCAGCAGCTCGACGGCGGGGTGGACGTCGACGCGGTCGATCTCGTAGCTGTCGGGGAACAGCGTGCGGAGGTGGCGTTCCAGCGCGTCGAGATCTTCGGGTGGGTCGATGGTCGCGTAGTAGGCGACCGTCGGGTCGGCCGTCTCGTGGGTGGTGGTGAGCAGCCACTCGATGGTCGGCCGCGGGGAGCCGAGCAGCCGGTCGAGCCAGCTCTCCTCGATGGACGGCTCGAGCTGGTGGAGGCGTTCGAAGGTGGTGGCGACGCTCTCGGGGTCGAGTTCGTCGTCGGTCGGGCGGATGTGGAGGTAGGGGTGGTCGTCGGGGACCGGGAGCGGGTCGTCGTCAGCGTCAGTGTCGTCGAAGAGTCGCATGGTGTGGGTAAATTGTTGTTTATGCTGAAAGGAATAAAGTTCGGTGACTCTTCTCCTCAAAGATTCCACCTGAAGCCGTCGAGTAAAACGTCCCTTTGCGGTGGTGTTGGTGATTTAACCAACAGAGTTATGGCGTTGGGCACCGTCCCAACAGATGAGGGATGGGCCACGAACTCACGCACCGCTACACCCACGTCGAAGCTGGACTCGTCGAGAACGTCGTCCTTCGACGGACTACTGACACCGCTGCCTACCCATCCGGCTGGAAGTACACCCTCCACCTGGGGACGTTGCAAGATCTGACGCTCATCCGGTACGACAACGCACACGAGGACACCAACGGACACGAACTCCACACCGCTGCAGGCGACGCGGACGTCGAGTTCCCGGGTATGGAAGCGCTGCTGGTCGAGTTCTGGGCCAGCGCTGACGAATACTGGGACACGATTGGCGGGACGCCACCCCGTCCCTATTGACCTGCAGCGACGCCACACAGCCACCACAACCTATGACCACGCTCCACATCACCGTCGGCGACCGTGCACAGCTTCGTGAGGATACCCTTCAGGTCGTTCAGGATGCGGAGACAGCTGCACCGGAGACGACTGACGGGCGTGCAGTGTTGCAGTTCGGCACCTACGACGATCTCGTCGATAGCCTCACACCACTGCGACTGGAGCTCGTCCAGGCAATCGCGCAGGGTGACCCGCAAAGTATGCGGGAGGCTGCTCGACTCGTCGATCGTGATGTCTCCGACGTCCACGCAGACCTGAAACAGCTGGAGGTGCTGGGAATTCTCGAGTTCGAAGACGGCGGTCCTGGTGGTGCGATTCAACCAGTTGTCCCCTTCGACACAATCGAGATGCACATCGACTACCCTCTTCTCGACGACAGCGACGCGGATAGTACCCCAGCTAGCGCCGACTGAGCCAGTTGGTGTGGGCTACTGATTGGTGCTGTTCAGGAGTGTCTCTGGGGGTGTGACCCAGCACCGCAGCGGCCGAAATCGGTCATCATTGGTAGGTAATCTCGTGGTGACTGCTATATGGAGGACGTGGAACAGGAGATGATACGGAAAGCCCCGCCTGGCTCGACGGCTGCGCCTCGCTGCGCTCCGCACTCCGTTGCGGTGCTTGTAATCTGAAAACCGCCGAGGCGGTTTTCATCATCCCGAAAGAGGCGAGGCTCTTTCGAGGACGTCGGCTCGCTCGCCGAGCAAGGCGCCCCTTTCAGTCCCACCCGGGGAGGATTTCCGGCCACCGGCTGGTGGCCGGCCTGTACCCTCACTCCCGCCCTCCGACGCGCTCCCGACGGTCGCTCCCCACCCACCTCCAAGATCCTGCCTGCAGTAGCGGGCGGGCTTTCTCAAGCGGTTATGTCGGTGGCTACGAGTGACGTGGATGAGATAGTCTAGAGTTTTATCGAGTGTCACTGAAATGCCGGTAGAGGGCTTCTTTAGGCTGATAGTGGCTGTTTCTGATCTTCCCATATGATTAAATTTAAGTAAATTGCGGCCATGTGCTTATGTACGGAAAGGCATGATACGCGGCGCTCGCGAGCGGGTTTGCGCCGGAAGAAATCGGGTGCTGGAACACCCGAAGTGTGTCTTTCCGAAGCACCCAGAAAGACAATGTTCGATAGCAATCCCAGCGGTAAGAAAGTATCGTCAGATATCGACCACTCCATTCAACTCGGTGCCCGCGTCGAGGGGGCCGAACACATGCTTCGGGAGGTCGCCGAGACGGCCACCGGTGACGAACTCGATTACCGGCCGAATCGGGGGCACGATTCGCGCGGGTCCTTCTACCGCCGGCAAAACGACTACGACTGGACGCGCTCGCCCGACGTCGCCCCTGGACGACGGTTCGGCGAGACACTCGCCCAGCAGGAGCGCCGACGTGGGCGGGAGGCTGAACAGGCTCGCCACGCCGAGACAGCCCGCGACGCCCACGAGGCAGACCTGAACCGCGACGCAGCCAGTCGACAGTGTACCACCGCCGAGACCTCGACTGCGGATGGCTTCGAGCCAGACCCGGATCCACGGGCGACGATGGCCCAGGCGACGCTCGCCACTGTCAACCGCGCTGCCAAGTCAGTGAGCGACCGAACGGGCGTTTCCCGAGCGGCTGCTGGTCGGCTCGTGGCGAACGGCGTTCGCGACGGGCGGTCACAGTGCGAGAGTGTCTTCGATGCTCTCGACACCGTGCGGGAAGCGAGGGCTGCTCCAGTCCCGATCGCCGAGGTAAATCCTAACGCATACGAAACGACCATCGAGGGTCGAGTTCGACACCTCGTCGACGATCCCGCAACCGCGAACCAGTATCAGGTCGCCTTCGTCGAGGACGACGCCGGGACGGCGGCGAAGGTGACCCTCTGGGCGAAGTCGATGCACGGGACGATGGTCCGCACGCTCCGTGAGGGTGATCGCGTCCGTATCTCCAGCGGCAAGCCCGGGCAGTACGAGGGACTCACGACGGTGTCCGTCACGAGCGATTCGATGATTTCAGTCATCGAACGCGGGGACGGCCCTGCACCAACTGGCGAGGGTCGGTACTCCTTCGGGTCGACTGGCGACAGTCAGTCTCGTGCCCCCTGGCAGGCCGACTCCGACACACACCAGTGGATCAACGCCGTGGACATGGACCGGGCTGTTCGGGTCACGTTGGGCTGAGAGCTCCGTCGGTCCTGTCTGGTGATCGGTCGAAAGTACTTGCTCACTCTCTCGGCCTCAAGGTGGCTCTGTTCAGACGATGATCTCGCCTATGTGGTAACTACTCCTAGATGGATCTGTTGAAACCCTCAGCGACTGATAGGAATTGTATGCTGAATACAGAGGATTGGCCTTGTTTGAACACGTGATTTCACGGGTGTGAGTCCTCGATGGCACGTTCGATATTGCGGACGGCGGGTTTCATGACAAGTTCACGGAACTGCCCGAACCAGGTTCGCGCCCAAAGTGTGTCGCCGTATCTGCGGTGGAGACGGAAAAACACCGATTCAACGTTCGAGCGTTGGTTATATGCCCGATTTCGGATGAGCAAGTTTCTCGCCCACCCCGAAACCCGGGGTCTCGCTGCGGAATCAGCGGTGTGACAGCGTCCGCACACAATCGTGTGCGAATCCGTTCCCAGTCGTAGCCCTTATGGGCCGCGACAGCAGTCAGATTGTCTAAATTCCGGGTTCGCACCTGCCAGCCAACCTTTGTGTCATATAGTTATTTAATCGAAAAATGTATATCTAGAATCGATTAGGTATCACAATCGACCAGCAGCGTCGTCGTCCCCGCCTCGAACGTGTAGTCAGTGCGTTTGGCGTAGTGCTGGCTGGCTTGGACGCGATCCATGCCTGCTGCATCGATTGCCTGTACATCACCGAGATCATGCAGTTCGACGGTCTGATCAAGGATCGCTCGCCACCGCTTCATCGGAATAGCCTGCTTGCGGGAACACACCGTCGTGAAGTGTGGTTCCGTCTCAGGTGTCAAGCCGAGTGTTTTCGCTACCCTCTGCATCTCGCGGAGAACGTTCATCAGCTTCCGGTAGGGATGGCCAAGATACTCTTTGAGCCCTTGAACGGCGAGAATCACCCAGTCAGCATACCCCTCTTCGCCCGGAGGGTACGCCGGATCTGGCGGGCCAATGACGGCCTTTTGGGCGAGCGACACAACCGTCTCCGTGAAGTGGGAGGTTTTCGTGTGCACAACGAATTCGTCCCGATTCACTCCCTAGTAAATATGGTATTTCTCTCGAGCTACTAGTTTACCGATAAGATTCATACAGTGCTTCGACTGCCGACGCTCGAGCATCTAAATAAATCCCTACTATAATATCCGCCATAAGGGCACAGGGAAAGAAAGTGAGAAATTGAATTTTAGGCTCTGTAGTTTCGGTACACGGCGGTTGATTTCACGGATATCTCACGCTCCGGCGAAGGTTGTAGACGGTGGCTTTCAGCAGCATTTCACGGAACTCCAGCCACCAGCTTCGCGCACGCACGGCAGCGCCGAGCGTGCGCTTGATCGACGAGAAGACAGTTTCTGACATGGAACGCTGGTGATACCGAGCACCATCCATGCGGGCGTTATGGGCGTGATCGAGCGGATTCATGATCCTGTGCTTGATCAGCGGTCTGATGCCGTTCTCGCGGAGTTCGTCGCGGAAGGCTTTGGCGTCGTAGCCTCGGTCGGCGGCGAGACTCCGCAGGTCGCCGGCGTTGCGCCGGGCGACCTGCGGGCCGATCTTCGCATCGTGTTTCTTCGAGGTCGTTGAGTGGATGTCGGTGATGTACAGCGTTTCGACATCCACCAAGGCAGTGACTTTCAGCGCCCGAACGCGGTAGTGCGTGCGATTGGCGTAGTGACGGCTGGGCTGGTCGCGGTCAAAGCCGGTCGAATCGATAGCAGCGTGGCCGGTGCGTTTCTCGGCGGACGCGCCGAGAAACGCACGCCACGTCTTAGTCGGAATCCGCGCAAACCACGTGCGGAGGACGGTGTAGTGAGGGAGCCGCGTGAGACCAATCTCGTCGAGGACGCCAGGCATCTCGCTGAGCAAATCCACCGCGACGCGGTAGGATTTGCCCAGCTCGATACGGAGTGCATGGAGCGTGAGCATCGCCCACTCGGCGAACCCGCCTCCCCCTTCGGGGTCGGCGGGTTCGTCCGGGGTAGCGACAACTGATTTAGCCTTTGACACCGTAACACGGGTGAAGAGGCGGAATTCCGATACCACAACACTCTGCCTCTTCGCTTTCTACGGCAATAACGCAGTCGTCGCCGTCGCGTCTAGCGAAACTACAGAGCCGAATTTTAGTGTTGGTCGGTCTTATCTCGTCTGAGGAGACTGCCGCGCTGGTTTCGTTTTCGTCTTTGGCTTCGAAGGTGAAGAGACCGTTCACGCCGCGTTCAATCGAGGTCTCATTGAGCTCTATCTGGGTGGCTTGGTCATCGGTAAGCTGCGTGGCGGTCCCTTCACTGTTCGTGTCCTGATTGTGTTCCGTATCGTTGAGGTCGTAGTCGCTGATGTTGATCGTGATAGCGTTGGAGGCGTTGAGTTTCTCCGGTTCATCGGTGGAGGTAACCTGTTGCTCGGGAAGGTCGACCTCTGCGATAACCCTTTTCTCGTCTGGTTCCTTGATTGGAGCAACCTTGACGCGCATCACGTCTTCGTCCGATCCAGTGGCCCAGACTTCGAAATGGACGGCAGCTCCCTCATCGAAGTAACTCCGGACTGTATGGTTCACCCAAGCCGTTTCAATAGCCTGGTCGACCTCTTCATCACTCTCCTCTCCGGGGTTGAAAACGTCGATGGTGTAGTTGACTGGCAATACATAATCCGATGCTGTGTCGGTCGTCGGTGGATCCATAGCGGCGACGACACTACCTGTGCCGATAACTAGTAGTACGGCGACCGCGAGGGCGGCAAGTTTCGTGCGCATAGTTCGTCAGTTAACTTTGTAGTGTGCAGACACCATCGAAGACTGATCATAGACTTCAACGTGATTCCGGCGGTTGAAAGCGCGTTCTTCCAACTCGTTATCAACACTCACCAGGAGGATTCGCGAGCACTCAGCAGTTACAGCCTCGAAACCCTTGAGGCGGAACTTCTGGAAACGTGATTTCGCGTTCCCCTCACGGCTACGGAGATATCCTGCTCTGCGAGCATCTTACGTTCGAGTGTCTCCGGAATCACTATCTGCTCCGTTCGATACCATTGCAGTGTGTGTGGCTACGAGTTCGTCCAGCACCAGAGCGATTGCTGTAATCAATTTTCGGTGTTCCGACTCCTGAAGCGGCGATCCTCCGGAAATGGTCACCCCGTTTTCTCTCAGCCAGTGTGGCCGCGACTTTCGAGTTCCTCGGTAACCGCCGGCACGACCTCGTGGAGGTCGGCGACGACCGCCCAGTCGGCCTTCTGGATGATGGCCGCCTCGGGGTCGGTGTTCACGGCGAGGATGGTCTCGGCACCCTTACAGCCGACCATGTGCTGGACGGCCCCGCTGATACCGCACGGGATGTAGATGTCGGGT
>JARUKX010000062.1 GCA_029688825.1 Haloarculaceae archaeon H-GB1-1 | reverse complement strand
GTCCATCAGATAACTCCGCGTACTCGACTGAGCTGATATTCCAGGCACTAGTACCGAAATACAGGCGACCACCAGAATAGTCGGGTCCTTCTGTTCTGTGATTCTACTAGTAATTCTCCGGTGTGGTGTTCCCGCATCTACAGAGTGACTTTATCGGGAACGGCGTTCCACATTCAGTAACTACTAGTAGACGCAAATCTACCGGGAACCGACAGACTGCAGCCGACTTCTCGAACGAATTCTCGGTCTTTGATAGGATTTCGGAGGTCTGCTGAATAGAGCGCGTGTGTCGGTCACTCAACCTTCTCGGCCTCGGTGTTACATATAGAGTGAGCTGGTAAGAACTTCGGATCCCGTATCGGTGATCCCACTGGTTGGGTCACAATGCATCTGGTTCCGGTTCTTGGGCCGAGAGAGAGAGAATACGTCAGGGCAGAGTGGCGTCGTGAGCACGGTACAATCAGTAGCAGACCTTTACAATTGGAAGCCAACGATACGGATGATGGCTACCGAGGCGACGTTCACGATTCCGTCAGACCAGTTCCCCTTAGGGACAGTGTTCCACCAACTGCCGAACGTGACTGTCACGCTGGAGCGACTTATCCCCGCACAGAATGTGGTGATTCCCTACTTTTGGGTTCGGGGAACCGAAGTCGACGATATCGAGAGCGCGTTCACCGAGCACCCGGGCGTGAAGGCGATTCGGCTCGTTGACTCTGTCGAGGACGAGTACCTGTTACGCGTCGAGTGGGCGCTGGACTACGACGACGTGTTAACCGTCCTAGCGGAGACAGAGGTTCCACTGATCGAGGCTACCGGGACAAACCAACAGTGGACGTTCGAGATACGCGGTGATGATCGAAGCGACATTGCTGTCTTTCAGCGACGGTGTCGAGAGTTGGATATCCCGGTCACGTTGACAGAGTTGCACGCACTTACGCCGGTAAACACGGCGACCGAAGCCCTCCTCACTGACACTCAGCAAGAGGCGCTGGTGCTCGCCTACGAGCGCGGGTACTTCGAATCCCCCCGCGAGGTCACGTTGGAAGCCCTTGGTGAGGAACTCGGCATCTCACAGCAGGCCGTCGGCTCCCGCCTCCGAGGGGGGATCAAGCACGTCCTCGGGAACACGCTCTCCGCCCTTACAGCCCGATCCTGAGTGGGCACCTAAAACCAGTTTGTGCATGAAAAAGTCACCCTGATTCACGTCGGTCGGCTGTATTCGGATGATGAGTGTGGATTCTCTCGCCTTCGATTCGGTACTCGACTTGTGTCAAAACCAGCACCGGCGGATCGTGCTTGGGACGCTCGCAGAAGAACAGCGGTCACTAACGCTCGACGACCTTACGGAAGCCGTCGTTAAGTATAATCATCAGATGTCACTTGCAGAGGCGTCTGAGGACGTACTAACAGAGATTCGCCTCTCGTTATATCATGTCCACCTCCCGAAGTTGGCCGCGGAAGGACTCATAACCTATGATCCCGAGACAGAGCTTGTGGAACCGACCGCGCAATTCGATCAGGTGCAGCCGACCCTGTCTACGATTCTTGATGCCGATCCAGAGCTCGATACGCCGATGACACTGTAGGCATACTCAGCATGATTAACCCCCTCTACCAGGTACGGGTAGTATGATTGAGCAGATCGTCGGAGATGTGATGACACAGTCAGTTCGAACGGTTCCGCCAGAGACGACGGCCTGTGATGTGGCGACGCTGTTCGCAGATCAGAATATCGGATCAGCAATCGTGGTCGATCCCATGACTGGAGAGTACAGCGGTATTGTGACTGAGTCAGATATCATGCAACAGGTGGCAGCGGGGGCTGATATCGAATCCGTTCGCGTGAGTACGTTCCTGAGCACGCCAGTCGTCACGATTGCCAGTACAGAAGACATCCACACCGCTGCCACTCTGATGAAAGAGCACTCAATCCGACGACTTCCGGTCACTGAGGATGGTGATCTCGTCGGAATGCTCACGACGACTGATCTCACCCACTATCTGCCTCGACTCAGGAACACGATCCTCCGTGGACGAAACGACCTGGCCAGTCAGTGAGAGTTCTGCACTGAGCGATTCGAAAGGTCAGGTGATGGGCGTGCCAACCGTTCTATGACACCCTATACACGCTGCTAGTAATGCGAGCACACCTTTCGAGTGTGAGACCGCTGTTTGCTGGAGATTATTCAGGGCACTGAAGGAGGCTCTCCACTTCCCGGAAGACCGTTACTCAGTCCATTGGATTGCGAATGAGCTGGCCGTGTTCGACCTTCATACAGCGGTCCTGAACCACGTCTAGGCCGGCCGCTTCGGCTTCCACTGCCCTGTCGTTCCGAATTCCGGGCTCCATCCAGACCGCTTTCACGTCATCACGAGCGAGCGCCTGCGCGACTATCTCTGGAACCTCCTCGCTCGGTCGGAAAATCTCGACAATATCGACTGTCTTTTTCACCTCGGTCAGTGAATCGGACGCGTGTTCTCCGAAGACCTCGTCGGCGTTTGGATTGACGGGTCGTAGTTCGTACCCATGGCGCTGGAGGTACGCCGGTACGATGTGCGCTGCTTTTTCGTACGAGGTCGAAGCTCCGACGACTGCGACGCGGTCGTATTTGAGAATGCGCCGTAGGTTGTCGGCGTCTTCCATCGGCATAACCATGGTAGGCGGTGGCAGCAGATGAGTGTACCTCTAAAGATCACCCACTTTGACCGACGTATTCTCGTAGCCTGCTCGATGTCACCACTGTCTCTCTATGGTACTGCTGCGAACGCGACGATCGGTGCCGCTGAGCCAAGTATACGAAGCAGTCCAAGTTTTGAAGCGTCACTGTCGTAAACGAGTCTGTAGATGAAGGCAGCACCCGCAGGGTTCTCGAACCTCGAAGAGATCGGCGGGGACGACCAGGAAGTGACACCGCTGGAGCTGTTCTTCGACCTCGTCTTCGTCTTCGCCATGACGCAGGTGAGTAGTTTTCTCGCCAATCATCTCACGTGGGTCGGAATCGTCCGTGGCGTCGGCCTGCTTGCCGTACTGTGGTGGGCGTGGGTCACCTACTCCTGGCTAACGAATGCGATCCCCGCTGAGGAAGCGCTCCCGGCGCGACTCGTGCTTCTCGCGGCGATGGCAGCTGTGCTCATCGTCGCACTTGCTGTCCCCGATGCCTTCGGCGACGATGGTGTGCTCTTCGGCCTCGCGTACTTCGTTGTCCGGATGTTGCACGTCGTCTTGTATACGCTTGCGACCGATCCGGAGACGCGAGATGCGATCCTCAGGCTCGCTCCTGGATTTTTACTCGGACCGGCACTCCTTATCCCTGCGGGATTTCTCGACGGATCGATTCAGGCGGTATTCTGGATCGTTGCGCTCGCACTCGACTACGGCGTCCCATTAGTTCGCGGGGTGTCCGGTTTCAAAATCCAGGCGAGCCACTTCGTCGAGCGCTACCGCCTGATCCTCATTATCGCACTCGGCGAGTCCATCGTGGCCATCGGGGTCGGCGTCAACGCCAGTGGCCTGGCACTCACTACAAACGTTATTTTCGCCGCCATCTCTGGTATTCTGCTCGTATTCGCACTCTGGTGGCTGTACTTCGACTACGTCGTTCTCGCTGCGGAACGGCGACTCGTTTCGGCGACCAGTGCGGAGCGGGCGGCACTGGCACGAGACTCTTACAGCTATCTCCATTTCCCGATGGTTGCGGGAATTATCTTCATCGCGCTCGGTATCGAGCAGACGCTCGCACACGTCGGAGAGTCACTGACGGTGATTCCAGCGGTGGCGCTCGGGGGCGGCGGCGCACTGTACTTGATCGGACACAACCTCTTTCGACTCCGTGACACCGGGACCGTCAGCATCCCTCGATTCGTCGTTGCAGCCGGGGCCTGTCTGATAATTCCGCTGTCGATGTACGTCTCGGCGCTCGTTTCGCTGTCCGCGCTGATGGCCCTGTTCGTCGGCCTCTCGGGCTTCGAGACGGTTCGGTCTGAATTCCGTCAGGCGATTCGAGGGGGCTGACCCGACGGGAGCGAAAACACTTACCGACCGCCGTTGAAGAAACGTGGTATGAAGACTGTCTTTCACGTGGCCGATGGAGCAGCCGACATTCAGGACGCGGCGATGCGATATGCCAAGGGTATCTTCGACGACGAATCCATCGAGATGGATGCCGTCGCAGTCGTCGCCAACGCATCCGGTATCGAACTCGTTCGATCGGATTCCGACTACGCTGAGGAGATCGCCGATCTATCTCAGGGGGCTGTCCAGTTCGTCGCGTGTGAGAAGTCGATGCAAGCCGCGGGATTGACGCGAGACGACGTCCTCGATGTCGTCGAGACGGCACCCACGTCCGTCGGAGAACTCACACGTCGTCAGGAAGACGGATACCACTACATCAAAGTTCCCTGAGCCTGCCTGTGTGCCCTACTCTGAGAGGCGATCTGTAAATTTGTCAACTATCCCGAATTCGCCGCGGACTCCGCTCACAGCAGGAACAGTCGTAGGACGATCTGTGATTTTGGACGGGTATGCGCACGACACGAGTGTTACCTGGTTCGGTACCCGTCTCTCTCAGTTATTAATGCCGTCGGAACAAAGGATGGCTCACAATGTTGTACGATCACGTCTCCGACCTCAAACTCGAAGTAGAAGCCTACGATCTCAAACAGCGCGAGCGGGACACGTCGAGTGGCTTCACCCGTGCGACGACCATCGTCTCGTTACACGGCGACGGCGAAACCGGGCGTGGCGAGGACGTCACGTACGACAACGACGCACACGATGCCCTACACGCTTCTGCAGAGGACTCCCCTGTTACGGGCGAATACACTCTTGAGGAGTTCTCGGGCCAGCTATCCGAGATCGATTTGTTCCACGGCACCGAACCGAATCAGTCTATCTTCCGTAATTATCGACAGTGGGCCTTTGAAAGCGCCGCGCTCGACATCGCATTGAAACAGGCCGACACAAATCTCGCCGACCATCTCGGTCGCACGTACGATCCGGTTCGATTCGTCGTGAGTACCCGTCTAGAGAACCCACCGACCGGAGACAAAGTACTCGACTGGCTGGACCGAAACTCCGAGTTGGAGTTCAAACTCGATCCGACATCAGAGTGGACGACAGAAGTCATCGAGCGGCTCGCGGCAACCGACGCCGTCCGAACACTCGACCTCAAGGGCCAGTACCACGGGACGACGGTCGATCAGCCTGCCGACCCGGAACTGTACGAGCGAATCATCGAGGGCTTTCCCGAAGCCCTCATCGAAGATCCGGAACTGAACGACGAGACGCGACCGCTGTTCGAAGGCGAGGAAGCACGCGTGACGTGGGACTACCCGATTCGCGGAGTCGAGACAGTCGAAGACCTCCCGTGGGAGCCAGAGTGGCTCAACATCAAGCCATCCAGGTTTGGCTCGATTCAGTCGCTTTTCGACACCATCGACTACTGCCAAAAGCACGACATTCGGATGTTCGGCGGTGGCCAGTTCGAACTCGATGTCGGACGCGAACACATCCACGCGGTTGCCTCCCTGTTCTACCCGGACGCACCGAACGACGTGGCTCCAAAGGCCTACAACGACCCTGATCCAAGCGGTGATCTGCCGACGAGCCCGCTCGCCCCGCCTGAGACACCTCGGGGCCTCTCATGGCGATAAGGATGAATCGCCGGTGACCGGAGCAATACTATAGCTCAACTCGATTCAGGGTGCGAGTCTCGCGCGGCTGCAACTCATGAGCGCCAGTGAAGAAAACGTTCAGTACAGCTTCTGTATCTTGCACACCGGTCGTATCAATTTCTGAGTGATTCGACAGTACCTGTGACGTCTGTATGCTCATCCATCCATAATACAAACCGCCGGACAGCACGGGGATTAAACGGGTTCTTTGAAACGGTGTAACGGAATCCCGGCGAATCCATCCTTCAACGAGTCCCGACCTCTACCAGTAGTTCTTCGGTATGGTCATCACACGGTTGGTGAGGCACTTTTCCGGGAACGGCGTTCCACATTCGAGAACTACTATACTGACCGACGTAAGTAATCGGATATGCTCGTGGAGGAGGTTCCTTTGAAACCGCTGAAACGGCTATTCTGTCAAGGGTCCGTTCGGCTCTGGTGAACCGCTGGACAGCGTCGGCTTCGACCGTCAGAACTAGTGGAATGAAGCGGGAAACCGCCGATGCCTATGTCGAAGATCTCCCGCTTCACGAAGAAAGCGGTTCAGTTAGCTAAAAATGCTGTCGGTGGCCGAGACGAAGTCGCCGCCCCCGAAGGGGGTGGCGGCTTCGCCGACTACGACGTCTTATCGCTCCATTGTCTCCGGGTTTACTTGGAGAAGTCCTACCGAGAGGCGTTGGATCTGCTGAGCGAGATGCCACATATTCTCGGGGAGATCGGCCTTGAACCGGCCGATCTCCCAGATCACTCGACGTTAGTGAAGTGGTTTGATAGGATCAAGACAGCACTCTGGCGAGTACTGCTGCGCCTCTCGGCGCAGTTGCACGAGCCAAGCGGCCACGCCGCGATCGACGCGACGTTCTTCGACCGCGAAAACGCGAGCAAACACTACTGCCGTCGGACGAATTACCGGGTTCAGACGCTCAAAACAACCGCGCTCGTGGATACAGAAAGCCACGCGATTCTGGACGTTCACTGTACGACCGAGAAACGTCACGACACACAACTCGGCTGGCAGGTCGCCCTCCGCAACGCGGGCGACCTCGCCAGCCTCGCTGCGGACAAAGGCTACGATTGGATGGACTTACGCGAGAAACTCCGCGAAGAGGGCGTGAGACCACTGATCAAACACCGCGAGTTCCGGCCCATCGATCACGCGCACAACGCGCGGATCGATGGACCTCGCTACCGTCAACGAGCGATGTGTGAGACTGTCTTCTCGACGATCAAGCGCACGCTCGGCGACGCCGTGCGTGCGCGAACTTGGTACGGTGAGTTTCGAGAACTCGTCCTGATGTGTGCGGTTTACAACATCAGGCAGGCTGTGAAACAGTGAAATCAAGCTACGTCTGGCGATTCACCACGGCCGTCCGTTCGGAAACTTCTGGCTTTTAGTGTAGTAGACCCATCGATGGGGACACCCATTGGATCCAGCCTTCTGGAATATCGACGTTATCGATGTTCGACAGGAATTCGGATCTCTGCTGAATAACGGGCGCAAAGTCAGCAACTCGACCTCCGGCCGAAATATCACCAGAACGCTGAACAATGAACGGTGGGTCAGCGGATCCTGCGCAAACTCCGGGTTGTTCAGAGGCGGGGTTGTTCGACGTGTCGGTCCCAAAAACCCGGGTCCTCGTACTTCGGATACGTCATTCGATAGCCGAATCGACGGGCGAGCGGCGCGACGACGGTCGCCAGTGGATGGGTCACGGCCGGCGGTGGCGACACGAACACCGTGTCGTCCGCTAGCTCGTCGGTCCACACCATCCCTTGGAGAAACGTCGGCTCTCCTGCATCGCGGAGTTTTCCCTCGTGTGCGAGGCCGAAGAGCGTCCTGATGAGCGTGAGCGTCTTTCCCGCCGGGGGACCGTGCCAATGGCTGCGGCGAACCTGTCGCCATCGTAGCGGGGTTTGTGAACTGTGCCGGCGGGCACGGTGTATGACTCCCCCGCTGATACGCGGTGAGGGGTTCCGTCGACGACGACGGTCAGTTCGCCCTTGATGCCTTCGAAGGTTTCCTCGTATCCGATGTGGTAGTGTTCCGGTGGCCCGTCTCCAGCGCTCAGATAGAGCGCGCTGTGATACTCACCACCCGTGTCCTCGGGGGGTTCGAGTTCAGCGACCCATTCACCAGAAACGGGATTGGAGACAAGGGGTCCGGTTCTCTCCCGGAGGTTCTCTGCAAGTTCGCCGTCGGGATCGACCTCGAAACCACTTCCAGGGATAGGATCACCGTTCTCGTCGAGCCTTCTCCCCACAGACGTGGTGCCCATGCTAGACACTAGCACGTACGGATAATTAATATTCGGGAGTGAACGGGCATGGCACACCCATTCTGCCCGAATTCTGGCGGTGAGTCCGTTTTGGCCACCCAAACCAATTTGATGGCAGTTGTTGTATGTTAACGTATGCCGAACTGCATCGATCATACAGGGCCGCATCGGGTACTCGATCACGAGGGTTTTCCGGGCAGGTGGGAGATCCTCGAAACGGCGGACGAGAGCGGTGGAAAACGGTTCAAGACTCGCATGGACCTGGACGAACAAGGGGAGTTACCGCCACATCTTCACCCGACCGCCGAGGAGAGTTACGAGGTCATCGCTGGCGAACTGGAGGTACAGGTCGATGGGGACTGGTCGACGGTCAAAGCTGGCGAGACAGTCGTTATCCCTCCGGATACGGAACACGCGTTCAAGAACACGGGACCCGCCGAGGTGATCAATGT
Organism: Haloarculaceae archaeon H-GB1-1; assembly: GCA_029688825.1. GTDB lineage: Archaea > Halobacteriota > Halobacteria > Halobacteriales > Haloarculaceae > JARUKX01. Next base: position 7,281 of record JARUKX010000062.1, on the reverse strand, counting down.
CCATCAGCCCGCGATGCGGTTCGAGGAGTTCTTCAGAAGGTTCCACAAGTTGAAAACCGAACGCGGGGTGCCGATGCCGCCCGACGGCCTCAAATCATCTATCTTGCTCGCCATGCTGGTCGTTGAACACGAAGATGAACAGCGCGTCGTCAGTCCGCCACACTGGCTATTCAATATTCTGGCAAGACTTGGAAACTTGCTTGGCTACCGGCTCCCGGACTAGTTGAGTGGAATGAATAGAGGCCGAAGTCGGTGATGTCGTCTTTGAGACGGTTCTCTTATGTGCTGTCTCTATCCTCTGAATCTTGCACGCTGTTTCTAATGGAAGTTCGGTATGTGTCTGCTGCGTTGCTGTTGGTGAAATACTAGCAGTTCTCAGGTATCGCGGCCGCACACCTGAACAGGGACTTCTCGGGAAACGGCGTTCATCAGCGTCGTCTTCCCCACGCCCGCCGGCCCGGAGAAGAGAACGACGCCGTGGGCCTCGTAGCGGAGCCACAACAGCGCGCCGTCGATGCGGTCGTCGAGCGCGTAGGGCGTCAGCTGGTCGAGACAGCGCACCCGAGCGAGGGCGTAGTACTCGACGCGGCGGCGAGCTGCCTCGTCACCGCCGGTGAGCTGTGGCTTGCGAACGTCGTAGCCGAAGCCAGTCGCGGTCCGGGAGATGGTCACGACGACGTCGGGGTGCACGCTGTACTGCGAAAGCACGGCTGGCGCGTACCACGCCTCGGGGTCGTCCGGGGGCAACGGTGCCGGGACGTGACGGGTGGTCTTGTGACGACTCGCCGTCACCGCTCGGAGACATGGTGTCTATCCGGGCCGTTATAGCACTCAAAATTTGCCAGCTTCTCGAGGAAATCACATCCGAATGACTGCTTCCCGATACGACTACTCGCGAGAATGATTCTCAGTGTCGTTTTCGGACAGCGATCGCATCGCATTTACAGAACCCCCAATCGCGGGGATGGATAGACCCATCCCGAAGCCGTTACCCGTGGTTGCGGTCGATGTCGCCTTCGGGTCTGGAGCAACGGAGGTTCGGTCCCTCGTCGACGACGCAATCGAGGTGGTCTCACCTCGCTCTGTAGCTGCGCTTGCTGCCGGCTAAACACGCGTCAGTATCGTTGCAGGGATCGTCGAGATTCACGACGGTCACCGTACCAGTCACGTCACGAGTCGTGACGACCCGCTCGAAGACCGGGAAGGTGTCTGCTCTGAACGACTCGGGGTCCATTCCATCGAGAAATTCCCAGACCACGACGATACCAGTCACTTCGACGGTTTTGCCGTCGCCCTCTTCTGTCCTCCTACTGCGGGATATCTCCCACTCGTGCACGGTCGTTGTGGGCCGTGCCAGTGTGGCCATCGACCGGGTCAGCGGCCTTCACCTGTGCTGTCGCGAGGGGTTCCTGCCGCTCACGGTGGATGAAGAAGTCACCCCACGCCAGAAGTCGTTGGCTCTCGCAACGCTGCACCGAGGTGTCCATGACTGTGTAATCGACTTGCACACCCGCACGGATATTATCAAACGCTGCTGAGAACGGAGCGATACGATGGAAGAACTCGAGCTGTACGACAGGCGAGATTGTCCGTATTCGCGGAAGGTTCGGAATAAACTCGACGAACTCGGACTAGACTACGACGAAACGGTGGTTCCGGATAAACACACCGACCGCGAAGAGTTGTACGACCGCACCGGACAACGGGGCGTTCCGGTACTGTTCGACGCCCACCTCGACGGTGGGTGGCTCGCGGACAGCGAAGAGATCGTCGCTCACCTCGAACGACACCACGGGTGAGAGCTGGCTTGATACCGATCGTTCTAGATACAAGATGTCCCATGACGCAATCCACATATTATAGATGAGTGCAGCGCGTCGAGACGGCCCGGAGAGAACCGATTTCGGAAAGCTTCTGCCCAATAATGGGGGACAGGCCCGTGAGCTCGTCGGCGAGACGATATCGCCCGAAATCGTTGCAGACAGTCAGGTTTCCGAGGCTGAACTTCGTGACCTCGCCCTCGAATATCTCACGTCGGTGTTCCCGACAGGGACCGATGAGACAGTCACTGACTTCGCTCAAATGTGCCGGGATTACGGCCTCGACGAGGGGACCCTCGCGACGCTCCTGACTGAGCTCCAGGGACTGGTACTCGACGCGGCTGACCGCGAGGGACCGGTAGCCTCCGAACGAGTCCAGACCGTGACCGGCCGGGATATCGGTCGAATCACCGCCGCGTTCGTCGGTACAAGAGACGGCGCGGGCGAACTCTCGTCCCAGACGGCCGACGTGATCCACTCCCAGACCGAACAGGTAGCCGATCGGTCGGCCGAGATAGCGTTCCTCGCGGACCAACAGTCCAGCAACATGGACGAGTTGAGTGAGGAAGTCGGGGACGTCAGCGCCGCCGTCGAGGAGATTGCCGCCTCGACGGACGAGGTGAATGCAGAAAGCGACGACGCGGCGGCACTCGCAGAGCAGGGCTGCGAGCGAGCCCGCGAACTCAGTGAGCGCATCGACGCCATCCACGCCCGCGCGACCCGGGTAAACGAGGCCGTCGATGTGCTGGCAGACCACATCGCAGACATCGACGAATTCGTGGAGACCATCGACGATATCGCCGACCAGACGAACATGCTTGCGCTGAACGCCTCCATCGAAGCTGCCCGTGTCGACGGCGGTGAGGGGTTCGCAGTCGTGGCGGACGAGGTGAAGTCCCTGGCGGAAAGTAGCCAGTCCGAGGCCGCCCGAATCCGGGAACTGGTCACGACCATCGACGAGGCCACCACCCGCGTGGCCGACGATATCGATGACGTCTACGAGGAAGCGGAGGCCGGGCGTTCGGAGACCGACCGCGCCGTCGAGACGTTCGAGTCCATCGAGGACATCACCTCCAGACTTTCCGCGAGCATGGATCAAGTCGCCACGGCGACCGACCAGCAGGCCGAGAGTACCGAGGAACTCGCCATGATGTCCGACGAGGCCAACAACAAGGCCGGAATGATACTCGAGGAAGTAACCGAGATCAACGATAGCAATCGCTCGCTGCTCGAGACACTCGAGAGCTCACTGGACGCTGACACCAGCAGCTGACCCTTGCTAGACAAGTCGTCGGATTCGTCTCAGCGCCGGCAACAGGCTGAGTCAAGCCGACCGGGACAGCCGGTCAGAGCGACTGACCCCATCCGCTGTGTCTCGCAGCCCCCGTCCGGCAGAAAACGAGAAAGTCGGTTAGTTGCGTGGTGAACTACCCTCCACTACTCACTCGCCACGAACGCGGCTCGTTCCACGAGGAGAGGGCTTGCTGCTTCCACGACGCGCTGTACAGGAACCGTAGTGGGTCCCGCAAGGAGCACAGTCGCGACAGGTGGCCTCTCGACCTCCTCCACGCCCTGAAGGACTTGGAATCCGACCATCGGATTTCCACCGAGCGTAGCGTTCGAGGTTCCAACCCGCACTCACGGGGAACCGGCAGCATACCGGAGGAAATCTCGTCTCCTCCCCTGTATAGGGCTGTGGCCCGGTCAACGAGGCCCCATCGGAATCCGTGTCATCGCCGTGCGGACCAACTGGTTCGCTGCCCCCTGTGGTTCGGGGCCGGCATCTCACCGATTCCGTAGCACCCTAATGCTACACGACGTCACAAAACCGCTTGCGGTGGGAAATCCCAACCAGCCACCGTCCATGGACTGTGGCCGCTGTGTCAGCTCGAACTCCGCCTGAAGACGGGAGTATGCGCTCGTATCTCTATCAGTATTCCCCGAACCGTGTCTGATCGACTCGATATCGAGTATGAACCGCCATTCGGAGACGACGACTGGGTCCGACTCGAGCCATAGTTCGTCGTTCGCTTCTGTGTACTGCCGTTGCACACCCCCCGCTTCTTGAAGTTGGTAGTTATATTACTAGGTCGTATGATTCGTAGAGGACAGGAAGCACCGAATTTCACGCTTCCCGGAGCGGCTGCTGGGACGATTGAAACGCACCGTCTTTCCGAGTACACGGACCGAGGCTGGGCGGTGGTTCTGGTCTTCTACCCCTTCGATTTTCACCCGGCGTGTACCGACCAGTGGTGTTCCTTACGCGACGCCGACTGGCTCACGCTCTTGGACGATGTCGTTGTCCTCGGTGTGGGGTCAGATAGTGCCTACACCCATCACGAGTACGCAGACAGGCACAACATCCAGTTCCCGCTTCTATCGGATACTGATGGACAGGTAAGCCAGGCATACGGGGTACTAACGGAGAAATTCGAGAATCATCGCGACGTTCCCCGCCGCGCGACGTTCGTCGTCGACGCCGATCGCATCGTCCAGTTCGCGTGGTTTGCTCGCAGTCCTGACGAACAGCCCGACTTCGACGCGTTGCGGAAGGCGACGAACCGTCGGGACGACGAATGTGCTATCGACGAGTCCGAAGAGCCAGTCTAACCGCTCCACACCGCTGGAACGTGTTCACTTTCCGTATGTGTGGAAGTCGACGGCCTGTTCGAGCAGTTCGTCGGGAATCCCCGGGACCTCTTCAGAACGCACCGGTCCCTGCTCCTCGAGGGTGTCGGAATCCCGTGGGAAGTCTCGAAGCTGGAAGTGGACGTCGATGCCGGCCTTTGCACCCTGACCGAGCGCGACCGGGATCTGATTGTGGCCCGGCGTACAGTCACCGACGGCGTAGACGTCGTCGATGGAGGTCCGTCCATGGTCGTCTACCTCGATCGTCCCGTCGTCGTTGATGTCACACCCGAGTTCCCTGGCGAGCCCGTTGTTGTACTCGGCACCGTACATGGCGAATCCGCCCTTGTAGTCCCGAACGGTGCCGTCCTCGAACTCGAGGGCTTTCAGCCAGCCGTCCTCGCCGTTCTGGACGCCCGAGACGTCGTCGTGGATGACCTCGATCGGATGGTTTTCTAGCATCTTCGCGGTGTCCTCGCTCCACTCGGGGTCGTTACCGCGAGTGAGTAGGTCGACCTCGTCGGTGAAATTCAGCATGATGGCTGCGACGTGGGCGGCGCTCTCGGCGTGTCCCATCACGTATACCGACTCGTCGACGAACATGTGGGCGTCACAGTGCAGACAGTAGTGGAGGCCACGCCCGGTCCTGGGGAGCGGCGGCTCCGGCCGGACGTCGTTGAACCCGGTCGCGAGAACGACGCGATCGGCTTCGTACTCCGAGCTGTTACCGGATAGGAGGATCCCGTCCGAATCGGTCCGCGAACAGGTCGTGACCATGTCGCGGTGGAGCTCGCACCCGTACGCTTCGAGCTGTTCCTGCCCGATGCCGAGAAACTCCGCGCCACTCGTCTCTTCTTTCACGCCGAGGAGATTGTGGACCTCCTGCATCATCGCCGCCCGTCCGCCACCGCGGTTGACGACGGCTGTATCGTGTCCAAGTCGCGTGCTGTACAGGGCTGCCGTCATTCCAGCGGGGCCCCCGCCGACCACGACGACTTCGTACTCGTGCCGCGCTGTGGAATCTGACGCCATATGTGGGGAGTCACAGCCGAATAGCAAAAGTCCCGCGTCGTCCGGCATACTCGGGGATCGTAGATTCCCTCACAATCGATAGCCGCACGCACAGGTCCCGATACAGTGGGTCGTCTCAGTCTGCTCGCCCGAAATGCCGAGTCGAGCCAGTTCCCGCCGGATCCCGTCTCGACGGCCGGCATCTCCGGAAGCGATCCGACCACGAGGCATCGGACTCCGCAGCCGACGTTGAGCCATAGCTAGTCGTCTGCACCGTCGGTCAGGCGCGGCGTGTGCGGATTCGAGAGAAACGACGACGAGGGGTCGATAGCTCGTTTCTCGACGAGTTCGTCACTCTCGGGATCGATCAGACTCACCGTGCCGTCGCCAGTGTTGAACACGAACACTGTCGGCTGTTTGGCGGGTTCGCTGCCACTATCTCCTCCGATTCATCCCGCCGTTGCGACGACTCGGGCAGTTGCGCTCCCGGCCAGCAAGTGTCGACGCGACACGCCCTCCGCTGAGGTGGGCAGGTTCCGTTTGTTTGCAACGGGAACGGAATCTAGATCTTCTTCGTCATGGTCGGTTATTCACCCCGAGCGTCAACCGAGACCTCGAGATGGGTACTGACCGGCCACGTGGGTGCAGGTAGACCAGCCCTCGATTGCCAATATCGTCTGTGTGCTGGCACTTCATAGGATCCTATCAGACTCTCCGTGTCGACGTTTTCAGGCGCTTTCGCGAGTGTGCGTCTCTCTTCAACGGCCGCATCGTGGTTTTGTAGATACCTTGCGTCTGATAGAACTGAACTAATGGCATCAGTTATTGCGGGACTCGCTGGCGGCGTGGTTGCAACGATCGGTATGACCATCGCGATGACAGTGATGGGGCCTTGTTTAGACGCATGATTTCACGGTTGTGAGTGGCTGACGCTCAGTTCGATGTTTCTCACAGCGCATTTCAGGACGAGTTCGCGGAACTGACCGAACCAGGTTCGCGCCCGAACGATCTCGCCGTATTTGCGTCGCAGCGCGAAAAATGTGGATTCGGCGTTCGAGCGTTGATGGTAGATCGTATCATCTTGCAACAAATTGTTAGCGATGCCGTGCCAGCCGAATTCGCGGTGCTTGATCACCGGTTTGACGCCTTCAGCTCGCAATCTTTGGCGAAGCAGCCACCAGTCGTAGCCTTTGTCAGCGGTAAGAATGTTCAATTTGTCGAGGTTCCGTTTGACCATCTGCCAGCCGATCTTAGAATCGTGCGGTTGTTTCATCGAGCAATGTATGTCTAGGATCGCACCAGTCTTGCAATCACTGAGAAGCGTCGTTTTCACCGCCTCGAACGTGTAGTTCGTTCGTTTTGCGTAGTGGTGGCTGGCAGCTATCCGATCCATGCCGGTTGCGTCGATCGCTTGAACATCGCCGAGATCGTGGCATTCCGCCGACAACCGCAGTAAGACGCGCCAGATCCGCATTTTGAGGTCCTGCTTACGCGTGCACACGGTCGTAAAATCAGGTAGCTCAGTAACCGCTAAATCGAGCTTCGCGACAATTCCGTGCATCTCGTGAAGCACATCCAGCAGCCGCCGATACGTGTGATCGAGATACTCGCGGAGACCGTGGATCGCCACGATCACCCAGTCTGCGTACCCGTTTTCACCTTCTTCGAACGCTGGATCCGGTTCGCCGACGACGGCTTTTTGAGCAAGCGACACAACCCGATCAGTGAAGCGGGCGAGTTTGCTGGACACAAACCCGTCTTCCCGCTTCACTTCCTAGTAAGTTAGACATTTAGCTGCTCTTACTAGCGTCTAAACACGATC
>JARUKX010000061.1 GCA_029688825.1 Haloarculaceae archaeon H-GB1-1 | reverse complement strand
CGACTCGCGGCCATCGAGGCCGAGATTCAGGATGACGTGGCCGAGGCCATCGACGAGGCGGAATCGGTCCCGCGACCGAAGCCCGAGGAGATGTTCGCCCACTGCTATGCGGGCATGCCGCGGCGACTCGAAGAACAGCTCGACTACCTGCAGCGATTGCGCGACCGACACGGCGACGAGCCGCTACTCGAATGACTATGAGCCAAACCGACATCGAAACGGAGAACACGCAGAGTCTGACTCTCGTTCAGGCCGTCCGCGACGGCCTGTACGGCGAGATGCAACGCGACGACGACGTGATCGTCATGGGCGAGGACGTCGGCGAGAACGGCGGGGTCTTCCGGGCCACCCAGGGACTCATCGAGGAGTTCGGTGGCGACCGCGTCATCGACACCCCGCTGGCCGAGTCCGGCATCGTCGGCACGGCCATCGGCATGGCAGCCTACGGGATGCGTCCCGTCCCCGAGATGCAGTTCATGGGGTTCATCTACCCGGCCTTCGACCAGATCGTCTCCCACGCCGCTCGGCTGCGAAATCGGAGTCGTGGCCGGTTCACGTGCCCGATGGTCATCCGGGCACCCTACGGCGGCGGCATCCGCGCGCCCGAGCACCACTCCGAGTCGAAGGAGGCCTTCTTCGTCCACGAGCCGGGCCTGAAGGTCGTGATTCCCTCCACGCCCTACGACACGAAGGGGCTGCTGGCGTCGGCCATCCGCGACCCCGACCCCGTCGTCTTCCTCGAACCGAAGCTCATCTACCGCGCCTTCCGCGAGGACGTGCCCGACGACACCTACACCGTCCCGCTCGGCGAGGCCGCCACCCGCCGCGAGGGCAGCGACATCTCGGTGTTCACCTGGGGCGCGATGACCCGGCCGACCATCGAGGCGGCGGACAACCTTGCCGGCGATATCGACGTCGAGGTCGTCGACCTCCGGACGCTCTCGCCGCTCGACGAGGACGCCATCCTCGAATCGTTCAAGAAGACCGGCCGCGCCGCCGTCGTCCACGAGGCACCGAAGACCGGCGGACTCGCGGGCGAGATCATCGCCACCATCCAGGAGGACGCCCTGCTGTACCAGGAAGCCCCAATCACCCGCATCACCGGCTTCGACGTGCCCTATCCGCTCTACGCGCTGGAGGACTACTACCTACCAGAGGCCGAGCGGATCGAGGACGGCATCCGGGAGGCCGTCGACTTCTAACGATGGCCTTCGAGTTCAAACTCCCCGACGTCGGCGAAGGCGTCGCCGAAGGCGAACTCGTCACCTGGCACGTCGCGCCGGGGGACGCCATCGAGGAGGACCAGGTGCTCGCGGAGGTCGAGACCGACAAGGCGCTCGTGGACGTCCCCTCGCCGAAGACCGGGACCATCCGGGAGCTCCGCTTCGAGGAGGGCGACGTGGTGCCCGTCGGCGACGTCCTCGTCACCATCGACGTGGAAGGCGAGGAGCCGGACGCGGAACCGGAGACGACGGACGCCAGCCAGGCCGACGCAGCCGACGTGGAAGCGGCGACGAAGGCCGCCGAATCGGAGGCAGACGCCACCGAAGCCGAGGGCGATGAGACGTCGGCCACCGGCGGTCGGGTCTTCGCGGCACCCAGCGCTCGCCGCCTCGCACGAGAACTCGGCGTGGACATCGAGACGGTCTCGGGAAGCGGCCCCGGCGGCCGGGTCACCGAGATGGACGTCCGGGCGAGCGCGGAGGAAGCGGAGAGCGAAACCACTACGTCCGATTCCGACAGCGCAGGTGAGACCGCCGAAGCTGCGTCCGACGCCGAGTCGACGGAGACACCGGAGGAGTCCCAGCCGGCCGGGAACGGACAGACCGCTACACGCGCGACGCAGGTCCAGGCCGCCGACCGGGAACAGACGCTGGCGACCCCCGCCACTCGTCGGGTCGCCAACGAGGTCGGCGTCGACGTGAACGAGGTTCCGACCGACGTGACCCGCGACGGCGAGCCGTTCGTCGACGAGGCCGCCGTCCGGGAGTACGCCGAGGCCCAGCAGGCCGCACAGGCCGCCGACACCGAGGCGCTCGCCGGCGAGCAAGAGCCGGCGGCGGCAACCGGTGCCGAACCCACCGCCGAGGCCGAACGCGAGCGTCGCGAACCCTACAAAGGCGTCCGCAAGACCATCGGCGACCAGATGGAGCGTTCGAAGTACACCGCACCCCACGTCACCCACCACGACAAGGTCGACGTGACCGGGCTGGTCGAGGCCCGCGAGAAGCTCAAGCCCCGCGCCGAGGAACGCGGCATCAAGCTCACCTACATGCCGTTCGTGATGAAGGCGGTCGTCGCCGCGCTCAAGGAGTACCCCGACCTCAACACCAGCCTCGACGAGGAGAACGACGAGATCGTCTACAAGAACTACTACAACGTCGGCGTCGCCACGGCGACCGAGGCCGGGCTGATGGTCCCCGTCGTCGACGACGTCGACCGGAAGGGACTCTTGCAGCTCTCCTCGGAGCTGAACGAACTCGTCGAGAAGGCCCGCGACCGCTCCATCTCGCTGGACGAACTCCGCGGCGGCACCTTCTCCATCACCAACTTCGGGGCTATCGGCGGCGAGTACGCCACGCCCATCATCAACTATCCCGAAACCGCAATTCTCGGACTCGGCGCTATCGAGGAACGGCCGTGGGTGAAGGACGGCGAGGTCGTCCCGCGGAAGGTGATGACCGTCTCGCTGTCCATCGACCACCGGGTCATCGACGGCGCGGAGGCCGCGGCGTTCACCAACACCCTCATGGAGTACCTCGAAGACCCGACGCTCCTGTTGCTGGAGTAGCGACCGCAATTCCTTCCCGACCGTGACGCATCTCTCCGCGCGATGACTGGGTCCCCTCCCGCGATTACCGCTCGCGACCTGACCAAACGATACGGCCGGACGACGGCGCTCGACGGACTCGACCTCGACGTCCCCGCAGGCGACGTCTACGGCTTTCTCGGCCCCAACGGAGCCGGCAAGACGACGACGATGCGAATTCTCACCGGACTGGTCGACCCCACCGACGGGTCCGCGACGGTCGCCGGCGTCGACTGCACCGACAGAGCCGCGCTCGTCGACCACATTGGGCTCCTGCCCGAGACGCCGCCGCTGTACGACGAACTGACCGCTCGTGAGCAGTTACAGTTCGCCGCCGACCTCCGCGGACTGGAGTGGGACGCCGTCGCCGACCGGGCGCTCGCCCTCTGTGAGGACCTCGCGCTGACCGACGACCTCGACGCGCGAATCGACGGCTACTCGAAGGGAATGTCCCAGAAGACGGCGTTCGTCCAGGCCGTCCAGCACGACCCCGACGTTCTCTTTCTGGACGAACCGACCTCCGGGCTGGACCCCCGCGCCGCGAAGACGCTCCGGGAGGTCATCGACGGTCTCGCCGCGGCCGACACGACGGTCTTCCTCTCGACGCACATCCTCAGCGTCGTCGAGGAGATCGCCGACCGAGTCGGCGTCCTCCACGACAGCCGGCTCGTCGCCGAGGGCTCGCCGTCCGACCTCGTCGGCCGGCTCGACGGCGATGCGGGCGACGGTGCCGACCTCGAAGACGCGTTCCTCGAACTGACCGCCGAGCGGAGTGAGCCACCGTGACGACCGACAGGGCCGACAATCGGCGAGGGGCCGACCGCCACGGAGTGTCCGTCCTCGTGCGGACGGAACTCCGGGCACGGGCCAGACACATCCTGAACGAGCCGGTTCGGGCAATCGCCGTCGTGATTGCGGTCGTCATGTTCGGCCTCGTCTTCCCGCTGTTCCTGACGGGCGAGGCGACCGGTCTCGGTCGCGCCCTCGCCGCTGAATCAGCACCTATCGGAACAATTGGGGCAGTCGCGTCCTCGCTATTCGCCCTCGGTTCGTACGTCGGCGGCGCGACCGCGATTCAACAGAATCGTCTCGGGTCTGTCGGCCCGCTCGTCCGGACCTCGATCTCACCGCGGGCAGTCGTCGCCGGGCGGTCGCTGGCGGAGGTCGTGCAGGCGGTGGCCATGTTCGTTCCGACTGGTCTCACGCTTCTCGTGCTCGTCGCAATCGGCGCGCGGGGCGTCGTCGAACCGTTCCTCGTCCTGCTCGCCGTCGCACCGGTCCTGCTCGCGAGCCTCGCACTCGGTCGGTTCGGCGGGGCCGTCGTCCGGCTGGTCGGCCGCCGAATCCACGTCTCGCCGTGGCTGAAGGTCGGCGCGGCAATCGTCGTCATGGCCGCCGTCTTCGTCGCGTTCCAGACAGGCGCAGAGACCGTCTTCGAGGACACGGGCGGTGCGATTCCCGCGCTGCTCCCGGGCCGACCTGTCCAGGCGTACGCGAACCTCGCCATCGCGCCGCTCGGTGGGCAGGCCTCGCTCGCTGGCGGCCTCGTGCTCACGGGGCTGGCGGTCGGAACCGCAGTCGGCGTCCTCGGCGCGTTTCGCGTCGAGCGCCACCTGCTCGTCGTCGACGACGACTCCGAGACGACCGACACCGGGAGCCGTGCCATTCCGCGGCTGTTCACAGCCACGCGCTCGACCAGAATCGCCTGGCGGTACCTGCTGCGGACCTGGCGCGACCCCAAGCGACTCGCTCACCTCACGCCGCTGCTGTTCGGCGGGCTCAGCTTCGTCGGGAGTTTCGTCGCCAATCCCGAGTCGGTCAGGACCATCGGCCCCGCCGCTGCCATCGTCACCGGTGGCGTCCTCGCTGGTGCGACCTTCGGCATGAATCCGCTGGGCGACGAGCGCGACCAGCTCTCGCTCCTGCTGACGAGTACCGGGACGACGGCCCCGCTGCTCCGCGGACGCGCCATCGCCGGCTCGATGGTCGGGCTGGCGATCGCCGTCGGCGGAGCCGTGCCGCTCCAGCTCTGGACGGGGTCGGTCACGACCGCCATCGCGAACGCACTGTTCGCCGTCGCGTTCGTCGCGGCCGGGGCGGGGACCGCGCTGGGGTTCGGCGCGCTCGCGCCACGGTTCGAGCAACGCGAGTACATGAACGTCGACCGCGCCCATCCCTCCACGCTGGCGGTGATGTTCTACGGGGGCGGCGGTATCTTCGTCGGCGCTCTCGGGCTCGCCCTGCTCGACTGGGCGCTCGGTGACGCCGCAGTGTCACACCTCGTCTTCCTCGCGCTCTACCTGCTCGTCGTCCTCGGCATCGCGCTGGCGGGCTACGTCGGCGCGGTCCGCCGGTTCGACGGCCTGACCCTCGACGAGGTATGACACCGCGACCCTCTCAGCCGGAGGGGACAGGAGCACAACTAAGGCCCTGCTGGCTGAAGAACCGGACAATGGTCGTCGGAGACGTCACCACCGGCACGGACGTACTGGTCATCGGCGCGGGCCCTGGCGGTTACGTGGCCGCCATCCGCGCGGGACAGCTCGGAAAGGACGTGACGCTCGTCGAAGCCGACGCGTTCGGCGGCGTCTGTCTCAACTACGGCTGTATTCCCTCGAAGGCACTCATCTCGGCGACCGACGTCGCCCACCACGCCCGCCACGCCGAGCGGATGGGCATCCACGCCGACCCCGCCATCGACCTCACCGGAATGGTCAACTGGAAGGACAGCGTCGTCCGCCGCCTGACGAAGGGCGTCGAGAAACTCTGTGAGAACGCGGGCGTCGAACTCATCGAGGGTCGCGCGGAGTTCGTCGACGAGCACAAGGCGCGCATCGTCCACGGCGGCGACGGGCAGGGCTCGGAGACCATCGAGTTTGAGCACGCCATCGTCGCCACGGGCTCGCGACCCATCGAGGTCCCCGGCTTCGAGTTCGACGGGACACACGTCCTCTCCTCGCGGGATGCGCTCTCGCTCGACACCGTCCCCGAGAAGCTCGTCACCATCGGCGCGGGCTACATCGGCATGGAGCTCTCGACGACGTTCCAGAAGATGGGCGCGGACGTCACCGTCGTGGAGATGCTCGACGACGCACTCCCCGGCTACGAGGACGACGTCGCCCGCGTCGTCCGCGACCGCGCCGAGGACCTCGGTATCGACTTCGAGTTCGGACTGGCCGCGAGCGACTGGGAGCGGACCGACGACGGCATGGTCGTCCGCGCCGAGGACGAGGACGGCGAGATTTCGGAGTTCGCGGCCGACAAGGTCCTCGTCGCCGTCGGTCGCCAACCCGTCACCGACACGCTGAACCTCGACGCCACCGACATCGAGCCGACCGAGAACGGCTTCATCGAGACCGACGAGCAGTGTCGCAGCGGCGTCGAGTCCATCTTCGCCATCGGCGACGTGGCCGGCGAGCCGATGCTCGCACACAAGGCCAGCGCCGAGGGCGAGATCGCCGCGGAGGTCATCGCCGGCGAGCCAGCCGCGATGGACCAGCAGGCGATTCCCGCCGCCGTCTTCACCGACCCCGAGATCGGGACCGTGGGCATGACCAGCGAAGAGGCCGAACAGGCCGGCTTCGATCCCATCGTCGGGCAGTTCCCCTTGCGCGCGAGCGGGCGGGCGCTCTCGATGAACGACACCGACGGGTTCGTCCGCGTCGTCGCCGACGGCGACAGCGAGTTCGTCCTCGGCGCGCAGATCGTCGCCCCCGAAGCCTCCGAACTGATCGCCGAGATGGGGCTGGCCATCGAGATGGGCGCGCAACTGGAGGACGTCGCCGCCACCATCCACACCCACCCGACGCTCTCGGAGGCGACGATGGAGGCGTGTGCGAACGCGCTGGGGAAGGCCATCCACACGATGAACCGCTAAGCCCGCTTCGACTACGCCCTCACGGCCCGCTGGTGCGGGCCGTTCGCCCTTCGTTATCCACCAGGCCGCACCGCGTGCGGGGTCCTCGTGGTCACTCGGACACGCGTGGTGAGACCGTGCCGTTCGTTCCTCGAAGTCTCCCCGCCCTCCTCCGGTTCGCACGCTCGGCGCGGCCAGCGCGCCGAGCGGCACTCTCGGCCACGAAGCACGAGGACTGCACACCACCGCGACCGCCAACCGCTCACCACAGCGACTGCAACCGCGCCGCACGGCATTTGCCCAGTATCGGCCACGACGAGAGAACAACGCTCTTGCGTGCGGCCTCGAAATCCCGTGGTATGGAATCTGAAGGCGGGTCCCGGCTGGGCAACGTCCTCATCGGGGCGACGGCAGTGCTGGTCCTGCTGTACATCGTCAGCATCCTGGTGGACTCGGCGGCGGCGACCTACGGCGACACGCAGTGGGCCGACGAGATCGCCATGCTGCAGTCGCTGACCAGCAGTTCGTTTCACGTCTACGTCGTGCTGGCCGCACTCGTCGTGATCGCGGTCGGCGTCTACCGCTGGCGACGGGAGCGACGCTCCGGCGAGTAGTATGTGAAATATCGACACACCACGTTTTTCAGCGGGTGGGGAGTAGCGGGGGGTGATGAACGTACTCACGCTCGGACCGGAGGGGACCTACTCCCACCGGGCCGCGAAGGCCGTCGACGGCAACATCGAGTTCACCGAGTCCGTCACGGCCATCGTCGAAGCGGTCGCCAGCGGGGAATACGACCGGGGGGTCGTGCCCGTCGAGAACAGCATCGAGGGCTCCGTGACGGAGTCGCTGGACGCCTTCGCCGAGTACGACGTGGCCGTGGTGAAAGAGATCATCACGCCGATCCGCCACGCACTGCTCGCCCAGCGACCGGAGTTCGACGTCGTGGCCAGCCACGCCCAGGCGCTGGCGCAGTGCCGCGGCTATCTGGAGGAGAACTACCCGCAGGCGCGACTGGAAGCCGTGGCCTCGACCGCCCGCGGCGTCGAGCGCGCCCGCGAGGACGCGTCGGTTGCCGGGATCGGCCACCCCGACAACGCGAAGGACGACCTCCAGATCCTCGCCGAGGACATCCAGGACCAGTCCAGCAACGCGACGCGGTTCGTCGTCGTCGCGCCCGCGAGCGAGCGCTCGGAGGCCGGCAGCAAGTCCTCGTTCATCGTCTACCCGGACGTGGACTACCCCGGCCTCCTGCTGGAGATGCTCGAACCGTTCGCCGACCGCGACATCAACATGACGCGCGTCGAGTCCCGCCCCAGCGGGGAGCGACTGGGCGACTACGTCTTCCACATCGACGTGGAGGCCGGGCTCTACGAGGAGCGCACGCAGGAAGCGCTCGCGGACATCGACGACATCGCTAACGGCGGGTGGGTCCGGCGACTCGGGTCCTACGACTCCGAGACCGTGTTGTACTGATACGTAGCGAGCGGAACCCCACCCGCTCACGGGTGGGTGGATGGCAAGCTTAAGGGAGTCGGTGCCGAAGCGCCGACACGATGGCGAAAGACACCTTCGACGAACTCGAACGCGTACTGGAGCTGATGGGCGGACAGTTCGGCGGGGACTTCGACGCCCTCCCCGTCGACGTCGCCGACGAGGGCGACACCTTCGCGGTCGTCGCCGACCTCCCCGGCTTCGTGCGCGACGACATCGACGTGAAGCTGACCGACGACACGACCCTGTTCCTCTCGGCCGAGCACAGCGAGGAGCACGAGCGCGTCGAGCCGCGGCGCTGGGTCCAGCGCGAACGCCAGGAACGGGCCATCAGCCGGACCATCACCCTGCCCGACCGCGTCGAAGAGGAGGGCAGCACCGCCAACTTCGACAACGGCGTCCTGACCGTCCGCCTGCCGAAGAAGTCCGTCGACCCCGACACCGGGACCGACATCCCCGTCAACTGAGCGACGCACTCGCGGGGCTCCGCGACCATGAACCGAACACACGACGGGCGTGCGACCGCCGAGTCCGTCGTCCTCTCGACGGGTCACGAGGTCCGATTCCCGCTGGAGACAGCGGCGAGCATCACCGGGGCGGTCGTCCCGTGCTCGCGGTCGGCCGCCGCCGATCTCCTGCCAGCGCCGCTCTCCCCGGTCGGCCTGACGCCTGAACGAGCGGTCCTCACGTTCCTCTGCGTCGACTACCACGAGGTCTCCGTCGACGGGCTGGACCCGTACCGGGAGTTCGGCGTCCTCGTTCCAGCGCTGGAACCGGACGAGCGGTCGGTTCCAGGTGTCTCGCCGTTCACCCGCGGGGTGAGCGGGTACGTCTGGTTCCTGCCGGTGACGACCGAGCCAGCCCGCGCGCTCGGCGTCGAGGGGTGGGGCTATCCGAAGACCGTCGCCGAGATCTCGATGGCGGAGACGGAACGCGGCCGAGAGACGACCGTCCACGTCGACGGCGAGCATCTCGCGACCGTGACCGTCGATCCGCCGCCGACGGTCGGGCTGAGGCTTCCCTCGCGGAGCTACACCGAACTCGACGGGAGGCTCGTTCGTGAGCGACTCGAACTCGACGGCCAGATCGGCGCGTGGCCGGCGTCGAAGCGGGTCAGCATCGAACTCGGGAGCCACCCGCGAGCCGACGAGCTTCGGCGGCTGGACGTCGGGACGCGCGCCCTGTTCCGGTTCGCCGCCGACGCGACCTTCACGATTCACGGTGGCGTCCCCGTCGACCCCGGCCGCAGTTGGTAGTCCTTATAGGCCGGGCACCCCGAACGCGTGTATATGGATTACGAGCCACAGGAACTCGAAGCCGAGTGGCGCCAGCGGTGGGCCGAGGAGGGGCGTTACGAGGCCTCCCCCGACGACGAGGAGGCGACGTTCATCACCGTCCCCTACCCCTACCCCAGCGGCGGCATGCACATCGGCCACTCTCGCACCTACACGGTGCCGGACGTGTACGCCCGGTATCGGCGGCTGCAGGGCGACAACGTCCTGTTCCCCATCGCCTGGCACGTCACCGGCACGCCCATCATCGGCGCGGTCGAGCGCCTGAAGAAGGAAGAGCCCGAGCAGATGTCGGTCCTCCGGGACACCTACAACGTCCCGGAAGACGAACTGCAGGACCTCGAAACGCCGATGGGCTACGCCCGCTACTTCATCGAGAACCACTACAAGAAGGGGATGAAGGACCTCGGGCTGTCCATCGACTGGCGCCGGGAGTTCACCACGAACGACGAGCGCTACTCGAAGTTCATCACGTGGCAGTACGAGACGCTGCGGGAGCGCGGCCTGCTGGAGAGGGGCCTCCACCCGGTGAAGTACTGCACCAACGAGGACCAGCCAGTCACGACCCACGACATCCTCGAAGGCGAAGAAGCGGAGTTCCAGGAGTACACCCTCGTCCGCTTCTCCCAGGACGACGCCATCTTCCCGATGGCGACGCTCCGGCCCGAGACGGTCCGCGGCGTGACGAACGCCTACGTCAATCCCGAGTCGACGTACGTCCGCGCCACCGTCGACGGGGAGGAGTGGACCATCTCGGAGGCCGCCGCCGAGAAGTTCCGCCTGCAGGAACGGGACGTTTCCGTCGAGGAGACCTTCGGCGGCGACGAACTCGTCGGCGAGCACGTCACGAACCCCATCACCGGCGACGAGGTGCTCATCCTGCCCGCCGACTTCGTGGACGCCGGGAACGCGACGGGCGTCGTCATGTCCGTCCCCGCTCACTCGCCGGACGACTACGTGGCGCTGCAGGAGGCGAAAACCGACACCGAGCGCCTGGAATCGTTCGGTATCGACCCCGCGGAGGTCGAGGCCATCGAACCGGTTCCCATCCTCGAGATCGAGGGCTACGGCGAGATCCCCGCGAAGGACGCCGTCGAATCGGCGGGCATCGACTCGTCGGACGACCCCGAACTCCACGACGTGACCGCCGACCTCTACCAGGACGAGTTCCACAGCGGTCGCCTGCTCGACATCTACGACGAGTTCGGCGGCGAGGTCGTCGAGGACGTCCGCGAGCGCTTCCGCGAGCACCACCGCGACTCGGGCGCGTTCGACCTCATGCACGAGTTCAGCGAGGAGGTCGTCTGTCGTTGCGGCGGCGACGTCGAGGTCGCGAAACAGGACACGTGGTTCCTGAACTACAACGACGCGGAGTGGAAGCAGAAGGCCCACGACGCCGTCGCGCAACTGGAGTGCATCCCCGAGAACACCCGCGAGCAGTACGACCACACCATCGACTGGCTCAACGAGTGGCCCTGCATCCGCAACTACGGGCTGGGCACGAAGCTGCCGTGGGACGACGACTTCGTCATCGAGCCCCTCTCGGACTCGACCATCTACATGGCCTACTACACCATCGCCCACCGGCTCGACGACGTGCCGGTCGAGGAGATGGACAAGTCGTTCTTCGATACGCTCTTTTACGGTTCCGAGGCCGTTGACCAACCCGACGAGACAGCCCTGGAACTACGCGAGGAGTGGGACTACTGGTACCCCGTCGACTTCCGGTGTTCCGCGAACGACCTCATCGCGAACCACCTGACGTTCTTCCTGTTCCACCACGCCGAGCTGTTCGACCGGGAGCAGTGGCCCGAGGGAATCACCATCATGGGCATGGGCCTGCTTGAGGGCGAGAAGATGTCCTCCTCGAAGGGCCACGTCGTCCTCCCCGGCGAAGCCATCGAGGAGTACGGCGCGGACACCGTCCGGTTCTTCCTGCTCAACTCCGCTGAGCCGTGGCAGGACTACGACTGGCGCGCCGAGCAGGTCGGCAACACCCGCGACCAGCTGGAGCGGTTCTGGTCGCGCGCACAGGACGTTATCGACAGCGACGTCCCCGAGGACGCCGCCGAGGACCTCGAACACGTCGACCGCTGGCTCCTCTCGAAGCTCCAGGGGACCATCCGCACGACGACGGAGGCGCTGGACGGCTTCGAGACGCGCACCGCGAGCCAGGCCGCCTTCTACAGCTTCGAGGAGCACCTGAAGTGGTACCGCCGTCGCGCCGACCTCTCCCGGCCGGGCGCGAAGTGGACGCTCCGGACGGTGCTGGAGACTCGACTCCGCCTGCTCTCGCCGTTCGTCCCGTTCATGACGAACGAGCTCCACGAACAGCTGACCGGCGTGCCCGCCGAGGACGCCGCGTGGCCCACCGTCGAGTCCGAGTGGGAGGACGACCGCACCGAGATCGAGGAGGGGCTCATCGAGGGTCTGACCGAGGACGTTCACGACATCGTCGACGTCACCGGCACCGACCCCGACACCATCCGCGTCTACGCCGCTGCGGACTGGAAACACACCGTCTTCGAGACGGTTCGCGAAGAAGGGACGAACGTCGGCGCGGTCATGGGCAAAGTGATGCAGAACGAAGAACTGCGCGAGAAGGGCGACGCCGTCAACGACCTCGTGCAGGACCTCGTCGAGGTCGTCCGCGAGCGCGACGACGACACCCTCGCCGCGATGACCGACATCGACGAGCGCGCGGTGTACGAGGAGGCGCGGGGCTTCCTCGAACGCGAGTTCGACGCCGACGTCGAGGTGTACGTCGAGGAGGGCACGGACGTCGTGGACCCCGATGGGAAGGCGAGCAACGCGGTTCCGTTCCGCCCGGCGATCCACCTGGAGTGAACGGCTGTCGAGGGCGGTGACGACGACCGGGGCGACGCGGACAGCGTCGTCCGCGGAAGATGAACATCGAGGGACACTTTATCCTCGTTCGCCGCGTAGACGTAGTATGAGCACCACTCCCTCCCAACAGGAACAGGGAGCCACCGTTGGGCAGAGCCGCGGCTTCCACCCCGACACGGGGATGAACGTCATCGGGTGGCTCGTGTTCCTCCCGATGCTGTTCGTGCTGATTCCGCTGTTGCCGTTCATCCTCCTGTACTGGCTCCTGACGAAGCTCCTCGACCGCGCGTGACGGGACCCCCCGGCGCGACTACGAATCGTCAGGGTCCGGAACGTGGAACTCGAAGCGTGCCCCACCGCTCGAACTCTCCGTGACCGACACGTCCCACCCGTGAGCCGTCGCGAGGTTGTCGACGATGGCCAGTCCGAACCCCGTTCCGTCACTCGCCGTCGTATAGCCCTCTTCGAACACCTGCTCGCGGACGTCTGGCGGAATACCCGGCCCGTCGTCGGCGACGAAGAAGCCCGACTCGTGGTCGCCGACGGTCACGGTGACCGACGGGCCACCACTCTCGGGGAGTGACTCCGCTGGCAACGATGTAGAACTCGTGGAGCCGTGCGCAACCGAATTCCGAAAGAGATTCTCGAAGAGCTGTTGCAGGCGGACGCCGTCGCCCTGCACGACGGTCTCGGTCTCGACGACGAGGTCGGCATCACGGGTCTCAGTGGTGCGCCAGGCGTCCTGTGCCACCGCATCGAGGCTCACGGGCCGTGGGTCGGCTATCGTCTGGCCGGCGCGGGCGAGTTCGAGCACGTCGTCGACGATGGTGTCCATCCGTTCGATGGCGTCCGCGATGGCGTCGAGTCGCTCGGGCTCGTACTCGTCACGGAGCAGTTCCACGTTGCCGGCGGCCACGGAGAGCGGGTTCTGGAGGTCGTGGCTGACGACGCGGGCGAACTCTTCGAGCCGTTCGTTCTTCGCCTCCAGTTCGCGTTCGTGCTCGCGAAGTCGCTGTTCGCGACGGTGGCGCGTCGTGACGTCCCGGAGCATGAGCAACTGCCCGACGAGCCGTGCGTCGTCGTCGAAGGAGAGTCGCGACGTGTCACGGACGGGGGTACTGGAGGCGTGCAGTCGGCGGCGGGACCCGTCGCGGTCGAGCGTGAACTCGGTTTCGCGCTCTTCGTCCGTGGTACTCAGGTCGAGCAAGGCGGGGTAGTCAGCGAACGCCGTCGCCGCATCGCTCCCGACCACGTCCTCGTTCAGGTCGAGCAATACTCGGGCGGGCGGGTTCGTGCCGACGATTCGCTGGTCGGTGTTGAGTGCGACGACGGCGTCGTCCATCTGCTCGACGAGCGTCTCCCTGGCGATGGGGACGACGTCCAGGAAGTCCGCGTACACGACCGCCCAGAAGAGACCCACGACGGCGATGGTCGTCCCGAGGAGCATGACGTTGAACGACGGGTCGTGCCACGGCTCGATGTCGAACACCTCCAGCACTGACGTCACCCAGATCACCAGCATCGAGCCGACGAGTGCGACCGTCTGCCGCCGATAGAGTCCGCGCGAGGACTCCCGGTTCAGTGCGATGTAGACGGTCGGGACCAGCGAGGCGACGAACATGTAGATCGTCTGCACCCAGTAAAGCGGGCCCTCTCCGACGACCAGCAGATACCCCTGCGTGAGGTATGTCTCGGGCGTATAGAATAGCCCGTGGGACGCGTTCGTCCACGCGACGATTTGCGTTCCGAGCGGGACGACGAGCAACGCGACGAACAGCGACGGTCGGCGCAAGCGCTCGTGTTCGGTGTACTCGGCCGCGACGTAGAACCACCCGACGATAGCCAGATGGAGGGAGAAAAGAGCGACGTTCCAGGCCGCGAGCGTCGTCGGCAGCGAACTGACGAGCCTTGCGAGCAACGACCCCAGCGACCAGCCGAACAGCCCGAGCGTGACGACGACGAGCGGGGCTGCGAGAGGCTTGTCCCGGTTTCGCCAGGTGAGATAGACGATTGCGCCGCTGATGAGCGTCGACACCAGCATGAACGCCGTGTGAAGCGTGACTAGCCCAGCCATTCGTGTTCTCCCCGCCCTCTACATCCGTCTCCAGCCCACCCCTGGATTTACGTGGACGTAGAACCTTCTCGGCCATAATACATCGTATCCACTCAACTGTACGACACAGGCGGGGCCGGCAGCTACGTGTCCGTCCCCACGAGTTCGAACGGCTGGCCGATACCCCGTTCGTCGGCGTGCTCGTAGACGACGTGTGCTGCGGCCACGTCCTGGATGGCCAGCCCCGTGCTGTCGAAGACGGTGACCTCGTCGTCAGCCGACCGGCCCGTGACCTCTCCGGCGACGATTGCGCCGAGTTCGGCGTGGATGTCCTCGTCGTCGAGTTTGCCCGCTGCCCACGGGACGTTTATCTCGCCGGAGTGCATGCACTGCTCGTAGTTGTCGATGACCAGCGTGGCCGTCTGGAGCACGTCGTCCGCGATCTCGTGTTTGCCCTCTGCGTCCGCCCCCATCGCGTTGACGTGGGTCCCCTCGCCGACCGCGTGGACGATGGGGTCGTGGACCGGCGTCGTCGTCGAGACGACGTCACAGGCCGCCGCCTCCTCGATGGAGCCCTCGCGAACGTCGTAGGCGTCGCCGTACAGGTCGAAGAACTCCGCGATGGCGTCCTCGTCCCGGTCGGCGACGACGACGGTCTCGATGTCCCGAACCTGCGCGATGGCCTCCAGTTGCAGGTGGCTCTGGACGCCCGCTCCCACGAGCCCCAGCGAGGTCGCGTCCTCGCGGGCGAGATAGTCCGTCGCGACGGCGGCGGCCGCGCCGGTCCGCAGCATCGTCAGCGTCGTCCCGTCCATCACCGCCAGCGGGAACGCCGTCTCGGGGTCGGAATAGATGACCGTCCCCATCACCGTCGGAAGCCCGTGTCGCTCGGGATTGTGCGTGTGCGAGTTGACCCACTTCACCGACGCCGCCTCCCACCCGTCGGCGTCGAGATACGCCGGCATCGACCGGAAGTCTCCGTCGTACTGCGGCAGATCGATGTAGGACTTCGCCGGCATCTGTGCGTTCCCCACCGCGTACGCGCGGAACGCGTCCTCGACCGCCGAGATTATCTCGCCGATCTGCGCGCTCTCCTCGACGTCGTCCGGTCCCAGAAGGAGTGTCTCCATACCGCACAAAAACGAGTGGTTCCCACTTAGTTGTGACTGCGAGGGAGGAAAGCGGAGAGAGAATGCGGTCGGATTGCGGTGCGGTGGGGACGAGCATACGCCGCCTCAGGCGGCGTTTCACTCCCGGCGAGCGCCGGGAGGCGCGAGTCGGGAGGTAGTTTTTCCCCAAGTTTTTCCGACTCGGGTGCGCTTCGCGCACCCGAGTCGGAAAAAGTGGCTTCCGAGGCGGTCACTTCGTGACCGCTCGGGGCTCACGGGCTAC
>JARUKX010000060.1 GCA_029688825.1 Haloarculaceae archaeon H-GB1-1 | reverse complement strand
GGTTGGTGGAGGTGTTGTCGGCTGTATCCCCGCCCTGAAGGGCGGGGTTTTAGCCTTGAATCTTCGATAACCGATCGAGGATACCGAAATAATTTTTGAGAGTAGTGGGAGTACTATACACATGCCCTCTGAGAAGATCTGTCCGGACTGCGAGGAACCACTAGAGCAGATGGAGTTACAAGGAACCGACGTCATGGGAACGCTCTCTATCGTTTCAGAGGCGTCAGACGACGGATTTCTCAGTAGTATGCGAGCGGACGAGATCCTCACGCCAGTGCCATACGTTTGTCCCAACTGTCGACGAACCCTCCTGTATGCCGAAAAGTAGCCGATAACGTGGCCTCCTACCACTACCGATTCGTGTGGCCGGTCGAGGGGCTGAGTGACGCAGGGGATAGTGAGGTAGCGAAATGATTCCTATCACTCCCGCGAGCGGACCCGATATCCCGACAAATATATCCTCCGGCCCCGTAACATTGTACCAATGACCCTATCGACCGCAACAGCACGACCACGTCGGGAACGCCCATCGAATCGAGAGCTGGAGTGCGAACAGGTCGGGGGCCGCTGACCATGCCGTGGGGAGTCAACACGGAGTTTACCGAAGACGAGGCACCGGACGTGGAACTCGACGAGGATCAGGAGAAGGTCGACCGTCCCGAAGAGGGCACCGAAAGCACGGAGGACTTCGACATCGACGACGCGATCTCGAACCTGGACTGACCAGCCGTCGGGACTGCAGTACTCACCGGCCCGTTTCTCGTCGCATCTCGCTCACCTCTCGTGATCCACGCGTGTTGAGACGGGCTTGTGTTCATTGATAATGTTCACTGTGTACATTCATTGTTTGTGTTCACTACATGGTGAACATCAATTCAATAATGAATGCGTCTGACGTAGTTTCAAGATGAATGGTGTTCATGAAGCGTGTATGCTAGCGTACTCGACGTACAGCGAGGCTGGGGGTGTCGGGAAGACGACCACGGCGGCGAACCTCGCCGTCGCACACGCACGAGCGGGGCTGAAACCGCTGGTCGTCCCGCTCGATCCGCAGGACGGCGACCTCTCACGGCTGTTCGGCGTGGACACCGACCGAACAGAATCGGTAGACAATCTGGTGCGGCACATGATCCGACGCCCGAAGGGCGACTTCGACGACCTCATCAGGACCGTCGAAGGGGTGGACATCGTCCCGGAGCACAACATGCTCTCGGACCTCGCGGAGTACCTCCAGCGCGAGAAGGACCAGGCGGAGGCGATGGGCGAGGCGTTTGGGATGCACGCACAGTTGCTCCGCGTCCTTCGCGAGGCCGGCGTCCCCGACGAATACGACGTGCTCATCTGCGACCCGCCGGCGACGGAGGGGCCACACCTCTACAACGCCATCCACGCAACGCGGTCGCTGGTCATCCCCGTCGAGCCCAGCGCGAAAGGTCGAGCGGCCGTCCAGGGGCTCGAAGCCCTCGTCGGGGGACTGGAAGACCAGCTCGACGTCACGGTCGGCGTTCTCGCAGCGATTCCCGTCGGGTTCAAGAACACGCGCGACCAGCGGCAGATCCTCGAGGAGATAGACTACGCCATCCCCGAGATCATCGGCGAACGAGCGTCGCTGATGGAGGGGTGCTGGATGCAGCAGTGTTCGGCGTTCGAGTACGTCCGTGAACACCGCGACCGACGACGGGACTACGAGATCGAGACGCTCGCGCAGTTCGACCGCATCGCCCGCCATCTCGAAGGCGAGGTCGGCATCGAGGCTCCGAACCCGCCCCACCCCGGCGACCTCGACCACGAGGTGGTGGCCCAATGACGGGCATGAAGGAGGGTGCCGGAGAGGACCCGTTCGCCGACGATTCGAACCCGTCATCGTCAGGGACTTCGACCGGCACCGCCGATGCGTCGCCGTCGAGCGAACCCGAGACCGAGTCCGAACCGGTCGATACCTCACCGAAGGAGGACTCGGGGCGTCCGTCGGCCGTCCAGATCCCGTACAAGTTCCGTCGGGACGGCGTGCAGGACGGTCGTGACCGCGTCCCGCTGTTCCTCAAAGCAGAGACGAAACGTGGGGAGCGCGACGCACTGCGCGAGCTGGAGGACCGCTTTGGCGACGACGTCTCGCTGACCGACCTTCGGGAAGCGCTGATGAAGACCGGGCTGGAGCATCTCGACGAGGTCGAGGAACACCTCGAAGCGTGGGGCTACGGCATGTCGTTCGACGAATAGGGCTGGACGTGGTCCGGCAACCGCGTTCGATATATCGTATAGCACTATATACACCTCCGTTCGGTCGTCGATATCGGTTCGTCTTAACCAACATCGAACTACGACTGGCCGGTTGTTGGTTAAAGGAGGCCCTCACCCGACCCCGAACCGAGAGTCAGTGATAGAACAGCGGAACGGCGTCGAGCTTGCTGCCGTTCCGGAAGGCCACGAGCTCGCCGTCGGCCTCGAACGCGGTCAGCGGGTCGATGCGGAACGAGTGTTCGGTGACGCCTGCCGGCACGTCGGTTCGGCCGACGACCTCGCCGTCTGGCGTCCGGAACGCGAGGGCGTCGAGCGCCGGCGGATCGCCCGTCGGGCTGCGGAACACGACGTGCAATCGGCCACCGCCGTCACCGGTGCTGTAGCCGCGAGCGTGGGCGACGAAGTCCGACCGCCACGTCACGCGGGGCGTCAGCTTCACGAGCGCGTCGTGGTGGGGCGGGGTCTTCGCGACGAGTTCGACTGGGAGCGTGTCGTCGCCCACCGTGAGCGTAGCCTCGCCCAGTGGACGACCGTCGACGTCGGCGTCGAAGCGCCAGAATCCCCGCAGTGGCGGCATGTACTCCCGGATCGGACGGTCGGAGTCAGCGAATAGCTCGATGACGCGACCGTCGTCGTGCCGTGACCGCATTGCTACCTCGACCGAGAGGTCCCCGTCGTCGCGGTCGATTACGCCCTCGGCGTACGCGAACGTCGTCGAGTCGCGCAGTGACTCGACCGGCCGAAGCCAGCGGGACCGCTCCTGACGCCGACCGAGGAGGTGTCCCGCCCCGCCGACAGCGACGGTGACGAGTCCGCCGAGGACCGCGCGGCGCTTCGTCCGGTGATTCATCGGTCGGTGTACGCAGTAGCGTGGAAAAAGCGTTCGGTGGACAGGCGGAGCAGTGTTCAGTTACGCACGAAAAGCGAGCAGCCGAATTTCTTGGTGGTCTTTGGCAGTACTCTTCCGGTTCGTCCGTCAAAGAGAGTGGCTCGAAGTGGATTCTGTGGAGCCAGATCGGACACCCGAACTTGCGATGACGGTGGGAAGTGGGTCGAACGTTTCGGGACTCCCGTTGTCTAGTACCGGCAAATTTCTCGGCAGTCTGGATGTCCGTCGCCGTCGAGCAATCGTCGACGCTTCGGACCGCCCGCAACATCGTTTCCATGACTTCGTTGCTCGTCCAGGGGTCGAACTGCGCCAGATCGGCCTCGACGGTGACGGCGTCACCGTCCACGGCGATGTTCGCGACGAGGCCGGCCTCGAACACGTTCACCCCGCTCCGGGCGTCCTCGACGGCCCGAAGGCTCGCTTCCACGTCGTCTTTCAGTTGGGGTTCGGATTGGCTTATGGCTCAGAGCAGTTCGTGGTGATCGTCTGTCAGAGGGTCGGCTGGCGGTTCAGCAGGTCTTCACCGGGAAGGAGGGTGTCACCCTCCTCCAGTGCACCGGCGAATCGTCGCCGGAACCGGTCGGGGTCGACCGATCGGGCGTGCCTGGCGGTCAGGGCGACGATGTCGCTATCGTCCGACATGGCCAGGCCCTCCAGCGTCGTGCGGGCGCGGTCGTCGTCGATGCCGCCGAGGACGTGCGCGGCCCACTTGCGGACGCGGTCACTCGGGTCGGCTGCCAGTCCGATGGCGTCGTCCAGCACGTCTTCGCCTCGGAGCTTGAACAGCGAGATGAGTGCGTTCCGCCGAGCCGCATGGTGGTCGTCGGAGAGGACGGCCTCCAGGCGGTCGGCGTAGTGATCCCGGTCGATCTGGTCGAGCGCGACGAGCGCTGCCTCGGACGTCGCACAACTCACTAATTATCGTGCTCCTCGAACGCCTCGCCGGTCTTCTCTGCGCGCTCGGACGCCAGAATATCGGAGTAACTCTCCTCGACGACGGCCACGGAGTTGCCGAGCTGGTCGGCGGCCTCGTCGGCACCCTGTTGCATCGCGAGCACGCGACCGACGCCACGTCGAGCGCCGTGTAGTTGCAGATACCCCTCGTCGACGTCGATACCTGCCTCGTCCGTGAGTCGCTGCAGGAGCCTCCGAGCGCCGTCGGTCGTCATCGCCGGCGGGCGGCTGCCGTGTTCGCGAAGCGCCGCGAAGGCGTCGGCGTGGCCCGTCAGGTCGTCCGTCTCGGTGCAGCCGGCGTCTGCCAGAGATTCGTACAGCGACGGATAGTGGAGCGTCGGGACGAGCGGCCAGTCCGGTGCAGGGTCGAGCACCGTCTCCCACCGTTCCAGGGCAGGCCGGGCCTGTGGCGGGATGGAGCGGTCTTCCCACTCCTGTTTCTTCCCGAGGATCTCCAGCGTGTCGTAGTCGGCGCCGAGGTCGCGCCACCGCGCCCCGTCCCGACGGTCATCCTGGGTGTTCGCCAGCAGTTCGCTCCCGCGGACGCCCGAATAGGCGAGGACGTACACGAGTGCGCGGTCGCGGACGGGTCCGTACGCGTCGAGGCCGTCCTCGTCGATGGCGTCGTGAGCGCGCTCGTCGACGAACGAGAGGATGGCCTGCCGCTGGTCGCGACGCCACGATTGCTGGCGCGTCTCTTTCCGCGTGTCGACGTCGGGCAGCGGCTCCCGAGCGGTCTGCTGGAGCCCGTAGTGCGTGTCGACGAGGCCCTCACGCTGTGCCCAGCCGATCCACGCCGAGACGTAGTCGAAGTACTTCCGGACGGTGCGTGGGGAGAGGTCCTGGCCGAGGAGTTCGTCGCGGATGTAGGTCCGGAGGGTCTCGGCGTCGATCTCGTCGAGCGCCCCGACGTCCTGGTCGTCGAGGTACGCGACGAACTTCCGCAGCTCGCGCTCGGCGTTGGTTCGGTAGAGGCCGCTCTCTCCCGCGGGTCCCTTGCCCTTGCTGAGGAGGTAGGCGTCCATCGCGTCGCACAGTGCGGGTGGCATACCAGCAGCCCCGTCCGTGCGCGGCGAATCATCCGGGTCCATCGAACTGGATGCACCCACGTCGGCACCGCTCAAAAATCTACTCGTGATTCCTCTCTCGGAAGGTGCGGGAGCGACTACGTCCTCGTAGACGAATCACCGCCCTAACTGAGTTAACCAACGTAGGGGTGGTTCCTTCCGTGCTGTTGGTTAAGATCTTCTGCGCCCGCCGAGAATCGGAGGCGCAGTCTGACCACCGCGAGGTCCACTACCTGTGGCCTGACGGCCATCTGGTCGAGGAACTCCTCCACGGACGGCTCGCCGGCCTTGCAGAAGCCATCGCTCCGGACGGTGGCCGAACGGGCGACGTTCGCGACCGGCTGGTCGTCGACGAGAACGCACAGTCAAAGGGCGATCTCGAGCCCCGCACGAAGCGTGCCGTCGCCGAGCCGATGGACGTCTCGCTCCTCTCGAAAGGTGGCCGCGACGAGGTACAGTCCGCATCCGGAAACCGGTACGAAGTCGACGTCATCGACGAGTCGTGTACCTGTCCCGACTGGCAGCAGCGCTCACGGGGTGTGCGTTCTGTGACGCGCCACCCGGCACCAAGGTTGGCGAGGCGCATACCTGGGGCGAAGACGAGCGGGTCACCCACCCGATCTGCGTCGACTGCGCAATCCAGACGGAACCGGATCCCGACGAGCGCGATCACTACTCCTGCGACGGCTGTGGGCTCGTCGTCGACGCCCTCGCGGGGTCGCCGGCGCGTTGCGCCGGCTGCTAGCGGGACCTCCAGTCCCGCCCAGCTGACGCGCTTCCGCATCGAACTCGGCCACCTCGACGGCCCGTTACAGCTGTGTGAGTGCTGTAGCCCGGGTGGCCTCGCGACGTACTGGACGCACGACCTTGAGGCGCATGTGGTCGAGCAGTAGGTGATTCAGTTCCCCCCAGTGGTATCCATCAGCCAACTCGATCAGAAAATACGCCGATACATCAAATACACTCACCGACAAACAAATACATATGCCCATCGACATCGAGACCTTCGAAGCCTCCTCCGAGGACCACCTCAAGCACACTGGGGAGACCAACGCCGACCGCGTGATGCGGTTCCTCGCCACGTATCCCGACCAGGCGTTCACCCAGAGCGAGATTCGCGACGCGACCGACGTGAACGCCGGGAGCATCAGCGTCGTCCTCTCACGGCTCGAAGATCGCGGGCTCGTTCGCCACAAAGGTAACTACTGGGCGCTTGGCGAGGCCGACGACGTCGCTGCCTACACGAGTATGGTCGAGAGCATGCGGGCCGCGAACGACCGCTTCGGTGAGGAGGACATGGACGAATGGCTGGAGCACGCCGTCGACGACGAGGCGACTGAATGAGCTATCACCGCGGCGACGTCGTCTGGGGGCCCGATCCATTCAAGTCAGGAGAAAACCCGCGGCCGTGGCTCATCCTGAACAACGACAGGCACCCGTTCGGTGAGGAGGAGTACATGACGGTCACACTAACGACGACGCCCCACGACGAGGGGATTCCCCTCGAGAACGCCGACTGGGTCGAGTGTGGGATGCCCCGAAAGGGCTACGCCTCGCCGTGGGCAGTCGCGTCGCCGAAGCACGACCCGATTGTTCGACGGCAGGGCCGTCTCGACGAGTCGTTCGTCCAGACCGTCGCCGACGCTCTCGGAACGCATCTCGAATCACCGGCTGAGGAATGACCGATCACGCGACTGTGTACGATGTCCAAGAACGAACTGGCAATCCCGCGCACGTATCCGTCGCCAGGGTTTGTGAGCGTCTGATTGACCGTGCGGCTGCCCCGCGAACGGACCACCCGGATGCACATCTCGATGGAACGATGGCCACGATTGTCGATCGATACGGGGAAGCAGTCGTCCAGAAGGTCATCCATCGGATCCTCGTCGACGGCGTCCCGTTTCGGACGGCCGCTGCAGACCACGATGTCACGGCAGTCGATGGAGTCCGGATTGGGATGGTCGCGACGCAGGTACTCAGCGAGCTGAATACGGAACCGTAGGCGCAACTCTTTGAAAGCCCGCGGCCGCTCGACGGCTCGCGACCGCGCGAGACCGTGTCTCGCTGGCCCTCGCTCGCCACGCTCACGAGAACGCCGCTGAGCGCCTCGTGCCTGCGGTGCTTGCAGGGTCGTGGGACGTTCACGGCGCGGAGCGCCGTGAGCTCGGGAGACGGAGTCGTTCATATCGGGAGAAGATTCAACTGGGTGGGTCGAATTGTGCTATCTATCTATGCGTCGTCGAGCCCTCCTCAGCAGTCTCATTGGCAGTACTGCACTCTTCTCCGGGTGCAGCGCTGATGCGCCGACCGGTAATTCTGGAGACACGCCTTCTACGGACTCTAGTGCGTCGTCTCCAAGGGAGGTGTTTAATCCGACTGGACAGGCGACGATTCGCCCACTTGACGAGCCGCTCATCCAGCACGGACTTACCGCCGAATCCGGGCAGTACCTATACGGCAGATTGTTCTCTCCCGGTGATACCGCCCCGGTTACTGATAGCAGGGATGCAACATGGCTCGCCGAAACAGTTGAGGAACTGTCCAGCGATCAGTTTGCGGTTCTAACGAACCTCCGGACTGCAGGGGCTGCTCCCGCTCATTTCTGGCCAACGCCAACTGGGGCCACGTGGGGCGACGAAGGTCTTCACATCCAACTGGAACGCCAAACAATCTCAACCACTGTCGGAACTGACGAGTGCGTAGGCGTTGCGCTCACCGTCTACCAGTATACTGGCAAGCAGCCGACGAATGTGAGCCTGGTCTTCCCGAGTGGAGCAACTCTGTCAATTGGACCGTAAGACTTCGAGAAATCTACACCCTGACCTTCTATATCCAACAGTGGATGGAATGACATATCCGTGTCTCGTCAGGATGCCGAGTGTTGAATACAGCGCGCATATCTTGCACCGAACTTTGGTCAACTAAAACTGTGAATTCGTCTATTCTGAAGAGACGTTCCCGATTTCGCACAGAGATGGAGAACACTACCCTTATCCATATTCGGGTGGTAGATATGAAAATGACTCCCTCCAATAACCACGTTGAGCGTCAGCCGTCTCACAAGGCAACGCTCTACTGTCCGAATTGTGAACACGCCAGTCGCATCAACGGAGACTGGATTATTCACGTCCACTCCACCTATCTCGACTACGAATGTCCTGACTGTGGCGAGACAATCGAATCTCGTTCTAATAGCTCCATATGAGTACTCACGGTAGAGAATGGCTTCAGCTCACAGACGCTGATTGATACCCTGATCTTCAAATCAGCTAAATTGAAGCGTGACAGATTAGATGGATATATTGACACGGCTGCACCTACCAATTCTAAAACGGATACCGCTGTTTCACCATTTTCGATAAGAGCCTCTTTCGTTCCATATTCTAAGACTCCATCAAAAGTCCGTGCACCCGGTGCACGGTTATTCAGCGCTGATGATTTACGCCGAAGTCGGCGAAATAGAGCGGTTTGATCGGGACAAAGATGTTGTGAGTTACGCTGGATTAAACCCGGTGATTCGCGAGTCGCCCGACTCACGGATCGAGGGTAGCATCTCGAAGCGCGGATCCCGACAGTTACGCTGGATCCTTGTTCAGTGTGCGCGGACAGCAGTCCATACGTGTAATGACGAGTATCTGAGACGGTTTTACGACCGGTTAGCGGGAAAGAAGGGATCGCAAAAAGCAATCGTTGCAACCGCTCGCAAGTTGTTGGTGTCGATCTATCATATGCTCTCTCGAGAGGGGGTGCATGACCCGCCAGGTGTGAGTGCCTGAGCGCCGCCCGCTCGACGGCGCTCAACGGCCGGACCGCGACCGCGACAGCTACAGCTACCGCACACGATGTCTTCCGCCTGCCACTTCCTCCGAACAGTATCAGCTCTCTCTCCGGTAGTTTTCTCGCACTCTGGACCAACCAGCTTGCCAGGCCAAAATACTATGTCGTCAACGGTGGTTTGTTCAGGTAGCAGAATTTCCATAGGCGAATACGGATGCCGACTCGAGTTACTCAAAAGTAGATTTGAGTCTCGTGAAACGATTTACATGGCTCCCGATGAATCTGTGGTATGAGAGATTTCACGACGTCTCGTCGGCAACTGATAGCGAGCGGGCTAGCCGCAGGGATGACTGCCACTGCAGGGTGTTCCGACCTTGGAGGTGGGAGAGATGCCGAAAGTGAGGACGCCGAACCGGAACTCTCGGTTTCGCTGACGCGGATTGACGCGCCGCTCCGAGATACGTATGTCCACCAGTCCGACGACCACGATGATCGCTGGGACGGACAGGCGCTCGCTGCAGCCCTGAACGGCAGAGAGTACACCACTCAGCACCGAAAACCGTTCTTTGCGAGCCCCAAGGATCCAGCGTACGTCCACCAGGGGGGAACGTACTACGAGTTGAGCTCGGTCATCGTCGATGAAGCCACCGAGACGTATCCGGTTCTCCGATTGTTCGAAGCCGACGAGACGACGGCGACACCCGTCGATGGAAGTGAGGACGGGGGCCTCCCGAAGGCAGACCAGCGTGCCGTCCATATCGCCCATATGGCTGCACGCGCCCGGGGCAATGAAGGCGGCTTCCCGGTGGGGTTGGTCCAACGAGGCGGGTACGTGTATCGACCAGAGGCAGCTCGTACCGAGAGCGAACTCCTTGCCGATACCGGTCCCGAACACGTCACTTACCGGGGGACAACCTACGGAGTTGAAATCACCAGGGAACAGTTCCACGAATCCGTCTACCGGCCGACCGCTGAACCGGTCGCTGAGGACGCCGAACAGATGGAGAGGATCCTGAAAGCCACGTTCGTAGGCCCGCGAATCGCGGCGACTGACCTCTCGTCCGAGGCACAGCAGATTATCGCCCAAGCCAGGGCCGAGGAATACAGCGAGACCCACCCGTTCTCGGATGCCTACACGGAACTGCTACGTGCACTCGACAAACGCGCCTACATCGACGGGAACATCCGGAAAGACGCCGGAGTCAAGGCTAACGAAAAGAAGATGATCCAGTACGGGGACACGTATTACGAACACTTCTACCGGTTCGCGGACGATCCGGATGCGTGATAGCGGACCAGATCTCTCCAGTTTTGACGACTATCGAACGCGTTAGTTCATCGTGCGGTCCGATATCGACAGACGTACTGTCCACTCTCGTCCACCCTCCGAGGGCCAACCTCGCCGAAAATCCCCCATCCATGGGCAACCGTAGCACAAGCAGCTATTGTATTCATCACCGCTGGCTTATGCCCACTCCACGGTACCCCTTCTATGAACAGACGACACTCGCTCGCACTGGTCGCCGGGGCGGTCACGTCCCTGGCAGGGTGTAGTGGGATCGCGAGCAATTCGGGCAGAGCCTCGAGTGACTCGCCGGGCGGAGAGGCGACCGTCACCGATGGTCCGTCATCGGGGACGACGACGGATCCCGAGACAGTCCTGATCCGCGCCCACATGGACCGCCCGCCGGTCTGGCTCAACGAACCCGGCAGCGACGACAGTGGTCGGCCAACGCCGCGCCCCGACGGCCATCACATCGAATCCATAGTCCTCGACAGCGAGGCCCGGGCGGACCGCCTCTCAGTTGATGCAGACGTAGATAGCACCCGTGTCACGTCGTTTCTCCAAGCGACGGACTTCGAGGCTGAAACTGTCTTCGTCGAGACTATCCGGGTTGAGGAGTGTTTTCGGCTGGACCTCTGTCGGATCAGCTGGCAACCGGAGAAAGTATCGACTGACTATACCCGCCGGAATCGGCCGTGGGACGAACAGTGTGCGGTCGACGAGCAGGTCTACGAAGTCCGAATCATCCGCATATCCGACGCCATCGATTCTGACGACGTCAGTGCAGGCTCTACGTCTATCGGAACCGGGGGCTGCCACGATACGGGGCGTGCGCGAGCCATCGAGGAAAGCGGGTCCGGGACGTCGACACCCGACGATACAGGATCGGAAACGCCGACCGGGACGAACATTACGGCAAGGGGTGACCAGTGATGGACGAGCAAAGGGATCCCGGTAATTCCCATCGCGTGACTCGCCGGGGGCTGCTCGCGGCGGCTGGTGTGGCTGCCGTCGCAGGGTGTAGCTCCATAGACGGTATCGCCGGCGGAGGCGATGAGCAAATAAGGACCTACGACCTCCCCGATGTGGACGAGGACGCGATCCCGGAACCGGTCGTGGCCCCATCCGTGCCCGTCGACATCGCCCCCGATTACTTCGCCAGTACCCGCGACCGGGTCACCGAATTGCTCGCGGACCTGCCGACACCGTTCGGCCCCGACGACGTCCCGAACGGGCACGTCCGGGAACACCTCACCGACGCTGCCGACACCGCTACTGACGGCTTGGACGACGCACGGACCGCCCGGACCGGCATGGTGGCGATCCACTCACTCCGCAAGGCTCGCGCACACGCCCGATACGCGACCGCCGGATGGGCGGTCGCCGACGAAGGGCTCTCCCCTGCTCCCCTCCGCCGGGAATACAGACAGGTCCTCGCCAACGCTCGGTCTGTCCGGGAGGACCACGAATACGTCGGGACCGATCCCGTCAGGGCGGCGCTCGTCCACGCCCGCATCGAAGGATCGCTGGAACGAGTGCTCGACGGCAGACGGCCCCACGTTCGCGACGAAGGGGAACTCCTGACCGTCGCCATGTGGGGCGAGACGACCGAGGGGGCACAGGCCCACCTGGACGACACCCTCCACATCGACGGGCAGTTCAGAGCGGCACTCCCGAATGGGGGTGGGACCGTCGAGGACCCCCTCATACGGGCCGCCGAAGCGTTAGCCACGGACGCCCGCTCGCGGCGCTCGGACCTGCCGCCGGAGCCGACCGCTGAGGAGTGGGAGTTGCCGGAACAAGTGGTCTACGACCTCTGGGGAGACCTCGACCGTGGGCCGTACAGCATCGACGAGATGGACGGCCCGGCCAGCGCCGTCGTCGACCTCACGGGTCGCCTGGCGCGGTTCCGAGCGCTGGACCGTGTGCAAGAACGCATCGACGCCGGGAAGATCAAGAGCGCAACGAGCGCAGACACGGTGCGCGACGCGCGTACCGCCGCCTACGATGCGCTCGAAGCCGCACTTGCAGAGAGTCCCGACGCAGATTTGGCCCGGACCGTTCTCAACGACGTTTCCTGGCAGGTCTACCACGCGGATCGAGACCTCAGTCGAACCCGGGGACGGGGTGAGGTTACCCCAAGCAGTCTGGACGACGTCATGAAGCGGTACATCGTCACGACGGCCGTCGCGCGGGCGACGCCGGACGCCTGTCAGCAGACTGTCGACGCGCTCAATACGGCCTGAGGTCTGCGGGGACGGGCGTCTTCGGCCGGGTGAACCAATGACGGCTCGACTTCTCCGAGCGCTGAACGGCGTGGTTTTTCGCCTCGAAGTTACCGCCGGGAACGGCTGACTCCCGAGGAACATCCCGCGAATGCAGCCAGCGATCCCGTCACCACACGAAGGTAACCCCTTCTGTTCTTCTGTCCTGGTGTTTCCGTGTCGATTGGATGGGTAGTTGAGATTGGTCAACGTATCCGAAGATCACGCCGGGTCCAGGCGTGGACTCGTGCCGGCGAGGACCGACCGTCGACGGTCGTCGAGCCGAAGCCCCGCACCACCGGCCTCACGCTCGACCCGATCGTCGCCGACCACCTCGACTACCCCCACCACGAGGGGTTCGTCATGGTGTCGACCACGTTCGAAGTGACTGCATACCGGACGCTGTGGTTCGGCCTACAGTACGACTCGGAGACGGTCGAACAGGGCGAGACGGTCGGGAACGGCGCACTCGCGACCGTACGCTGGTACGACGGCGAGCCGGTCGGTGATGATCACCTGCAGGGCCAGTTCGCGGCCCTCAAAGACGTCGTCGTCGACATGCTCGACAAGGGCGTGTTCGAACCGTCGACGGCAAGACAGTATCTGAAACGAAAGCTGGCCGAGCGGGTCGGAGACCGACAGAAGTGGCGCACACCCCAACCCTGACTCGAAATCAGGTCATCCTGGTCATGGGTTGTACGGTTCGACGACATCCAGCACGGCGGGTGCTTCATAACGGCGGTTGCGCTGTTGCCCAGTTGTCTCTCGCAACACGTCGCCATCCCAGAGGCGCCGGATGGCTTGATTGACCGCCGGCTGCGAGCGATCAAGCGCCGCGACCGCTTGTGGCTCTGTGAGATATGGATGTTCGATGATGAAATCGATGAGCTCGTGAACGACTGCACCCTGACCCTGGTACTGGTCTCGGTACCGGTCCCGCAGCGCGAGCAGCTGTCGAGCAACAGTATAGGCCTCGCGACCCTGTTCAGCAATTGCCTGCACGAAGAAGGACACCCACTCTGTCCAGGCACCATCCCGACTTACGGCCAGAAGCCTGTCGAGATAGGCATCACGGTTCGCATTGAAATACGACGATGGATAGAGGTAGGGGCCGGGCAAGAGGTCCCATTTGTAGAGTGCCAGCATCACGAGAAGACGACCGAGCCGTCCGTTCCCGTCCTCAAATGGATGGATCGTCTCGAACTGGTAGTGCATGAGCGCCAAATCAACGATTGGTGCGTACGTCGGCCCTGATCGGATGTACTGAAGCAAGCTCCGGAGGGCATACGGGATGCTTGCCGGGGGCGTCGGTACGAACCGTGCCTCACCAAGCGGCGTCCCTGGCTCGTCGATCCCCACGAGATCAGTACGAAATTCGCCGGGATTCTTTTGTTCACCACGGGCTCCCTGCAGCAAGATTTCGTGGAGTTGGCACAGCAAGTCCCTATCTAACTCGGCTCCGTTACGAAGCGCCTGAAGACCCGTCGTGATGGCCTCGACGTAGTTTTGTGCCTCCGCAATATCCGCTCGTTCCGTCTCGGTCTGACCGGGTTCCTCGCCAGCTTCTCGCCGATAAATATCCGAGAGCGTAAGTCGAGTCGTCGTCTCGATGTTTGAGGAGTCGACAGCCTCACGGTGGATGAGCGGACTCAAGATGACTTCAGGCGAATCGAGCCATCTTTCTAAATCCGAGAGTTGGCCTACAGCGTACATTGCGTCCCCGTTCTCGGTGAGGAGGTCATGGGTCGCCTCAAGATCTGGCGGGAGCGGATCCGGGCTGAAGGCGAAAATCCCATCGACCATCTCGACCTCGCCGGGCGGGTTTTCAGCAAAATCTTCAGGCCGCATTGTCATCCAAGATGACCACCTACACAGATATAGATAACGGTAGGCTCTATTCCCTTTCCAAATTTGTGGAAGTATGGTCTAAGATAGCTCTGTCCGGTATAGTCTCTCCAAATCAGCCAGAGCTTCGCCAGTAGATTTGCGTGGCGTAGCTTCTCTCTATACATTCGCAGACCGATCTGCGTCGAAGCAGGTGCTGTTTTTCAGGGGCAGGAACGGGTGAGCCCCGCCGTAGGCTCGTGATTTGATGCCCGAGAAACCAGACGACGATCCATTCCACGACTGCGAGTTAGGTCCCAGCGCAGTCCTCGGGACACGCACCTTCGAAGATGTCCTGTTCACCGACGACTCGGAGACACCAGTGAACGTACTGACCGGCGAGACGTCCGCACACTCACAGGCGACCGTCGAGGAAGCGACGGCGTTCGCGGCGAGCATCGACACCGACACACCACAGATCGCGCTTCCGGCATCGGTTGAGACGCAAATCGAGACCCAGAGCAAGCCCTACACGGCGGCCGCGTTCTTCCACTTCAAGGCGACCGGGTCACTCGAACTGCATCGTGCCTACCACGCCGCCTACGACTCGGATGCGTACACCGCCGACTTCGAGGCGGACTACGAGTCCGGCGACTTGACCATCACCGTCGACCGAGCGGACGAATCCTGAGAATCCACCTCACGAGGAGAGTTTTTCGAGCGCCGGCGATGGGTGCCGGCGCAGCAGGAGGAAACGAGCAACGACTCCGGGTGCGTCGGCGTTTCGAGGTGTTCGAGATGCACATGGTGATCTACGCCCTCGTAGAGGCATCGACCCACGACGACGCCCTGGCCACCGGAAAGTCGGTGTTCGACCGCCTAGTCGGCGCGGACCCACACGCTGGCGCCGTCTTCGATTACTACCTGTCCTTCGACGAGAACGACACCACAGTTGCGGGCAAAGCGCGGTGGGGAGACCTTCCGACTGCAGCCCCAATCGATTCCGACGACGGCCAGAACCTGCTCAAGCGTGGCTGGGAGGCGACGAAAGAAGCGTTCGAGCGCAACCTTGTGCGAGTGAAGGAAGCGCTCAACGAGCTCTCCGACGAGGAGATCATGCGCGACGAGGACCTCGCTCGGCACGCCTTCCACCAAGTCGGCGCCTACGACGGGCCGACGATCTTCCTGTACACCGAACACGGAACCGGCATTCGCCACCGTGGACAGTTGGACCGACTCCTCGAGGAGAGTGAAGAACTCTGGATTGTGCCCGCTGACGTCCACTTCTGAATAATGCCCCCCATCACCAACTGGCAACGCGAGAGCCGCTCGCCGACGCTTGCGTATCGGAACACCGAGACCGGTGCGCGAGCCGTCCTGCATCGAGCGCCGGACTCCTACCGGTACAAATGGCGTGGGGCAATCCTCGTCGACGGCTACCCGGTGTGGTCGCGAGGATGCGAGACGAAGGACGCGACGTCGTTCCGGGACGAGCTCCGGGAGCGGCCCGCACCGGACCTCAACTGCCCGGAGTGCCCGAACGACGACGGCCTCGTCGGTGAGAAGTCAGCAGATGGGGCGAGGATCCAGCGCTGGTTCGACTGCCCGGACTGTGGGCACGACGCACCCTCAAAGATCGTCTACGGCGCCGAGCGGTGACTGAGCGGACGTCCGTCGTGTTGTTTTTCGTCCGGGCAAGAGGGGTGGCCCGGTTCGACTGGGTCAGGCCAACGATGAGTCTCGAAATACTCAACCGACACAGTGAGGCACTGTTCGAGTTCCTCTGGTGTCCCGTCTGCGGGCAGGAGGTCTTCACCCACATCCCCTTCGAGGGCGTGTTCTGCAAGCACTGCAACACGCAGGTGAAACTGCAAGAGTCACGGGCGACACGCGGCTACGAGGAGGCCGTCCTCGCCTGCTTCGACACCGATTCGGCGTGGAACCTCCACGTTGACGAGAAGCTTCGACGCGACCTCCCTAACGGATCGGCACAGGTGAAGATTCTCGGCGCACCCGGTGCCTACAATGTCGACTGGTGGAGTCCGGAGCCGGGTGAGGACTGGGAACCTGTTGAGCGGGGAGAGTTCGACGACGTCGAGGAGCCTGACGAGGTGTCGCATCTGGCGTAGGGAATCAGCATTCACTGTTGTTTGTCGTCCCCAGAAGGGTGAGGTGGTGCTCGAACGAGCATCGCCTGAACAGACCGATGAGTAGAACCAACGACACACACTCGACCGAACAGACACTCCCGACAAGCGACCGCGACGTCGTCTACGTCGGCTCTCAGCAGAGCGGGCAGGCTATTACTTGGTGGAAATGATTCCCTGGCCGACTTGACCAGTAAAAATTAGAATAGATGGAGGCTCCAGCAGCGAATTTTTATGCTGCTGGGTTTCCAGGTATTCCGTCTTCGGATACGTTGTAGTCTTCTGGTAGGTCTTCCATTGATACGCTGCCGTTTTCTGCGACGCTGAATGCAGCTATTTCTCCGTTTTCGCCATACTCTGAGTTGTGGTATGTTTCGTTCAGCTCTCTGATGAAGTCTGCACCTGATTCGAACCCTTCGTGAAGTGCTTTCCAGTCATCTACGCTGCTTGGAACAACCGTTCCATCTCCCCAGATGTATTTATCAAATCTTTCAATCCAGAAACCGTGACCCTCTTCAAGCTCTTGATCACTGTACTCTCTGTCTCTTACTTCGGTGTAGTATTCTATTGATTCTTGGAGTGCTTCATAGTTGTGTGCTGCTCTTTCTGTGTGTACTTCTGGGTCTCTGAGGTTTTTGAGTATGTCTTCTACGTCGTTTTGTGGTTCTTCGTCTTCGATGTGGTATGCTGGG
>JARUKX010000006.1 GCA_029688825.1 Haloarculaceae archaeon H-GB1-1 | reverse complement strand
TGCGTTCGCGTGGAACTCGTGACAGGCCAGCCCGACGGTCCTCACAGGCTCTCACCGCCCACCTGTTGCGCTTCGGTCCGCATTCCGCGGTTCCGGTTGGGTTGCTCGTCCGGGTCGGGATACGGTACGTCACGGCCCGCTGCGCTCCCTGCCTGGAGTCGAGGGCGGGAGTCACAGCCTTGGCAGCGGTGGGCGACGTTATATCGGTCCCCGAATGTCCGCCGGAACGACGCCGAAACGTGCCCGTCACAGTGCTGGCAGGCGTTGCTGTCGGAACACTGTGGCCGTGGCTGCCACAGCGTCATGCCGGCACCTCCGTAGCATCAATGTCTAAGCGGTGTGCTACTGTCGCAAAGAACAGGCAAAAAGCTCCGCAATACTTAAGGTCGTTATGGGGTCGGAGGGATTTGAACCCCCGATCAACTGATATCTCCGGTGTGCGCCTCGGATCTCCAGAGGGTCATCGTCACGACCGATGATCAGTCGGTCGCTCAGTATATCAGTCTGGAGTTTCGTCACCGGGCGCGTTAGCCTCTGGAGTCAGTTGCCTTCCCGGACTAGGCCACGACCCCGCACTCCGTCGTATGGCGAATCGAACTAAAGGGGTTTCGATTCACGGCCGTGCGAGTGCGCCCTTCGAGCGCTGTCGTCCGGTGTCCGTCGCAAGAAACGAGAGAGCGTTGCCGCTTCGGCGGGGCGGAGAGTCAGCGGTCAGTCTCCGACCAGTCGCAGTCCTGGCACTTGTACCCGGTGACGAACTCCGTCACGGAGGGCATGTATCCGACTTCGAGGACGTCGCCGTCACAGTCGGGACAGGATCGGTCGGCGTCGGTGATGGCTTCGGCGTCCATCACGTCCGAGCCTTCGATGATCGAAGCGAGCTTCTTGGGCGTGACCATACGCCCCTCTACGACGCGGTTGTCGGCCATATCGGTGGAAGGAGAGCGACCCGCCTAAGGCTTTGGCTTACATCCAGGGCGCGCGAGATTCGTCGGTGTGGGTTTCGTTCGCGCTGCTGTGGACGACGTCGGCGAGCTCTTCGTCGGGGAGTGCCTCGTCCCCGCCGTCGGTGACCGCCGCCGAGGGTCCCTGGTGGGGCTCCCAGTTGGCTTCGGGTTCGCGAGCCCGGTCGGGGTCGAACGCAAGGACGGCGGTGATGAGCAGGACGGCCAGAGCGAGGGGTGCGTCCGGCGGGACGATGATGCCGAACAGGCCGAGTGGCAGGACACCCAGAGCGACGGCGCTCCCGAAGCGGAAGCGGTCGATGTCGACCGCGTTGCGGAGATACGGGCCGAGAATCGCGACGAGCAGCGCGAATCCGGCACCGACGCCCGCCGCAGCACCGGCGTGGAGCATCATGGCGGGGTCGGTCTTGACGACGAGTTCGGCACCGCTCGGGTCGATACTGGCGACGAGGCCGAGCCCGACGATGACCGCCGGACGGGGCAGGAGTTCACCGATGCGGGCACTGGCGGTCTTCGCGGCGATGGCCAGGATGACCAGGCCAGCGAAGCGCTCGAAGATCTCCAGGTTCAGCACGCTCTGGATGGTGGGTGCGAGAGCGGCCTCGACGACCGCGACGGTCACGATGACGACGCCGACGGCGAAGACGGCCTTGACGTGGTCGTTCCGGTCGCCCTCCATCTCGGCCAGGATGACCGCCACGGTGGCCGAGCCTCCGAAGACGAGCAGGCCGACCTGAAGGACGCCCAGCGGATCGTCGAGCGCTCCGGAGAGGACCAGCGCGGGGAAGATGCCGTCGATCAGCGGCAGACACATCACCGTGGCCAGCAGCTTCGTCGCACCGCCGACCTGCCGCTCGAGCTGGAGTGCGACCGGGTGTCGGGAGGTACTCATTGCGAGTCAGACGAGGCCGTCTCCCGAGGCCAATGGGTGATGTCGCACGCGCCGATACCCGCGGACGGGTGCTGACGTGCGGCTGAACTCCGAATTGAAGAGTTTGAACGAATTGCCCACCATAAATGTTTTTGCGACGCTGTGAGTGTCACAGGTCGGTTCTCGGGCGATGCCCGTGTAGGTGGGACTGTCGGAGTCCATATCCTACACAATTGTTGGTAGGGTAAAAAGAGTTGCGTGAGACGCGACCGCATACCGAAAGTACTGCCGCTAACACGCCCGTTTCGTGGGACCGAATGACAGGACCGACGAGTCTCGCAAACCTTTTCAGCCCCGATGGCCGACGGTTTACATGGCGAACGATAGCGAGCCCTTCTCCGAGAAACTACGCGTACCAGAGGCGTTGACGTTCGATGACGTACTCCTGAAACCCAAAGAGAGTCGCGTCGAACCCGACGAGGCCGACACGGCCACGCACGTGTCGAAGAACGTCGAACTGAACGTCCCGGTTCTCACGGCGGCGATGGATACCGTCACGGAGAGCGACATGGCCATCGCGATGGCCCGTCACGGTGGCATCGGCGTCCTCCACCGGAACATGGACGTCGACCAGATGGTTCGAGAGGTCGAACGCGTCAAGCGAGCGGACGAACTCATCATTCGCGACGTGGTGACGGCAGCACCCGAGCAGACCATTCGCGAGGTCGACGAGATGATGGAGCGCCGCGGCGTCTCCGGCGCACCGGTCGTCTCCGAGGACGACGAAGTGCTGGGCATCATCTCCGGGACGGACATCCGCCCGTATCTGGAGGTCGGCGAGAGCGACGAAGTTCGCGAAGCGATGACCGACGAGGTCGTCACCGCACCCGAGGACGTCTCCGCACGCGAGGCGCTCGAACTGATGTACGAGCACAAGATAGAGCGCGTCCCCATCGTCGACGACGCCGACCGTCTCATCGGACTCGTCACGATGCAGGGCATCCTCCAGCGCCGTGAATACGACAAGGCAGCACGCGACGACCAGGGTCGGCTTCGCGCCGGCGTCGCAGTCGGGCCGTTCGAGCAGGACCGTGCCGTCGCCGCCGACGAAGCCGGTGCGGACGTTCTGTTCATCGACTGCGCGCACGCGCACAACCTCAACGTCATCGAGAGCGCCCGCGAGATCAAAGAGACCGTCGAGGCCGACGTCGTCGTCGGTAACATCGGCACCCGCGAGGCCGCCGAGGACGTCATCGACTTCGCCGACGGCGTGAAGGTCGGTATCGGTCCGGGCTCCATCTGTACTACCCGGGTCGTCACCGGGTCGGGGATGCCCCAGATCACCGCCGTCTCGCAGGTCGCCGACGTCGCCGTCCAGCACGACGTACCCGTCATCGCCGACGGCGGCATCCGCTACTCCGGCGACGCCATCAAGGCCATCGCCGCGGGAGCCGACGCCGTCATGCTCGGCTCCTACTTCGCCGGTACCGACGAAGCGCCCGGTCGCGTCATCACGATGAACGGCAAGAAATACAAGCAGTACCGCGGCATGGGCTCCGTCGGCGCGATGAAGTCCGGCGGCGGCGAACGCTATCTGAAAGACACCGACGAGGACGACGACTACGTCCCCGAAGGCGTCGAGGCCGCAACGCCGTACAAGGGATCGCTACAGTCCGAACTCCACCAGCTCGTCGGCGGCATGAAATCCGGCATGGGCTACGTCGGCGCCGAGACGATTCCGGACTTCAAGGAGCGCGCCGAGTTCGTCCGCGTCTCCGCCGCCGGCCAGCAGGAGAGCCACCCCCACGACGTGATGATCACTGACGAAGCGCCGAACTACAGCCCCAACGGTAACTGAGCCGGCTCGCTATCGGACGGCCACCAGCAGTTCCGTTACTCACCCGCCGTTGTCCCATCACGATTTCGCTCACCCCGCTGAGCGCCGGCATCGCAACGCTCAGGCCATCGGGGACGGTACGTCCGCCATGGTCGACATCCGACGGGCGACGACCGACGACGAGCGTGCGGACGCACTTTCGGTCCGGTTCGACGTGTTCGTCGACGAACAGGGCGTTCCGGAAGCCATCGAGGTCGACGGCAAGGACGAGGACGCTATCCACTTCGTCGCGTACGACGATGACGACGAC
This sequence comes from Haloarculaceae archaeon H-GB1-1, assembly GCA_029688825.1. Classification (GTDB taxonomy): domain Archaea; phylum Halobacteriota; class Halobacteria; order Halobacteriales; family Haloarculaceae; genus JARUKX01. The sequence continues at coordinate 171,353 of JARUKX010000006.1, read as the reverse complement.
CGGAGACCCGTCGGTGCTGCCCGCCTCCGTGAACTCGACGCCGAGACGGGGAAGGTCGAACGCGTTGCCGTCGTCGCCGGCCGCCGAGGCGAGGGACTCGGTCGCGAACTCATGGCCCAACTCGAAGCGACCGCACGCGAGCGCGGCCTCTCGACGCTGGTCATGCACGCACAGACCTCCGTCGAGGAGTTCTACGAGCACCTCGGGTATCGAACCACCAGCGACGTCTTCGAAGAAGCCGGTATCGAGCACGTCGAGATGGAGACGTCCCTGACGGACCGCTGAGAGGGCGGCCAGTCGGACCACCCAAACCGATTTCGGCGACCACGTCGCAGATACGGTATGGGTGAGCCACCGTGCGACCGCGTCTTCTGTCCTCAGTGTGACCTCCCGGCGACTATCAGCGACGAGGAATGCCCCGAGTGTGGCGCACCGCTTCCGGACTCGGGGTGACACCCGGCGCACCGGTCCGATGAGACGATGCGGACCGATTCTCGCGCTTGCTCAACGGAAGGAGATCGCTCGACGGAAGGAGACCGCTCAACTGAAGGAGACCGCTCAACTGAAGGAGACCGCTCAACTGAAGGAGACCGCTCGACGGTCTCACTAGCGTACCCAAAACGGGCCGGAAGAGATTTGAACTCGAACGCAAGACTCACTCGCTCGTCTTGCGAAGTTCAAATCACTCCCACCGTGGTATTCGCGCCGCTCCCGAGTTGGTCGCGGCGGAAGAATACGGGCCGGAAGGGATTTGAACCCTCGACCGACGGATTAAGAGTCCGTCGCTCTGCCGGACTGAGCTACCGGCCCACGCAATATCGATTTACTGGGGATGGTTCAAATACGTTTCCTTTCGGCCGCCGAATGGGAGTGCGGACCACGGTGCCGTCTCGCGGTATTCCCACCTGATGAGCGAAGGGGCGTGTTATAAGAGGCTCCATCCACTGAAGTTATACACCGATGAGCGCCGGCATCACCATGGCCTCGATGTCGAAGTACGCCATCCTCGGGTGTGGGAGCGTGGGACACGCAGTCGCCGAGGAACTGGTCGAGGAGGGCAAAGACGTCCGGATTCTCGACGTGGACGAGGGTCGCGTCGAGGCGCTGCGCGACCAGGATCTGGACGCTCACACCGCCGACATCAGCGACGACTCGATCGTCGAAGACCTCGAGGACCGTGACGTCGTCCTCATCATGTCGTCCGACGTCGACGCCAACGGGGCCGCGGTCCGCAATCTCCGTGAACGCGGAGACGACCACTTCATCGTCGCCCGTGCGTCCGACCCGGTGTCGGCCGACGAACTCACCGACCTCGGTGCGGACGTGGTCATCAACCCGTCGTCCGTCATCGCGGACTCGGCGCTCCGGGCGCTCGAAACCGGCGAACTCGAATACAAGGCCAACCAACTCGCCGAAGTCCTCGACGGGACGAACGAGCGGATGGCGATCCTCATCCACCGCAGTCCCGATCCCGACTCTATCGCGAGTGCCGCCGCACTCCGGGCTATCGCCGCGAGCCGAAACGTCGATGCAGATATCGTCTACGAGGGCGAGATCGGCCATCAAGAGAACCGTGCATTCGTCAATTTACTGGGTATCGAACTGGTTTCGAAGGCGACGACCGACCTCGACGCATACGATACGGTCGCAATCGTCGACTACGCGAAAGGTGGCAAACCGGAGCTCGGGAAAATCGACATCCTCATCGACCACTACGAACCCGAGGAGGAGATCGAGGCCGGCTTCACCGACATCCGCCAGAACGTCTCCGCGACGTCGACGATCCTCACGAAGTACATTCAGGAACTCGATCTCAACATCGACCAGGAGGTCGCGACTGCGCTCCTCTACGGCATCCGGGCTGAAACGCTCGATTTCAAGCGCGATACCACGCCGGCCGACCTCACCGCGGCTGCCTACCTCTATCCGTTCACGGACCACGATACGCTCGAACAGGTCGAATCGCCGTCGATGTCGCCGGAAACGCTGGACGTCCTCGCCGAGGCGATTCGGAATCGCGAGGTCAGTGGCTCGCATCTCGTCTCGAACGCGGGCTTCATTCGCGACCGGGACGCGCTGGCCCAGGCCGCCCAACATCTACTCAATCTCGAAGGAATCACCACGACGGCCGTCTTCGCCATCGCCGACGATACGATCTACCTCGCGGCACGTTCGAAGGACATCCGGATGAACATCGGGAACGTCCTCGAAAACGCATTCGGCGAGATTGGCGAGACCGCCGGCCACTCGACGGACGCCAGCGTCGAGATACCGCTGGGCATCTTCACCGGCATCGAGACCAGCGAAGACAACCGCGACACGCTCTTGCAGCTGACCGAGGAAGCCGTCCGTCGCAAGCTCTTCGAAGCGATGGGCGTCGAGAGTGGTAGTGACTCGAACGGAAGCTGATTCGGTCTCGGATCGCTCGGCCGTTCTGCTGGTGGTCACTTGGAGACACTCGCTGGATCACGATCCGCCGAGTGGACGGGAAACCCTGATACGGACCCGGAGCGAAGGCCGACCATGAGCGATTCCGGAGGCAACTGGACCGATCAGATCATCGGCGAACGGATGCAACTCGACCAGGAGTTCAGTCAGACCATCGACGGCTCTCAGTTCTCCCGCCAACAGTGGGGCCTCATCATGACTGCCATCGAGTTCGACGTCGAGCATCCCGACGACGACGAGCGGGCGACGCTCGTCGCCGACACGAGCAAGCTCCCGAGCGTCATGCCCGAACTCGACCGCGTCGCAAACCAATCGGGAATGGCCGCGATGGGAGGCGCTCCAGAGGATCAGAAACAGACCGGCGGTGGCCTGTTCGGCGGCATCAAGAGCGCGCTCGGTCTCGGGGGCGGTGGCGACGACGACGGCAAAGGATACGACGACTCCGATCTCGACGCCGCCGAAGAACTCGCCCAGCAGTACGCGGCCGAACTTCAACAGCGACTCGAAGACCACGGCAAGTGGGCGGGCGTTCGCGAATCCGTCCAGGACGAGGGCGCAGTCTAGTCCCCGCTGTGGTGGAGGGTCAGTTCCTCGGCTTCGTAGATGTTGATGAGTTCGACGATGATCTCCTCGTACGATTCGTCTTCGACCCGTAGCCCGTCGAGTCTGTCGGGCGTTTCCTCGTCGACTTCGATCGTCGGCATACGACGTGCTACGAACCGCGCGCGAAAAAGTGGTGGCAGTATTACAGGTGGTCGATGACGGCCGCGGTCACGTCCTCGGTGGACGCGTCACCACCGAGATCGGGCGTCGTCGGACCGTTTTCGAGGACGTCTTCGACCGCAGTTCGGACGCGGTCACCTTCCTCGTCGTAGCCGAAGTGGTCCAGTAGCATGGCCGCAGAGAGGATCATCGCCGAGGGGTTCGCGACGCCTTCGCCAGCGATGTCGGGAGCGGAGCCGTGGACCGGTTCGAAGAGCGCGTTGTCCGGGCCGACGTTCGCACTCGGGAGGAGCCCCAGCCCGCCGACGAGCCCGGCAGCGAGGTCGCTGAGCATGTCGCCAGCGAGGTTCGGACAGATGACGACGCCGTAATCGTCGGGGTTCATGATGAGGTGCATCGCGAGCGCGTCCATCAGCGCCGTGTCGTACTCCGCGTCGCGCTCGGCGGCGACTGCTTCGGCAGTTTCGAGGAACAGCCCGTCCGTCTGGCGCATGACGTTCGCCTTGTGAGCGATGGTCACGTCTTCGAAGTCGTTCTGTCGAGCGTAGTCGAAGCCGTACTCGGCGATCTCGCGAGATGCGTCCTCGGTGACGACGCGAGTCAGCGTCGTCACGCCCTCGGTGATCTCGCTCTCGATGCCCGTGTAGACGCCCTCGGTGTTCTCGCGGATGAACACGATATCCGTCTCGGGTTTGACCGCGTCGACGCCGGGGTACGCGCGGGCGGGACGAACGTTGGCGAACGAGCCGACGATGCTCCGCAGCGGAAGGATGACGTCGGCAGCGGTCTCGCCGGCCGCGCCGAACAGCGTGGCGTCAGCGTCGGCAGCCAGTTCGCGCGTTTCCTCTGGGAGCGCGTCGCCGGTCGCTTCCTTCACTGCGTCGCCCGCGTCGCCCTCGACGAAGTCGAAGTCGATGTCCAGCGCCTCCAGCACCTCGACGGCGGCGGGCGTGACCTCCTGCCCGATTCCGTCGCCGGGAATGACGGCAATCTCGTGAGTCATGACTTGTGGTGGTCGCGTGAGCGTAGAAAGTGGTTCGGTTTCGGTGTCGATTCAGACGTACGGCAGCGCGTCTGCCGTCTCCTGAATGGCCTGCTCGTTGGACTTCATCAGTGCCGTCGTGTCCCAGATTCCGTCGACGAGGGCCTTCCGCTGGCCGTCGTCCACCTCGACGTCGATCGTCGTGTCGCCGTAGGTGACGGTTTCGGCTTCGACGTCGATGTCGATCTCGCCGTCCGGATGCTCGTCGATCCAGTCCTGAAGTTCCGCGATGGTCTCGTGGTCTGCCGTGACGGTCGGCATGCCGAGCGCCAGGCAGTTGCCCGCGAAGATCTCCGCGAACGATTCGCCGATGAACGCGTCGATGCCCCAGCGCATGAGCGCCTGCGGGGCGTGTTCGCGCGAGGAGCCACAGCCGAAGTTGTTGTTGACGACCATGACGTTGGCGTCCTGGAAGCGCTCCTCGTTCATCGGGTGGTCCTTCTCGTTGTCCTCGTCGTCGAAGCGCTGGTCGAAGAAGGCGAACTCGCCGAGACCGTCGAAGGTGACGACCTTCATGAACCGCGCGGGGATGACCTGGTCCGTGTCGATGTCGTTCCCGCGGATGGGGACGCCGCTTCCGGAGACGTAGTCGACCGCCGGAATGTCCTCGGTTCCGCTCATACCTCGGTCACCTCCTTCACGTCGCGGACGTCAGTGACCTCCCCGTTGATGGCCGCGGCGGCGACCATCCGGGGGTTCATGAGGACGGTGCGGCCGTCCTTGCTGCCCTGCCGACCGACGAAGTTGCGGTTGGAGGAGGAGGCACACGCCTCGTCGCCCTCCAGTTGGTCCTCGTTCATGCCGAGACACATCGAACAGCCGGCGTTGCGCCAGTCGAATCCGGCCTCGCGGAAGACGTCCGCGAGTCCTTCTTCCTCGGCGGCGCGCTGGACGCGCTGGCTGCCGGGGACGACCATCGCGCGGACGTCCTCGTGGACCTCGCGGCCCTTGACGATGCGGGCCGCGCGGCGGAGGTCGGGCAGGCGGGCGTTCGTACACGATCCGAGGAACGCGACGTCGATGTCGTAGCCCTCCATCGTGTCGCCGGGCTCGACGCGCATGTGCTCCTGTGCGCGACGGGCGGTCTCCTGCTTGTCGTCGGCGAGGTCCTCGGGTGCCGGAATCGGTTCGGTGACACCGACGCCCTGTCCGGGCGTGGTGCCCCAGGTGACGACCGGTTCGAGTTCGGCGGCGTCGATGGTCACGACGTCGTCGTACTCGGCGTCGTCGTCGGACTGGATGGACTCCCAGTAGGGTTTCAGCTCCTCGAACTCCTCGGGGTTCTCCTGGAAGTAGTCCGTCTGTTCCAGCCACTCGAAGGTGGTCTCGTCGGGGTTGACGTAGCCCGCGCGAGCGCCGCCCTCGATGGACATGTTGCAGATGGACATCCGACCTTCCATGTCGAGGTCCTCGATGGCCTCGCCGGCGTACTCGTAGACGTAGCCGACGCCGCCCTCGGTTCCCAGTCGGCGGATGATCTCGAGGATGACGTCCTTCGCTTCGACGCCGTCGCCGAGTTCGCCGTTCACCTCGATCTTTCGGACGTCCTGTTTCTCCATGGCGATGGTCTGGGTCGCCAGGACGTCGCGAATCTGGGACGTACCGATGCCGAACGCCAGCGCGCCGAACGCGCCGTGCGTGGAGGTGTGGGAGTCCCCACAGACGATGGTCTTGCCGGGCTGGGTGAGTCCCTGCTCCGGACCGATGACGTGGACGATACCTTGATCGCCCGTGGTCGGGTCGGAGAACTGGATTCCCGCCTCGCGGGCGTTCTCCTCCAGTTCGGCCATCATCTCTTCTGCGGCGTCGTCGCCGTAGGGCCGGGACTGGTCGGAGGTGGGGACGATGTGGTCGACCGTGGCGTGGGTGAGGTCCGGACGCGCGACCTCCATGTCGCGCTCCTGAAGCATCCCGAACGCCTGCGGACTGGTGACCTCGTGGATGAGGTGGAGGCCGACGAACAGCTGGTCCTGGCCGTTCGGCAGCGTCGTCACCTTGTGGTGGTCCCAGACCTTGTCGTAGAGCGTTCCGCGACTCATACTGTCTCGTCTCGCCCTTCGGTGCCCCGCTCGAAGACGCGATTGACGTCGGACTCGTCGTCGTGTGGCGGCGTGTGACTGACGTCGGCCATCGTCTGTTCGTCCTCGTCGACCGCGTCACGGCGGCCGCCGTCGGCGGCGACGTGCGGTGCGCGCTCGAACGCACAGGCGTTCCCGAACGGTTTGCCCGTGTAGGGGTTCGTGTGGCTAATCTCGCCCATCGGCTGTCGTGTGTCGTCCTCAGTCATCTGCTGTCACTTCCTCTTCTGTGTTCTCTTTCTCGTCCGATTCTGACTGTCCGAGGCTCACGGCTTCCCGCAGGCGTTCGCCGACGCCTTCGGCGTCGTGTTCCTGCTCTGCCTGGCGAAGCTGCTTGTAGCTCGGTCGGTTCGTCTGATTCTCGGAGATCCACTCGCGAGCGAACTCGCCGTTCTGGACCTCTTCGAGGACCTGTTCCATCCCTTCGCGGGCGACGTCTTCGTCGACGACGTACTCGCCGCGGGTCAGCCCGCCGTACTCGGCCGTGTCGGAGACGGAGTTCCACATCTCCATCAGCCCGCCCTCGTAGATGAGGTCGACGATGAGTTTGACCTCGTTGATGCACTCGAAGTACGCCATCTCCGGTGAGTACCCTGCGTCCACCAGGGTCTCGTAGCCCTGCTTCATCAGCTCGGTGACGCCGCCACAGAGGACGGCCTGCTCGCCGAACAGGTCGGTCTCGGTCTCCTCCTGGAAGGTCGTCTCGATGACGCCGGAGCGGGTGCAGCCGATGGCCTTCGCGTACGCCAGCGCCTGTTCCTTGGCGTCGCCGGTCGCGTCCTGGTAGATTGCGACGAGGCCGGGGACGCCCTCACCGCGCTCGTAGGTCCGGCGGACGAGGTGGCCGGGCGACTTCGGTGCGACCATCGTCACGTTCACGTCCTCCGGCGGTTCGATCTGGCCGTAGTGGATGTTGAAGCCGTGGGCGAACTGCAGCGTGTCGCCGGCTTCGAGGCCGTCCGAGATGGCTTCGTAGACTGCCGGCTGCACGGTGTCGGGGACGAGCATCTTGACGATGTCCGCCTCTGCCGCGGCCACGTCTGGTGCCTTCACGGTGAGGCCGGCGTCTTCTGCGTCGGCGCGGGAGGAGGAGTTCTCTCGCAGGCCGACGATGACGTCGACACCACTCTCGTGGAGATTCAGCGCGTGGGCGTGGCCCTGGCTCCCGTAGCCCAGGACGGCCACGGTCGTGTCGTCGAGCATCGATTCGTCTGCGTCGTCGTCGTAGTATACGGTCGTCGTGAATTCGTCTGCCATAGTTGTCTCCTATTGGGTGTCCTTCGCGCCGCGTTCGAGTGCGGCGGTGCCCGTGCGAACGATCTCTCGGATGCCGAACTGACTGAACGCCTCGATGGCGGCGTCGACCTTCTGCTTGCTACCGGTGACCTCGACGGTCACGGTCTCGTCGCAGGCGTCGACGGCCTGTCCGCCGTACATGTCGGCGACGGCGTTGATGTCGTCGGGTTTCTCGCCGTCGACCTTGATCATCGCGAGTTCGCGGCGGATGGCTTCGGGCTCCAGTTCCGTGACCGAGATGACGGGCACGAGCTTCTGGAGTTGCTTCTTCGCCTGCTCGACGCCCGGCGTCGGTTCCTCGATGAGGATGGTCATCCGAGCCATCTCGTCGTCGGTCGTCGGACCGACGGTGAGGCTCTCGATGTTGAACTGCCGGCGGCTGAACAGCCCCGACACTTCGGCGAGGACGCCGGGTTTGTGCTTCACCAGCGCCGACAGCACAGCCTGGCGCGGTTCGTGCGTCGCTTCGGCTTCCGGGTCGATGCGAATACCTTGGGTGTTCCGGCGACCCTCCGGGCGCATCCGATCTTCGGGGGCCGGGCCGGGAAGTTCTCCGTGACTCATGTCGATCACCTATAGCTGGTCCTCCGAGAGTGCGAACAGCCCGTTGTCGCCGCCGGACGGCACCATGGGGTAGACGTTCTCGGCGGGGTCTATCAGTGCGTCGATGACTGCCGGCCCGTCGTACTCGCGGGCGGCCTGGATGGTCTCCTCGACCTCGTCGTAGTCCTCCAGTCGGAACCCGGCCGCGCCGAACGCTTCGGCGAGCTTGTCGAACTCCGGGATCCACGGATACTCCGAGGCCATGCGGCGGCCCTCGTAGAAGCCGTCCTGCCACTGGCGGACCATGCCGATGGCCTCGTTGTTCAGGACGACGAAGGTGATGTCCAGGTTCTCCCGAACGGCGACTGAGAGTTCCTGCACGGTCATCAGGAAGGACCCGTCGCCGTCGAAGGAGACGACCTCCTGGTCGGGGGCCGCGAGCTTCGCGCCGATGGCCGACGGAACGCCGTAGCCCATCGTCCCCAGGCCGTGACTGGAGACCCACGTGCGTGGCTCTCTGAACGTCCAGTACTGGCAGGCCCACATCTGGTGTTGGCCGACGCCGGTCGTCACGATGGCGTCGTCGTCGGTGACCTCGTCGAAGGTCTCGACGATGTGCTGGGGCTTCAGCGGTTCGTCCTCCGGCATCTGGTAGTCCAGCGGGTACTCGTCCTTCCAGGTCTGGCACTGCTCGCGCCATTCGTCGGCGTCGGGCGCGGCCGTCATCGCGTCGTACAGCTGGTCGAGGACGCGGCCGGCGTCGCCGACGAGCGGGTAGTCGGCGTAGATGTTCTTGCTGATCTCAGCCGGGTCGATGTCGACGTGGACGAGTTCGGCGTCCGGAGCGAAGCTATCGACGCCGCCAGTGAGGCGGTCGTCGAAGCGAGTGCCGACGCCGACGAGCAGGTCAGTGTTGGTGACCGCCATGTTGGCGTAGCCGGTCCCGTGCATGCCCGCCATCTCCAGCGAGAGTTCGTGGTCTTCCGGGAACGCACCGAGGCCTGGCATCGTGGTGATGACCGGAATCTCGTACTTCGTGGCGAACCGGAACAGTTCCTCGGTGGCGTCGGCCTTGATGACGCCTCCACCTGCGAGGATGACCGGTTTGTCGGCGCTCTCGATTGCCTCGGCGGCCGCATCGACCATCTCCTCGTCGGCCTCCGTCTGGACCGTGTACGTCTCTGGCGTCTTCGGCTTCTTGGGCTCCTTGTCGGTCTCGCCCTTCGTGACGTCCTTCGGCAGGTCGACCAGCGTCGGGCCCTGCCGACCCTCGTCCGCCAGGGCGAACGCCTCGCTCACGTCGTCACCGACGGTGTCGGAATCGCTCGCGAAGTAGCTCTCTTTCGTAATGGGCTGGGTGACGCCGACGGTGTCGGTCTCCTGGAAGGCGTCGTTGCCGACGAACTCCGTGGGGACCTGCCCTGTCAGCGCGATCATCGGGTCGCTGTCCATATTCGCGTCGGCGATGCCGGTCACGAGGTTCGTCGCGCCGGGACCCGACGTGGCGAAACAGACGCCGGGTTCGCCCGAAACGATACCGAACGCGTCGGCAGCATGGGACGCCCCCTGTTCGTGGGCCATCGTGACGTGGTTGATGTCCGAGTCGTAGAGTGCGTCGTAGACGGGCATGATCGCGCCGCCCTGGACGCCGAACACGTACTCTGCGCCGGCGTTCTCCAGTGCTCGGATGACTGACTGTGCGCCGGTCGTGACCGGCTGTTGCTCGTCGTCCGATTCGTCTTCGTCCTCTGGTTTGGGAATCGATGCTCGCTCGCTCATTTCTCAGTCTCCGTTCGTGGTCGATAGCGCATTGTGGGTGTGTGGAACATATCTACGGCCTCCTGGTCGGTCGGTGCGTGCCGGAAAATCGTCGGAGATGGGATATGTGGGGCTAGACAGCCCCTACAATGATCCCGAGAAGGCCGGTCGCGTCGCTTTCGGTCGGGCTCGACGGCGTAACCGAAGCGGACGCACTCATCACTACGAATGTCACTTCGTGGCCCGTAATAAGGTTTCTGTAACGGCTCCGGCGTCAGTCGGCCGTCCTGGCGTTCGCATCGGCTGCGTACCAGCCGCTGCCGGGTCGTTGCAACCGAGCGAGAGGTCATGGCTCAGGCCCTGACCTCCTCGCGCTCGTCGATGCCGACGTCTTCCGCGAACTCCGTCAAGATGCTCATGGTGACCCGTTGCTTCTCCGCGCCGTAGTCCTTGACGCGGCGGGTTACCTCCCGGACCTCGTCGTCGGTCGGGACGAACCCGGCCTCGATGAGGCGTTCCCGGACGGAGTGCTGGCCGGTGTGTTTGCCCAGCACGAGCTCGCGCTGTGCGCCGACCATCTCCGGGGTCATGACGCCGGGCTCGAACGTGTCGGAGTTCTCGATGACGCCCGCGGCGTGGATGCCGCTCTCGTGGGAGAACGCGTTCTCGCCGACGACCGGCTTGTTGCCGGGGACGGCGATGGAACTCTTCTCCTCCACGAGGCGGGAGAGTTCCGTGATTCGCGTCGTGTCGATGCCGGTATCGACGTCGTAGAGGCTCTCCAGCGACATGACGACTTCTTCGTAGGCGGCGTTGCCCGCGCGCTCGCCGATGCCGTTGACGGAGACCTGCGCCTGCGATGCACCGGCCTCGAAGCCGGAGATCGCGTTCGCGGACGCCAGACCGAAGTCATCGTGTGTGTGGACGTCGATGTACGCGTCGGTGTGGGAGACGACGTTCTCGATCAGGTCGTAGAAACGTCGTGGCGTCGCGACACCGCACGTGTCCGGAATGTTTATCCAATCTGTACCAGCCTCGGAGACACCCTCGATGACGTCGATGAGGAAGTCCTCGTCCGTTCGCGTCGCGTCCATCGGCGAGAACATGCACTCGACGCCGGCCTCTTTGACCCGTTCGACCATCTCGACCGCGGTCGCTTTGGCCTCTTCGCGGGTCGCGTGCATGGAGTCTTGCAGCTGCACGTCGCTGGTGGACACGAAGACGTGAATCAGGTCCACCCCGGAGTCGATTGCAGCTTCGACGTCTTTCTCGACGACGCGTGCCAGCCCGCAGGTCGTCGTCGTCGTGCTCTCGGCGATGTCGCGAACGGCTTCGAACTCGGCGTCGGAGTTGACGGGGAAGCCCGCCTCGATGACGTGGGTCCCCATCTCGTCCAGTACAGCCGCTATCTCGCGCTTGTCCTCGTAACTGAACGAGGTGCGTGGCGACTGCTCACCGTCGCGCAGCGTGGTGTCGAAAATTCGTGCTTCGTCGATTTCAGAAGTGCTGTCCAGTGTGCCCTGGAAGAACTCGATCCGCCGGGGATCCCGACGTGCCCTCTGTAGTATCGGACATTGTATCTGATTTGAGAGGGTCCACCGGATATAAAGGTTGTCCTCTTCTCGACATTTCGTGTGAATGACCCACACAGTAGAACGCTCGCACGCGAGGCGAGGATTTTTGCTGGCTGCCGCCGAGACACGTGTATGAGCGAGTTCGACCTCGACCTCCGGGCGGTCGAGGAACAGATCGAGGAGACTGAGCCCGAGCGGCGCGTCGTGCTCGGGATTCTCGACGGCAGTGACGACGATGATTGGGCGGACCTCGTCGAGGAGGGGAACGTCCTCGTGTTGAACGTCGACGGCGACGTGAACGAACGAGCCGCTGGGTTCGCCCGCGACGTGAAAGAGAACGGCGGTGAACTGATGCACTTCCGGGGGTTCCTCGTCGTGACGCCCGCGGACGTGGATATCGATACCGACCGGCTGTAGCGTCGCTCGTCGTCGCGAGGGTGCTCTTTCTGGAAACCCTTCGTCCGTCGTACTGAAATGTCAAGAGGGGTGCCGGATGGATGAAGCGGCGTGACACCTGCTTGTTTCACGATGCTGCCGAGAGGGTCCGCAGTTAGACCCAAATGTCGACGATACCCGTGATGTGTTTGAACATCTGGGTTGCGATCTGTAGCCAGCCCATTGAATTCACCTCCTCCAAAATTAAATCAAAGCCCATGTATTATTAATGTTTTTGTTAATTAGAATTAGTATCTCGACAAACGAAACCGAGATTTCAAAAAGCATCTGACGATTACTCCCGCCAGCGGACGCCAACACCTCGTTCTATTATTGCGACCGTCGCCGCCTGATCAGTCAACGGCCCGCTATCGGAACGTCAGGTAGTGGCCATCGGGGTCCCGCACGCGAACGCCGTCGTCGAGGCTCTCGACGGAGAGCGCGTCTGCTGCGACGGTATCGGCGGCCGCCGCAGGGTCGTCGGTCGACAGCCCGAGGTCGACGTGGACGCCACCGCGTGCGTCGGCGAGCCCGAGGTGTGGCTCCCACAGTTCGAAGTCGAACGGGCCAGCGCTGAGTCGGACCCGCTTTCGCTCGTCGCCACGACTGACCGGCTCCATACCGAGTCCAGTGTAGAACTCCTCCGCACGCGCGAGGTCCTCGACTTCGAGCACGACCTCGAAGATGCCCGTGATGCCGTCCCCTTCCTGCCCCCGCTGGCCGATCTCCACGCAGTTCCCCTCGATATCGTAGAAGTACAGCGACCTCGCGTCGCCGAACTGGTGTTCCACGAGGTCGAAGCGCTCGGACAGTCTGTCCCACCAGTCGTCGTAGGCCCCGTACGGCGTCGAGAGGGCGTAGTGGGTGTGGAGTCCACCGCGCGGGACGCCGCTGGGTGCCCGAAGAATCAACTCGGTGTCGCCAGCAGCGAAGGCCACCTCGTCCTCCGTCGTGCGAAGTTCCGGCATTCCGAGATACTGCCGGTAGAACGACGCGGCCCGGTCGAGATACTTCGCCTCCAGCGCCAGCCAGCGCAACCCCGTGAGCATGTCGGTCGGTTCGGCACAGAAACGCAAAAAACGCGGGGTCGTTTCCGGTTCGAACACCTTCGGGAAGGGTCCAGAACCGTGAGAAGGCGGTCGGGTTTAGAAGAGCCAAAAACTCGAACCGCCATCTGTATGCAAGTCAGTAGACAGACGCTCGCGAAGGCACTCGTCTTCGTGTTCGTCGCCAACCTCGTCGTGATGGGGGCCGGTGCCTATCTGGCCTACGAGCAGGCACCGCCGATTCCCCAGCGCGTGGTTGGCCCCGATGGACAGGTTGTCGCGACACAGGAAGACGTGCAGGCTGGAAAGGTCGCGTTCCAGCAGAACGGCCTGATGAACCACGGCTCGATTCTCGGCAACGGAGCGTACTTCGGCGACGACTACACCGCCGACGCGCTCCAGCGACAGACCGACTACATGAAGGGCTACTACGCCGAGGAGCGCTACGGAACGGCGTACGGCGAGCTCTCGGCCGAGAAACGGGGCGTCGTCGACACGCTCGTCGAGCAGGATATGGAAGACGACAGCGGTGGTGAGGGGGTGGTCGAACTCTCCGCCGCCGAACTGTACGCCTACGAGCAGGTGAAACACGACTACGTGACGAAGTACCACGAGGGAAGCCTCGAACACGGCCTGCCAGCGGGCACCATCGAGAGCGAGGAAGAGGCCCGGCAGTTCGCCGACTTCGCGCTCTGGACCGCCTGGTTCGCCCACGCGGACCGTCCGGGGAGCGACCACTCCTACACGAACGACTGGCCGTACGTGCCCGATGCCGGCAACACGCCGCCAGCGAGTGCGATGACCTGGAGCGTCGTCGCGATGGTGTTGCTCGTCGCGGGCGCGGGCCTCGGCGTCTGGCTCTACCACTCGATCGAACTTCCCGAACCCGACGTCGAACACCTCGACGTGCCGTCACCGGGCGAGTTCGAACTGCTACCGAGTCAGCGCGCGGCGGTCCGCTTCCTGCCGGTGGCGGCGCTGTTGTTCGTCGGACAGGTCCTCCTCGGTGGCCTGCTCGCACACTACTACATCGAGCGTGACGCCTTCTTCGGACTGGGTGAACTCCTCGGGGTGAACGTCGTCTCGCTGCTTCCGTTCTCCATCGCGAAGACGATCCACCTCGACCTCGGTATCCTCTGGATCGCGACGCTGTGGCTCGGAGCAGGGCTGTTCCTGCCCCCGCTGTTGACCCGTCGCGAACCGAAGAATCAGGCGCGGTACGTGAACCTCCTGCTGGGCGCGCTCGTCGTCGTCGCCGTCGGCGGGCTCGCAGGCGTCTGGCTGGGCGCGCAGAACGTCATCGACGGCCAGCTGTGGTGGCTCCTCGGCAACGAGGGGCTGGAGTACCTCGAAATCGGGAAGCTCTGGCAGGTCGGTATCCTCGTCGGCTTCCTCGGGTGGGCCGTCCTGGCCGCGCGCGGACTGAAGCCGTTGCTCGACCGCGAGCCGCGCTACGGTATCTCCCACCTCGTCCTCTACGCGGGTGGCTCCATCGCGCTGCTGTTCTGCGCGGGCTTCCTGTTCACGCCGACGACCAACATGGCCGTCACGGAGTTCTGGCGCTGGTGGGTCGTCCACATGTGGGTCGAAGGGGCCTTCGAGTTCTTCATCGTCGCCGTCGTCGCGATGACGCTGGTCAGCATGAATCTCCTGAAACACCGCAGCGCCGAGAAGGCGGTCATGGTCGAGGCGCTGCTGGTGATGGGCACGGGAGTCATCGGCGTCTCCCACCACTACTGGTGGGTCGGCATGCCAGACCTGTGGATCCCCATCGGCAGCGCGTTCTCCACGCTGGAACTCGTGCCGCTGATGTTCATCCTCTACGAGGCGTACAACGAGTACCGGACGATGCAGGCGGGCGGTGCGTCGTTCCCCTACCGGCTGCCGTTCATGTTCATCATCGCATCCGGGCTGTGGAACTTCGTCGGCGCGGGCGTGCTCGGGTTCTTCATCAACCTCCCGCTTGTGAACTACTACGAGCACGGTACCTACCTGACCGTCGGCCACGCCCATGCAGCGATGTTCGGCGCGTTCGGGTTCCTCGCGCTGGGGATGGCGACCTACATGTTGCGCGTGACCGTCGACCCCGTACGCTGGGACGGCACGAACCTCCGCCGAGCGTTCTGGCTGTGGAACGTCGGGCTGGTGCTGATGGTGTTCGTCTCGGTCCTGCCGGTCGGGTTCCTTCAGCTAGAGGCCGCCTACACCCAGGGCTACGACTTCGCCCGGAGCCTCGCGTTCTACGACCAGCCCCTCGTCCAGACCCTGTTCTGGGCGCGGATGCCGGGCGACGTCGCGCTCATCGGTGGCACGGTGCTGTTCGCCGCGGACGTGGCTGCAAAGTTGTTCAAGCAGCGCGAGCCCACGAGCGACCCGTCACCGAGTGACGGGTCGATTCCGTCCGTCGGCCTGGGCGACGACGACTGACGCGCTCCCGATTTGGCTGGCGTTTTAACTCCGTCGCCGACCAAGGTTCGACACATGCCGATGAAGGTCACCGACCACCGGTCGGAGCTCAGCGACGTGAGTTCGTTCGATGGCGGCTTCAGTTGGATCGCCTACCCGGAGGAAGGGATGCAACGGGCGAGCCACGCCCTGGAGGTCGACGGCGACGTCTGGGTCGTCGACCCCGTCGACGCGGACGGGCTCGACGCCGAACTCGACGACCTGGGGGACGTCGTCGGCGTCGTGATTCTGCTGGACAGGCACAAACGCGACGCCGCAGCCGTCGCTCGACGCCACGACGTCTCGGTCCACCTTCCGACCTGGATGACCGGCGTCGAGGAGAAACTGGATGCCCCGGTCGAACGGCTCGGCGGCGTGCTACGAGAGAGCGGATACGCCGTCCATCGCGTGGTCGACAACGCGTTCTGGCAGGAGGCGATGCTGGTCGACGAGGCGAGAGGGACGATGGTCGTTCCGGAGGCAGTCGGGACGGCACCGTTCTTCTGCGCGAAGGGTGAGCGACTCGGCGTGCATCCGATGCTCAGGCTGACGCCGCCGACCGTTCTCGAACAGTGGGCTCCCGAGCGACTGCTGGTCGGCCACGGCCATCCACTCCTCGAAGACGCCGGGTCCGAACTGGTCGACGCACTCCGGGGGTCCCGAACGCGTGCGCCCGGACTGTTCCTGAAGAACGTCAGGTCGCTCCTCGGCTAGGCCACCCGGTGGTCGGCTTCGGTGGCCACCTCGCCGACGCCGTTATGGTTCGGCCGTGCGAACGAAGAATCGTGATTTATGCGACGCGGGGACTGGTCGAATCCATGCTCCGGTTCGCGAGCGACAGCGAACCCGATTCGGTCACGGTCTCGCTGTCGGTGACGCCGGCCGGTGAGCTTCCGGAAACAGGATTGGAGGACGAGGTTCCGGTGTTCACACACTTCTACATGCCTGCAGCGGGCGGATCAGTGAACGCCGTCTTCGGCATGGACATCGGGACTCCGGTCGGTCAGACCCAGGGTCGGTTCGTCTCGCATCCGCAGGGCGAACTCTCCATCTCGAAGACGGACGACCTCGCGGAGGTGGTGTTCGTGGCGGTGCCGCCGTGGGAACTCGAAACCGTGGCCGTCTTCGACCGGAGCGGTCGGAAGGTGGACCTCGAGGTGCTCGACGTCGAACCGCCCCAGGCCTCACTCTAGGTAGCCGAGGTCCCGGAGCTGTTCGGCGATCTCGTCGAACTCTGCTTCAGAGAGGTTGCCCCGCTTCTGGTGCTGGATGACGATGCTGCGGAGGAGAAAGCGAACGAGGTCGCTCGTGCTCTGGAAGCTCGTTCCCTCGATGGTCTCCTCGACTCTGTCTGCGAGATCCTTCGGTATCGAGACGGTCGTATAGTCACTCATGGGCGACCAAACGGCCGAGCACGGGAAATGGGTTGCGCCACGTGCTCGGGCGGACGACCGAGTCGGAAAAGGAGGGGCGGTCAGATGTCGGGGACAGTCAGGCTGGGTCGGAGCGCGTCTCGTCGTAGGCGTCGCCGAGTCGCGAGACGAGTCTGTGCACGGGAAGCGCGACGCCGAAGCGTTGCGTGGCGAGTGCGATCGGTAACATGACGATACCGACCAGCAAGCTGAACTGGTAGAGCGCGAACAGGGCCGCGCGGGACAGGTACGATTCCATCTTCGTTCGCTCGTTGGTCGGGTGATGATTGTATATAAGTGATTTGGCTTTTGAAATTACAAAATTATAAATCGTTAACTTTCACACCACTCACGTCCTGCGATTCAATCAGAGTTGCGTTGGCTGCAACCGAGTCGGAGTTCTGAGCGAGGCAGCCGTAATACGGGCGTTGGAACTGTCGGTCGTAGCCATAAGTTATGGCCATTATCGAAGTCACGTGCGCAGGCCGAGGAGCATCGCTGCAGCAGCGACGAATCAAAAAAGACGAATAGGCGGGGCCTGAAAAGGGGAGCATGAACTATCTCGTAGCGATGGAAGCCGCCTGGTTGGTTCGCGACGTCGAAGACATCGACGACGCTATCGGAGTCGCGGTGAGCGAAGCCGGAAAGCGACTCAACGACAAGGACATGGACTACGTCGAGGTCGAAGTTGGCGCTACTGGCTGTCCGGCCTGTGGCGAGCCGTTCGACTCGGCGTTCATCGCGGCCGACACTGCTCTGGTGGGCCTCGTGCTGGAGATGAAGGTCTTCAACGCCGAGAGCATCGAACACGCCCAACGAATCGCCAAGAGCGAGGTCGGTGGCGCGCTCCGCGACGTGCCGCTGAAGGTCGTCGAGACCGTCGAGTTCGAGGAAGACGAAGAAGCCGACGCCTGATTCTCCGGCCCGTCCAACCGTTCAAGAGGGAAGGCGACGTACGACCCCTCAGCCCGGGCGCTATCGACCCGGACAGTTCCGTCGCCTATGACCTCGGACCCGACGTTCACGATTCCGCAACGGCCCACGCGTCGCTATCCGCATCGCGGTGGCGTCGAGTACGTGGGAGAGACCGTCTTCGGTCTCGAACCGGCCGGTGACTGCTCCGACGACGGGCTCGTCGACCTGGTGGAGACGGTCCTGTCCGAGGAGCCGTACACCTACGGCGACTGGTTCGACCTCCCGATGCCGCTCTTTCTCGTCCACGACGGCGAGACCGGCGACGTGTTCAGGGTCGGGATTCGCGACGGCCGCATCGAATTCCACGTCCTTCCGGCGACCGAATCGGCGGGACTGCGTGCCCTCTTCGACCGGTTGCGAGCGGCCAGCGAGACGACCTGGCAGGTGGAGTGCGATACGGCGTAGGGCGGACCCAAAACGCCCTTACCCTCCCCTGTTTATGATTGCATCATGACTGCCTCTCGCGTCGTCGAACTCGAAGGCCACATCATCGATTCGGGGATGATGCAGACTGCGTTCGGCATCCTCATCGACATGGGTGGCTCCTTCGAGGTCGAAGAGTTCGAAGTCGGCCGTCACAAGGACGAGGAGTCGTACGCGCGCCTGACGGTGATGGCCGACACCGAAGAACAGTTGCAGAGCATCGTCCACGAGCTCCACCAGAACGGTGCCAACCCCGTCGAGCCGAACGACGCCGAACTGAAGCCCGCACCGTCCGACCAGGTCGTCCCGACGGGCTTCTACTCGACGACGAACCACCCGACCGACATCCGCTACGAAGGTGCGTGGATACCGGTCGAGAACGTCGAGATGGACTGCGCCGTCATCGTGGACACCGACGACGGGCGCGCGTACACGAAGGTCCTCAACGCGGTCGAGGAGGGCGACATGGTCGTCACCGGCGAGAGCGGCATCCGCGTCAGTCCGCCCGAGCGAGCACGCGACCAGAGCGGCGCGTTCGGCTTCATGCAGGGCGGCATCTCCAGCGAGCGCCCGTCGCTGTCGACGATCCAGCAGATCGGCGAGGCCATCGAGCAGACGAAGGCCGATGGCGGGAAGGTTCTGGCCGTCTGTGGGCCGGCGCTCATCCACTCCGGTGCCCGCGAGGACCTCGCTCGTCTCATCCGCGAGGGGTACATCGACATGCTCTCGGCCGGAAACGGCTTCGCCGTCCACGACCTCGAACGTGACCTCTACGGCACGTCCCTGGGGATGGACACCGAATCCCTCGACCATCCCCGTGAGGGACACAAACACCACATCTACACCATCTCGGAGATCATCCGCGCTGGCGGCATCGAACAGGCCGTCGATGACGGGGTCGTCGAATCGGGCGTCATGTACGAGTGCGTCGAGAACGACGCACCGTTCGTCCTCGCGGGTTCCATCCGCGACGACGGTCCGCTCCCGGACACGATCACGGACGCCATCGAAGCGCAGAACGCCATCCGCGAGCAGGCTCACGAGGCCGACATGGTCCTCATGCTCTCGACGCTGCTGCATTCGGTCGCCGTCGGGAACTGCCTGCCCTCGACGACGCGCGTCGTCTGCGTCGACATCAACCCCGCCACCGTCACGCAACTCGTCGACCGCGGGTCCGACCAGGCGGTCGGGATGGTCACCGACATCGGGACCTTCGTCCCCATCCTCGCCGAGGAACTGCTCGACGAATCCGGCCTGTAGTGGCCACTCGCGAATCCGATTTTCGAAGAAGTGAACGGCCTTAGACGCCGGCGACGCCTTCGCGATACGACGAGATGAGGGATTTCGCTTCGTCGATGTCTTCGACGGCGTCCTCGCCCGCCGACTCTTTCAGCTCGTTCAGTGCGGTCTGCCAGCGAGCCATCCGGCCGTGGTCGGGGCCGCGCTCGGCCTCGGCGAGCCGGTCGAGCTGGCCCGCGATGTCCGAGAGTCGGTCTCGGGACTCGTCGTCCGTACTGACGTCCGCTGCTGCTTCGAGACGGTCACTGGCTTCCGCGAGTTCGTCACGTGTCATATTCTGCTCTCACGTTACCGAAGTAAAAAACCCTTCGAGGGTTCCCGGGCGTGGGGGAAACGGGCAATAGGGAGCCGGTCGAAAACGAGGGTATGGACGGAACGACGGCCGTCGTCACCGGTGCGAGCCGCGGTATCGGCGAACAGGTAGCGCGGACCGTTGCCGACCACGGAGCGCACGTCGTCATCTGCGCGCGCGAAGCGGACCCGTTGGAGGCGGTCGAGACTGCCATCCGCGAGGCCAACGGTACGGTGACCGCGATGCGGGCCGACGTTCGGGACGAGTTCGACGTCGAGCGGTTGCTGGAAACGGCGTCACGCGCTGGCGACGAATCGGGCGTCGACTACGTCGTCGCCAACGCAGGCGTGTATCACGGGTCCCCCGGCGAGACGCCGCTGACGACGGAGTCCTACGCGGCCTTCGACGATCACATGCGGACGAACGCTCGCGGCGTGTTCGCGACGCTCCGGGAAGCCGTTCCGCATCTCACGGACGACGCCCGGCTCGTCGTCCCCTCGGGGTCCGTTGCTCGCACCGTGCAATCGGGCTTCGGGTCCTACGCGACGTCGAAGGCGGCAGCCGAAGCGATCGCACGGGGATTCGCTGCCGACCTGGACCAGCCCGTCGCCATCGTCGACCCGGGCCAGGTCGCGACGTCGCTCTCCGGGGGCGGGGGGCGAGACGCGAAAGCTGCGGCGAACATGATCCACTGGGTACTCACCCAACCCGACCCGAAGGCCATCGACGGAAAGGTCGTCTCCGCGTCGGCCTGGCGTGAAGCGACGCGGTGAACCGAGGGTGTTATTAACCTCGACTAATGAATTAATAACAAGGATGGAAACGAACCACAGCGGCGTCGACTCCGCAGGAGCGGGCCGCCTCTCGCTCGTCGGGGTGGCCGGAACCCTCGCGCTCGTCGCACTCTCGGGGCTGGCCTACGTCTCCGGTATCTGGAAGGTACTGGTCATCTCCTGGGTGGCGTTCGCCGCGATGGCGATCGGAACGGTACTCGGCGCTCGCGCCGAGGCGACCGCGCCCTACAAACTGGTGTGGGGCTACGGCGTCGCCAGCGGTGCGATGATCACGAGCGCAGCGATGTTCCTGCTCCCCCAGGCTATCGGTATCGGCGGACAGGCCGGCGCGCCGCAGTTCGGTGGCATCGGCGTCGCGCTCGGCATCGTCGCGGGTTACAGCGCCCACACCATCGGGCACCGACTGACGCACCTGGACGTCTCGCTCGACCTGACAGCTGCACAGATCGCCGCGCACGCCCTCTCGGCCGGCGCGATCATCGGCCTCGTCTACGGATCGATGCCGTCGCTCGGCCTCGTGCTCGGCCTCGCCATCGTCTCGCACAAGGGACCGGCGGGGTACGCCGCCATGCGTCGACTTCGGCGCGCGGGCAAGCCCGCATCTGCACTTCTCTTGCCCGCAGCGGGCGTCGGTATCACCGCGATTCCGGCCGCGCTGCTCCCCGTCCCGGACGTTCCGGCGCTCAACGCGGTCATCTTCGGGTTCGCCGCCGGCGTCTTCCTCCACGTCGCCATGGACTTCCTGCCGAACTGCGAGGCCGGCAGCGAGATAGACGAGGTCTGTTCGCTCCACGAGGGCTCGCACGACCTGCTCGACCAACTCCGGACCCACGCCGTCGGAAGTACGGCACTCGGTGCCGCCGCAGTGGTCGTCGGCTGGCTGGTCGTCAGCTAACAGCGCGTCTTCTCTGCGTCTCCGGTTGCCCGCGAGCCGACGCTCTCGATTGCTCTCGAACGTTATTCGGTCCCGTCGGGGTCGAACGGCAGTCCGGGGTCGTACGGCGGCGCACCGATTCCGAGCACGCGAACCGACTCGTCCGCGTCAGCGGGGTTGAACGGCCGAATCGGGCTGTCCGGCTCGACGACGAACAGCCTGTCTTCGGGAACGACGAAGGTCTCCGCGGGCGTTTCGACGTGCAACTCGCCATCGAGGACGTAGAACGCTTCTTCGCGCGTCTCGTGATAGTGGTACTGCCGCGCGAGGTCTTCGCCCGGCGCGATGTCGAACACGGCGAGCGTGAGGTTCGCCAGATCGAGTGCGTCGGCGATGGACCGGCGGTCGCAGGGATAGTCGTCCGTCGGGTCGATGTCGTCGGGATCGACGACGTGATAGCTCATAGGCATGGTTTCGGGCCGTCCCGCTTAATCCCACCGTGGACGGACCGGATGCGCTATTCTTCTCCGATGTGGACCGTGAGGACCGGCACCGACGCCGAGCGGACGACCTTCTCGGTGACGCTCCCCAGGAGGTCCTTGCTCAGTCCGGACCGCCCGTGGGTCCCCATGACGACGAGGTCGATGTCCCGGTCGTCGACGTACGTCAGGATGGCCTCGTGAGGGACGCCTCGCGCGACCGACGCCTCGATGGAGTCCACGTCCTCCGCGTGTGCCAGTGAGACCACTTCATCGACGGCGCGCCGGCCGGCGTCTTCCAGCGATTCGAGGACGTCGTCGCTGTCGGACAGCCCTGATAGCCGTGTCGACTCCACGACGTAGAGTGTGTGAAGTGTCGCGTCGTACTGCGTCGCCAGATCCACCGCGTGTTCGACCGCGCGTTCGGACCCGTCGCTTCCGTCCGTCGGGACGAGGACGCTGTCGTACATACCACCTCTATCACGGTAGCCCCAGATATCGGTTGTGGCGGGGGGAGGGTTTTGTGGCTGCCGACCCAACGCACGCCCATGAGACGATTCCGCATCGGGTCGGTGTTCGGTATTCCGCTCCAGCTCGATCTGACCTTCCTCGTCGTCCTCCCGCTGTTCGCCTATCTCATCGGTGCACGAATCGGCGAGACGGCGGAGGTTCTCAATCAGTTCTGGAGCGCCGGCATCGATGCCGCCGCACTGACTGGTGGCGCGATGCCCTGGATCCTCGGGACCGCCGCCGCTCTGGGGTTGTTCGTCGGCGTCGTGTTGCACGAACTCGGCCACTCGCTCGTCGCGATGCGCTTCGGGGTCCACATCGAGTCCATCACGCTGTGGATCTTCGGCGGCATCGCATCGTTCGAGGAGTTGCCCGAGAACTGGCGGCAGGAGTTCACCATCGCCGTGGCCGGCCCGCTCGTCAGCGTCGCGCTCGGCGTCGTCTGTTACGCGGCGTTTCGGACGCTGCCCGGAACGGCCGACGCGACCCGGTTCGTCGTGGGCTACCTCGCCTTCCTGAACCTCATGCTCGCCGTGTTCAACATGCTGCCGGGCTTCCCGATGGACGGCGGGCGGGTTCTCAGGGCCCTGCTCGCTCGTTCGTACCCGTACACCCGTGCGACGAAGATCGCGGCCAGCGTCGGGAAGGTCGTCGCGTTCCTGCTGGGTCTCGTCGGACTGCTCAGCTTCAACATCATCCTCATGGGCGTCGCCTTCTTCATCTACATCGGTGCGACCAGCGAGTCCCAGCAGACGGTTCTGAAGGCCGCGTTCGAGGGAATCCCCGTCCGCCGGCTGATGACCCCCGCGGAACGTGTCATCGCTGTCACTCCGGACACCAGCGTCGCCGCCCTGCTCGACCAGATGTTCGAACAGCGCCACGTGGGATATCCCGTCGTCAACGAGGACGGGCGGGTCGCCGGCGTCGTCACGCTCGACGACGCCAGCGACGTCTCCCCGGTCGAACGGGACGCGTACACGGTCGCCGACGTCATGTCGACGGACCTCCACACGGTGACGCCGGACACGGACGCGATGGAAGCGATGACCGCCCTCCAGAGCGCGAACGTGGGCCGCCTCCTCGTCGTCGACGAGACCGACGGCCTCGTCGGCATCGTGACTCGGTCGGACTTCATGCGGGCGCTGGAAGTACTCACGGAGAGTGGAACGCTCGACGACGACAGCCGACGAAAACCACGAGAGGGAGATACCTCGACGGCGGACCTCCCCTGAGAATCGGTAGCTGTTTTATCACTGCGACGGTACGTGTGACCCGTGAAGAACGTCACTCGACGGCGCAGTAATCCGTTCGGCATGCAACCGCCCTGTCCGCACGGCTGTTCCGGCGACGGGGCCACTGCGGGCGAGGACGACGATTCGAACCGCTCCTCGGGGTCCCGAACTGCGGTCATGGGCTACGGCGACGCCAACGCCGACCTCCACGTCGTCGGCGACCACCCCGGCGTCCACGGCGGCGCGGAGACGGGCATCCCGTTCACCGGAACGCCGGCCGGCGATCGGGTCCGCGAGGTGCTGGAGACAGTGGGCCTGCTGGAGGAAGACGAGGACGGCCCGCTCCTCACCGACTGCTTCACGTCCTACGTTCACTGCTGTTGCGTTCCCGATGGCGAGACACCCTCGCCATCGGCGTACGCCGAGTTCGAGCCGTTCTTCGACGCGGAACTTCGGGCCATCGGCGCGCACGTCCTCGTGCCCGTCGGCCAGCGCGCTACCTCCCACGTCCTCCGGGAGTACACGGCGCGAGACCCCGACCTGGACGTTCGAGCGCACCACGCGGACCTCCTCTACGGGAGCGGCTTCCTCGTCGTCCCGCTCGCGGACCCCGCCGAGTGGAGCGACGCGGAGTTCGATGCCGCCGTCGACGCACTCGCCGACCTCCTCACGTCCGACTACACCCAGCAGGCGGACCTGGGGCGGTTCATTCCGGGCGAGGAACCGTACTTCGTGCGGTAGCGGGCTCGCTG
This sequence comes from Haloarculaceae archaeon H-GB1-1, assembly GCA_029688825.1. Classification (GTDB taxonomy): domain Archaea; phylum Halobacteriota; class Halobacteria; order Halobacteriales; family Haloarculaceae; genus JARUKX01. Next base: position 146,923 of record JARUKX010000006.1, on the reverse strand, counting down.
CCGCTCGTCAGCGGGCGAGCGACGAACAGCTCACTGAGTTGGTCGCGACAGAAACGTGCTCGGTCTGCCGTGGCTCAAACCCCGTCACTGCGCGCTACCGTCGTCACGTTGGTCCGCAGAAATGTGCTCGGTCAGGGATTTGAACCCGATGCCAGACCTCGCGTTGCTCGGTCTACCGCGGTTCGAAATCCCTTCCGCTCCGCTTTTCACTCACAACGTTCGTGAAAATGCTCGGTCAGGGATTTGAACCCTGGTCCTCGGCTCGAAAGGCCAAGATGATTGGCCGGACTACACCAACCGAGCGCATTTGTTCCTGACCGCCGTTCAGTATTAAATGCTGTTATTCGGACCGACGTTGGTAGGGCCAGCCATGGCGAACCGGCCGACGGTGTCCGATTTCCCACCGGTCCGGTCTGCCGCGCTGTTGAACGTGCGAGTGACCCGTCTTAGGTACGTTTATTACCCTCGGTAGACATTCTCACAGTCCCCATCGGCGTGCGACCCGCGCTCCGGGGAGGAGACCTACCAATGCAGTGCTCACTCTGTCGGCTCCCGAGTTCGTACAATCGGGCAGTCGTCGACACGGTCCAGGACGAACCGCTCGGGTGTCTGTGCACCCAGTGCATCGACGAGTTCTTCGGCCGGTTGCTCGACCGGTACGAGAAGGCCGGGAGGTCGTGTCTACTGTGTGATCGCGACGGGTCCTACGCACTTCCGGAGTGGAGTTGCCGGACCGTCGAGGACGAGTCGGAGGTGGTCGTCTCCGGGCTTGAGGTGACGGTCGAGGACGCCACGCCACGGCTGTGTGAGCGTCACTTCTCGGAGTTCCGCGCCGAGAAGCTGCCGCGGGTGGAACGCGAGACGACGAACGTCCGAGATGCGGCGACCGTCGAGCGGTCCTGAACGCTGCCTGGTATCGTCTCTCCTCTCTGAAACCGCCAGCAGTGCGGCGCTTACTTACCTTCGAATTCCGGTTCTTCGTCGGCCATGAACGCGCGAACCCCCTCCATCACGTCATCGGTGCCGACGACGTGGCCGAAGGCGCTCGCCTCGGCTTCGAGCCCCGCGTCGACGTCCTCCCAGCCGACGTGCATCGCGCGCTTCGTGTAGCGCTGGGCGATGGGCGGGCCGGCGGCGAGGTCGGCGGCCAGTTCGAACGCGCGTTCCTCGGCGTCCTCGTCCGCGTCGACGACTTCGTTGACGAAGCCGAAGTCGTGCATGGTCTCGGCGTCGTAGTGGTCGGCGGTGAAGATGATCTCCTTCGCGCGGCCCATACCGACGATGCGCTGGAGGCGCTGGGTACCGCCCCAGCCCGGCAGGAGCCCGAGGTCGTGTTCGGGCTGGCCGAACGTCGAGCGCTCGCTGGCGACGCGGAGGTCCGCGCAGGTCGCCAGTTCCATGCCGCCGCCGAGGGTGTAGCCGTCGATGCCGGCGACGACGGGCATCGGGCACTCCTCCAGGAGACCGAACGTCTGCTGGCCCTTGCGGGAGAACTCGACGGCCTCGATGGGGTCGGCGTTCGCGGCGGTCGCCTGTACGTCCGCGCCCGCGCAGAACGCGCGGTCGCCCTCGCCCACGAGCAAGATTGCGCGGACGTCCTCGTCGTCCGTGAGGCGCTCGATGGCGACTTCGAGGTCGTCCATGACCTGCGGGGAGATGGTGTTCATCCGGTGGGGTCGGTCGATGACGAGCTTGCCGACCATCTCACCGGGGTACTCGATGCGGACCGTTTCGAGGTCGAGTTCGCCGCCGTCGCCCCCCTCGCCGGCGTAGAAGCCGCCTTCTTCGGCGGCCTCACGGAGGACGTCGTTGACGGCGTAGCGCGCGGCACCGGTCTCCTCGTGGAGGCCGTCGAGCGTCTCGACGAGCGTTTCGAGACCGGCGTCGTCTGCCAGCTTCGCGGGGCCGTCGGGGTAGCCGCCGCCGAGGACGACCGCCTCGTCGATGTCCTCGACGGGTGCGACGTCGTTTTCGAGGAGCTTGGCGACTTCGTTGGCCATCACGGCGAGCAGGCGGTTCTCGATGGTCTCCGAGCCTGCGTCGGCGGGGATGTCCGCGCCTTCGCCGTCCTCGTAGTCGTAGAAGCCCTTCCCGGTCTTCTTGCCGAGTTCCTCGTTCTCGACCGTCTCCTCGAGAAGCGGACAGGGCGCGTAGGGCTCGCCGAGGACCTCGTGCATGTATTCGAGGACGTGGAGGGTCACGTCGTGGCCGACCTGGTCGCCGAGTTCGAACGCCCCCATCGGCAGGCCGACGTCGAACTTCGCGGTGGAGTCGACCTCGCGGACGGTTGCGTCGCCGTCGTGGACCATCCAGGCGGCCTCGTTCATCAGCGGGACGAGGATGCGGTTGACGATGAAGCCGGGACTGTCCTTGCGGACGCGGACCGGCGTCTTGTCGAACGCTTCCGCGAGCTGTTCGATGGCGTCCAGCGTCTCTTCGGACGTATGCGCCCCGCTGATGACCTCGACGAGCGGCATCCGGATCGGCGGATTGAAGAAGTGCATCCCGCAGAACTGCTCCGGCCGTTCGGTGACCTCCGAGAGTTCGGTGACGGAGAGGCTCGACGTGTTCGTGGCGAAGATGGTCCGGTCCGGTGCGTACTCCTCGAGTTCACCGTAGACGTCCTTCTTGATGCTCATCTGCTCCGGTACGGCCTCGATGACCACGTCGACGTCCTCGACGGCGGTCTCGAAGTCGACGAGCGGCTCGATGCGGTCGAGGGCGGCGTCGGCTTCCTCCTCGCTGAGCCGGTCTTTCTCGGCGAGCTTCCCGAGGCTCCACTCGATCTGTTCGTACCCGTTCTGCACGAACTCCTCCTTGATGTCCCGAAGCGCGACCTCGTACCCCGCAAGCGCGGCGACCTCGGCGATTCCGTGGCCCATGTTTCCGGCCCCGAGAACCGCAATCGACTCGATGTCCTCGAATTCCATAACAAGTCTAGTCCCACCTGCAAAAGGTTTCAACGTTTCTCTCAACAATAAATTAGTTGTGAGTTTTTCTGGGATTACCAACGGTTTTGTATGTGAACATTCAACTAGTTGAGTATGGACTTCGCGCTATCGGAGGAACAACAGCAGATTCGAGAGGAGGTCCGGCGATTCGCCGAGAACGAGGTCGAGCCGGTGGCGAGCGAGTACGATCGCGAGGAGAAGTACCCGCGAGAGATCGTCGAGCAGGCAGCGGAGATGGGCCTGACCGGTGCGAACATTCCCATGGAGTACGGCGGAGCCGGCTATTCGCCCCTGGAAGCGGCGATCATCATCGAGGAGTTGTTCGCGGTCGACGCGGGCATCGCGCTGTCCATCGTCGCCGCGTCGTTCGGCGCGGACGCCATCATGGGCTTCGGGACCGAGGAGCAGAAAGAGGAGTATCTCAGGCCCGTCGCGGAAGGCGACGCCGTCATGGGGACGGCCATCAGCGAACCCGACGTCGGATCGGACGTGTCCGCGGTCTCCACCCGCGCCGAGAAGGACGGCGACGAGTGGGTCATCAACGGCAACAAGATGTGGATCACGAACGGCTCCGTCGGCGACTACTTCGTCGTGATGTGCCGAACGAACCCCGACGCCGAGGACCGCTACAGCGGGTTCTCCCAGATCATCGTCGAGTCGGACCGCGACGGCTTCGAGGCCGAGAAGATCACGGGCAAGATGGGAATCCGCGCCTCCGACACGGCGGAACTCATCTTCGACGACGTACGCGTTCCCGAGGAGAACCTCGTCGGCACGCGTGACGCTGGATTCCTCCAGCTCATGCAGTTCTTCGACGAGACCCGGACGGCCGTCGCGGCACAGGGCGTCGGCATCGCGAAAGGCGCGTGCGAAGCTGCCCTGGAGTACGCCGAGCAGCGCGAGCAGTTCGGCCGCCCCATCGGCGACTTCCAGGCAATCCAGCACAAGCTCGCCGAGATGCACACCCGGACCGAGGCCGCTCGACAGCTCACCTACAAGTCTGCCTGGAGCGTCCACAACCAGGACGGCCAGCTCACCAAGCTGGCGTCGATGGCGAAGGAGTTCGCCTCGCAGGTGGCGGTCGACGTCGCCGACGAGGCCGTCCAGATCCACGGCGGTGCCGGCTTCGTGAACGACTTCCCCGTCGAGCGGTACTACCGCGACGCGAAGATCACCCAGATCTACGAGGGGACGACCGAGATCCAGAAGAACATCATCGCTCGGGAACTGCTCGGGAAGGGCTTCTGAGGGGGGTTTCGAGCCGGAACACTCGCGCTACCGCTCGTTGTACCGTTCTCACCACTCTCCGGCGGCTTTGAGGAGTTCCCGGTACCGGTTCCGGATTGTCACCTCGCTCACGTCCGCGACGGCGGCGATCTCTCCCTGCGTTATCTTGCGACCGTCGAGGACCGAGGCCGCGTATATCGACGCGGCGGCCAGACCGACCGGGCTCTTGCCGCTGTGGACGCCCGCCGCTTTCCCGTCGGCCAGCAGTTCTGCAGCGCGCTGTCGTACCGCCTCTTCGAGGCCGAGCTGCGATGCAAGCCGGGGGAGGTACTCCAGTGGGTCGGCCGGCTCGACCGCGAGGCCGAGCTCGCGGGCGACGTAGCGGTACGCGCGAGCGAACTCTTTCTGTTCGACGCGGCTCACGGTCTCGAACTCGTCGAGCGTTCGCGGGACGCCGGCCTGCCGAGCGGCGGCGTAGAGCGCACCCGTCGCCATCCCCTCGATGGAGCGGCCGGGCAGCAGTTCGGCCTCGAGCGCGCGACGATAGATGACCGACGCGGTCTCTCGGACCGTCTCGGGGAGTCCGAGGGCGCTGGCCATGCGGTCGATCTCGCCGAGTGCCTGCTTGAGGTTCCGGTCCTGGGCGTCCTGCGAGCGGAACCGTTCGTCCCAGGTCCGGAGGCGTTGCATCTGTTGTCGTTTCCGCGTCGAGAGCGACCGGCCGCCCGCGTCCTGGTCGCGCCAGTCGATGACCGACGAGAGGCCCCGGTCGTGCAGCATGTCCGTCGTCGGCGCACCCACGCGGCTCTTCTGTCGTTTCTCGTCGTGACTGAACGACCGCCACTCCGGGCCGCGGTCGACGACGTCTTCCTCGACGACGGCGTCACAGTTTCGACAGACCGTCTCGCCGCCGTCCTCGACGACCGAGCCCTCTGCCCCGCAGTCGGGACAGGAGCGTCGGTCGGTTCGTTCGGCCGGTTCCGTCTCGGTACGCTGTCTGTCGCGGGTCTGGAGGTTGGGCCTACTCATTGGTTCGTGGCCGGCGACGGCGTGGCCGCCGACCGTAGTCGGCAGTCGACACTTCGGACCGGACGATATTAGTCGTTGGGTGTAGTTTTCTATGATAGTAGAAAAAGAACGTCGGCGATAGACGCAACGGTTTTGCACCGGTCGGCCGAAGCCGAGAGCAACTCGGATTCCGTGGGAACTCGCATGACAGGAACCGCCGATACGTCGGACGAGGACGTCGTGGAAGAAGCCGTCGCTGCGTTGCAGACCTTCGAACTGACAGAGTACGAGGCGCGCTGTTTCGTCGCGCTGACGCGCATCGAGCGGGGGAGCGCGAAGGAGGTCAGCAGCGTCGCGGACGTTCCGCAGGCCCGCGTGTACGACTGCATGGACGCGCTCGCCGACCGCGGCCTCGTCGACGTTCAGGAGGGGACGCCGCGCCGCTTTCGCGCCGTCGCGCCCGACGCCGCGACGACGGCCCTCGAACGCCGCTGTCGCGACCGACTGGACCGTCTCGACGAGTTGCTTCCGCGACTCGAAGCGCCCGAACCTCGCGACGAGGAGGGGGACGTGTGGACGGTTCACGGTGGCGAGGAGGTGAGCCAGCGAGCGGCGTCGCTGGTGGCGGAAGCCGCCGAGGACCTCCTCCTGGCGGTGGCGTCCCCCGACCTCCTGTCGGACGGGCTCGTCTCCGCGCTATCCGCGGCCAGTTCGCGTGGCGTGGACGTGACGGTCGGGTCCCCATCGGCGGACATCCGCGACCTGATCGACGACTCGCTGCCCGAGGCGACCGTGGTCGAGACCTGGACCTGGTGGGAGTCCTATCCCGTCGAACCCGGTGCCGTGACCTGCGTGGTGATGGTGGACGGCCACTCGCTGCTCGTGAGCACGGACGACGCGTCGTCCCTTCCGGGCGTGAACGAGCACCGAGCGGTCTGGACGGACAGCGAGGCAGCGCCGATCGTCGGCCTCCTCAGCCCGCTCCTCGCGAGGGCGATACTCGGACACTCCGCTGACGGTGACGAGCGACGAAAGTCGGAATCGTAAACTCCGCTGGCTCCCACTGACGTCCCATGAGCGACCCACACGAAACGCTCCGCAGCGACCCGCACGTCGGGCCGCTCGTCGAGCGTCACGGCCGACTCGTCATCGACCCGGCACCGAACTTCTTCGAGCGATTCGTCGTGTCCGTGATACGCCAGCAGGTGTCGATGGCCTCCGCAGCGGCCACGAGAGAGCGGCTGTTCGACGCCGTCGAGGTCACGCCGGACGGGATTCTGGCGGCGGACACCGAGGTGCTGCGTAACGCTGGCCTCTCCCGGCAGAAGACCCGCTACGTCAAAAACATCGCCGACGCGTTCGTCGAGCGCGAATACGACGCGGCCTTCTTCGCGGAGATGGACGACGAGGCGGTGCTCGACGAACTCACGTCCATCACGGGCGTCGGCACGTGGACGGCGAAGATGCAGCTCATGTTCTCTCTCGGTCGGGAAGACGTCTTTCCGGTGGAGGATCTCGGTATCAGAAAGGGGATGACTGCCCTGTTCGGCGAGGAGTTGAATCGTCCCGAGATGGTCGAGCGTTCGACTGCGTGGCGGCCCTATCGGAGCTACGCCAGCCTCTATCTGTGGGGTGTCGAGGAGGGCTTCGAGGAGACCATCGCAGAGGTCCGAACCGACTAACCGGTGGCGCTATTCCTCGGTCTCGTCGATGTCGTCGGCTTCGTCCGCGTCGGCCCGTTTCGTGACGTCGACCTGGTAGTGTTTCAGGATGTCCCGGCCGAGTAACAGGGGGTACTGCATGTGCCCGCGGTCCTCGATGCTCGCGGTGACGGTGTGCTGCGTGCCGCCGACGCCGACGACGATGTCGACGACGGGCCGCGACCGACTCGACTTCGTGCTTCCGGATTTCACCTTGACGATGTCGCGGATGGGGCCGGTCCCGATGTCTGCGGCGAGCTGGGAGTCGATGCTCGTCCGGGTTGCCCCCGTGTCGGACTTCGCGAGGACGCTCTGGGTCCCGCGGGAGCCGCTGATGACGACTTCCTCGATGTACCCGATGGCGACGGATTCCGTCTGTTTCGTCTCCGCGGTCCGCGGCGTGCATTTCGGCCGAGAGTCGTCGAGCGTGCCCGAGAGTGCTTCGACGCGGTCGTCGTCGACGGATCCGCCGACGCTCTCGATGGCGAGCTGTGCGATGTACGGGGCCGGGCTGACGCCGGTGGCCTTGAACAGCCCGCGGAACCCTGCGGTGGGGTTGACCTCCAGGACGTAGAGGCCTTCCTCGCCCTCCACGATGTCGACGCCGGCGTAGTCGAGGCCGATGGCTTCGGTCGCGCGCTCGGCGATGGAGCGGACTTCCTGGGAGAGTCCGTCGGTCGCGTCTTCGACCTCGCCACCGAGCGCGACGTTCGTGCGCCACTCGCCCTCGGGGGCGTAGCGGTTCATCGCGCCGATGACCTTCCCGCCGACGACGTAGACGCGGAGGTCGTGGTGACGCTGTTCGTCGTGGTCGATGTACTCCTGGAGGAACGCCTGCCGGTTCCCGACGCGAGGGTTGACCGGGTCGTCTAGTTCGACCATCCACGCACCGCCGCCGTGGGTGCCGATCGCTGTCTTGTAGACGGCGGTCTCGCCGAAGCGCTCCCGTTCGGCGTTCATCCGGTCGCCGGAGAGCGCGAGCAGCGAATCCGGGACGGGAAGGCCGTCGTTGGCCAGCGCCGTCGCCGCGGCGTACTTGTGGATGGCCGTGGTCACGGCCTGTGGCGGATTGAGCATCGGTTTGATACGGTTCAGCGTGTCCGCGAGGCCGATTGCTTCCGCCGGCTGCTCGTCGCTGGACAGCAACAGCCGGTTCGCGATGACGTCGACGTCCGGCTCCAGAATCACTTCGCCGTTCTCGATGGAGACCGCCGTGTTCTCCTGTCGTAGCCACTCCGTGTCGTAGCCCAGGTCGTCGGCCGCGTTCAGGATGGCCTTGCTCTCCTTGCTGTTGTGGAGCGCGAAGACCCCGACGGTAATGTCGTCTGCAGAACCCATGGCCCGAAATTCAGGCGGCCGGATAAAAGGCTCTGTGGAAACGTTCGGGGCCGAGGCCTGCCGAAGGGCTGGGCAGGTCGCTACATGTATGGGCCTCGCCATCCCAGGGGTTGTCATGGCTTCACCCGAGCCGTTCACCTACGACGGTGGACGGGTCGACCCTGGGGAGACGCAGAACCTCCGGTATACGGTCACCGAGACGTACCTGGGCGACCCAGTCCGGATGCCGGTCACGATAATCAACGGGGAGGCGGCGGGACCGACGGTCTTTCTCTCCGCCGCCTCACACGGCGACGAGCTGAACGGCGTCGAGGTGGTCCGTGAGGTCGCCCACGAGTGGGAACACGACGACCTCCACGGGACGCTCGTCTGCCTCCCGGTCCTGAACGTTCCGGGGTTCATCGCCCAGCAGCGATACCTTCCGATATACGACCGCGACCTCAATCGCTCGTTCCCCGGCGACCCCGAGAGCACCAGCGCGAAGCGGATGGCCGACAGCATCTTCCACAACTTCATCGCGCCCTGTGATCTCGGCGTCGACCTCCACACGTCCACGCGTGGGCGAACGAACATGCTCCACGTCAGGGCCGATATGGAGGACGACGAGGTCGCGCGCGTCGCGAAGGCGTTCGCGTCGAACGTCATCATCTCCAGCGACGGCTCCGAGGGGACGCTCCGCCGGGAGGCGAGCGACCTCGACATCCCGACGATCACCGTCGAGATGGGCGAGGCCCACCGCTTCCAGCGCAGGCATATCGACAACGCGCTCGACGGCGTCCGGAGCGTCCTTGCCGAGTTCGGGCTTCTCCAGACGGAGGCCGTTCGGTGGCCGGGCTGGCGGACCATCATCGAGGGGTGGGAGGAGAAGACCTGGATCCGGGCCGACGCCGGCGGACTCGTGGACATGCATCACGAGGGCGGGGACTTCGTCCACGAAGGCGAAGCGATCTGTACCATCGCGAACCCGTTCAAGACGGATTCGACGAAGATCGAAGCCCCGTTCGCCGGGTTGCTCGTCGGCGTGCTGGAGAACCCGCTCGTCTATCCCGGCAATCCCGTCTGCCATCTCGTCAAGCTCGACGAACGGACCCAGCGGGCGATCGAGCGGAACGGCGAGGCACGAATGGCGGCAAAATGAGCGTTCCGCTTTCGGCGTCGATTTCGGGGGCATATCTCGACAGCTGACCGTTCGTCCCACCGAGCCACGTTCACGTGACAGCGACTCGATCAGAAGGGCACATGGAAGGGGACAACTACTTTACCCACTCCACACCGAGGGCCGAACGTATGAGCCAGTCTTACGATCGCGGGACAATCGAGGACTTCGGTCGCTGGCGGGACTTCTCTGCCGGCATGTGGGCCTGGGTGTTCCACAAGTTCACCGGGTGGGTGCTCATCGGGTACTTGTTCACTCACATCGCCGTCCTGAGCACGGCGACGGCAGCCGACCCGACGGTGTATACCAACACCATCAGCGGTCTCGAAGACCTCCTCATCGTCCGATTACTGGAAGTCGGACTGCTCGCAGTCGCCGTCTTCCACATCCTGAACGGCATCCGCTTGCTGTTCGTCGACCTCGGGATGGGACTCACTGCACAGGACAAGACCTTCTACCTCTCGCTGGTTCTGACAGGGGCCATCGTCGTCGCCAGCGTGCCGACCTTCGTCGGGGGGAAGCTCTGATGGCGGAACAGTACTCCTCGTTCCAGCGAGGCGGGACCCGCTGGGTCCTGCAGCGACTTACGGCGGTGTTCCTCATCGGCGTCCTGGCGTTCCACTTCATGCTGTTGCACTTCGTCAATCACGCCGCCGACATCACGTTCCTGGGAACGCAGGCACGGATGAGCCAGGTGGGCTACTTCGCCACGATGTGGCTCTTCCTCGTGACCGCCACCTTCCACGGCGTCAACGGCGTCTACAACGCCCTCATCAACATGGGACTCGAAGGCTCCAGAAAGCGCGCCGTCGGCGGCGTGTTGGCGCTGGCAGGGCTCCTGTTGATCCTGCAGGGGACGCGCGTCGCAATCGCCATGACCAATCTACTATGAGCACGCAAACGACAGACGAAGACAGCGAAGCGACTGGACAGTCCGACTCGGAGGCCCCGGCGTCGTCGCCGGGCGAGCGCCGCCGAGCCGAAAAGCGCGAGCGACAGACCGAGAAGGCTCGACAGGCCGCCGAAACGGAGTCCGACGAGGAGACGGTCCTCCTGAAGGTGTTCCGGTACGACCCGGAGGTCGAAGGCAAGCGCGAACCGCGCTTCGATGACTTCCACGTCCCGTTCTACAAGGGGATGACCGTCCTCGACGCGCTCATCTACGCGCGGGACACGTACGATTCGTCGCTCACCTTCCGGCATTCCTGCCGGCAGGCCATCTGCGGGTCCGACGCGCTGTTCATCAACGGACGGCAGCGACTCGGCTGCAAGACGCAGCTCTCGGACCTCGACGAACCGGTCCGCATCGAGCCGCTGCCCCACCAGGACGTCGTCAAGGACCTCGTCGTCGACATGGAGCACTTCTACGACCAGATGGAATCCGTCGAGCCGTACTTCGACCCCGACGAGCTACCGAGCGACGACATGGCCGAGCAGCGCCAGAGCCGCGAGAACCGCGAGAAGATCAAGATGTCCACGCGCTGTATCTGGTGTGGCGCGTGCATGTCCTCCTGTAACATCGCGGCCGGAGACAATCAGTATCTCGGCCCGGCGGCCATCAACAAGGCCTATCGCTTCGCGATGGACGAACGCGAGGGCGACGAGCGCAAGGAGAAGCGGATGGAGATTATGGAGCAGGAACACGGCGTCTGGCGCTGTCAGACGCAGTTCTCCTGCACCGAGGTGTGCCCGAAGGACATTCCCCTCACCGAGCACATCCAGGAACTGAAACGCGAAGCGGTCAAGAGTAACCTCAAATTCTGGTGATTCAATGTACGAACACGACGTACTCGTCGTCGGTGCAGGCGGTGCCGGACTACGGGCGGCCATCGCCGCCCACGAAGAAGGCGCGGACGTTGCGATGGTGACGAAACTCCACCCGGTGCGGAGCCACACGGGCGCGGCGGAAGGCGGCATCAACGCCGCGCTCCACCCCGAGGACTCCTGGGAGCTTCACGCCTACGACACCATGAAGGGGTCGGACTACCTCGGCGACGCGCCGGCCATCGACACCTTCGCACAGGACGCTCCGGAGGAGGTCATCCAGCTGGAACACTGGGGCATGCCGTTCTCCCGAGAGGACGACGGCAAGGTCTCCCAGCGACCGTTCGGCGGCCTCTCGCACCCGCGAACGACGTACGCGGGCGCGGAGACCGGCCACCACCTCCTGCACACGATGTACGAGCAGGTGGTCAAGCGCGGTATCGAGGTCTACGACGAGTGGTACGTCCTCGACCTCGCCGTCACGGACGAGGACGACCCGTCCGAGCGAGAGTGTCACGGCGTCGTCGCCTACGACATCCAGACCGGCGAAATCGAGGGCTTCAAGGGCCGGAAGGGAACGATCCTGGCAACCGGCGGGCCGGGACAGGTGTTCGACCACACGACGAACGCCGTCGCGAACACCGGCGACGGTCCGGCCATGGCCTACCGCGCCGGCGTCCCACTGGAGGACATGGAGATGATCCAGTTCCATCCGACGACGCTCCCGTCCACGGGGGTCCTCATCTCCGAGGGCGTCCGCGGTGAGGGCGGCATCCTCTACAACGCCGAGAAGGAGCGGCTGATGTTCGAGCACGGCTACGCGAACAACGACGGCGAACTCGCGTCCCGGGACGTCGTCTCCCGGGCCGAACTCACGGAGATCAACGCGGGCCGCGGCATCGAGGACGAGTACGTCCACCTCGACATGCGCCACCTCGGCGAGGAGCGCATCATCGACCGCCTGGAGAACATCCTCCACCTCGCCGAGGACTTCGAGGGCGTCGACGGCCTGGACGAGCCGATGCCCGTCAAGCCCGGTCAGCACTACGCGATGGGCGGCATCGAGGTCGACGAGAACGGCGAATCCTGCATCTCCGGGCTGTACGCCGCCGGCGAGTGCGCCTGCGTCAGCCTCCACGGTGCGAACCGCCTGGGCGGCAACGCACTGCCCGAACTACTCGTGTTCGGCGCTCGCGCGGGCACGGACGCGGCCGGCGCGGACATCGGTGCCCCCGAAATCGAGACCGGCTACGAGGCCAAGAGCGAGGACGGGGACCTCGACTCGCCGGTCGAACTCGGTGCCGTCGGCGGGACCGACGTCGCGGCCGACGGCGGTGCAGTGACGGGAGCAGCCTCGACCGTCGAAGCCGCCGTCGAACGCGCACGCGAGCGCGTCGACTCGCTCATGGACGGCGACGGCGTCAATCACGCCGAGGTCCGTGCGGACATCCAGGAGACGATGACCGAGAACGTCAACGTCTTCCGGAACGAGGACGGCCTGAAGCAGGCGCTTCGGGATATCCGCGGCGCTCGCGAGCACTATCAGGACGTCTCCGTCCACGACCCCTCGCGGACGTACAACACGGACCTCATCCAGACCATCGAAACGCGGAACATCATCGACCTGGCGGAGGCCATCACGGCGGGCGCACTGGCTCGCGAGGAGTTCCGCGGCGCGCACTGGCGACAGGAGTACCAGTACCGAGACGACGAGAACTGGATCAAGCACACGATGCTGGCCTGGAACGACGGCGACCCGGAACTGTACTACAAACCCGTCATCCTGGAGGGTGCGGAGAAGACCTACGAGCCGAAAGAGCGCTCGTACTGACCCGTCATTGCTGCGTCTCGACGTTCGGGACGTCGAGACTTTCACGATGCTGTCGCTGCGGAGCGACGTCGATCGGCGTCGGCCGCGACGGTGGAATCGGTCGTCGATCGGAGAATAGCTGTGGGGTCACCACGAGAAGTGGCGGACGTGACCGCCACTGACGACCTCCATAGCTAAAGGGGGGTTCCAAGTTGGCACCAGCAGGTGCCATCCAGAATTCCAGAATCATAATACTAAAATTATTTGATTCAATTTACAGTTTGGGATACATTATACAATCTCGTCAGTCGTCGAATCGCCGCGACTCCCGGACCACTCCACACGATGGGCGACTGCGGGCTGTCCGATACTGTGACGCTCGCACAAGGGCTACCCGGCTGGAACGCGTAGTCGGGGCCATGGAGTTCTCGCTGCTGGGGTGGCCGCCGGACGGACCGACGCTCCAGCTCGATTATCGCCGGTTCAGCTACGCCGGGAAGTTCGTCATGTCCAGTACGGGCAAGGCCGTGGCGCGGCCCGAATCCGGCGGTGAGATCGTCGGCGCGACCGCCTTCAACGAGGACCGCACCGACGCCGAGACGCTCTGGATCAGGTACGTCACCGTCCGGGACGACTACCGGGGCGAGGGCGTCGGGCCGCCGCTCCTGACGTTCACCGTGGCCCGCGCCCGGGACCGTGGCTACGAACGGGTCAAGATCGCGGTCAACAACCCCTTCGCGTACCAGGCCGCGTACAGGGCTGGCTTCGTCTACGTCGGCGAGGAGACCGGGGTCGCCGAACTCGTCATGGAAACGGGGGACACGGCCGACGCCGACTCGTACCAGTCCGGCCTCGACGTGTTCCGGAACCGCGACGTTAGCGACCCCGAAGCGGACTTCTTGCGGGCGAAGGTCGGCGTCGACCCACCGGAGACGCTCGTCGGTCCCGAGTGATGTGCCGACGAGTACGGGTCGGGAGATTCAATGTCTCCACGCCCGTACCCATCGGCAATGGGAAACGCGAGTCTCCGGGACCTGGCGGTCATCGAGGAGGTGTCGTTCGACGAGGTGTCGAACTCGGTCGTTGCGGTCGACGCGCACAACTGGCTCTACCGATACCTGACGACGACGGTGAAGTGGACGAGCGACCACAAGTACACGACAGCGGACGGAACCGAGGTCGCGAACCTCGTCGGCGTCGTGCAGGGGTTGCCGAAGTTCTTCGAGCACGACATCACCCCGATATTCGTCTTCGACGGCGCGGTGACGGAGCTGAAAGAAGACGAAATCGAAGAACGCCGAGAGCGCCGTGAGAAGGATGAATCCCGGCTCGAAGACGCCCGCGAACGGGGCGATAGTGTCGAAGTCGCGCGCCTCGAATCGCGCACGCAGCGGCTCACGCAGACCATCGTCGACACGACGCGCGACCTCCTCGACCTGCTGGACGTCCCGGTCGTCGACGCTCCTGCTGAGGGGGAGGGACAGGCGGCCTACATGGCTCGTCAGGGCGACGTGGACTACGTCGGCACCGAGGACTACGACGCGCTCTTGCTCGGTGCGCCGCTGACGCTGCGGCAACTCACGAGCAAGGGCAACCCGGAACTGATGGACTTCGAGGCGACGCTGGACCACCACGGCATCACCTGGGAGCAACTGGTCGACGCCGCCATCCTCATGGGGACGGACTTCAACCCCGGAGTTGACGGCATCGGCCCGAAGACGGCCATCACGGAGATCAAGGAACACGGCGACCTCTGGGCGGTACTCGAAGCCCGCGGCGAGCACGTCGAGCAGGCCGACCGCATCCGGTCCCTGTTCCTCGACCCCGCGGTGACAGACGAGTACTCCTTCGACACCGACCTCGACCCGGACCTCGACGCCGCCCGCAGGTTCGTCGTCGACGAGTGGGAGGTCGACGCCGGTGAGGTCGAACGCGGATTCGAGCGCATCGAGGACTCGCTCGTCCAGACCGGACTCGACCGCTGGACCTGAGAACCGCTCGTGAGAGCTATTGATAGGTATAGCCCTCACATGTGTCGATTTCCGGGGAAGGCTTTTATTCCGTGCCCCGTTACCGACTCGCATGAGCGCCGACCGCGCTGCGCTCGAGCACGCACTCGAACGCGGCGAGCGCGAAGGCGGCAGCGTCGAATTCAAGGAGCGGCTCACCAGACATCTACACCTCACCGAGGGACGCCTGGAGAGCCTCGCGGCCCAGCTCCGGCACCGGGTCCTCTCGGGCGAGGGAGAGGCGACCTACGTCGTCGGGGTCACCGACGACGGCGGTATCGCCGGCATCTCTCCAGACGAGTTCTCCGAATCGATGGACGTACTGTCGTTTCTCGCCGAGGAAGCAGGGGCGCACATCGAGGAAGTACAGACGTGGGGCGTCGGCGAACACGACGAACGGGGCATCGTCGGCGTCGCCACGATACGCGAAGGGGCCGTGCTGGAGGACGACGAGCACATCGTGGTCGGGACGGCCGGCCACGTCGACCACGGGAAGTCGACGCTCGTCGGCTCGCTCGTGACGGGTGAGACCGACGACGGGGAGGGCGGCACGCGGAGCTTCCTCGACGTTCAGCCCCACGAGGTCGAGCGCGGGCTCTCGGCAGACCTCTCCTACGCCGTCTACGGCTTCGACGACGACGGTCCGGTCAGGATGGACAACCCACATCGGAAGAGCGACCGTGCCCGCGTCGTCGAGGAGGCCGACCGGCTCGTCTCGTTCGTCGATACGGTGGGCCACGAGCCGTGGCTGCGGACGACCATCCGCGGGCTGGTCGGCCAGAAGATCGACTACGGGCTGTTGACCGTCGCCGCCGACGACGGGCCGACGAAGACCACGCGCGAGCATCTGGGCATCCTGCTCGCGACCGAACTCCCGACCGTGGTCGCGCTCACGAAGGCGGACCTCGTCGGCGACACCAGACTCGCCGAGGTCGAACGAGAGGTCGAACGCCTCTTGCGCGACGTCGGCAAGACCCCGCTCCGCATCGAGCGCCACGGCGTCGACGCCGCCGTCGAGGAGATCGACGAGACGGTCGTTCCCATCCTCTCGACCAGCGCGGTGAGCGAGACGGGCATGGACACGCTGGACGAACTGCTGGAGCGCCTGCCGAAGACCGCGGGCGCGGAGGACGGCGACTTCGCGATGTACGTCGACCGAAGCTACAGCGTGACCGGGGTCGGCGCGGTCGCGTCGGGCACGGTCAAGTCCGGGACCGTCGAAGCCGGCGACGAACTCCTGCTCGGCCCGATGGCCGACGGGACCTTCCGCGAGGTCGAGGCGCGGTCCATCGAGATGCACTATCACAGGGTCGACGAAGCCCGCGCGGGTCGCATCGTCGGCATCGCCCTGAAGGGCGTCGCACAATCGGAGGTCCAGCGCGGCATGGTGTTGCTCCCCCGCGAGGCGGACCCCACGCCAGTGCGGGAGTTCGAGGCCGAGGTGATGGTCCTCAACCACCCGACGAACATCGGCGACGGCTACGAACCCGTCGTCCACCTCGAAACCGTCAGCGAGGCCGCCGCGTTCTTCCCCGAGGGTGGGCAGTTGCTCCCCGGTGACAACGGGAAGACCCGCGTCCGCTTCAAGTTCCGACCCTACCTCGTCGAGGAGGGTCAGCGGTTCGTCTTCCGCGAGGGGTCCAGCAAGGGCGTCGGGACCGTCACGGACGTCTCCCCCGCCGAGTAATCGACAATCCGAAGAGCGAATACAGAACTTTCGACTCTGCCTTCTGGCGCTGTTCGGCGGCAGTGCTGGGTCCGTTCCTACAGCGACCGGTACGCGTCGCCGTCCCGCTCAACGAGGTCGAACCGAACCGCCCACTCCAGGAGGCGCTCGACGCGACCGACCCACGCGGCCTCCCAGTCGGGGACGCGGTTTCGCTCCCACTGCGGAACGACGTCGCGTACCTCCTCGAAGACGGCGTCAGCATCGGCCGGGCCGACCGATTCGAGCGCGTCCAGTACGTCCGCGGCGGCGTAGACGCGCTCGCGGAAGGCCGCCCCGAGGTCGGCCTCGTCGGGGTCGACCCCCTCACGTTTGTAGCCGCGGTCGGTCTCGGTGACGAGTCCGAGCGCCTGCAGGAAGGTGATCCACTCCTGGGCGTCCTCGCGGACCGCCACGTCGGTTCCGTCCATGAGCCGGGCACAGCAGTCCTGGTCCGGGGAGGGAACGAGGGGGAGCGTCGCCTGAGCGTCTCCGAGGAAGGCCAGCGACCGCGGCTCGGGCGCGACCTTGTACTTCACAGCTCGAAGCTCTCGGCGAGGACGTCCTCGTGGGTGTCGCCGTAGACGTGGGTCGGGCCGCCCACGACGTCGATGGTGACCTGCGCCGGCCCGAAGACGGACTCCGGGATCTCGTAGAAGTCCCAGTCGACGTCCTCGAACACCGCGGCGAGCGGCGTCCCGTACTCCTCGTGGGCTGTCGAGGGAACGTCCTCGAAGCGCGGGCTGTCGGCCTCGACGACGAGGTGGACCTGCGCGCCGTAGGCCAGCGCGTCGGTGGTCCGAGCGATGGCGGTCTGCTCGTCGCCGCCGACCGGCGCGACGGGCGCGGTTCCGTTCACCGAGAGAATCTGCAGCGGGTCGTACCCCAGCTCCGACAGCCGGAAGACCGCCGTTTCGGCCGCTCGTGCGGCGGCGATGACGCTGCCCGTGACGCTGCCTGTCCGAAACGCCGGCAGGAAGACGTTGCTCTCGCCGACGCCCGCCATGTCGGCGACCTGCTCGACGGCGGCGTCGGTCGGGAGCTCCGTGCATTCCAGTGCGAGCACGGCGAAATCGAAGTCGTCCTCGTAGCCGATGCGGGCGTACTCGTCCTCCTCGGCGACGAGCGCGCGGGCGGGGCCGCTGCCCAGCGCCTCGAACCCCTCGACGCTCAGCTCCCAGCCCGCCTTTTGGCCGGCCAGCAGCGCCATCGCGGGGTGGTCCGTCGAGAGGTCGACGTACGTCAGCGGTGCGCCGGCGACCTCGTCCAGCCGCGTGTGGACGGACGAGAGACCGGCGGTCTGTATCTCCGCGAGCAACTGCCCGGCTTCCAGCCCGCCGGGGACCTCGACGCCGAAGTCCAGCACGGTCGCATCGCCTTCCGACGCGTGAACGACGAGGTTCAGCTCGTCGGCGAAGTCGATGGCCTCGTCGACGAGGTCGAGCGCCGTTCGGTTGAGACTCTCCATATCGCCCACTGTGGCCCCCAGGGGTATACGCCTTTACGGACCGAGCGAGGAGCTACTCCCGCTCGCGCTTCGCCGGGCGGCCGAGATACTCCTCGACTGCGGCGACCTTCTCGCTGGCCGCCTGCTCGACGGTCCGCTTGTCGTCTATCTTGAGGACCGTCGAGACGCGGTCGGCGTCCACCGCGTCGTGAGCCGCCTGCGCCGCGGCGAACAGTTCTGCGCTGTCGTCGGCCTCGATGATGGTCCCCATCGGCGTCGTCTCGTATCCCACGTCGAAGCCGTCCAGCGCGGCGACGGCCTTTGCGACTTCTTCCGACATGCTCCCTTCGACGACCGGCGCGACGCTCAGGAATCCGATGACTGTCATACGCGACGTACGGGCGGCCGGAACAATAGCCGTCGGGGTGCTCACTCGCTCGACGCGGCGTCACCGCTGTCGGGTGCCATCGGTGTCGCCTCCTCGACGAGCCTGGCGAAATCGTCGGCGAACTCGGCGACGGAGTCCCAGTCCGTGTACTCGTAGTCCTGGGAGGTGTCGGTGTCGCCGCTCTCGCGCCGCGCGATCTCGCGCAGGAGGAGTCGCTTGAAGAAGCCGTATTTCGAGTACTTGAGCGCACCTGGCACGAGTGCGACCTGGTCCGGCTCCCACTCGACGTCGGCGAGGAAGTCCTCGGCAATCTCGGCGGCCGCCTCACGGCTCTGCTCGTCTTCCGACGCCGCCGAGAGACTGACCGAGAAGAAGCCAGAGGGGGCCGACGAGAGCGTGTCGCGATTCGCCGTGACGAATCGCCGAACCGGCGTCTGGTGCTCCCCGGCGTGGACCGATGCCCCGATCAGAACGCCGTCGTAGCGCTCCACGTCGAGCGTGGACGGAAGGTCGGACGCCCGTTCGACGTCGACTCGATGGTCCCTGTCGCGGAGTTCCGAGGCGACGAACGACGCCACCTTCGCGGTCTGTCCCTCCGAACTCTCGTACACGAGGAGGATGGTCGCCATGTGTGTCGGGACGTGTCCGCGGCCAGTATATGGCGGCCATCGCTCTCGCCCGCTGGGAACGTCGTGGTGGGCGTCGAGACGGGAGGTGGCACGCTTTTTACCCCCTGGCTCGGTACCCTCGACTTATGAGCGAGGATTACCGAACCGAGCGGGACAGTCTGGGAGAGATGGACGTACCGGCGGACGCCTACTGGGGCGCACAGACCCAGCGCGCCGTCGAGAACTTCCCCATCTCCGGCATCACGTTCGGCCGACGCTTCGTGCGGGCGCTCGGCGTCGTCAAGAAGGCCGCAGCGCAGGCCAACCGCGACCTCGGACTTATCGACGAGGAGAAAGCGGCGTGTATCATCGACGCCGCCGACGAGGTCATCGCCGGCGAGCACGACGATCAGTTCCCGGTCGACGTGTTCCAGACGGGGTCGGGCACCTCCTCGAACATGAACGCCAACGAGGTCATCGCCAACCGCGCGACGGAACGCTACGGCGGGGAGATCGGCACGCGCGAAATTCACCCCAACGACCACGTCAACTACGGACAGTCCTCCAACGACGTCATCCCGACCGCGATGCACGTCGCCTCGCTCGAGGCCGTCGAGAACGACGTCCTCCCGGCACTGGAGGTGCTGGCCGACGCGCTGGACGAGAAGGCCGAGGACTTCGACGACGTGGTGAAGACCGGTCGCACCCACCTGCAGGACGCGACGCCGGTCACACTCGGCCAGGAGTTCGGCGGCTATCGGACCCAGATCGAGAAGGGCATCGAGCGAGTCGAGGACACCCGCGACCACCTCAGCGAACTCGCGCTCGGCGGCACCGCCGTCGGGACCGGCCTGAACACCCATCCCGAGTTCCCCGAGAAAGCGGCGGCGTACATCAGCGAGGAGACAGGCGTCGACTTCCGCGAGGCAGACGACCACTTCGAGGCCCAGGCCGCCCACGACGCCATGAGCGAGGCCCACGGCGCGCTCCGCACCGTCGCGGGCTCGCTGAACAAGATCGCCAACGACCTGCGCCTGCTCGCCTCGGGTCCACGAAACGGCCTGGGCGAACTGGACCAGCCGGAGAACCAGCCCGGCTCCTCGATTATGCCCGGCAAGATCAACCCCGTCGTCGCCGAAGCGGTCAATCAGGTCCACAAGCAGGTCGTCGGCAACGACGCCGCCGTCTCCGCCGGTGCCGCTGAGGGCCAGATCGACCTGAACCTCTACAAGCCCGTCCTCGCGCACAACTACCTCGAATCCGCCTCGCTCATCAGCAACGCCAGCGAGGTGTTCGCCGAGAAGTTCGTCGCCAAGCTGGAGGCCGACCGCGAACACTGCGAGGAGCGCGTCCAGCAGAGCATGGCGCTCGCGACGGCGCTCAACCCCGCCATCGGCTACGACAAGGCCAGCAAGGTCGCGAAGAAAGCGCTCGCCGAGGACAAGACCATCCGCGAGGTCGTCATCGAAGAGGGCTATCTCGACGAGGACGAGGTCGACGAGGTACTCGACCCCGCAAAGATGACTGTGCGTGGGATTCTCGGCGACTAGGGGGACGCGACCGTCGGGTGGGTCCCGGAAATAGCGAGCGGGGAGCGACGAGCGAATACCGTCGTCCTCACCCACACCCGTTCTGGCTTCACTCCGGCAGCGGCGGCCACGTCGACGCAACCGTGGTCTCGACGAGGTGTGTCTGTGCACGGCGGAGCCGTTCGGAGAGTGAGGACGCGCTGATACCGAGTTCTGCCGCGACGTCGTCGAGCGACGCCGTTCGCGGAATCGCGAAGTAGCCCATCTCGTAGGCCGTCCGGAGCGCTTCCTGCTGCGGGTCGGTCAGTCCGTCGTCGGGGTCTTCCGGCTCGCCGTCGCGGGTGAGTCGACGGAGCGTGAAGCCGCCGTTCGCCTGCCAGAACTGTCGGAACCGGTCGAAGGCCTTGCTGTCGGCGAACCATCCGGTCTGAATCCTGCCCGTCGGC
Source organism: Haloarculaceae archaeon H-GB1-1 (assembly GCA_029688825.1). GTDB lineage: Archaea > Halobacteriota > Halobacteria > Halobacteriales > Haloarculaceae > JARUKX01. Next base: position 125,837 of record JARUKX010000006.1, on the reverse strand, counting down.
GTGGCGACGATTCGCTCGATGGTCGAGTCGGTCGTCGCGAGCGACCGAAGCCCCGTCGAGGTCGTCGACGTGGTCGCCGAGTTGCTCTTGCAGACTGGTGGCGGGCAGTACCTGGTACCGGCACGTCTCGCCCGCTCGTCCGACCAGCCTGTACTCGGCGGCGAACGGCATCGACTCGAAGGCCCGATCGATTTCCTCGGGTGAACCGTGGGTCACGTGGACGATGAACGGTGGCCGGTCGCCGTGGTTGAACTGGATGTTGACCTCGACGGTCGCTTCGGGGACGGCGGCCGCCACCTCCACCAGCGGAAGGGCGTCACAGTCGATCTCGAACTCCGCGACGAGTCCCGCGTGGGTCGCTCCTGGCGGAGACGATTGTGCAAGTTGGTCCCCGCTGGACTACTTTCACTCCGTGGCCCAAAGTTATGCCATCCGGGACCGATGTCCGTCGCCGATGCGGTCGCTACGGGCCGCTGGTCTCGCAGCAGGGACTGGACGCCGTCTCGACTGTCGGACGTCTCGGCAGGTCGTGGTGTCCGGCCGATTCGGGGTCTTCTGCGGCCGTCTCCTCGCCAGAGGAGTAGTTCTTTCAAGCCCTCGGCCGATGGAGCGGGTATGGAACGGATTCACCCCCGCGTGCGGATACTGTGGCTGCTCCGAGGTGTCTTTCCGTCTCTCTTCCTCGGTGCGGTCGCGATCGGCGTCACGGCGGTCCTCTCGTCGAATCCGCTGGGGAACATTTCGGAGGCGCTGCCCGTCGGTGGTGCGGTCGCGCTCCTCGTGTTCGGGCTCGGCGTGGTCCACACGCTCTTTCGATACCGCGCGTTCGGGTACGAGGTGCAGGACGATGCGCTCTACATCGAACGCGGCGTGCTGACGAAGGTGAACACGGTGGTGCCCTACGTTCGCGTCCAGCACATCGACACCCAGCGGAACCCGTTCGAACGCGTGTTCGGTCTCGGGCACGTGGTCGTCTACACTGCCGGGTCACGTGGGGCAGACGTGAGCGTCCCCGGTCTGTTGCCGGGGCAGGCGACGGACCTCCAGCAACGGCTGCGAACGCTCGCGGGCGAGAGCGAACCGGACGACGCCGTATGAGCGAGCGCCTGCATCCGCTGACGGTCCTGCTACGCGGCGGCAGTCGTGGGATGAGCCTCGCGTTATTCGGGTTCTTCGCGGGGAGCTTCGTCGGCGGGGCGGGGATGCTGGCCGACGCCGTCCCGTTCGGGGTGCTCTCGGGCGGGCCGCTGGCACTCATCGGATTCGTCGTCGGGTTCGCCTACGAGGTCGCCCGGTACCAGCGCTTCGAGTACGAACTGACAGCGGACACGCTGGACATCCGCTCTGGCGTGTTCGCGCGGCGGGAACGGGAGATTCCGCTCCGCAGAGTCCAGAACGTCGACGTCACCCGTGACCTCCTCGCGCGCGTCGTCGGCATCGCCACGGTCCAGGTCGAGACGGCCGGCGGCGGCGAGACCGAAGCGTCCTTCCAGTACCTCGGACTCGATGCGGCGCGGACGCTTCAGGACGGGATCCGCCAGCGGAAGCGACAAGGGACGACCGCCGCTACGGAGGGCGAGGCAGACGCCGCGACCACCGCCGACGCTGCGGTCGACAGGGGGCCTGTCGAACGCGAGACGCTGTTCGAACTCGACGAGAGCGACCTGCTCCTGCTGAGTGTCCTCTCGTTCGACGTGCGCGCGCTCTCCATCCTGTTCGTCTTCGGGCCGATGATCGGCCCGGCAGTCGTCGGCTACCTCGACGCGAACGGCGGGGTCGGGACCGCGGCCCTCCTCCTCGTGGCCGCTGTCGCCGTCGTCGGTCTCGGGCTCCTCTTCTGGGCGCTCGGTGCAGTGACGACGTTCGTCCAGTACTACGGTTTCCGACTGACGCGCGTCGGCGACGAACTCCGGTACGAACGCGGACTCATCCAGCGGTACGACGGCTCGATACCGCTGGACAAGATCCAGACCGTGACCGTCGAGGAGAACCTCCTCATGCGACGGTTCGGCTACGCCTCGCTCGCCGTCGAGACGGCTGGCTACGCCCCAGGTGCGTCACCATCCGGTGGGTCGGAAGCGGCGGTCCCGCTAGCCACACGCGACCGCGTGCTCGCTCTCGCCGGACAGATCGAACCGTTCGAGCTACCACAGTTCGAGCGTCCACCGACGCGTGCGCGGCGGCGGTACATGGTCCGCTACGGACTGGTCGTCGCCCTCGTCGCAGCGGTCGCATTCACCGTCGACGCGTATCTGGTGTCGTACCCGTGGTGGGTTACGCTCGGGTTGCTGGTGCTCGCTCCCCTCGCGGCGCGGGCGACGTGGCAGAACCGCGGCCGGGCGCTGGGCGAGGACCACGTCTTCACGCGAAACGGCTTCTGGCGGCGGCGGACCCAGCTGGTCCCGTACTATCGCGTCCAGACCGTCATCGAGAAGCGGAGCTTCTTCCAGCGGCGCTGGGACCTCTCGACCGTCGTCGTCGACACGGCGGGGTCGCGAAGTCTCCTTGGCGACGACGCGAGCGCCGTCGACGTCGACGCGGACGACGCCCGCGAGTTCGCGAGGGGAGTAACCGACCGCTTCCAGACCGCTCTGGTGTCGCGCCGGTCGGGGACGAGTGCCGAGTCCGAAGGGGATAGTTCCGCCCCGACCGGCGGCGCTGACTGAAACGATTTTTACCCCCGCGGGGCGCACGAACGCACAATGAGCGAGTACGATTACGAGGCCCTCGGGCTCGTCGCCGGACTGGAGATCCACCAGCAACTCGACACGGCGACGAAGCTGTTCTGCAACTGCCCGACGGCCCTCCGAGAGCCGGACGACGCCGAGCGAACGTTCACGCGGTATCTCCACCCGACGAAGAGCGAACTCGGCGAGATAGACGAGGCGGCGCTGGAGGAGAGCCGCGTCGACCGCGAGTTCGAGTACCTCGCGTACGACACGACCTGTCTCGTCGAGGAGGACGACGAACCCCCGCATCGGATCGACGAGGAGGCCCTCGACGTCACCCTGGAGATCGCCCAGCTACTGGACATGGACGTCGTCGACCAGGGCCACGTCATGCGGAAGATCGTCGTCGACGGCTCGAACACCTCCGGCTTCCAGCGGTCGATGCTGATCGCCGGCGACGGCGTCATCGAGACGAGCGACGGCCCGGTCGGCGTCGAGGATCTCCTGCTCGAAGAGGAGAGCGCCCAGCGCGTCGCAGAGACGGAGGACGGCGTTCGCTACAGCCTCGACCGACTCGGCATCCCGCTCGTGGAGATCGGGACCAAGCCGGACATCTCCTCGCCCGAGCAGGCCCGCGAAGCCGCCGAGCGCATCGGGATGCTCCTGCGCTCGACGGGACACGTCAAGCGCGGACTGGGCACGATCCGACAGGACCTGAACGTCTCCATCGAGGACGGCGCGCGCGTCGAGATGAAGGGCGTCCAGAGCCTCGACGACATCGACGACCTCGTCCGGAACGAGGTGCGCCGGCAGGTCGAACTGCTCGACATCCGGGACGAACTCGAGGCCCGCAACGCCTCCGTCGGCGAGTCCCAGGACGTCAGCGACGTGTTCGAAGACACCGATAGCGGCGTCATCGCCGGCGCGCTGAACGGCGGCGGCAGCGTGCAGGCGGTCCCGCTGTACGGCTTCGACGGCCTCGTCGGACGGGAGATCCAGCCCGACCGCCGACTCGGGACGGAACTGTCGGACCACGCGAAGCGCCACGGTGCCGGTGGCATCTTCCACACCGACGAGCTACCGGCCTACGGGGTCACGGAAGTCGAGGTCGAGGCCCTCCGCGACGCCGTCGGCGCTGGCGAGGACGACGCCGTCGCGCTCGTCGCCGACGACAGCGAGACGGCAGCCATGGCCATCGAGGCCGTCGTCGAGCGCGCGAAGACGGCGATGGACGGCGTCCCCGAAGAGACTCGCGGTGCGAACGACGACGGGACGACCCGATACCTTCGTCCGCTGCCCGGCGCGGCGCGGATGTACCCCGAAACCGACGTGCCGCCGGTCGAACCCGACGTGACAGAGGTCGAACAACCCGAGCTACTCACCGAGAAGGTCGAGCGCTACCAGGCGGACTTCGGCCTGGACGAAGGACTCGCGAATCAGGTCGCCTACGGCCAGCGCTGGGGGCTGTTCGAGGAGGCCGTCGACACCGGCGTCGACGCCTCGCTCGCCGCCGGAACGCTCGAATCGACGGTCACGGAACTCCGCCGAGACGAGGTTCCCGTCGAGAACCTGACCGACGACCACTTCCGCGGCCTGTTCGCCCTGCTGGCGGACGGCGACCTCGCGAAGGAGGGCGTTCCGGACCTGCTGGCCGCGCTCGCCGAGAACCCTTCCCTGACGCCCGAAGAAGCGGCCGAACAGGAGGACCTCGGCTCCGCCGGCGAGGACGAGGTCCGAGAGGCCATCGCCGAGGTGGTCGACCGGAACGCCGAGCAGGTCGAAACCGAGGGCATGGGTGCGTTCTCCGCCCTGATGGGCGAGTGCATGGGCGCGCTCCGCGGCAAGGCCGACGGCGACGTCGTCAGCGACGTGCTTCGCGAAGAGATCCAGAAACGCGCGAACTGACCCGCCGCGCTCGTCGACCGGTGACGGACGCCAGATTCAGGGTCGATACCCGGAGCGAAACCCTCTTATTCCGGTTCCTGTGACACTATGTCAGGCTAGGCACCATGTCTCAGGAATCTCCAACAGTGACCTTCGAATTGGCAGACGGGAACACGGCGACGGTCGACGTCGAGGACGGCGAGTCCATCCTCGACGCGGCAGACGACGCCGGGCTGGACCTGCGTTCGGGCTGTCGACAGGGCCAGTGCACGAGCTGTACCGGCAAGCTCGTCTCCGGCGAGGTCGAGTACATCGAGGAGCCGAAGGCAGTCACCGAGGACAAACGCGAGGACGGCTGGGTCTCGCTGTGTATCGCCACCCCCGACGGCGACTGCACCGTCGCCAAGAGCGACGAGGTCCTCGTCGAGGCGTTCCCTCGCGTCTGGCAGGACCTCGACGTCGCGGGCGACGACTGATTCCGCAGCGTTTTCTTCGTGCGAGACGAGCGTTCGACAGGTGATGCTCTATCGACACGATCCGCCATCTCTTGCTCTCGCTCGGCGTCGTCGTCCTCGCCGTCGTCGTCGCTCCCCCGCCCGTGCCCGTCGTACTGGTCCTCGTCGTCGGGCTGGCCGCTGGCGTCGCCATCGACGTCGACCACTTCGTCGTCGCTCGCTATCGTGACGGCGACTGGAACGTCCTCGAAAAGCTCGTCGAGAATCCACTCCGACCGTTCACTGACCCCGAGGCGCTGTTCGTGGAGACCGACCTCGACGGTCTCGACCGCCTGGTGAGCCACGCGGCCATCGGTGGGGTGGTCGTGCCGCTGCTGGCGCTCTCCTCGACGTACCTCGCGGTCGTCGCGGCCGTCTCCTTGTACGTCCACGTCCTCGCTGATCTGGTGAATACGAGACGCGGGGCGGTCGTGTACGAACGTGACGAGATTCCGCCCGAACTCCGCGAGAAATCGGACTAGTCGCGGCTGTGCATCGCAGCCTTCCGGACGAGACCTCGGAGCGTGCGTACCTCCCGGCCAGTCGGGTGCGCCCGGCCGAGGACGCGCCGGAACAGCCGGTTCGCCTTGTCGTGTTTCTCCTCCGGATGGCCGATAGCGTCGAGGAAGTCGTCGAACTGGTCGTACAGTCCCTCGATGGCCTGCTCGTCGGCGCGCTCGATGGCGTCGGGGTGCTGCGTGTCCGCGACGGTGAGCGACCGGAGTTCGTAGAGGACGATGGTCGCGGCCTGCCCGAGGTTGAGCACGGGATAGTCGGCGCTGGCCGGGATGGAGCAGATCTCGTCCATCCGTGCGAGTTCGTCGTTGGTCAGGCCCACCCGCTCGCGGCCGAAGACCACGACGGTGTCGGTCTCGATCCGCTCCAGGTCGGCGGCGAGTTCGGCGGGCGTCGAGAAGGGATAGCGAACGTGCTTGCGGGCGTCCTCGTTCGTCGTGGCGGTGCAGGCAACGGTGTGGTAGTTCTCGACGAGGTGGTCGAACGTCACCTCGTCGGCGTTTGGAAGGATGTCCTCGCGTGCCTGTCCCGCGAAGCCGTAGGCCTCGCCCTCGGGGTCCAGCTCCGGCGGGTCGACGAGCTTCAGGTCGGTCAGGCCGAAGTTCTTCATGGCGCGGGCGATGGTGCCGACGTTGCCGGGCGTCTGCGCGTCGACGATGGCGACCGAGATCATACGTCGAACTCGCTCAGGTCGAGGTCAAGCGCCTCGATGTCGTCGTCGTCCAGGTCCTCCAGTTCCTCCTCCAGCCCTGGAATCTCGCCGGCCCGCTCGGGCGCGTCGGGGATGCGGTCGGGTTCCTCGTCGACGTGTTCGAGCCCCGCGTAGCCCTCCGGTGCGCGACCGCCCTTCATGAACCACTCGTGGAAGCGGTCCCGGAGTTCCGTTTCGCCTTTGAACTCGCTTCCGCCGTCCTCGCGGAACCAGTACAGGAAGTCCGCTTCGTGGTCTTCACAGAGCAGGACCTCGCCGAGCGGTTCGCCGTATATGACCGCCCCGACGTTGCACTGATCGACGTCGGCCTGTCCGTGTTCGAGGAAGCAGGCGTCGCACGGCTCGCCGATGAACGCCGAAAGGCGGACGATTCGCTGTCTGGTGTCCGGTTCCATCTTCCCGAGCTCCCGAAGCTCGCCCTCGGCGTCGAACACCTCGTCCTCGTCGAAGCGCCACCCGCGAAGTCCGATGCTGACCTTGCCCATGACCGCCGATAGCGTCAGGACGGATAAAAAGAGCGCGGAGCGTCGCTCGGACGCCGGCCGAATTGGCACGTTCTTTTTGCTGGTCGCTTCCCATCGGACGTGTATGCAAACGGTCGAGGCAGGTGGCCTGGGGATCGGCGACGAGCACCCGCCCCGCATCATGGGCGTGCTCAACGTCAGCGAGGAGTCGCCGTACGATCCGAGCGTGTTCGCGGATGCCGGCGCTGCGGCCGCGTACGTCGACGACGATCTCATCGACGAAGGCGCGGATATCGTCGACGTGGGCCTCGAGTCGGCGAACAAGCGCTTCGAAGTGCTCGACCCCGAGGAGGAACTCCAGCGGCTCGACACGGCGCTGGAGGTCATCGAGAGCGTCAGCGGCGACGCCGTCTTCTCCATCGAGACGCGCTATCACGAGGTCGCAGAGCGGGCGCTCTCGGAGGGGTTCGACATGGTCAACGACATCTGTGGGTTCGCCGACCCGGAACTGCCGGCCGTCTGTCGGGAGTTCGACGCCGCAGTCGGGAAGATGGCGAGCCCCGCCGACCTCCAGCGGCCGGGTGCCGTAGAGGAGGTCGACTGGGCCGCTCGGCGCTCGCCGGCGTGGGCCGACCGTGCGGACTACGTCGACATGGTGTACGAGGCGCTGAAGCACAACGGCCTCACGGACAAGACCATCGTCGACCCGGCCTTCGGCGGCTGGAGCGAGGCGAAGACCCTCGACGACGACCGCGATACCTTCCGCCGACTTCGTGAGTTCCGCGGGCTCGGACAGCCGATACTCGTCTCCATCAACCGGAAGAACTTCCTGCGGGCGATAGCTGACCGCTCGACCGAGGCGGCGCTTCCCGTCAGTCTCGCCGCGACATCGATGGCCGTCGAACGCGGGGCGCACGTCGTCCGAACTCACGACGTCGCCGAGACGCGCGACGCCGCGCTCGTCGGGGCCGAACTCGGTGGTGGTAGCCTCCGCGACGACGAAATCGGCGTCGAGCAGTTGGACGTCGTGACCCCCGGCGATGCGGCGCGCCATCTCGAACGCGTGGACGGCGACCTCGACCCGGGAGAGACCGTGCTACACACGTACGAATGTACCGGGCTCGACGCCGAGGCGCGCGCTACGCTGGAAGTCGTGGCGCCGAACCACGGGGTCGCAGTGGCAGGAACAGGCAAATCTATCCTACTCGTCGGCACGCCGGCGGCGTTTCGCAGATTCGGGCACGAAACCGACGCCACAACGCCTCTCGGGACCGTCATCCGTCGAATTACCGAAGATTGCAGGTGAGAAAACTTATGATGGATGCCCCAGAAAAGACGGATGAAAGCCGGAAGGGCACCTGGGTAGGGGTACCGAGATGTGCCATTTCGGCTCAACTCGATAATTTATCGCGACGCTAACTCACGAGCGACAGCTATGGACTTCGACACCTGGAACCCGGTCTACGAGGCGATACTGCAAGATTTCGGCTTCGACCGCGCCGCCGACGAGCGGGCACGGGACGTGCTCGCGGGGGTACTGGACGACCGCTACGACGCGTCCGACCTCGACGTCGCAGGGAAGACGGTCGCAATCGCGGGCGCAGGACCATCGCTGTCTGCGAACCTCGGTCTGGCTCGTGACGCCGACGCGGTCTTCGCGGCGTCGAACGCTGCGACCGTTCTCCGGGAGGCGGGCGTTCCCGTCGACTGCATGGTCACGGACGTCGACAAATCCCCCGCGACGGCGCAGGCACTCACTGGGGAGGGGACGCCCGTCGCGGTTCACGCCCACGGCGACAACGTCCCCGAACTCCGCGAACACGTGCCGAGGTTCGACCACGCATTCGTCCTGCCGACGACGCAGGCCGAACCGACGGCCGTGGTCGCGAACTACGGTGGCTTCACCGACGGGGACCGGGCGGCGTTCCTCGCCGATGCGCTCGGCGCTGGCCGGCTGACCTTCCCCGGCTGGGACTTCGACGACCCCGCCGTCGGTCCGATGAAGCGCCGGAAGCTCCGCTGGGCGGCGCGACTCTTGCTGTGGCTCGAACGCCGGCGTGGGGAGCGATTCGGCGTCCTCGATGGCCGACGCGACGCGATCGACGACGCGGCGCTTCCCTAATCGACGAGGCCGACCTCGTGGACGTGCTGGACCAGTTTCTCGTGAGTGTTGAACGTCCGCCCGCAGATGGCACAGCGGTGCGTGGTTTCTGTTGTTTTCGTCGCCATGTGTGAAACTACCACGCCTCGGAAGATGAACGTGGTCGTCAGTCTCACCAACTGAGAGTGCGACGGGGTCTCGGAGAGGGCTCAAACTCAGCGCTCGCCCGACTGGCCGATGCCGGGGATGGCCGTCCAGTCCTCGACGCTGTTCATCACCAGCGACGCCGAGAGGACGAGCGCGAGGTAGAACAGCCCCGCGGTCACGAACAGCTCGGTGTAGCGGTAGGTGTCGTTGGCGATGCTCTCGGTCTGATTGAACAGTTCGCCGACCGTGATGAACGTCGCCAGCGACGAGTACTTGATGAGGTAGATGAGTTCGTTCGACCAGCCCGGAATCGCGTAGCGCAGCGCTTGCGGGAGGACGACGTACCTGATCCCCTCGACCTTGCCCAGTCCGATGGCCCGAGCGGCGGTCAGCTGTCCGGAATGGACCGACGTGAGCGCCGAGCGGATGTACTCGGCCTGGTAGGCCGCGCTGTTGATGGTGAACCCGATGATGGCCACCCAGACGGCCTGGTCTGGAACCATCCCCATGCCGACGCCCGGGACGTTCCTGATGAACACCGTCAGGTTCGTCCCGTAGTACAGCACGAACAACTGCGCGAGCAACGGCGTTCCGCGGATGAGCTCGGTGAACGAGAGCGCGACCCAGCGGAGGCCGAGCCCGCCGTACACGCGGGCGACGCTCAGCGGGACCGCCAGGACGAAGCCCAGCGCGATGCTGACGACTGTGAGCACGACCGTGAGCCACGCGCCCTGAGCGAGCGCGGGCAGCGACGGAATCGCCCCCGCGGCGAACGCGAACACGCCCGCGAGCCAGTCGAACGGCACTCCGAGCACACCCAGCGAGTCTGCGAGCGACAGCAGCACCTCGTTCGCAGCGTCGAACGGTCCGACCGGGACGAACGGGGTTCGGTCGCCAGCCGGGTTCGGGACGATGAACCAGTCGTGGATCCAGCGGACGACGAGCCAGCCCCAGAACAGGGCGAACGCGCCACCGCCCACTGCCCGACGCCAGCCAGGCAGTCCGCCGTCGACCGGCACGCCGCGGGCGGTGGTGCGTTCGCTCATCCGTCGCCCCCGTGGGCGGAGTTCAGTCCCTGGAGGAACGACTTCGTGCGCTCGTGTTCTGGGTTCTCGAACAGATCGGTCGGTGCTCCACGCTCGACGATCTTCCCGTCGTCGAGGACGAACATGTCCGTCGCGGCCGACCGGACGAAGCCCATCTCGTGGCTGACGACGAGCATCGTCATCCCCTCGCTGGCGAGGTCGGCCATCACCTCGACGACCTCGCCGACGAGTTCGGGGTCGAGCGCGCTGGTCGGCTCGTCGAACAGCAGGAGTTTCGGATCCATCGCGAGCGCGCGAGCGATGCCCACCCGCTGTTTCTGTCCGCCCGAGAGTTCGGCCGGATAGGACTCTGCCTGGGCCAGCAAGCCGACACGCTCCAGTTGGGCGTCGGCTATCTCCCGAGCCTCGGCCTTGTCCAGTCCCTTGACCTTCCGAAGTCCGAGCGTCACGTTCTTTCTGGCGGTCAGGTGGGCGAAGAGGTTGAAGTCCTGGAACACCATGCCGACGTTCCGGCGGAGTGCGTTGACGTCGGTATCCGGCGTGGTCACGTTCTCGCCGTCGAGGTAGATCTCCCCGGAATCGATCTCCGTCAGCCGATTGATGCACCGCAGCATGGTCGACTTCCCGCTTCCGGAGGGACCGACGAGGACGTCCACGTCCCCGCGGTCCATCTCGAAGCTGATGCCCTTCAGTACCTCTTCGTCGCCGTAGGATTTGTGTACGTCGTCGACGCGTAGTAGGTCGCTCATTGGTTCTCACCGCTCGGAATCGCGTAGATGTCGTCGAGCCTGTCCAGCCCGCGGTTCGTCACGAACGTCAGCACGAAGTAGATGCCGCTGATGAAGAGGATGACCTCCAGCGTCGCCGTCGAGTGCCCGCCCTGCAGGAACAGGTCCTGCCCGCGGGTCAGCAGCTCCGAGAGTCCGATGGCGATGGCGATGGAGGTGTCTTTCAGTACGATGGTGAACTCGTTCTGGAAGCCGGGGACGCTCCGGCGAAGCGCCTGCGGGACGACGACGTACCCGATGGCCTGTCTGTGGGACATCCCGACGGACCGCGCCGCCTCTATCTGCCCCTCGTCGACGCTCTGGAGCGCCCCGCGGAAGATCTGCGACTGGTAGGCCGCCGAGCGCAGTCCGAGCCCGACGGTCGCGACGACGAACGCGCTCGAACTGATCGAGACGACGAAGAACAGCAACATCATGATGACCAGGATCGGCGTGCCTCGGAGGACGACGCCCGCTGTCCGCACCGCGCTCTGGAGGTACCCGTCGCCGTAGACCTCGATGGCTCCGGCCGGGAATCCCGCGAGGAATCCGAGCAGGATGCTCGTGATGGTCAGACCGACCGTCACGACCGTCCCGCCCAGCAGATAGTCGGCGTTCGCGAAGACGAAAGCCCAGTCGTTGGCCTGGAGGACGACGGAGGGAATCACGTTACTGCCCGAACCACTTGCTCGTCAGTTCCTCGTAGGTCCCACCCTCGCGAACGGCCGCGAGACCGTCGTTGAGTGCCGTCGTCATCTCGTCGGCGTCGGTGCGGACGCCGAAGCCGAACTTCTCGCCCGTCTCGTAGGTGAACTGGATGGACACATCGCGGTTGGCCTCGAACGTCTGGCCAACCGGCTGGTCGATGACGATGGCGTCGATGTTGCCGTTCTCCAGGTCCTGGACCGCGAGGACGTAGTTGTCGTAGGCGTTGTAGTTCGATTCTTTGAGGTCGCCGGCTTCGATGAGTTCCGATTTGACGACGGACTCGCCGGTGGTCCCCTTCTGCGCGCCGACCTTGTGTCCGGAGAGGTCGCTCAGCTCGCTCGGCGCGAAATCGCCACCCTTCCGGACGACGATGGCCTGATCGGAGCTGTAGTAGGGGTCAGTGAAGTCGATGGTCTCGTCGCGCTTGTCCGTGATGGTCATCCCGGCGGCGACGACGTCGATCTTGTCGCTGTTGAGCGCGGGGATGAGGCTCTTGAACTCGAACTCCTTCCAGCCGTCGAGTTCGTAGCCCTCGGCCTCGGAGACGACCGCTTCGAGGAGGTCGATGTCGAACCCGACCAGTTCGCCTTCCTCTTTCATCTCGAACGGGGGGAAGCCAGGGGCCGTCCCGGCCGTGATGGCAGTCGGGCCGTCACTGCCACCGCCGTCACCGGTCCCGGAACAGCCTGCGACGCCGAGGCCGGTGCCGACGACGCCGACGGTCTTCAGGTACGCACGACGATCTAGGGAGAACTCTTTCGTCATATCCGTAGCCTCCGCCCAGACACCGAATTAAAGTTTCGGGATTATAACGAGAGTTTCCGTGTGGTTTGGACACAAACTGGCCGCTCGGGAGTACAGAGCCAAACCTCGGGGCAGGTGCCGATCAATCCGCTCGTGTCTGCTCCGGGGTCCCCGCGTTCGCAGTTGCTGGCGAGCCTGCGCGAGCCGGGTCCGTGTACGCCCACGCCGTCGCGGCGACGAGCGCGCACAGGATCGTCAGCGCCGCCGCGTGGTGCAGGACCTGCGCGAGCACGCCGAAGTTGAAGATGGTGTTCGCACCGAGCAGGACCTGGACGGGAAGCACGACGAGCGCGACCGCCGTCGCGCGTTTGATGCCGCTGCCGTAGTCCTCGCGCCACGCGACGACCGCCGTGCCGAGAATCATGAAGCCGGTGACCATCGCGACGAACCGGTGGAACCACTCGATGAAGCTCATCCAGTTCGCCGGAAACAGTCCGAGGAAGCCGTCACAGAACGGCCAGCGACCACCGCAGGTCAGCCCCGCGCCGACCGCGCCCGTGTAGACGCCGAGCAGGATGAGCCCGAACGTCGTGGCCGTGGTGACCGCTGCGAGCTGCCGAAAGCGGACGTTCATGTTCCATACTGTGGGTGCCGTGTACTTATGCCCAGCTTTTCCGTCCCGGTCTCCGGACCACCGCTACTCGCCGTCGTTCGTCGTTCCGTCGACACCTTACCCGGATCCGGTCGGGTCATCTTTTTATCCGAGGCGGGTGGCGTCTTAGTATGGGACTCGACGAGGACGCGCTGGAATACCACCGGCGTGACCCACCGGGGAAGGTAGAGATTTCGACGACGAAGCCGACGAATACGCAGCGAGATCTTTCGCTCGCGTACTCTCCGGGCGTCGCGGCACCGTGTCGAGAGATCCGTGACGACACCGAGGAGGTCTTCTCGTACACCGCGAAGGGGAACCTCGTCGGAGTCGTCTCCGACGGTAGTGCCGTTCTCGGCCTCGGCGACATCGGCCCGGAAGCGTCCAAACCCGTCATGGAGGGAAAGGGCGTCCTGTTCAAGCGCTTCGCCGACATCGACGTGTTCGACGTCGAACTCGACGTGGACGACGCCGAGCAGACCATCCGAACCATCCAGTCGATGGAGCCGACCTTCGGCGGCATCAACCTCGAGGACATCAAAGCGCCGGAGTGTTTCGAGATCGAGGAGCGACTCCGCACTGAGATGTCCATTCCGGTGTTCCACGACGACCAGCACGGCACGGCAATCATCAGCGGCGCGGCACTCCTGAACGCCGCCGACATCGCCGACAAGCAACTCGACGAACTCGACATCGTCTTTTCAGGTGCCGGCGCAAGCGCCATCGCGAGCGCTCGCTTCTACGTCTCGCTCGGTGCCGATCCCGACAACGTCACCATGTGTGACTCCTCGGGCATCATCACCGAGTCCCGGGTCGCCGACGAGGGACTGAACCAGTACAAGGAGGAGTTCGCCCGCGACGTTCCGGAAGGCGGTCTCGCCGACGCCCTCGACGGTGCCGACGTCTTCGTCGGCCTCTCGGTCGGCGGCATCGTCTCCCAGGAGATGGTCCAGTCGATGGCGGACAACCCGATCATCTTCGCGATGGCGAACCCCGACCCGGAGATCGGCTACGAGGACGCCAAGGCGGCCCGAGACGACGAGGTCATCATGGCGACCGGTCGCTCGGACTACCCGAACCAGGTCAACAATGTCCTCGGGTTCCCGTTCATCTTCCGCGGCGCGCTCGACGTCCGCGCCACGGAGATCAACGAGGACATGAAGGTCGCGGCCGCTCGCGCGCTCGCGGGGCTCGCCCGGCAGGACGTCCCCGACGCGGTCGTGAAGGCCTACGGAGACCAGCCGCTTCAGTTCGGTCCGGAGTACATCATCCCGAAGCCCCTCGATCCCCGCGTCCTGTTCGAGGTGACGCCGGCGGTCGCCCGCGCGGCCATCGACAGCGGGGCCGCTCGGAAGGAGATCGATCTCGAGACGTACTCCGAGAAGCTCGAAGCGCGGCTCGGAAAGTCCCGCGAGATGATGCGCGTCGTCCTCAACAAGGCCAAGAGCGAACCGAAACGGCTCATCCTCGCGGAGGGCGACGACCCGAAGATGATCCGCGCTGCCTACCAGCTCGTCGAGCAAGGTATCGCCGAACCCATCCTCCTTGGCGACCGCGAGGAGATCCTCCGCACCTCGTCGCGGCTCGGTCTCGACTTCGACCCCGAGATCGTCGACCCGAGCGAGGCGGAACTCGACGCCTACGCCGACCGACTCTACGAGATCCGCCGACGGAAGGGCGTCACCCGTCACGAGGCGGACGAGATCGTGGAGGACGGGAACTACCTCGGCAGCGTCATGGTCGAGATGGGCGACGCCGACGCGATGCTGACCGGCCTGACCCACCACTATCCTTCGGCGCTCCGGCCGCCGCTAGAGATCATCGGTACCGCGGAGGACGCCAACTACGCGGCCGGTGTGTACATGCTGACGTTCAAGAACCGCGTCATCTTCTGCGTCGACACCACGGTCAACCGCGACCCCGACGCCGAAGTACTGGCGGAGATCACCTCCCATACCGCCGACCTGGCTCGTCGGTTCAACGTCGAGCCTCGCGCCGCGATGCTGTCGTACTCCAACTTCGGAAGCGTCGACAACGAGGGCACGCGGAAACCCCGCCGTGCCGCCCGCATCCTGCGCAGCGACCCGTCGTGTGACTTCCCCGTCGACGGCGAGATGCAGGCCGACACGGCCGTCGTCGAGGACATCCTGACCGGAACCTACGAGTTCTCCGACCTCGACGACCCGGCGAACGTCCTCGTGTTCCCCAACCTGGAAGCCGGCAACATCGGGTACAAGCTCCTCCAGCGCCTCGGCGGCGCGGGGGCCATCGGCCCGATGCTCGTCGGCATGGACAAGCCGGTCCACGTCCTCCAGCGCGGCGATGAAGTGAAGGACATCGTGAATCTCGCGGGCGTTGCCGTGGTGGACGCACAGCGGGAACAGTAAGGACGGTCGCCGCGGGCGAGGACGTTTTCATTCCCCCGGCGTGATGACCTGGACTCGCTGCAACGACTCTCACTCGTGTGAACTCGGTCGCGTTGCGGGTTTTCTCTGTATTCGACGCCGAATTCCTGTCCGAAGCCCGCGGCACTGGCCGAGGTGGACCAGATGTGGCACTGACTCGACTGTGACGGAATCGAGACGAAATCCCACAGCTTCAGTCGCGGGGTACCGGCTACCGCCAGTCAACCGGTCGTCTGACCGGTCGATATCTATTCACTCGAATGTGATGGAGAAATAGTTATTTGTGTGGAGATTCGATATACCGATGGCGTCCAGAACTGAGCGTTATGGGGGAACTGGGTGCCAACGAGTGTATCCGTGCGTCTGCCTACGCGTCCCTCGCGGCGCGGGGCAGGGGCATTCACTTCTAGCTGGAATCAATCGAGGAGACGCCCGGAGTGCCGACCGTCTACCGATCCGCGAGGAATCGCCTGACGTTCGTCAGCGGTCGAATCCCGATCCCGGACCGTCGCTCGACGGTGAAGTCCCGGCGTTTCCCCAGTGAGCGAAGCGCCGCCGTCAGTTCGTCGAGGTCGACGGGAGCGTGGAGCCGATACGCCAACGGCGGTCCCTCCGTGAGCCGGATCGACAGCTTGGGACGTGCGACCGGGCCACCGTCGAACAGGACGACGGCCTCGACGTCGGAGTAGGGTTCACGCTGCACGCGATTCGCCAGCGCTTCGAGCGCAGCCAGACCGCCATCCCGGTAGCGTTCGACGGCGTGGGCGGCTTCGTCGGGCGCCTGCCCGCGGGCCAGCCCGAACAGCGGCGTGAGGAGCGCATACTCCGGAGCGACGACGGCGTCGTCGGTGAAACAGAGGTCGACGAGGCGGAGCGGGAACGCACCGGTCATGACGAAGTGCACGTGAACGTGGACGGCGGGATCGGCTCCGGTCTCGTGGTCGCCGGGTGGCTCGTCGTCGGCTACCGGAGCCATCCGTGCGCCTCCTCGGCGTCGGGAACCGTCGCCTTCGTGCGTAGCTTCCCGCGAATCGTCGTCACGATGGCGATCGCTTGAATCACCGCGAACACCGCGAACAGCAGATAACCGCCGGGATCGCTCCCGAGGACCGCCGGGGCCGCGCGGAACCAACCGCTTCCCGTTCCGCGCTCGATCGTCTGTCCGAGCAAGAGGACGCTGAAGTACCCGAAGAACGACGACGCCCACCAGAGGCCGACGATTCGGGGCCAGCCGGGCTGAGTGTGCTGGGGCAACCGCGTCACGTTCACGACGAGGACGAGCACCGTGTAGGGCCACATCATCACGCCGGACATCGCGGCCGCGACGACGAGCAGTCCGAACGGTTGCTCGACCGGAATGGGGAGCGCGAGGATGAGGATTCCCCACGCCGAGAAGACGGTCAGGAGCAGCCAGAAGATGCGGGCCTGACTCCAGCCGTACGTGCGCCCGAACTGCTCGTAGATGATGTCCGCGCTGTTGCGAACGAACGACTCGACGATGGCGTACTCCGTCGTGAAGAGCGCGATGAACAGGGTCAGGAAGATGAGCGTTCGACCGACCGTTCCGACCTGCGGGGCGATTTCGGTCGCCCACATCGTGACGCCACCTGTGGTGGTGCCGGCGGCGTACTCCGATGCGACGGCCATCATGATGGTCGCCGCGAACAGCAGGCCGAAGACGAACGTCAGGAAGTGTTCGAGCTGGACGAGTCGCCACCAGCCGCGCCAGCGGCGGAGGTTCGTCACGTTCACCGGGAACGTGAATCCGTTCCGCTGGATCGGTTCGGGATCGTCGCCGACGACCGGATTCTTCACGCGACCCATGTACCGACCCATCCCGTACCCCTTCTCGCGGACCCACAGGCTCTGTGCGAGGTTGAGATAACCGCCCGCGCCGGCGTACGCGAGACCGCCGAGGAAGACGGCAATCTCCTGATTCGGCGGTATCGTTCCGACGCCGCCGACCGCCCGGGGAACCTTCGCGAGTTCGTTGATGGAGCCGAGCGCGACGAACAGCCCGAACGCACACAGCACGCCGAGCACGACGAGCACTATCTGGATCCGCTCGACGACGTTGTACATGACCGGTGTGAGGTGGTAGGTCAACCAGATGACGACCATCAAGAGGATACCGAACAGCTTCCAGCCGACGAGTTCGGCGAACGGCACGGTTACCGAGACGTCCTCCATGCCGAGGCCGATGGCCCCGATCCTGGCCGCCGTCGCCGCCCAGCCCGGCCAGCCGAGACTGATGAAGCCGAGCGCGAGCAGCAGCAACGGCCAGAACCCCGAGAGTCGCTCGAAGGCCCGGAACACGCTCTCCCCGGTCGCCACCGTCCAGCGCTGTATCTCGGTGTTGATGACGAACTGCGTGAGCACGCCCACGAAGAACGCCCAGTAGAGGGCCCATCCGTGTTCGGCGATGAGCGTCGGCCAGAACAGCGTCTCGCCGCTGCCCAGCGACGCGCCGAGCATGATCGCACTCGGTCCGAGGACGTACTTCAGCTTCGGGACCCGCGGGAGATCGAGGAGGCGATGCCCGTCCCCGTCGCCCCGGTCGGGATACTCCTCGACGTCGGGAGCGACGTCGAGGTTGTCGTAGTTCGTGGGCATGTACGACGTGCCGCGGTACTGACGACTCTCCTCGGCCGACGCGTACACGTTCCCACCGTCAGTGGGGTTGTCACCGGTCCCTTCGCTCATGCCCCTGTCCGTTCGGAGTGTGTGATTCCTGGCTCCCCCTCCCCCGCGTTATCCGCCGAGGAAGTGCCAGATGTGCCCCCGCTCTTTCGGCGGGTCGACGCCCGGTAGCTTCGCGAGTGCGGGCTGGATGGCGTTCCACCATCCCTCCGCAGTCTGGTACTCTGCAGGGTGTTCTGGGAAGACGTCCTGGAGGAAGTCAGATTTCTTCGCCTCCGGATGCTCCTGCAGGTACTCGTACGATGCGAGGAGCGCGTCACGGCGAGCTTCGAGGGTCCTGCCAGTCCCGGGAAGCTCGACGTCTTCGACGAGGTGCCGTGGACGCGACTCCGACGCTTCGGCGTTCCGTCGCACGCTGTCCGGTGGCTGCTCGATCGGAATCCACCAGACCCGGCTCCGCGACCCCACCTTCCGGGTCTTCAATAGGTCGCGGTCGACGAGTTCGTTCAGCTTGTTGTGCGCGGTCCGTCGAGAGCAGTCGAGCTCCCCCATGACGTCGCTCGCCGTCAGCGGGCGCGCCCAGTCATCGCGTGTCTCGAACACGTCGAGTACGTCTTGCAGGGGTATCTCCCCCACGTACTGACCGTGTCGGTTGCGTTCGCGATCGTCCTCGGGAGCCATTAGACGTGTCCATCTCTTTCCGAGGCACTCATTTAACATTTTGTATCAGATCGAGAGCAGATCGAAGGGGAGATTGTTCACACGAATTTCGTGGCCAGTACAGTCGTGTTTGGACAAATTCGGGTGACGTTCCCAGTCAGTGATTACTTCGAGCTTGCGAACATCAGTCGTCATAAAACGACGTACGTGACGGGTACACACGAGTTTATTGGGCAGCAGAACTGGTTCGCCTTTGCTACGAATGATAGAATAATTATATATTTCGATGACCCTGCTCGTCGATACCCGAATCGGTTACGAAGGTGATCGTCTCAGTAACGAAGTCAATGAAATCTGACTATAAGGTGAGATCGTTTCCATCGATGCACGAATATTGGCGACTGAGGGCCTGATTCCGAGTATGGAGTTGTATAGAATTACTAAGATAATGGTCGTGTACCAAAGATATAAGTAGTGGGGTTCTCATGCTAGCTCCATGCCAGCTCGAAAGAGAGATGGTGACACGGGAAACGGTATCAACCGACGACAGTACCTTTACGGGGCAGGCGCGGCCGCGCTGACGGGGCTCGCAGGGTGTTCGGGTGACGGATCGGGCGGTGGCTCGACCGCGACCGAGGCCAGCGACGATGGGGGAACTGCGACGGACTCCGGTAGCAACAGCGAGTCCGGTGGACCGATTCCGATCGGCAACCTCTCGCCGTTCAGCGGGGGACTTGGGTGGATCGGGCCGAACTCCCGTCGAGGCGTCGACACGGCACTGAACGCACCGGAGGGCGTCAACCAAGCGAAGGTACTCGGCCGAACCGTCGAGATACACGAACAGGACACCGAGACGAAGCCGCAGTCGGCCATCAGCGGCTTCAAGACGCTCGATAGCCAGGGCGTCTTCAGCATGGTCGGCCCATCGAGTTCGGTCATGCCGAGTCTCGTCGGCCCCGCACAGGACACGGGGCTGGCTATCGTCTCGCCCATGACGGGGACGATCCAGCTCGACGAAGTGGGGGGCGAGTACATCTGGCGGACGGTCCCGTCGGACGGCGTCGGTGCACGTGCACAGGCTCGGTACGCCTACAACGAGATGGGTCACCGGAAGATGGCGCTGGCGTTCAAGAACGACAAGGGCTCGCAGAGCTTCTCGGCGGCCTCGGGTGATTACTTCAAGAATCTCGGTGGGGAGGTTCTCACGGAGGTCCCGCTCGACCCCGCAGCGAGTTCCTACCGCAGCGAGGTGAAGAAGCTGCAGGATTCCGGCGCCGAGGTCGTCTCGATGACCGCCGCCACGGAGGTCAGCGGCCTGTTCATCAAGAACTACGTCGAAGCCGGTGCCGAGGACGACTTCGACCTCCTGCTCGGCAACGACGTGTTGACCGAGGGCTTCATCGAGGAGATGGGCGCGGACGTGATGGAGGGGATGGTCGGGCAGGCACCCGCTCCGGGACCGGCACACGACGTCTTCCTGGAGAAGCACAAGGAACTCCACGGCAAAGCACCGGGCGCGTTCGCCGCGTCGGCGTACGACTCGATGGTGCTGCAGGCCTTGGCCTACCAGAAGGAGGGCGAGGTCACTCGCGATGCCATCCCGAACCACCTCTACGACCTCGGGAACGGTCCCGGGAAGAAGGTCTCCACCTTCGCAGCCGGGAAGAAGGCAATCGAGAACGGCGAGGAGATCAACTACGTGGGCGCAGGGAACCCCCAGAACTTCGACAAGACCGGGGACCCGCTCGGACCGTTCGCCGCGCTCCAGGCGACGGACGGCAAGTGGAAGGAGGTCAAGGTCTACTCCGCCGAGGACCTGTCGAAGTAACGGGCATCGAGACCATCCGTTCCGTGACGTCGACCGGTGGCACGCCGACATAACCTCTACCCACCGGTCACGCGACCGTCGAGAATCCACGCGACACGTTATCTACTAGCACAATACTATGCACACGAGAGGCAGTTTCGACCGACGTACAGACACGCGACCACCCGACCCGTGGGAGGGGGGAGTATGGGATACGCGTCGCTGGTAGTCACGGTGGCCATCATCGCGGGCATCTACTCGCTGCTGGCCATCGGCATGAACATGCACTGGGGCGATACGGGCCTGCTGAACTTCGCGCACGCGGCCTTCTTCGCCATCGGTGCGTACACGTCCGCCATCCTGACGACGACGGGCGGTGAGGGACTGCTCGCCAGTCGCGTCGTCGGCTTCGAGTTCCCGGTCGTCGTCGGGCTCGTCGGGGGGTCGGTGTTGGCTGCGCTCGCCGGCGTCGTCATCGCCGTCACGAGCGTCCGTCTGGAGGGAGACTACCTCGCGATGGTGACGCTCAGCTCCGCCGAGATGATCCGGCTCGGCATCAAGAACGAGGCGTGGCTCACCAGCGGCGCGCAGGGCATCAAGAACATCCCGCGTCCGATGGCCGACGCCTTCCCGCTCCAACTCGGCTCGGTCACGGTCGGGTACGACCTGTTCTACCTCGGGTTCCTGCTGGTCATCGTCGCCGCGAGCTACCTGGCGTTCACACGACTTTCCGAGAGTCCGTTCGGGCGCGTCCTGCACGCGATCCGCGAGGACGAGGACGTGCCGCGGGCGCTGGGCAAGCACACGGACGTCTTCAAGCTGAAGTCGTTCGGTCTCGGGGCGGGCGTCGCGGGGCTCGCGGGTGCGCTCTGGGCGCACTTCTTCTTCGCGATCAACCCCTCGATGTTCCTGCCGGGACTGACGTTCACGATCTGGGCGGCGGTCATCATCGGCGGCGCCGGGAACTACCTCGGCGCGATTGCCGGAACGCTGTTCGTCGTCCTCACGCGACAGGTGACCCGCTTCATCCCGGGTGACATTCCGATGAGTTCTGAGCTACCGTTCATCCGGCTCATCGTCATCGGCATCGCGCTCATCGCGATCCTGTACTACCGGCCCGCGGGACTGCTCGGCGACGAAGAACGACTGGTGGCCGGCCAGATGGAGGCCGAATGATGGCGGGACTCGACCCGCAGTTCATCTGGTTCGGCATCGTGAGCGGGAGTCTCATCGCGCTCGGCGCGCTGGGGCTGACGCTCATCTTCGGCATCCTCGACTTCATCAACAT
Organism: Haloarculaceae archaeon H-GB1-1; assembly: GCA_029688825.1. Taxonomy (GTDB): domain Archaea; phylum Halobacteriota; class Halobacteria; order Halobacteriales; family Haloarculaceae; genus JARUKX01. The sequence continues at coordinate 104,133 of JARUKX010000006.1, read as the reverse complement.
CGCCTACGGCGAGTACATGGCGCTCGGCGCGTTCGTCGCGTTCTCGCTGAACGTCGAGTTCGGACTGCCGCTGTTCGTCGGCGCCATCGTCGGCGCGCTCGTCGTCGGGCCGGTCGCGATCGCGCTCGACAAGGCGGTCTTCCAGCACTTCCGCAATCGGTCGGCCATCGTCCTGCTGGTCGTCTCCATCGGGCTCTCGTTCGTGCTGCGGAACGTCATCCGCATCGTCTGGGGGAGCGGGTCGAAGCGGTTCGACGTTCCCATCGAGGAGGCTCCGACGTACTTCGGGGTCCGCATCCTCGCCGACCAGGTGGGCATCGTCGTCCTCTCGCTGTGCGTGCTGGGCGGCACCTACCTGCTGCTCCGCCGAACTGACGTCGGGATCGCCATGCGCGCGGCGTCCGACGACACCGACCTCGCGCGTCTTCGCGGCATCGACACCGAGCGACTCGTCCTCTACGTGTGGCTCATCGGGGGCGTCATCGCCGGGACGGCCGGTGTCATGCTCGGCCTCGACGCCCAACTGCGTCCGACGATGGGCTTCACCGCGCTCATCCCCATCTTCGCGGCGGTCATCCTGGGCGGCATCGGCGACCCCGTCGGTGCCGTCGTCGGTGGCTACGCCATCGGCATCCTGCAGGAAGCGAGCGTCGTCGTCATCCCGTCGGAGTACAAACCGCTCATCGGGCTGATCCTGCTCGTGGTGGGCCTGCTGACGCGTCCGGACGGCCTGTTCGGGGAGGCAACGCGATGACTACCTCCGAACCACTGCTGGAGGCGCGCGATCTCCGGAAGACGTTCGGCGGGCTGACCGCCGTCGACGACGTCTCGTTCACCGTCGACCGCGGCACCATCGTCGGCCTCATCGGCCCGAACGGGGCCGGCAAGTCCACGACGTTCAATCTCGTCACCGGGTTCTACGACCTCGACGACGGCGAGGTCCGACTCCGCGGCGAGAACGTCGCGGACCTCTCACCGGAGGAGCGGTCCCAGAAGGGGATGGTCCGCACGTTCCAGATCACGCGGGAACTCACCGGGATGAAGGTCCGCGAGAACATGCACCTGGGGGGACAGGACCACGACGGCGAGAAGGTCCTGCACGCACTCACGGGTGCACCCTCCGCGCGCGAACGCGAGAAAGAACTGGAGGCGCGGGCGGAGGACCTACTCGAAACGCTCGGCCTGTGGGAGCTTCGCGACGAGTACGCCGGCAACCTCTCCGGCGGCCAGCGAAAACTGCTCGAGCTCGGTCGCGCGCTGATGACCGACCCCGACGTGCTCATGCTCGACGAACCCATGGCCGGCGTGAATCCGCGGCTCACCGAGGACCTGCTGTCGATGATCCGCGACCTGCGCGACGACGGGATGACCTTCCTCATCGTCGAACACGACGTCGAAATGATCATGTCTCTCTGTGACAAGGTGATCGGAATGCACAACGGCGAGGTCCTGACCGCCGGGCCTCCAGAGAAGGTCCAGGACGACGACCGCTTGCTCGAGGCCTACTTCGGGGGTGAGGTATGACGCTGCTCGAAGTCGACGACATCGTCAGCGGCTACGGCGATGCGATCATCGTCGACGGCGCACACCTCGACGTCGAAGCCGGGGAGATGGTCACCGTCATCGGCCCGAACGGGGCCGGCAAATCGACGTTCCTGAAGACCATCGTCGGGTTGCTCCGGATTCGCGACGGCTCGGTTCGCTTCGACGGCGAGGACATCACGGGCGTGCCCGCGGAGGACGCCATCGACTACGGCATCTGCTACGTCCCGCAGACGGAGAACGTCTTCCCGAACCTCACCGTCCGAGAGAACCTCAAGATGGGTGCGTGGACACTCGACGACGGCCTCTTCGAGGACCGAACCCAGCGCGTGTTCGAACGCTTCCCCGAACTCGAAGGCCGCATGGACGCTCTCGCCGGCAACCTCTCCGGCGGTCAACAGCAGATGGTGGCCGTCGGGGCCGCACTGATGCTCGATCCCGAACTGCTCATCCTCGACGAACCGTCCGCCGGGCTCGCGCCCGACCTCGTCGAGGACATGTTCGAGAAGGTCGAAGAGATCAACGACACGGGGACCACGATACTGATGGTCGAACAGAACGCGCGTCGCGCGCTCGAATCGTCGGACCGCGGTATCGTCCTCGACATGGGCGAGACGCACATGCAGGGAACCGGGTCGGAACTCCTCAACTCCGAGGAGATCGCCGAACTGTATCTCGGCACCTGACGGACGGGCTCATCCGAGCGACTCGGCTCTCGGCACGCTTCTCGAATCGTGCAGAATTCGTTTCGTCGGCGTCGCGAGGGAATCGGAGAGACTCCCCCGTCGAGTCCCCACGGAAGGGGGTGGCTGACTACCTGTTCGACGACGCTCAGTCGCTGGCGCTGCGGTCCGCTCGCGACGGCGGCGGAATCTGCTCCTCGTCCGACGACGGCTCCGGGAGCACGCAGCGGTCCGGTTCGCGGTTGACGTGGGCGTACTGATCCGGGGCGTTCGCGAGTGGGTGTGCCGGGTTCACGTCGCCGGAGATGCGAGCGGCGCGAATCTCGCTGAATCCGCGAACGCGGGCTTCGATCCCGCGCCAGTGCAGGCCGGTCTTCTTCGGCACCGCGACCGAGTGCGGTGGCTCGTACGACCTGGCTTCCGCCGCCAGAATCGCCGCGTTCAGGTTCTCCGCGAGCTGGTCGTGGTCGAGCAGCACGCCGACGCGTGCGTCATCGGGTACTCGCGCGGCGAGCACGTCCAGCCCGAGATGCAGCGCCCGATACTCCGCGACGTTGTTGTCCGGTACGGTGTCGGGAACCGCGAGCCTGGCCACGGTTTCCCCGTCCCGCGTCTCGATGATGACACCGAGCCCACCGGTCGCATCGTCGGTCCCGACGCTACCAGGTGCTCTGAACGAGCCATCGGTAGCGAGGTAGAAGTCTCGATGATGCGTCCGAGGCGGGTGCGCGATGTGCGGCGTCGGTGCCTCGTCGAACAGATCTCTCAGTGACGGCCGACCGTAAGCGGCCATACCTTTCCTAGGGCCTGCCATCGTTTAAATATATGGGCCGGCTTCCTGCCGTTTTCACCAGGGCAGCGGCGGAGCGAAACTTTGTTCGCAGAGCCGCTCACAGCTTCCGCCGTGACTCGATATCGAAACGTCGTGCTCTTTCTGCTCCTCGCGGCGGTCTGGGGGTCGGCCTTCACTGCAATCAAGGCCGGGCTCGCCGACATCCCGCCGGTGTTGTTCGCAGCACTGCGGTACGACATCGCCGGGGTCATCATGCTGGGCTACGCGTGGTACGCGACAGAGCAGTTCCTCCCGCGGACGCGAAAGCAGATCGCGCTCGTCGTCGTCGGGGCGACGTTGCTCATCGCCGCCTATCACGCGCTCCTGTTCGTGGGCGAACAGGGGACGACGAGCGGTGCCGCGGCGGTCATCGTCAGCCTCAATCCCGTTCTGACGGTGGGCTTCACGCGACTGTTCTTCCCGAACGAGCGACTCTCGACGCTGGGGCTGGTCGGAATCGGACTGGGACTCGCGGGCGTCGCCGTCCTTTCACAGCCCGACCCCACCAACCTCTTCGGCGGCAATACGATGTCCGAGTTTCTGGTATTCCTCGCCTCGGCGGCGTTCGCGCTCGGGAGCGTCCTTACGCGGTGGATCGACGCCGACCTCCCCATCGAGACGATGGAGGCCTGGTCGATGGTCGGTGGTGCCGCGCTGATGCACGTGGTGAGCGTTCTGCTCGGCGAGTCGATGGCCGACGCTGTGTGGTCGCCGACGGCAATCGTCTCGCTGGCGTACCTCGCGCTCGCTGCATCGGCGGCCGGCTTCCTCATCTACTTCGACCTCCTGGATCGGCTCGGCCCGGTGGAGATCAATCTCGTCAGTTACGCCGCACCCGTCGTCGCGTCGATCACCGGAGTCGCGTTACTGGGCGACCGGGTGACCGCCGCGACGGCCGTCGGCTTCTTCCTCATCTTCACGGGGTTCTATCTCCTGAAGCGGGCGGCACTCAGAAGCGAGATACGACGAGTTCTCGACGCACGATAGCTCACTGGCCGTGGTAGGAATGCCCGAGGAAGACGGAGACGACGTTCAGGACGAGTAATGCGACGAAGGCACCTGCTTCCGTCGACGTCGAGAGGCCGGTGACGAACAGCAACGGCAGGTGGAGGAACGGGAGGGCGATGGCTGACCAGAACGCGATGCCCACGAGCGGAGCTCGAACGTCGCTGGAGAACTGTTCGATAGACCAACCAGTCACGTCGAAGGGCGTTTTCGGCGGGGTTTCGGAGGACATTGGGACCACCTCGTGTATCAACGAGTACGACCGTCGAACCCTTATATGGAAAGGAGCCTTGGGATGAGTTCGGTCCGTTTCACGAACGGTAAGTAACTATTTCGTGCCCCATATAACGTTTTATGACGGCTGGAAACGTTTTATACTAACCTCTCGTTCCGTTTCAGCCGAACCGGAACTGGCTTGACGCTGCCGGGCGCAGGCCACTGACGGAAGCCCGTCACTGTGCAATGAGCAAGCTCTCTCTGATTGGATTTCTCGTCGCTGCGTTCGTCTACTACCACGTAGCGCTGGTCGTCGGGAGCAACGTCGACTCCAGCATCGGCGTCGTCGTCCTCTTTGGAACGTTCGTCGCGTTCGTGTTTCTCATCATTCACGTGAGGCGATGGCTCGGCTGAATTGCACCGTGGTATCGATGAAAGAACTGCTTTCGAACCCGATCCCCCTCGGCTTTTTCGAGCGCTGAGAACGCTCGGGGACTATTACTACCGTCGGTTCGAACGACGACGTGCCGGCGGATGCCGGCAGCGAAGCGTCATCGTCAGGAGTTGAGCGAATCCCCACCATCGACGTCCAACCAGGGTGTAGCCCACCACCATCATCATCCACCCTTTGGAACCCAACCCCCGAGTTACTTCGGTGTTACCACCGCTCTTTTGCCGATTCCGCCCGGAGACCACCTATGGCTCGCATCGACCCAGCGACTCTCTTGCCGGCACCACGCATCCGCCGTGCGGTGCTGGAGGGCGACGTGACGCAACTCCACCGCGGCGACCGACACGCAGCCGAAGGCGACGTATTCGAGATCGACGGCGTCAGCTTCGAGGTCGTCGAGGTTGCTGAAGAGCGCCTCGGCGACCTGACGGACGCCGACGCCCGTGCCGAGGGATCACCGGACCTCGACGCGTATCGGCGACGCATCGAGCAGACTCACGACCTCGAATGGAACGACGACGATACGGCAGTCCTCCACCGCTTCGAGCGTCAGGAGTGACCGACGCGGTCGCCCGAGAACCGAACGCACAGAAGTGCAGTTGGGCGATTCATCGCCGAGAGATGACCGTTCGAAATCGCACTGTCGGACAGTACGACTGAAGCGTGTTGCATCGAAGGGATGAACCCTTGTAGGAATGCCCGGGGAGGGCTCCGAACCCTCGATCTCCGCATGTCCCAGGTCCGAGGTCGAAACCTCGTGGGAAATGCCGGATTGGTGCCGCGTGTGTTGAAACCCTATGAGTGCGGCGCTATGTCCAGCTAAGCCACCCGGGCTCGGTGTGCACTCGGTCGTTGTGGGGAGGTAGTCTTTAACCTTCTCATCTTCCGGTGGTTTGGGGGCCGGTGTCGTCCGTCCACCGTCGGCGATTTCTACCGGTTCGGGTCGCTGATTCGACGGCCCGCCGTCACAGATCCACCCCCGGATTTATGCTTGCTGACGAAAACAGCACTTGCATGGAAATACCGGAGCTCGTCCAGGCGGAACTCGGGGGGGAAGAGATCTACGCGGGAGTCTCTCTGGGCGACGAGGACGCGCTCTGTCTCACGCCGACGCGGACGCTTGTCTACCGTGGCGAGGGACTGCTGAGCGACGAGAGCGTGGACGCCTATCCCCACACCGTCGAACGACTGCGGTCCTCTGAGGGACGGCGAAAGACGAAGTTCGTCTTCGAGTACGTCGACGGCGAGCAGTCGCTGAAGGTACCGAGCAGTCGCGCCGAACCGGTCCTGGAGCACCTGATCGAAGCGATCCTCAGGACAGATGGCGTCATCGGCGAGGAGGAGTCCGTCGCGGGTGCCTACCGCTTCAGCGAACTCACCCTCATCGTCACAGACGAACGCGTCATCAAGCGAATCGGGAGCGCGATCTGGGGCGGCGACGACTTCGAGGTCTATCCGTACGAGGACCTCACGGGACTCGGCTTCGAGCCAGGAAGCGTCGCCACGCAGGTCGTCATCGAGGTCGACGGGCGCCCCCAACGCATCAAAGCACCCAACGATGACGCTCCGCTCCTGAAGCGGACGCTCCAAGAGGCAGTCTTCGAGTACTTCGACGTCCACTCGATGGCCGAACTGGACGAGGTCGTCGGGGCGGACGACGCGGACGAACCGTCTCGGTCGGCGGACGACGCCTCGGACATCGAGTTCGGGTCGGGAATCGACCCGCTCGTCTCCTCGGGGGTCGACGAGCAGCAGGCACCCGTCGACGAGCCACAGGCCGAACAGCGACGGGACGAATCTCGGCCGGAGCGTGACCGGCCCCCGCGTGACGAGCCGGCCACGACCGATGCCGACCCGGAGCAGGAGCCAGCCACTTCGGCGTCGGATCCGCTGTCGGAGTCTCGGGATCGAAACCAGCGGCAAACTGAGAGCGAGCAGCGAGCAGACGCCGGGCGGTCGTCCCAACGTCGAACGGAATCCAGCCACGGAAGCAGTGAGGAGGTAGCCCGTGAGCGAGACCCGGACCAGGAGTCGCGCACCGCTGCCGGAACCGCGGAGGAAGAGCGCCGGGCGTCCATCCCCGACGCAGAGCAGTCCGAGAGGGATTCACGACGATCCGCAGAGCGCACGTCGGATGCGTCGGCGAACGCAGGGCGCGGGAAGCGTTCGGATCGGAACCACCGAGCCAACTCCGAGCGCTCGACCGAATCCGCACAGCAGACCACCGACCGACGCGGGTCGGGAACTGACAACGAACCATCCATCGCGGAGGTTGCGGGCCTGGTAGACGAGGAGGAAGCGGAGGACTCGGCGTCGGAGATCGAGGCGCTCGCCGCGCAGGTCGAGGAACTCACGGCAGCGGTCGACCGGCAGAACGAACTACTGAAGAAACAACACCGCGCGATCAAGTTCCTGCTCGAAGAGCGCGGCGAGCAGTGATCACTCCCGCCCGGTGACCTTCCTGATACACGTCGAGCCGAACGGCCCGAGTTCGCCCGCGTCGAATCTGATGAAGTGGCCCGTCGAGATGCCGGTCCCGCAGCGCTGACAGGTGAACTCCCCCTCCTTCGTAACGACGTCGGACTCGAAGCTGACGTACGTCCCGCCGCGTGGGCGGAGAATCCCGTCCTCACGGTCGAGGAGGCCGCGCAGTTCGGCGGCGTCGAGTATCTCACGGACGAGCCGGGGATTCGTGGTCACGTGCGTCTCGATGGCGTCGACGACTTCGGGAAGCGGGACCTCCTCGCGTTCGAGGTGCGCCAGTAGTTCGACCCCGAGATCGACGACGTCGTCCATACGTGCCAGTGGGTCGACGGCTGAATTAAGGCTTGCCGTCAAAACCACAAAGGGTTTGCCGGCCCACGTTGGCTGGACGTACATGCAGCGGGCGACGCGACGACAACTGCTGGGGACGGGGATCGTGAGCGCCGTCGCACTGGGTGCGACGCTGGCGCTCTCGCCGACCGTCGTCGTCGGCCACCTCGACGCGCTGTCGACGCGGCCGCTCACGTTTCTCTCGGTGCTGCTCCTGGTGTATCTCGCCCGACCGTTTCTGATGTGGCCGATAAGCCTCCTCTCGATGGTCGTCGGCTACGGGCTCGGACTGCGCTGGGGGGTACCCGTCGCGTTCGCGGGCGCTGTCCTGACGAACCTCCCGCCGTTCCTGCTCGCACGGTACGTCAGGACAGATGCAGGCGTGTTCGGCGTGGCTGCTCGAGCGGGCGAGCGGATCGTCGACGTGACCGGTGCGTTCCGCGGCATCGTGGCGGCTCGACTCGCGCCGTCGCAGGCAGACGTGGTCTCCTACGCGGCGGGCCTGTCGGGGGTCTCGACCGGAACGTACCTCGCGGGGACGGTCGTGGGCGAGATTCCGTGGATCGTCGGTGCGGTCCTCGCCGGGGACTCGATGCGGACGCTATCCGTTCACGGACTGAACCACAGCCTCTCGCTGGTGGTCGCGGCGTCCTCGCTTGCGCTGTTGCTCCTCGCCGGGCCGCTCTATCGGCAGTTCGGAAGCGTCGACGCGCTCAAAGGCCAGTAATCTCGAAGCGGACACCGGCCGCCCCACGTTGAGTGACGTCGACCGTCCAGCCGTGGGCCGGAGCGATGTTCTCGACGATGGAGAGTCCGAATCCCGGTCCCGTTGTACTGGTCGAAGACGAGATCGGTATCGGACTCGTCGACTCCCGGCCCCTCGGCGGCGACGTAGCGGACGTGGATCCGACGGCCCCTCGCTTCGGTCGTGGGTGTCGTTTGCTACCTGCGTTACTTTGTGCGTTGGGTCAGCGCAGCCGTCTCTCAGTAGAACGTATCGGCACAGTCGTAGACGACCCCGTGACGCGGACAGACGTACTTGCAGTGACGGTGGTACATCGGCGTCTCACAGAGCGGGCACGGTCGGCCACCGTCGTCGGACATGGACGTCGATTCGCGCGAAAGCCGCTTAATCGTTGCTCACTGGCTCCCTCGTGACCGGACCCTTTTTGGGGGGTAGTGACCCATACAGCAACCACTCACGAATGGATCCGTCGGAGGACGACCTCGACGTCGCGCTACCCGACATCTCACCGCGGGCCTGGCGATTGCTCCGCGTCGCTGCTGGGTTCGAACAGCGGGAGGTCGAAAAGCAGGTCGGGGACCTCGTGCAGGCACACATCTCGATGCTGGAGAACGACACCCGAAGCCTTTCGCAGTCTCGTCTCCGGCGGTTGTTCGAACTGTACACCGAGGAACTCACCGCCGAACAGGTCGCTGCACTCGTGGACAACTTCTGAGGAGGACAACACATGTCGAAACTGACGACCGTCATCCGCTCGTTCCGGCCCGGTTCGAACGACCCACGGAGGAGGCTCGTCCTCTTCATGATCGCCGTCGTCGGCGCGCTGGCAATCGCTTCGGTGGACACGCCACCGGGGTTGTCGGCGAAGGGGCAGTACGCACTGGCGACGATGTACTTCGCTGCGGTCCTGTGGGTCTCGCGGGCGTTCCCGCTCGCCGTGACGGCGCTCTCGATACCCGTCGTCCTGACGGCCTTCGGCGTCTACGACGACATGGACCCCGCGCTCGCGGGCTTTGCGGACCCGCTCATCTTCCTGTTCATCGCGGGATTCATGCTCGCGAACGCGTTGCAGAAGTACAACATCGACCGCCGAATCGCGCTGTGGCTCATCGGACGCGTCGGGCGGTCGCCGCGCGCGCTCATACTCGCGGTGATGATCGCGACCGCCGGGCTGTCGATGTGGATCTCGAACACTGCGACGACGGCCATGATGACGCCAATCGCGCTGGGGGTGCTCGCACAGGTCGTCGGCAGGGAGGAGGTCAGAGAGGAGAACGGCGACGAACCGTTCTCGAACATGCAGATCGCGACCTTGCTCGGGACGGCCTACGCGGCGAGCGTCGGCGGCGTCGGAACGCTCATCGGCACGCCACCGAACGCCGTCGTCGTGGCGTTCCTGAACGAACTGCTGGACTACCAGATCACCTTCGCCGACTGGCTCGCCGTCGGACTGCCGCTCGTGGTCGTCACGCTCCCACTCGTCTGGTACGTCCTCACCTTCTGGCTCTACCCGCCGGAGGTTGACGACGTGAGCGAGGCCCAGGCCGAAGCGGCGGCGTTCCTCGAGGCCGAGGGCGATCTCTCTGCTCGGGGCCGCCGCGTCGCGGTCATCTTCGTGACGACCGCGCTCCTCTGGGTCGTCGGCGGCCTCGAACGAGCGTTCAGCGGTATCCTCCCGCCCCGCATCTACGTCACGCTGTTCGGGGGTGACGGCGCGACGCTGGTGGGGACCGGCGGTCATCAGGGACTGCTCTACTTCGTCATGGTCGGACTCTACGCGATTCCGGCGCTCGTTCTCGCGGACGCCGTCGACTGGGACGACCTCGCGGACATCGACTGGGGGACCATCCTCCTGTTCGGCGGTGGCCTCTCGCTCGCACAGGCCATCGGCTCCACCGGTGCGACCCGATGGATCGCCGAGAGCATCTTCGGTGCCCTGGTGGGTGCGCCCGTGCTGCTGGTCATCGGCGTCGTCGTAGTCTTCGTCATCATGCTGACGGAGATGACTTCGAACACGGCGACCACGTCCATCATCGCCCCGATCCTGATCAGCACGGGGACGATTCTGGCGACCACGCTCGGACTCGAGCCTCTTCCGGCGGCCGTCGTACTGTCCATCGCCGGTGCCATCGCTGCGAGCTACGCGTTCGCTCTCCCAGTCTCCACGCCGCCGAACGCCATCGTCTTCGGCAGCGGGTACATGGAGCAAGAGCACATGCTCAGAGCGGGGCTCGTCCTGAACGCCCTGATGGCCGTCGTCCTGACGATACTCATCTCGCTGCTGTTCGTCTTCGTCTGGCCAGTCTTCCTGTGGTAGGGACAGCGTCCGCAAAAATCGACGGTTGGGATTACTCGCGGGACTCGTCTCCGGCCACGACGACCGGGACCTCGCTGTCGAGGATGACCGACTGCGTGACGCTCCCGAAGAGCGCCTTGCCCGCGGGACTGCGTTTGCGGCCGCCCATGACGACGAGGTCCGAATCGACCTCGTTCGTGAGGTCGAGGATGCCCTCTGCCGGTGGCGTACTGGCCTCGACGACGTCGACGTCGTATCCCTCCGCTTCGAGGTCCGCTTTCACGTCCTTGACCGTCTGGACCCGGTCGGGACGCTGCATCGACTCCGGGGCCTCGCGCTCGGCCGCTTCCAGGATGTGCGTCAGGACGATTCGGACGTCAGCTGGGTCGCTCGGGAGTTCGGAGATGAACTCTCGTTGGTTGGTCGCTCGGTCCACGTCGTTGTCGAGTGGGGCGAGTATCGTATACATGTCAGCCACCGAGGTAAAGTCGTCCGACTTCCTCGTCGTTGAGCAGTTCGGTGCCGGACCCTGTAAACTTAATTTCTCCGCTGGCTAACACGAACCCTCTATCCGCGACCGACAGCCCCTTCTCGGCGTTCTGTTCGACGAGCAGGATGGTCGTCCCCAGGTCGTTCAGTTGCTGGATGCGTTCGAACACCTGGTCGATGTAGCGCGGCTCGAGCCCGATAGACGGTTCGTCGAGCATCATCACGTCGGGTTCGACCATCAGTGCCCGAGCGAGTTCGAGGAGTCGGCGCTGCCCACCGGACAGCGAACCGGCACGCTGCTCGCGCAGGTCACCGAGGCGCGGGAATTCGTCGTACAGTTCCTCCGCGCGCTTGCGTGCGCGCGAGTCGTCGTCGAAGACGTAGCCGCCCATCAGCATGTTCTCGTGGACGGACATCCCCGGGAAGACCGAGGCGTCCTGCAACACGTAGCTCATGCCGGCCCGGAGGTTGTCCTGCGGGCTCCGTCCCGTGACGTCCTCGCCGCCGAGTCGGACCCGGCCCTCGAACACGTCCGCGAAGCCGTAGATGCTCTTCATCAGCGTCGACTTGCCCGAACCGTTCGGGCCGATGAGACAGGCGATTTCGCCGTCGCCGACCGTGACGTTCACGTCGTGAATCACGGTCGTGTTACCGTAGCCGGCGGTCACGTCTCGCATCTCCAACAGCGGATCGTCGACGTCGTCGTAGGTGATCGTTTCCGTGCTCATTACTCTCTCCCGAGATACGCGTCGAGGACGCGGTCGTTCTCCTGGATCTCCGCGGGCGGTCCCTCCGCGATCTTCTCGCCGTGTGCGAGGACGTAGATGCGGTCGGCCACCTCCATCACGAAGTCCATGTTGTGCTCGATGAGGAAGATGGTCACCTCGCGGTCGGTGTTTGCCGACCGGATGTACTCGATGAGCTTGTTCAGCATCGAGGGGTTGATGCCGCCCGCCGGTTCGTCCATCAGCAGGACGTCCGGTTCGGCCATCAGCGCCATCGCGAACTCCAGCAGCTTCTGCTGGCCGAAGCTCATCCGTCCGGCCCGAACGTCCCGCAGGCCCCACAGCCCGACGTACTGGAGCAGTTCCGTCGCCTGCTCGCGAGCCTCCTCGCTCGGGCGTCGCAGGACGCTTCCGATGCCGCCGTCGCGCTTCGCGCTGACGAGCATGTTGCGCATGACGGTCATCTCGCCGTAGACGCGGGTGTGCTGGAACATCCGTCCCAGCCCCTCGCGTGCGATCTCGTACTCCGGCTTCCCCGTGACGGTCGTCCCGTGCAGGACGATTTCACCGTCGTCGGGCGTCAACGTCCCGGTGATGCAGTTGAACAGCGTGGACTTGCCGGCCCCGTTCGGACCGATGAGGCCGACGATCTCGCCGGCTTCGACGGCGAGGTCGACGTCGTCGACGGCCGTCAGGCCGCCGAACGTCTTGGTCACGCCCTGCGTTTCGAGGACGACGTCGCTGTCGGATTCCGTCCGCTGCTGCGTGGGCTGACTCATAGTGATTCACCTCCGTCGGTGGCGTGCTCTCCGTTGGCGTCGGTGTCGGTGCCACCGTCGTCGCCGCCTGGCGATTCGCTGGCGGCCTGTCCGCCGTGCTTGTAGTACTCCATCGAACTCGCTCGTTCGCGGAGTTCGCCGACGATTCCCTGCGGGAACGCGATGACGGTCACGATGACGACCGCGCCCAGGACCACGAGCTGCCAGCCCGTGAACCAGGTCTCGATCTTCACGACTGCGAAGTGCAGGCCGAACGCGCCGAGAACCGGCCCGGCGACGGTGCCGGAGCCGCCCAGCAGGGCCATTGCGATCATCTCGACGTTCCACGCGAGGTTGTACCCGACGTTCGGGTCGACGAACGTGTTGAACAGCGAGTAGCTGCCGCCCGCCAGCCCGGTGAACAAAGCCGAGATCATCCACGCCGCCGTCTTGTAGTACGTCGTATTGACCCCCATTGCGGTCAGCTTCCCTTCGTCGTCGCGGATGGCGTTCAGCACGTACCCAAAGCGCGTCGACTGCAGGTAGTACACTACGGCGATCTCCGCGATGAGCAGTCCGAGGAACGTCCAGTAGAAGACCGTGTCGCTGGGGACGTCGAGCAGGATCTTCCCGCTCGCGCCGCCAGTGATCTCCAGGTTCCGCGTGATCTGCTGTGCCGACAGCAGGACCCCCAGCGTCGCGATGGCGAAGTAGCCGCCGCGGAGGCGGAGCGTCGCCGCGCCGACGACGCCGGCCGTGAGCATGGTCAGTAGCCCCGCGACGGCGAACGCCACCGGGAAGGCCACGCCGACGTCTTTCACGAGGATCGCGGTCGTGAACGCGCCGACGCCGAAGAAGGCCATCTGTCCGAAACTGGGATATCCGGTCTGGCCGCCGATGAGGTCCCACGACAGGGCCAGGATGGCGAACAGGAACAGTTCCACGAGGATGGTCATGTCGATGCCCTCCTCCAGTCCGACGAACGGCAGGACGACGCCGACGAAGGCGAGCACCGCCAGCAGCTTCCAGCCGTGGTCGTCGGTGAAGGCGAACATCTGCCGCGCGTAGTGGCCGCGCTCGCTCACTCGGCCTCACCTCCCATACCCTCGCCGAACAGCCCCTGTGGCTTGACGACGAGGAGGACGATGAGCAGCGTGAAGCTAACCGCGAGCGTCCACTTCGAGGAGACGAACCCGGCAGTCAGTTCCTCCACGGTCCCCAGCAGCAGGCCCCCGACGAGCGCGCCGGGGACGCTGCCGATACCGCCGAACACCACGATGACGAAGCTCTTCAGCGTGTAGATGAGCCCCATCTGCGGCTGGATGTTGAGGATCATCGCGACGAACGCGCCCGCCCCGCCAGCGATTGCCGAGGAGAGCCCGAACGTGACCGCCCGGACGTGTTCGACGTCGATACCGACCAGTGCAGCAGCCTCGTCGTTCTGGCTCACCGCGCGAATGGCTCGCCCGGTGCGAGTGCGCTTCATGAACGCGAACAACGCGATGGTCAGCGCGACGGCGCCGACGAAGGCGATGAGCTTCACTTTCGGGACGACGAGTCCCGCAATGTCCAGCGACTGTTCCGCGAACTGTACCGAGATCGTCCGGGGATCGGCGCTGAACGCCTGCAGCCCGAGCTGCTGGATGAGGATGCTCAGCCCGAACGTGACCAGCAGCGTCAGGAACAGGTCCGTTCCGATGACGTGCGAGACCACGAACCGTTGGAGCGCGTAGCCCACCACGAACAGGACGGCGACCGCGACCGGCACGGACGCGAGCGCCAGCCCCGGGGACGCCGTCGGCGAGCCATTGACCAGGGTGATGGTCCAGTAGCTCGCGTAGCCGCCGAGCATCACCATCTCGCCGTGCGCGAGGTTGATGATGTCGACGACGCCCCAGATGAGCGCGAAGCCGACCGCGACCGCGGCGAACAGCGCTCCGACCAGGAGCCCGTTGACGACGAACTGTGCGAATGCCATGTCGGGTCTCCTTACCGTTCGCTCCAGTCGGGCATCGGGTAGACGGGGGCCGACTGCTGGACGGCCTCCGGCCAGACGATCTGCTTGCCGTTCTCGGGCTGCCACTGGTAGACGAGCATCTCCTTGTCGATGACGCCCTTCTCGTCGAAGGCGATGTTGCCGTAGGCGCTCGTGAACTCGATGTCGCGAATCGCGTTGCGGACCTTCGTCGGCGTGAGTTCGTCCACCTGCTCGAACGCCTTCATGTAGGTGAGGATGACGCTCTCACCGGCGGCGCTGTGGTAGTCCGGTGTGTTGCCGTACTCGGACTCGATGGCGCTCGCGAAGTCGCTCGTCGACCCGTAGACTGGGTCCTCGAAGTCGGCGTTGATGGCCCAGGAGGACGGCCCGTAGACGTAGTCGCCGTTCGCGCCGGTCTCGTCTTTGAACGACTGATTGAGCGAGCCGACCGTGGCCATCGCCATGTCGACGTTCACCTTCTGGCTCTCCAGTTGCTTCGCCATCACGATGGCGTGTTTCTGGTGGGCTGCCAGCAGGAGGATGTCGGCGTCGGAGTCGCGCACCTTCCCCAGATTGGTCGAGAGGTCGGACGTGCCCGATGGGAACGACTCGTCGACGACGAGGTCGACCCCTTGGTTGTCCATGTACGCTCGAACCCCTTTCGCAGTCGACTGACTGAAGGTGTCGTCTTCGGCCAGGAGCGCCGCCGTCTCCGCCGACGGACTCTGGGCCTTCGCCATATCGACCGACGAGAGCGCGTACTTGTCGGCCGTCGGCAGCAGGCCGAAGATCCACTTGTTGTCCTGCATGAAGATCTCCGGGCTCGCTCCGCCGCCCTCGACCATCGGCTTCTGGTTCTTCGCTGCGACTGCAGATGCCGGAAGCGTCACCGTCGAGGAGTACGGTCCCAGCAGGTAGTCGATGCCTTCGCTGTCGATCAGTTCCTGATAGGTCCGTTTCGACTTCGACGCGTCGGTCTCGTCGTCGCGCAGTACCATCTCCAGCTCGTAGGTGTTTCCATCGCCGCCCTCCACGCCGCCCGCGTCGTTGATGCGCTGGATGGTCAGCTCGTAGGCCTGCTTGTACAGCTTCCCCAGGTCGGCGTTGTCGCCGGAGAGGCTCATCGTTCCGCCGAGCGTGATGGTCTGCGGTCCGGAGTCCCCACTGCTCGCCGTCGTTGCGCCGTCACCGCTTCCGCCGTCGCCATTGTCTCCTTGCTGAGAACAGCCAGCAAGCGCTATTGCACCCGTCGTCCCCGCGAGTTTCAGAAAGCTCCGTCGGTTTGAGTCTGCCATTTGTGGTCACCTTGTCCACAGTGTATCGATGATACACCGCGTATTCTTCACGTATATTTGATAAGGTATAAAGGTTGTGTGGCAGATACTGACATGTGGTCGGCTACAGAGAGGCTCCGGCGAGCGACCTCGCCACGAAGAGTGGACCTCCCTCTCCTCACCTGTCGTGTACAGAACCCACCGAACTCGACGTGATTCTAGACGAATTCTAGAACGACTCCGAACGCACCTTGGACCGACTTCGACCGAAGTTCGAAAAATCCGTATAAGGATCTCCGTCGTCGGCTCAGATGATGATGACATTCGGACGACGCGCTGCGCTGGTGGGTGTCCTCCTGGCGCTCCTCGCAGCACCGGCTGCCGCACAGTTCGCGACCACCTCGTCGGCGTTCGCCGCCGAGAACGAGACGATGGACGACGGTTCGATGAACGGCACCAACTCGACGGCCGACGACTCCATGACGACGGAGTCCATGAGTGAAGATACCATGTCAAACGATTCCATGACCGACGACTCGATGACCGACGACTCGATGACCGACGACTCGATGACCGACGACTCGATGACCGACGACTCGATGACAGACGATTCCATGACAGACGACTCGATGACAGACGATTCCATGACCGATGACTCGATGGAAAACGACTCGATGACCGACGACTCGATGGATGAGGACACTACGATGGCATCGGACGACGGAACCACCGGCAGTAGCGGCCCCGGATTCGGCGTCGCCGTCGCGCTCGTCGCGCTCGTGGCCGTCGCCCTGCTCGCTCTCAGACGGCGGTGACCCTGGAGGAGTTCGAGATGCAATCACAACTGACCGTCGCTCGGTTGCGTGACCGCCTGCCGGAGATACTCACCGCACTGCTCGCGGGCAGTGCGGGCGTCGCCGGTTCCTACGCCGCGGCCGGATTCACGCCGGGGTTCGTCGTCGCGCCCATCGAGGGATTCCTGGCGCGGACGATGCCCGGCGTCGTCGTCACGTTCGCCATCCAGACCCTCGGGAGTCTGGGCCAGCAGCTCAGTCTCCTGACCGCGATCGCGTTGGCGGTCGTCGCCTTCAGTTCGCTCGTGGGAATCGGCATCGTCGTCGGAGCGCGACTCGACAGTCCGTGGGTCGCCGCGCTGCTCGCCGGGGCGCTTCCCTGGGGCGTCACGACGCTCCTGACCGGCGACCCTGTGGTCGCGCTGGGGGCCGGACTTCCGCCGACACTCGTCGTCGCCGTCGAGGGAATCTTCCGGAGCGTTCGCGGAGCGGACGACGCCGACGTCTCGCCGGGTCGACGTCGCGTCGTCGAGAGCGCCGTCGCACTGCTCGGCATCGGCGGGCTCGCGACCGCGTTCGGGTCCCGCCAGCAACCATCGGCCGGCCAGTCCCTCGACGACCCCTCGACGCCGACCCCGGCTGACGAGGCTGGGTCGGAGGAGACAGACCAGCAGCCCACCGAAACGCCGAGCGAGCGCGAACGCCTCCTCGCCGAAGCCGACGAGAAGTCCCTCGATCTGCCGGGGATGGACCCGCTCGTCAGCGAGAAGTTCTACAACGTGGACATCAACGCGGTCGACCCCGAGGTGAACGCCGACGAGTGGTCGCTGACCGTCACCGGCGCGGTCGAGCAGGAGGTCACCGTCGACTACCAGGAACTGCGGTCGATGGCTTCAGAGGACCGCTTCAACACGCTCCGGTGCGTCGGCGAGAAGCTGAACGGCCACAAGATGGACAACGCGTTGTGGACCGGCGTCCCGATACAACAGTTCGTTGACCGTGCCGGCCCGAAGGGCAGTTGCGAATGCGTGATGTTCCGCGCCGCCGACGACTACTTCGAGGAGTTCCCGCTCGCCGCGCTCGAAGACGGGTTCCTCGCCTACGGCATGAACGGCGACGTGCTGCCGAAAGGACACGGCTACCCCGTTCGAGCGCTCGTCCCGGGCCACTGGGGCGAGATAAACGTCAAGTGGATCACCGAGATCGAGATCCTCGACAAGGAAGCCGAGGGCTACTGGGAGAAGCGCGGGTGGCACGGGACCGGCCCCGTCAACACCGTCGCGAAGATCCACTCGATACAGCACCTCGACGACGGCCGAATCCGCGTCGGTGGCCACACCTACGCCGGCACCCGCGGCATCGAGCTGGTCGAGGTCTCCACCGACGGCGGCGAAACCTGGGCAGAGGCGACGCTCTCCGAACCGCTGCCCGGCGACGACGTCTGGCGACAGTGGATGTACACCTACGACCCCCCGGACGGCGAGCACGAGGTCGTCGCCCGCGCCACCGACGGGACCGGAACGCTCCAGCCGAAGGAGGAGGCGAACGCGTTCCCGAGCGGCCCCTCCGGCTGGGTCAGCACGACCATCAAACCCTGAAACAGCACACATAAACCACGCGACTGTGAGAATCCCATTCAGAAACCGTCGATGGAGAAGGCCCTGTGGTACCTCCTGGCAGGCACGCGAGGAGGCCGGAACCGCGTCCGCATCATCCGCGCGCTCGACGAGCGACCGCGGAACGCGAACAAGCTCGCAGAGGCCCTCGACGTGGACTACAACACGGTTCGTCACCACCTCGACATGCTGCTCGACCACGACGTCGTCGAGCGGGGTGGCGAGGACTACGGGGCGCTGTACTTCCTCACCGACCGCTTCGACCACCACCGCGAGGAGTTCGAGATGATAACCGACCAACTGGAGTAAGACAGATGGCGATGAGCACCTGGATACTGATAGCGAGCGTGCTGGCGGGACTGAACGTCCTGTTCCTCGGCGCGCTCTCGTTCGTGTGGTTGCGAAATTACCGGCAGTTCAAGTCACCGCTCGTCGCCGGACTGCTGGCGTTCGGCGTCGTCATGCTGATCGAGAACGCCGCCGCCATCTACTTCTTCTTCAGCATGGGGATGCTGTACTCCGGCAGCCTCCACGCCCAGCAGTTCGTCGCCGTCCTCCGCGGGCTCCAGTTCGTCGCGCTGGCGTTCCTGACGTACGTGACGATGCAGTGATTGTCGCCATTCTTGGTCGTCTGCCCGGAATCCAGCACGTTCGATGCACAGCAGACGTGAGTTCGAACTGTGGACCATTGGTGAATCGTCTGACGGCCCGAGCTGACTCGGATAAATATAATAAATTCAACCAGTACATTGATACGCACAGTACACGAATTTCACCATATGCCTGTGAGCATTGACGACTTCGAATCGGGTGACCTGCCACAGGGTCCGAGCGTTCCCGAGCAGGTCCTGACCTACCTCTACACACACCGAGATCATGCGTTCACTCGGTCGGAGATTGCGGCGGCTATCGATGAGAACCCGAATACTGTGGGGACTGCGCTCTCGCGGCTCAAAGGTCGGGAACTCGTCCGCCACAAGGGCGAGTACTGGACGACGACGAGGGACGAAGAACGACTTGCCGCAGCGTACGATTTGCACAGGGTTAGCCAGCGACTCGACGAGCGAGACGGTGGTATCGACGAAAACGAATGGGCCGAGACGGCTCCGGATACACCGCATCCGAGTGAGATGGGACACAGCGGCTCCGATTCGTAGATGCACCCGGAACGCGGTGACGTCGTCCGGAGTACCGACCCGTTCAAACTCGGTGCTGACAGCCAGCGACCCTGGCTCGTCGTCAACAACGAATCTCATCCGTTCGATTCCGAGCAGTACGTCGCAGTCGCGGTATCGACGAAACGATACGAAGACTCGCTACCGCTTTCGGACGAGGTATGGGAAATCGGTGGCGTCCCGTGAACGTCGTACGTCCCTCCGTGGGCGGTCCATTCCCCGCGACGAGAGGACCTGGTCGCCTGGTAGGGACGCGTTTCGGATGCGTTCGTCGAACGGGTTGTCGACGTACTCGAAGGGTTTTTGCGATAGTCGACGCTCGCAGTGAAGGCATTTCTCTCGGACACGTCCACGTTGCTGTCCGTCAGGTAGTCTGCTCCGGCGTAGACGCACCGAAAGAGAAAATCAGTCCAACGTGGCCGACAAAGCCCGTTCCTCCAACGGGTCCCCTCAGTTCCCTAGCTGCTCAACACTCCGACCAGCCGCAGGACTCGCAGGTCTTGCAGCCTTCGGAGTAGTACAGCGACAGCGAGCCGCAGTCGGGACACTCGGGGCTCTCGCCCGCGTCGATGAGGTCCTGGTGGGCGTCGCCGCTACTGCTGGATGTGGCCTTGGCCGCGCCGCCGTCGGTGGACGGCACGTCGGCGCTCGCCTCTCCCTCCGCCGTCTCGTCGGCGGTCTCCTCCAGCGTCGCCTGCTGGGGATAGGCCTTGTCGACGTCCCCGTCGAGGTAGCGACGCAGCGCGGTGCCGATGGCGTCCGGGATGGACTGGATCTGTTCGCCCTTGTCCCAGGCGACCTTCGGCGAGCGGATGCCCTGGAGTTCGTCGGCGATCTCCTGGGGGTCGACGCCCGATCGGAGCGCCGTCGAGATGGTCTTCGCCAGCGCTTCGGTGAAGCTGGCCGTGAATCCGCCGGAGTTGCCGATGTTGGCGAACAGCTCGAACGGCCGCTCGGCCTCGGGGTCTTCGTTGATGTTGACGTAGAGCTTGCCGTAGCCCGTGTCGATGCGCTGGGTGACGCCGTGGAGGACGTCGGGCCGAGTGCGCTTCTTCGCGAACTCGTTCGACTCGCCGTCGGCGATGTCGAGGATGTCGGCGATCTGCTCGTCGAGGACGGCCTGGACCTCCTCGATCTCGATGAAGGCCTCGATGCCGCCGAAGACCTCGGTGATCTGCTCGACGAGCGCCTCCGCGGCCTCGGTCTCGTCGGCGAACTCCGCGTTGTCGGCGCGCGTCGTCAGCACCTGCTTGCTGCGGGTGCCGTCGCGGTAGTAGGTGACGCCCTTGCCGCCGTGGTCGTAGATGTACTCGAAGACCTCCTTCGCGTCCTCGACGCTGGAGTCGTTGGGCGCGTTGACCGTCTTCGAGATGGCGGAGTCGACGCCCTCCTGACAGGCGCACTGGACGGACGCGTGCTGGTGGGGTGTGAGGTCGCCGGTGACGACGAACAGTTCGCCGATGGCGTCCGGGACCGTCTCCAGCCCTTCGACGCCGTCGAACTCGTTATTCGCCATCTGCTCCTGGGCCTCTTGCTTGACCGCGTCGACGTCGACGTCGTTGTCCTCCAGCACGCGGAGGAAGTAGTCGTCGAACTCGACCAGCATCTCGTCGCCCTGCACGTCGTCGGAGACGTTCTTGTAGTAGGCGACGTTGTAGATCGGCTCACAGCCGCCGGTGGTGTTGCCGACCATCGACGTGGTGCCGGTCGGCGCGATGGTCGTCGTGTTGTGGTTCCGCATCGCGAAGCCGTCCGCCCAGTCGTCGGCGTCGAGACCGGTCTGCTTCTCGAACCAGTCGGCGTAGGACGTGGGGTCGGCGTACTTCGAGTCGTCCCAGTCGTCGAAGGAGCCGCGCTCTTCGGCGAGTTCGTGGGAGGCCCACTTCGAGCCGTGGTTGATGTGGCGCATCACCTGGCGGGCGATCTCGTTGCCCTCGTCGGAGCCGTACTTGACGCCCAGTTGGATGTACAGCTGGGCCAGGCCCATGACGCCGAGGCCGATCTTCCGCATCGCGCGGACCTTCTCCTCGATCTTCTCGACCGGGAAGTCCGACATCGTGACGACGTTCTCCAGGAAGCGCGTGCCGAGTTCGATACGGCGGTCGAGTTCGGCGACGTCGAGCGCCTCGTCGAGGAAGTCGTCGACGGCGGCCTCCAGGGAGTCGTACTCGTCGCCGTGCTGATCGTACCAGACGCGCCAGTCCGGTGCGTCGAGGTCCGCGACGGTGGAGAGGTTGATGTGGCCGAGGTTGCACGCTTCGTACTCTTCGAGCGGCTGTTCCCCGCACGGATTTGTCGCCAGAATGCGATGTTCGGGATGCTCGTCGACGTCGAAGGAGTGCTCCTTGTTGACGCGTTCGAGGTAGATGACGCCGGGTTCGCCGTTCTCGTGGGCTCCCTCGATGATGCGCTCCCACAGCACGTCGGCGGGGATGGAGAGGATCTCCCCCGCGGTGACGTACTCGCCGAGTCCGAACATGTCGTAGAGTTCCTCGGTCTGTTCGGTGGCGACGTGGGGTTCGTTCGTCCGCGGGTTCGTGAACGTGAACTCCTCGTCGTTCTGGAGCGCGTCCATGAAGTCGTCGGTGATGCCGACGGAGATGTTGAAGTTCGAAAGGTGGCCTTCGACGGCGTTTCGGAGATGTTTGGGGACGCGGCCCTCGTCGTCGATGAGTTCGCGGGCCTCGTTCAGCGCGTCCTTGAACGACGTATGGGTGTAGTCGTCGGGGTCGTTCAGGCGCAGCGTCTCGGCCAGCGAGACGTCCTTGTTCTTCGCGTGGATGAACTGGATGACGTCGGGGTGGGAGACGCGCATGACGCCCATCTGAGCACCGCGGCGGGCACCGCCCTGCGCGATGGTCTCGCACATCTGGTCGTACGTCCGCATGAACGTGATGGGGCCGGATGCGATACCGCCGGTCGAGCCGACGGGGTCGCCGTACGGCCGGAGCTGCCAGAAGGCGTACCCCATGCCGCCACCGCTCTGGAAGACCTGTGCGGCCTCTTTGGCGGTCTGGTGGATGTCGTCGATGTCGTCGCCCGGAGAGTCGACGAAGCAGGCGGAGAGCTGCTGGAGTTCGTCCCCCGCGTTCATGAGCGTGGGAGAGTTCGGCATGAAAGAGAGATTCTCCATCAGGTCCTGGAACTGGTCGCTGACCTCCGTGACGTGCGTCCGAACGTCTTCGGGGAGTTCGGGAACGACGGTCTCGTAGGCGAACTTGTTGACGTTGTAGATAGAGAGCGAGGTCTCGACGTCGTCGTCGAGGCTGGTCCCCTTTCCGAATACCTCGTCGGCGAGTTCCTCGCGGCGGGGGTGATCGGGCTTCAGCTGAGCGGGCGTGACCGAGATGTCCACGCCCTGTTTGCGGGATTCGAACACAGCTTCGGCGAGTGCGATGTTCTTCGCGACGCGGTCGAACAGGTCCTCCTGCTGTTCGACGAGTTCGCCGTCGGCGTCCTTCCGGAGATAGCGCGCCGGGAGAATGTTTTGATACGCGTTGTCGGTCAGTCGGTCGGCGAGGGTGTCGCCGTCGGTTCGCTTGATCGGGAGCGTTAGCTCGTCGGCGCTCAGGTCACTCATCGGCTATCACCCCGCTACTCGTCTGTCGATACACGATCTGTCGTTGGTCGCGTGGCCTCGATCCGTTCATTCGTGTCGGAAATTCTGTTTGCATGGGCCCCAAATAACCCTTCGGGCTTGGGTTTCTGTCGACGATTCCAGAGGTCGACTGCCGGCGTCGTAACTGGCCAATAGTGGCTCCGAGACGAGCTAACGCCGTCGGTTCGGCCAGACGACTGACAGTCTCACTCGTCGTAGTTCGGTTCGCGAGACGGGCGACTCGCGAGCACTTGCGTACGCTGATAACGATGCTACGGATTCGGCTTAACTCCTCTCAAACCGGAGTGAAAGTGAAATCTCGAAGTCACGATTCGGAAGATGGCGGCGGTGTTTGCAGTGGAAACGGGAGGGGGTTCGGGTGGGGTCGAATACCCCTTCGATGGTCCGATTTGGCCGTTACGTAGCCACCAAGTATTTGCCACGTCTCGCCATCTGGTACGGTATGTCTGCACTCCCCGTGTCACCGCCAGAGATACTCGTCGGACTCGTCCTGCTAGCCATCGTCATCCTGGTCGGCAGATTCTTCCTGAAAGTCGCGTGGAAGCTGGTCGTCCTCGCCATCCTCGCCGTCGGCGTCCTGTGGCTACTCGGCGTGGCCGGATTCTAGACGCCCGCGAGGAAGTTCCGGATGACGTCGTGACCCACCGCGGTCAGGACCGACTCCGGGTGGAACTGCACGGCTTCGATGGGATACTCCTCGTGGCGAATTCCCATGACTAGCTCGTCGTCCTCGGCGGTCGTGGTCGCCGTCACGTCGAAACAGTCCGGCACGTCGACCGCCACGAGCGAGTGGTATCGTCCCGCCTGAAATCCCTGCTCGAGGCCGCGATAGACCCCCTCGCCGTCGTGTTCGACGGCGTACGCCTTGCCGTGAATCGGCTCGGGAGCGCGTCCGACCGTCCCTCCGTAGGCGTGGACAGCCGCTTCCAGGCCGAGACAGACGCCGAGGGTCGGAATCTCCGGGCTCAGCTCGCGGAGGACCTCGGTCGTGACGCCGACGTCGCGGTCGTTCTTCGGATGGCCTGGCCCGGGGCTGATGACGATTGCGTCGGGGTCCATCTCTCGCAGCTCGTCCAGCGCCGCGGTGTTGCGGACGACCGTCGTCTCGACGCCGCGGTCGTCGTCCAGTGTCGCTCCGGCGTCGCCGATGTACTCGACGAGATTGTACGTGAACGAATCGAAGTTGTCCACGAACAGCACCTGCCGGGGCTCCGCGACCTGCCGGGCGGTCATTCCTGCATCACCTCCGGCGTCGGCTCGGCATCGGCAGTCTCGGTAATCCGGTCCAGCGCGGTGAGCACGCCGTCCATCTTTTTCTCCGTCTCCTCGTACTCGCTGGTCGGGTCGCTATCGGCGACGATGCCCGCGCCCGCCTGCACCGTGATACGGTCGCGTTCACGCTCGTCGCCCGTCTCTGCGGCGACCCCGTGTTCGATCGCTGCCGAGCGGATGACGATGCAGAAATCCGCGTCGCCGCCCCAAGAGAAGTAGCCGACGCCACCGCCGTAGATGCCACGCGGGGTTCGTTCGAGGTCGTCGATGATCTCCATAGCGCGGATCTTCGGCGCGCCCGAGAGCGTTCCGGCGGGGAACGCCGCCCGCGTCGCATCGAAGGCGTCCTTCTCGTCTGCGAGCGAGCCGGTGACCGTGGACTCGATGTGCTGGACGTGGCTGTACTTGAGGACGTTCATGAACTCATCGACCTGGACGGTGCCCTGCTCGGACACGCGCCGGACGTCGTTGCGCGCGAGGTCGACGAGCATCGTGTGTTCGGCTCGCTCCTTGCCGTCCGCGAGCATCTCGCCGGCGAGTCGGCGGTCCTCGACCGGACTGCTGCCGCGGTCGCAGGTCCCGGCGATCGGATTGCTCATCACCTTCTCGTCGCGCACGGAGACGAGCGTCTCCGGACTCGCGCCGACGACGGTCAGGTCGTCGAAGCCCAGCAGGTACATGTACGGTGAGGGATTGACCGAGCGGAGGGCTTCGTAGAATCCCAGCGGGTCCACGTCGCCGTACCGCTCGCGCGTCCGAGAGATGACGCCCTGATAGATGTCGCCGTCGAGGACGTGTTCCTTGGCCGTCCGGACCGCGTCCTCGTACGCTTCTTGCGGGCCTGCGACCTCGCGGGTCTGCTCGAAACCACCCGTCTGAAGCGTCTCGGCACCGGACAGCAGGTCCGCGACGCGGTCGGCCTCGGCCTGTAGCTCGTCGTAGCGAGCGCCAGCGTCGTCGCCGGGCGTCACGACTGGCGTGAACACGAGCGTCACCGAGTCTTCGAGGTCGTCGAAGACGAGGGTCTTCGTCGTCAGGACGAACTGCGCGTCCGGGAACCGAGAGTCCGGCCGCTCCAACCCCACCTCGTCGAGCCACAGGTCGTAGACGGCGTCGTAGGACAGGAATCCGACAAGTCCACCTTCGAGGTGCTGCCGGTCGGCGTCCGGAAAGCCCCGGAGGTCGACGTCTGGCATCGCTGCCCGAAGCGAGTCGACCGTATCCCCACCGTTGGTGCTCACGAGGTCCGCGTAGCGCTCGTCGATGACGTCCACGTCGGTCGTCGCAGCGTCGCCGTCCCCGCCGACCGTGACGACGGCTTTCGGGTCGTATCCAACGAAGGAGTAGCGGGCGTGTCTGTCCGAGCTACTGGCGGCGAACGCCCCGTCGGGGTCGCTCGACGCCACCTTCTCCGCGCTCTCGAGCAGGAACGTGTAGTCGCCGTCTTCGACGTCGGTCGTGCGCCCGGTCAGCGCGGCGTAGGCTTCGAGCGGTTCGACGTCCACGTCGAGTTCGACCGCTGCCCGGACGACCGCCGGTCGATCCTCGTCCGCGAGCGCGACGAACTCCTCGCGCGTCGGCTCCAGCGTCACGCCGAGACCACCCGCCCCGTGGCACGCTCGACGAACGTCTCGACGAGGTCGTGGTCTTTCACGCCGCCCGATGCTTCGACGCCGCTCGCGACGTCCACGGCGAACGGGTCGACGGTCTCGACCGCACTGGCGACGTTCTCGGGCGTCAGACCGCCCGCGAGGATCACCGGCGCGGTACAGTTCGAGACTCGTTCGCGAGTCGCCTCCCAGTCGTGCGTCTCCCCCGTTCCGCCGCCGCCTTGCTCGTCGAGGGAATCGACGAGGAGCGCGTCGGCCGCATCGGCGTAGTCGTGGAGTTGTGGGTCGTTGGCGTCAACGGCCGCGATGACCTGCGCTGGTGCGTCCGCCAGCGCCGCGACGCCTTCCGTCGAGAGGCCGTGGACCTGGATTGCGTCCGGACGGACGCGGTCGATGCGCTCGCGAGCGGTCGCCTCGTCTTCGGGCATGGTCACGAGGACGGACGTCACGAGCGGTGGCACCGCCCCAGCGAGGTCGGCCGCCCGCGAGAGCGAGATCTCTCGTGGCGTCTCTACCGTGACGCCGGCGATGAGGCCGACGGCGTCCGCACCCGCGGCGACCGTCGCGTCGAGGTCGTCCTCGCGAGTGATGCCACACACCTTCGCGCGCGTCATACCTCTGCCTCGGCATCGCAGAGGTCGCCGAGCTTCTCCGCCGCAGCGCCGGAGTCGATGGCCTGGGCCGCCGCCTCGACGCCGTCCTCGAGCGTCGCCGCTTCGCCGGCCACGTAGATGGCCGCGCCCGCGTTCGCGAGGATGATGTCCCGCTTCGCGCCGGACACGTCGCCCTCGACGATACCGCGCATGTCCGCCGCGTTCTCCTCGGGTGAGCCACCGGCGACTGCTTCGATGGGGGATTCCTCCAGCCCGAGGTCGGCCGGCGTCAGCGTGTACTCTTCGACCTCGTCGCCGTCAACCTCGGCCACGACCGTCTCGTCGTGGATCGTTATCTCGTCCATGCCGGAGCCGTGGACGACGAGCGCGCGTTCGACGTCCATCTCCCCGAGTGCCCGTGCAATCACGGGGACGAGTTCCGGGTCGTAGACGCCCACTACCTGCGCGTCCGCGCCCGCGGGGTTGGTGAGCGGCCCCAGGACGTTGAACACCGTTCGCATCCCCAGTTCCTTCCGCGGTCCGATGACGGCCTTCATCGCCGGGTGGAACACCGGCGCGAGCATGAAGCCGATGCCGTCCCGCTCGATGGCCGCCTC
Source organism: Haloarculaceae archaeon H-GB1-1 (assembly GCA_029688825.1). Classification (GTDB taxonomy): domain Archaea; phylum Halobacteriota; class Halobacteria; order Halobacteriales; family Haloarculaceae; genus JARUKX01. Next base: position 77,029 of record JARUKX010000006.1, on the reverse strand, counting down.
GACGGCCGGCGGTTCGGCGTCGACGGTCACGCCGACCTCTTCGAGGACGTCCGCACTCCCGGAGGAAGACGACACCGAGTAGTTGCCGTGCTTCGCGACGGGAACGCCCGCACCGGACGCCACGATCGCGCTCGTCGTCGAGACGTTGATCGTGTCGTAGTCGTCGCCGCCGGTACCGCAGGTATCCACCAGCGGGTCACGCTCCGGTTCGATGGTCCGCGCCGCATCGCGCATCCCCTGGGCGAACCCCGCTATCTCCGTCTCGGTCTCGCCCTTCGCGCGCAGTGCGGTCAGCAACGCGCCGATCTGTGCCTCCGTCGCCTCCTCGAAGACGGCGGTCGATGCCTCGCGGGCCTCCGCGAGCGTCAGGTCCTCACCGTCGGTCACGCGCTCGATGTAATGTTCCATAATGGCTCACCAATGGACTATTTCGTGTTGTGATGGACAAATTCGTACATCCACTTAAGCGTGTCGCCACGGGGCCTTCCTGTGGGTATGGACCACAATGGACGGACGGCGTGCAATTCGAAACCTTCAATTATCCCTCCGGCAAACGAATGAGTGCAGGCAAGGTGGAAGCCAGCGAGGGTTCGTGGTCTAGGCTGGTTATGACACCTCCTTGACATGGAGGAGGCCGGCAGTTCAAATCTGCCCGAACCCATTCCCTTATCAAAGAACTTACAAATATTACCTGTAGTTGAAACGCTCCGCGGAGGTGTTGGAGCGTGAGCCGCCCAGAATCCTCCGAATCAGAGGACTGGCCGGCACCAGTCTGTATTTTTTGCGGATTACTGATAACTAAGCGGGGCCAGCGCTGCGTCGCTCGCGAGAACGGAGAGTGCGAGCCATGACAGGGAGCCGAGAGGTCACCCCGCTCAGCGTCACCATCGAGGCGAACGGTGACGAGGTCCTGGTCGGCGTTGACCGCGAAAACGTCTCGCTGTCCCTGTCCGCGAACGCGGACGCGTCACTGCAGGACGTCGATGCTGCCCTCGACGATCTCGGCGACGAACTTGAACACCTACTCTCCGCTCGGGGGTGGGCGTAATGCCGACACTCGATACATTCGGCGTCGAGCCCACACCCGTTCTCCGGTCCTCGGCACGCAACAGAAGCGGCCAGGTTCTTTGTGCGGAGTGTGGGGCCTATGTCGGCGATACGAAGCAGTCGCAGGCCGTTCGAAACCCGCAGTATGCTGGCGCGGACGCCTCACTGAACGAGGACCTCGACTTCCTCGTCACGTACGGCTGGCACTGCGACCGGCACGGAGCCGAGATCGTCATGCCCATTCGCGTCGGTGGCCGGTCGCTCAGCGTGCTCTCGGACGGCTGGGTTGGTGTACGCGTGCAGTTCGCCGACCAGGTCGTCCGCTGGGTTCCGACACCGCGCCGAGAGCTTCCAGATGGATATCTCGCTGTCTCAGGGAGTGGTCGCGGTGAGTAGCGACGTCCCCCAGCCGACCGACGCTGGCCTCGACGTTGATCTCGACATCGACCTCACCGATCTGCCGGTCAACCACGAGACGGCGGTCGCCGCGGAGCCCGTCATTCACGGTGCTGGCGTCGTCGGACACATCGCCGATATGCCCGACGATACCACTCCCTCGGCGGCACGCGACGCACACGAGCGGCCCTCTGGAACGCTGTACGACGTCGCGCTCGACTACTGGCGCGAAAACGTCGGCGATCCGAAGCGCGAGCCCGCCGTCGTTCCGTTCGACGCCGACTGGCTACCGCCCGCCGAGGACGCGTTCGACGACGAGGACGGCGACGGTGTGCCGCCGGAGTACGTCCTGGCTGTGTCGTCGAGCCGCTGGAAGGCCGGCACTGGTCGCGGCGACAACTACTCGGCGTACTACCAGCAGCACCTGAAACTTCGACTTCGTGACGCCGACGGCGAGCTGCACAAGCCGTCGACCGCGCTCCACGTCGAGATCATGCCGCAGTATCACGACCTCGTCCACAGGGACGGAAACGAACTCGACTGTCCCTACGGCGAGGGGACGCGAATCCGAGTGTGGACGACCTGGGCCGAGTGCCCGTTCGATATCACCCGTCGCGGCGTCGACGCGCTCACGACCGTCTACGGGGACGGCGCGCTCGACGTGCAGGAGAATGGACTGCCGACGAATCTCGTTCCCGAGAGCCACAAGATATCGAAGGCGGAGGCGCACCTCCGCGTCGATATCGCGAAGAAGGGAGCGCTGGTCGACACGATCCGGCAGACGACCGACCTGATAGCCTACGGCGGTACCAGCGAGGTCGAGGCCAACCGTACTCGCGAGCGCGAGGGATGGGTCGAGGCACAAGTCGTGTCCGACCGCTGGGACCATCTCGGGTTCTCTGACGTCCCGTTCAAGACTGGCTTGAAGCTCTACCAGGCGAATGGGTGGGCGAAAATGCCGGAGGACCACCCGATGCACCATCCGAAGATCGAGGCCATGTTCTCGGGTGCTGACGGCGCGCTACCGCACGTCTGCGACTGGGACGACCTCGTGCAACATCTTCGGACGGTCGTTTCGACGCACGCCGATTGGGCGGGTGTCACTCGTGACGATCTCGTCGACGACGACCATTTCGACGGGTCGCTCGCCGCCGACTACGAGTTCGAGATGCCGACGGGTCGTCGGGAGCACCTGGCCAGCTACTACGACGACATGGCGACGAGAGTGACGCGTGAGGCGCTGAAACCGAACTCTGTCGCGCCCTACGATATCCTCCGCGTCGTCAGCCGGAACGACGGCGCGACTTACGACACGCTCGTCGAGCAGACTGGTCTCGCCCGATCGACGGTGCGGTACCACGTCGCTCGCTTCGAGGAGCAGGGCATCCTCAAACGCCTGTCGAACCCGGTCCTGGTTGTCTTCGATTCCCGAGCACTGCAGCAGCAGGCCGTCGACGCCCTCGACGACGCTCGTCCTGGCGACACAGCGGACGATCTCGACGAGCGAGCTGACCAGCGCCGCGAGCGTCGCGACCAGGACGACCGCGCTCGTCGCGACGACGGAACGTTCGATTCCGAGGACGACCAGGACGACGAGCGATCGCGCTTCGAGTACCTGTCGAGTCTCGATATGACGCCGGAGGACCTGTTCGTCGAGGTCTCGACGTCCGATGGCGTGCTCGCCCCAGACGACGTCCGTGTGCGGCTCGACCCGATACCGAAGCGGTATCGCTTCGGGTAGGCCGACCGCCGGCCCGGTTTTCGCCGGTCGGTAGTTGCATCACTCGTGTTTTCTCCGTCTCTTAACCAACTACTTCGCCCTCGACCGCCGTTTCTGTTGGTTAACCCCGCTCGCGACAGTCGCTGTCGTCGCTGCTTCACTTTCACCAAGGTGTTGATGGCCAGTTTTTGGCCAGTTTCATTCATTCTCACCCTCGGTAGCGCTCGCAGTACCGCGTGTTCGCGGGTAGTTCGGTCCCCCTACACGGCTGTCTCGCGGGTTGGGCTCACCGCCGGCCTTATCGGGGGGCCTTACGGTAGTGCCCCTAAGGGGGCAGGGCAAGTTACGGGGGCGCGCAGAACGCGCGCCCCCTGCCGCCACCGCCAGGAGTGGCGAGACCGGCCGGCTGAGACTCTGTACACCAGGAGTGGTATACGCCGGGAAACCCCCAGCGGCCTTGTCAGGCCGCCTTACGCCTCGCGAGAACTACAGAGGAACCAGACCGACCGCCAGGTCGATCAGGTCCGACAGTAGGTTAGCCATCACGCCCATCTGCACGTTGAACGAGGCCGAGATGCCGGGGACCAGCCCTGACGAGACAAGCAGTAGCAAGAAGCCGCCGACCGCCAGTACTCGCATATACATGCCTGCCAGAGACAAGACCGTGAATATCTCTCGGCCGTGTTTCAGTGCGACCAGGCCAACCACTACCGAGACGATCGACCCGGACACGCCGAGCGAGTGCAAGATATCTGCGACCACCATCACTCTTCACCTCGCTCGTCGCCTCCTATCGAGAACGACCGCTTTACCACGACCTGCGGCCGTCCCCAGCGCTTTATCGCGAAGTACGCCACCCCGCCACCGACGAGCAGCGCGAGCGGCATTGCCTGCTGCAGTCCGACGCCTGCGAGCTTGCCGAGCTTCGCGAATCCGAGTGCGGCACCTCCGACCAGCGAGTACTGCGAGAGCAGTTCGAGCGCCAGGAGACCGACGACGATTGCCTCGGAGACCAGGAGCGTCTGCGACGACAGCGACGACCCTCCGAACTCGCGCGAGATGACCCATGCGCCCGCTATGAGGCCGCCAACGATGACGATAATCCCGACGTCGCCGAGAGACGCCGCGCCGAGCGCTCCGCCACCGGCCGACACTTCGTCGAACGAGTTGGGGACACTGCTTGAACCACCGCCCCCGCCGGAGTCGCTGCTACCCGTGTTCTCGTCGACCTGAAACTGCAGCTTCTCGTTACTGTCGTCGTCCGTGAGCGTCAGGGGAGAGTTCGCCGTCCCGTCGTCTCGGACGATTCCCGACGACACCGACCACAGGACGTAATGCGTCTCGTCCTTCGCGTTCTCGAACGTATACTCGACTTTGTCGCCCGTCCCGTCGCCCGGCTCGACGACGAACGTCGGCTCGGTCGACGACGGGTCGGTCGGCGAGACATGGACGTCACCCGCCAGCGGATTCACAGACACCGGCATTGTCGTCACCCTCGCGAGCGAACCGGCCGACGCCTTCGGCAGGTGCAACCGCTGTTCCCCCGAGACGGCGTCGAACTCTGCGAACTCGTTCGGTCCCGTCCAACTCTCATTATAGGCGTAGTGAACTAGGTCGCCCTGAACGACGATATAGGCGTCTGAACTCCACGAATTGACCCGAATCGCCGTGTCGAGTGTCTGCCCCGGAGCGGTCGGTTCGGTCACCTCGATATCACCACCCGAGACCTCGACTTTCGAGGCCGCGTCGCGCACCTCGACCGTGTCGCCGGCCGAGACGTCGCCGATCTCGGCCGTCACTGTCGAGCCGTTCATCGTGTACGCTTGCGCGGTCACGTCCTGCCAGGTGCCGCCGTTCACCCGGTATTCGAGGTCTCGCACGGCGACGATTTCCGACGAGTGGTCGAGAGTGACGTTCACGTTGTTCTGGCTGCTGTTGAACCGCTTACTGACGTTGTAGCGCTCCGTCCACCGTTCGTCGGTGTACGTCTGGTTGATGTGGTCCGTCGCCTTGTGCGTGTAGACCATTTCGACTCTCGGGTCCGGAGCGTCGGCCGAGGCCGTCTCGCCGACCCGGACCTCGACTGTGTTCGTCCCCGAGGACAGCCAGGACGACGAGCCGTCGACGGCTACCGTTTCGGAGTCGTTCAGCGCCCCGGAGTGGCCGACCCGGTGCCCGTTGATGATGACGGCCGGGTCAGTCGACCGTTGTCGTTCTCGCAGCCGCAGCGCGACGTCTGTGGTCCCTGCAGTCGTGTCTACGCCGACCGACGAGGTCGACGTCGAGAGCGACGAGAGTTCGTACGTCGTCGTCTCGCCAGGTCCGAGCAGTCCCGAGTGCGACACTTCGGCCGAACCATCGTCGCCGAGGTCGATAGCTGGGTCCTCGGTGTGGGTCCGACCGGTCGCCGACACCGTGTAATCGAACGTGCCTGCTGTCGCGCTCGTTTCGAGCGTCGTCGACCCCTGTGCGAGTGCGTCCCCGGATACCGACGACGTCTCACCCGACCGCAATACACCCGAATACGAGGCGTCGTCGATACCGTCACCGTCGAGGTCAAGGCCAGGGTCCTCGGTCGCCGTCCGCTCGGTCATGTGGATATCGACGTCGACCTGGTGGCCCGATAGTGACACCTCGGCCGTGTGCGACCCGGTCGAGAGGTTCGACACCGACGCCGACCAGGTCTCGCCGGAGTTCAGGACACCCGTGTAACTCGCGTCGTCGGTCCCGTCGCCGTCGACGTCGATAGCGGGGTCCTCGGTCGCCGTCCGCTCGGTAAAGGCGAGGTCGACGTCGACCTGGTGGCCTGTCGTGACGTCAGCAGTGTATGACCCCGTAGAGACGTCGACACTTTCAGTGTACGTCTTACCGCTCATCAGAACGCCGTCATAACTCGCCTCGTCTGTTCCGTCGCCGTCGACGTCGATTGACGGGTCCTCTGTTCCCCATCTGTCGGTGTAATCTAGCGTCCAATCATACGAGCCACTATCTGCGTTTATAGTTAGTTGAGAGGCACTATTAGACAAAGACATAGACCGCTCCACTGTTTCCCCATCCGACATATCTCCAATTGAGGCGGTAGTTCCGTCATCCGCCGACACCGATACTCCGGACGCAGGCAGTATCGGTGTAACCTCTGTGAACATTTTATATGAGTAAGTATCTTCACTATTGCCAATTGCCGAACCCACAATATCCATGTCTGCCGTTTCGATAGGGTACGTGGAGCTATCGGCCGACGCAATTTGTGTCGCCTTCATTGTCAAATAGTATTTATTCCCACCAGTAAGCGAGACATCAATATTCACGGTGTCACCCCCTGATTTCGACGACACGTCTTTAGAGACGATTGTATTCCCATTAGTGTCATTTACGAACACTGTTTGGGGTTTATATACGTCACTCATTACCACCGTAGATATGCCCGTCATGTCTCTTTGAGGGGCGATAGTCAGCCCATGAGGAGTTGTCGTCGTTCCGGAACCTGTTGAGGCCGCCGTCGTCGCCGTCGTACCCTCAGCAGTGTGACCCGTTAGAGTTAATCGGGGTTCCCCATTTAACGGACCAGTCGGATTTAGATTCCCGCCAATATCGATGGTTCCGGATTGTCCGGGGGAATACCCAGTGCCGCTTGCCGATTCGCTAAAGTTTGACGAATAGCCCGTAAACGTCACTTCGTCGTTCGTCGGGTCGAGATTGCCGTCTGCAGTGTAGGAGAACGACCCACCGTTTCCGACGTTCGCCGACGAGACCGTCCGCGAGTTCGTCGTCGAATCACCGTTGAACGTGACAGACACCCCGCTCGCGGGGACGTTCCCCCCGACAGAGTACGACGTCGTCCCGCCATTCGCGAGATTTGCCGCCGAGACGGTGCGAGCGCTCGTCTGCTCACGTCCGACGAACTCGACGGTCTCGCCGGTCGGGTCTACGTTGCCGGGGACAGACACCGATTTGGTCGCCCCACTGCCGACGTTCGTCGCCGACGCCGACCAAGACATCGTCTGCTCGTTGCCGGTTATCTCGACGACCGGCTCGCCGTTCGCCGAGGGTCCGGTCGGGTCCTGGTCGCCCGCGATCGAAACACCGAGCGAGCCACCACTGCCGACGTCGGCTGCTGAGGCGTTATCCCACTCTGTCGCCGTGCGCCCGGTGAACTCGATATGCGGTGCCGTCGCACTGTCGAGGTCGCGGATATCGTAGGAGTACGACGTCCCGTTCGTCGCCGGCTGGCCGGAGAGTCGGACCTGGCCCTCGACGTCGACCGCTGCGAGGACGCCAGGACCGATCGCGCTCGCGAGAATCAGACTCGCGAGCAGAACCGCGAGCGCCCGTTCACGCATGGTTATCACCCCCCGGCCCCTTGCCTGACATTAATCCCACGCGCGTGTGGTGCCGCTGCTGAATGATTCGCTCGAACCGCGACTCGGCCGATTTCCGGGGTTTCAGATAGCTGTATGCTACTAAATCGGAACCTCGCCGCTGCTCCGGCCCGATATCGGGGAGTTCCGACCCCGATATTGCCGTCTCACAGTGCATCGAGCGCCACCTCCCGAGTCGGGTAGCGAATGGATACCTCGCCCCTGAACTCGTATCGACGGTAGGGGTTCGGCCATGATATCTCGCAAAAGTGCTGGTTCCGCCAGACGACGGCCTCGCCCTTCGACAGTCGCATGGCGTAATCCGACTTGATGGGGACCTTGCCGATACCCGACAGCGTCGACGACGGCGCCGGAGTGTTCGGCATCGTTACGAACCAGCGCTCTTTCTCTCGGACGCCCTCGTCGATCCGGGCGACCGAGTGCGACAGGACCAGCGCGCTGAAGTTCTTCTTCCGAGCCTTCCCGTAGACCTTCGGATACTCTTTCACCTTCCGGTTGGTGTCGTTTTCGTCGGCCTCGGGGTTCAGCGGCAGCAGGTCGCCCGCCTCGTCGATTATCGCCGTCGTCGGGTGCAGGAACTCGTCATCCTTCGCTCGCGTTGTGACCATCGCGAAGATGTTGTCCCGCAGCGGCGTCACCTCGGCCGGCTCCTCGGCCTCTCGCGCCGGGGTGTATGTCGCCGTTGTTAGCTTCTCACAGCCTCGAAACAGCGGGTCCGGCAGGACTGCGTAGAGGCCTCCGGGGACGATCTGCTGCATGAGGTCACGGGGTGAGTCGTAGGAGATCGTGTCGCGGAAGACGTCGGTCAGGTCGATCTCGACGTCCGGCAGTCGGTGGTCGCGAGGCTTCGCCTCGACCTCGATCTCGACGCCTGCAGGGACCGCGACCGTCATGAACGGGGCGAGCGGCAGACATTCGAGCTCGTCGAGCGTCAGGTACCACAGGACCGTCTCGTTGTTGACCTCCGGCATTCGGACCCCGCCGATCATATTGGCGAGCGACGTCTTCCCTTCGCCAGGCTCGGAGTGTGCGTGTAGGTCCGTTCCGCCGTCGCCCATTGCGTCGAGGACGTGTCCGTTCTCCGGTCGCGCGAGCCATTCGAGGACCTTCCGGCGAGGTCGCGGCTGCTCGGCGATTATCGGGTCGTCCGTCCGGCCGTCCTCAAGCGCCCACTTCTCGGCGTCGTCGATGTGGATGAGCGCGTCGAGGTACGCACTCGGATAGCGATAGACCGGGTGGGCGTCTTCCATCCCGTACCGCTGTGACTTGCGGGATTCCTTCGCTAAGGCCTTGTGCATCGGAGTTAGCCCGAAATCTTTGTACATCCTCTCGCCGTCGTTGTGGTACTTTTCGAGCCGAGACCAGGACTTGTTACAGCTGTCAGAGTGGTACCGAGCCTGTCGAGATTTCGTCCACGGCTCGAAGTCCCCGTGCAACTGCTCGATGACTTCCTGTTCCTTCTTCTCGATTCGTCTCTGTGCGGATTTGCTCATGTCTCGAAAGCTCCGTGATTGGTGCGTTCTTTCGACGCCTGTTCGGTCGCAGCGCTTGCTTTCTGCCGTAGAGCCGCGTTCATCGGCCGCAGCAGGTCGTCCGCGAGCAGGAGATGGAACGACGCCGACGACGGGTCACCCCGGAGTGCGTCGAGCCAGAACGGCGACCAGAGGACTTTCTGGCCGAATCCCTGGTCGTTGCCGTCCGTCGCCCGGACGACGTCGCGAACCCACTCGCGAACGTCTGCACGGCTGTCGATCGACGGATCGGCGACCCCGAGCGCGCGTTCGAGGACCAGTCGCTGTCGGTCGGCCAGGTCCTCGACTGCCGGTCGCATAGCCAGAAACGACTGTGCGGTCGGGTCGACCGGCTCCTCGGAGTTCGTGTATTCTGCGGCCTGCTCAGCCAGCAGCGACATACCCTGCCGGCATGCCTCGACGAGCGTGTCGTCCGCCAGGACGCCCCGCTCGACGCCGGCTCGTCCGTCGCTCTCAACGCTTTCCGAAACCTCGGCTCGTTGCTCACTGTCTGCGAGTAGCGCCGCCACTCGATAGCGGGTGCCGAATAGCTCCGCGAACCAGGAGTCGGGGACCTGGCCGAGCGTCCGAAGGCTCGCGTCGTGGCACCACAGCAGGACGTCGCGACGGCTCTCGAACCCGAGTTCGAGACGGCGAAAGAGCGAGTCCTGCTTTCGCTGCAGGTCGTCGAGTGCCGGCTCGACCGACGTAGATCGCTCCTCCGGGGACGTCGACGAGAAGCTAATCGTCACTCACCCCCGACTCGACCTCCACACTGCCGCCGCCGGCCTGATCAGGCAGTCCGCCCGCGTCGCCGCCGAGCAGACGGTCGACCTGGCCCCGCAGTTGGTTGATGTACGCCTCGGCGATATCGACGGCCTGCTCGGTCGTCGTCGCGTCGGCCTCGGCGACCTTCTGCTGCAGTGCCTCGAATGTCTCCGCGACTGCGAGTTCCTGCTTCTCGGTCACTGCCCGCGCCTTCGCAGCCGTCGAGTGGACCGGTGCCGGGTCGAACGACGCCTCGCCGTCGACCCGTCGCATCGTACCGGCGTAGAACCCGACGACAGCCGCCAGGATTGCCCAGTTCACTGCTCCCAGGGCGACGTTCGCCGCTGCTCCCGCCAGCAGGCCGAGAAGTCCGGCGCGAGACAGCTTTTCCGTGTCCCACCGTGCCATCGTCCCATCTCCGTCCTCGACCATCTCTCGCAGCCCGTCAGGTCCGAACGACAGCGCTGGCCATTGCACGTAGACCAGGTCCGGGTCCTCGTCGTCGTCGAGGTCGTCGGGGACAGCTGCGTAAAACTTCTCGTCGCCCGGCGCGGTCCCGTTGTACCGGACCCGCGTCGACAGGTCTGACATGTCGAGCGTCGGGGGCTCGGCACCCGCCAGCAGCGTCACGAAGTACGACAACTCGCTCTTGACGAGCTTGATCGTCCCGTCGCCACCATCGACAAACGAGACGACGTCGCCGACCTCCTCGGAGATGTCGGGGATATCCTCGCCGAGCGGGTTCTGTGCGTCCGTCGTCACGACTCCCTCGAACAGCCCTTTCTCTGTCGGGTCGGCGAGTTCCAGCGTCGCCAGATAGGCGATAACGACGACGAACACACCCATCACCCATGGTGCCGTCGTCAGGAGTTCTGCCACCTTCCTGTGGCTGAAATACAGCGTCAGGTACGACCCGAGGCCGCCGGCTATCAGCCACCACATGACACTCTTTCCGGGGCCGGAGTGCGTGTGTTCGAGCGTCTTGTACGCCCCAGCGATAGCCACGGGGACGCCGAGCGCCGTGATAATGAAGAAGCGACTCACGAACCACGACAGGTAATCGCCCCACGACCGACCGAACGGCAGGCCGTCCGCCAGCGCCACCGGGTCGTGGGCGAACGTCCACCGTGCAGACGGGTATTCCCGCACATACATCGTGATGTGCTGCGGATTCTCGGTGTCGGGCAGTGCCACCTCGACGGTCTCGAACGCGTCCGTCAGTCGCACCTCTGTCGTCCGTTTCCGGACGGACGTGAGGTAGGTCTCCTGTCGCGTCGTTCCGTTGGTTCCGTTCACCTCTCGCGTCTCTGTTTTCCACGCTAGAACGACGATGTGGATTTTCTTCTCTCCGGCCGTCTGTGGCCGGTTGATGTGCATCTTCACGTCGTCCGTGTCGACCAGCTTATCGGGAGAGACGACCTTGTCGACGGCCCACTCTGGCCGCTGCGACCCCATCTCTTTCACGAGATTGGTCTGCTGGTAGCTCACGAAAACACTGCCACGCTCGCCGAGCCATCGGCGCGACGGGTCCGCACCCTCGATCTGCTGGCCTCGCTCGGCGAGTTCGGATATCGTGTAGTTCTCGGCCGATTTGGTCTCGACGTCGCCCGGTGCAGCAGCAATCGGGGCGACGATCGTCGGAGAGACCAGGAGGACCAACAATAGCCCGACGAGCGCTCGCCGCATCTACGCCGGCACCTCCTCGGCTTCTCGAATCCGTCGCATCGTCCGATATCCCGCCACTGTGCGGGGCAGGCCGAGCCTGATTGCCACGAAGCCGGACAGGACCACCGCCGCCCTGCCGGCCGCTGCGTAGCTGATGAGCAGCCGGCCGGAGACCGTCGCAGCATCTCGAATCAGCAGCCAGCCGCCCGCGACGAGGAAAGCACCGACCAGCATCGCCCCGATCGCTGCAGCGGCGTCTGCGTCCGGCAGTGGCTCAGCCTCGTTGGCTATCCGTCGCTGCTGGTCCTCGACCCACGACTGCAGTGCGTCGACGCCTGCGTCTACCTCGAAGCTCGACATGTCAGTCGTCACCCCGTAGGATACCGGAAACGACGATTACCAGCAGCGCGCCGAGGATAACGACCTCGACCGGTACTGCGCCGATACCAGCACCGATGCCGAGCGCTCCGAGGAGAGCTTGCCCGGCTATCATCGGAGCCTCGGAGACCGTCGCGAATAGTTGGTCACCGATTGTGACCAGGACAGCAGCAGCCGCGCCGAGGGTCGCCGTTGTCAGGTTGACGAACCCGGCACTCGCCTCCCCGGCTCGGTCGCCGGCCTTCTCGACGGTGTCGTCGAGGTCGTCGTCGTCCTCGAACTCGTCGACGAGCCAGTAGCCGACGAGCGCGATTACCGTGAGACCTGCGAATAGCTGCAGGTTGCTCGTCAGGACTGCCACCGGCCCGGCGACGGCACTCGCGAGCGACGTGTTCAGCACCACCCACAGCAGCGCCACCGCCAGCAGACCGAGTCCGAGTGTTCCACGACCACCGAGTCGCGCCGTCAGTGTCACGACCGACACCTCCGGCGTCGTCCCTCGGCCGTCCGCTCGATACGCCTGTCTGCGTGATTCGCTCGAATCATAGTTTCTTACGTCCGCTTTCGATGAGATTGGTCAGGAGAATGCCCGCGTAGACCAGCGCTCCGGCCAGGAACACCTGCCGGAACAGAGTGGTCGGAATCCACGTTACCAGGCTCGCTATCGACGAGAACGTCGACAGGAGCGGAAACCAGGTCTGCACCGTCGCGACGGCAAACTGAACGAACGGGTCGAAGCCGGCCCCGAGAGCCGCCACGATCGACGCCAGCAGCACGCCAGGGTGAGTCGCGTAGTAACCGAGGTCGCGGTCGTCACTCTCCGACACTACAACCACCCCGCGATTGCACCGAGGCCGAGGTACGACAGCAGCCACGACAGCGCCGCGCGTACCAGGACGATCGTCGCCGCAGCGAACAGGATTGCCGCCAGCGGGCCGAGTGGTCCGAACGACCCGATAATCGACGCCACGACACCCGAGAGCGTGTTCAACCCACCGAGGATGAGGCCGCCGAGCGGTTTCGTTGCCAGCGATACACCCTGCAGCAGCAGCCGCGGAGCCTGTGCGGCCTGGTAATAGGCCTCATTCAGTAGGCCGACTATCGACGCGACCAGGTTGACGAGACCCCCGACGAGCCACTGCACGAGGATTCCGAGAACATACGCTCTCGGGTCCTTCAACAGCTCAATCGCCGTCTTTCCGAACCGGTCGAGTAGTGACTTCTCGTCGCCGGGGCTTGCATTTGGCCCGACCGTCGTGCCACTGGGGTTCGGGTTGGTGTCTCCGCTCGCGCTCATGTCAACCGCCCCCAGAGCCAGAGCGCTGCGAGGCCGATTGCTAGACCAACAGGACCCGCGACGAGTCCCTGCGGGGCGAGCCATGCCAGCGCGGCGTCGAACCCGGCGTCGAACGCCGCAGTCGGTATCCCGAGCAGCGTCGCTATGACGTCCCTGAGAAAGTCGACGATGCCGCTCACTGCATACTCGAAGCCAGCGACCGCGTTCGTCAGGAGTCGCGAGACACCAACGGTTAGCGTCGTCACGACACCACCGACAGCGAGAACTGCAAGCCGCCCCCAGTTTATCGACGGGTCCCCGTCACGTGAGGACGTCAACTGCTGAACGAGGTCCTTTCTACTCGACATGAGTTACCCCCTGAGGTACTGCCGAGTAGGTGGTTGCCCGGTGCATGTCACTCGTCTTCGATGTCGTCGGCGACGTCCGTCGAGTCGCTATTCAGGAGAATGTCCGGAAAGTCGATTGCCAGGCCGAGGACGTCCGTGTCGACCAGGTCCATGAAGTACAGGATCTCCCACAGCATGAACAGGAACACCGCCATACCGAGGGGACCCTGAAACGGACCTAGAAGACCGGTCCATCCACTGCCGAACGACCCGGCTGTCGCACCGAGGACACTCCCGAAGAAGTCGCCGAGACCGACGAACACGCCCCGATTTAGCGAGGCGACAGAGACGCCGAGCGCTTCGAGAATCGCGATAGGAACGCTTAGGACGGCATTGAACACGTCGATGCCGCCGAACACGACTGCCAGCAGCACCGTCCCTATCGCCGACTTGCCGACGCCTGTCCATCCCTGGCTCTTGATTATCGAGTTCGTGCGTTCGAGGAGCTTGAACGGGTCTCGGCCGGATATTCCGGGCGACATGATATCACCCGAGCCTCTTGAGGAAGGCCACCGCTGCGACGATTAACCCGCCGATCACCGGTATGTTGCCCCAGCCGCCAGCGCCGGTCGCACCGCCGCCACCGCCACCGCTGGTCGAGCCTTCGATCGCGTCGAACTGACCCGGCGTGAGCTTCATCTTCACCTTGAGGACGCCCGGCGTCCCCGGCTGCACGGTGTCGTCGACGACCACGGTGTCGCCCTTGCTCCCGTAGGACGAGGTGATATCGGACCAGCTTGCGTCCGAGATGTTCTCGAACTCGGTGTCGCCAGTCCCCTCGGCGTACTGCACCGACATGAGGCGACCCGAGGTCACCGACTGCGTGTCGTTCAGCGACATGCCGGAGAACGACAGGTCGTACTGGCTCGGCACTTCCATCCGGACGTACACCGTCGCGGTGCCCTTGAAGCCCGGATAGTTGCCGCCGTCGACGCTGCTGTCCTCGTCGAGAACGAGCTTCGAGTCGTCTTCGCCCGCCATCGACGCCGGCAGGTTGACGGGGACCGTCAGGTCGTTGATCTCGGCGTCTGCGAACGCAGGTCCGAGCGTGTCGAGTCCCGACAGCGAGACCTCGCCACCCGTGTGGGTCGAGTTGATGTCGACCGATTCGAGGGAGTCGTCGCTATCGGTGTCCTTCTTCATCGACCCCAGGTCGTAGGCCGATTTCTTCTCCGCGTTCAGGCCGGCGATCGTCATGTCGACGTCGCCGTCGATCGCGTAGACTTCGACCTTCTGGATGTTGTCGAACGTGCCGTCGCCGGATCCTTCGGTCGCGAGGTTCCCCAGCTGCTCCTGGTCGACGAACCCGTCGCCGGTCTCCGTGTCGTTCACGATGACCTTGTAGTCGCCGTCCTCGTCGACCACTCGGACCTCGTAGTACGCGCCCGAGTCGACGGTGTTCACGTCGTAGACGACCTGACCGAAGCGTTTCGCCTCGTCCGAGGTCACGGAGAAGTTCGAGAACGTCATGAAGGCCGTATCCCCGCTCGTCTGCGAGGACGTCGCGAAGTTTACGGCCTCGACGCCAGGTGCAGTCTCGACGTCGGAGATCGTCGCCGAG
Source organism: Haloarculaceae archaeon H-GB1-1 (assembly GCA_029688825.1). Taxonomy (GTDB): domain Archaea; phylum Halobacteriota; class Halobacteria; order Halobacteriales; family Haloarculaceae; genus JARUKX01. Next base: position 61,921 of record JARUKX010000006.1, on the reverse strand, counting down.
CCGGCCGACCCCGAGACGTCTTTCGACCACTCACTCGCGTCGAGTGCCGAAACGTTCGGTTTATCGTGAGGGAACTCTCCCCAGTCAGAGACGTTGACGTCCGAGAAAACGAACGAATACGGGTTGTCGTAGGACGTGTTCACCTCGCCCTCGATCTTCGTCACGACACCGCTGTCATTCTCAAACTTCCGGACGGCCTCGGCCGACTGCCCCCACGACATGTCGTGGACGTCCTTCGTCATGTTGCCCTCGTAGACGCCGTTCGGAGCGGCCTCAGAGTCCCAGTTCACCGACGACGTGTCGGCCGCCATGGCCGGCGACGTCGTCGCGACCAGGACCGCAGTCAGGACCGCGAGCATCGCGAACGCTCGCGAGCCAAGACGGTCGCGGATCACAGTGCTACCCCCGCCAGCGCCACCGAGTCGGGCGTTGGTCGCGAGACGCCCGCTAGTTCTCGCCGCTCTCGCGCGCGGCGAGCTGCAGCACAATCCAATTCGATACCACTGTCGCCAGTGTCCGGTTTGTCCGGACCTGACGGCCTATCACGGCCGTCTGCATATCCTGTCATAATCGACAGCACCTCACTCGCGTCGGTTCGCTTCTCGACGCGAGGACGGCCGCGACCACGAACCAGTCGCTATATTACTACTTTTCGCCTACACTGTATCTTAACCCGCCGTAGACCCCGTATTTGCAAGAGATTAACCCGGTTTTCACTCTGATAGATTTGTGATAGCTCCGAAGTTTTTTACTAGATTACTTCAATTACTTAGCTGTGTCTCTCAAAAACCCCTTTTCGTGCCGCGCGTTGACCTCGAAAGGTCATTCCCTGCAGATCACGATGCCTTCGGAGGACCTCGACGCCGTCGACGCCGAACGTGGGCAGTTCCTGCCAGGAGTCTGGTCGCCCAAGACCGGTCGGTTCGAGATCGTCCTCGATACGTTCGACGACGTCGACGAGCTCCGTGACGCCCACGGAACCGAGACGTTTGCGCTCGAACTGGTCGCTGTCGGAGCATCCACGGGATTCACCGTGCCATCCGACGTGCGAAACTACCACGACCTATCCTCGGATGACGACGTGCTACTGCAGGCCGCAGGGGACCGATTCACGGTTGACCTCTCGGCCGATTCCCGCGCCGTCGCGTAGGCAGAAGATATTTTGTCAGGCGCTTTGACCACCAACCGCAGAGCCCCCGGCGGGCCGTCAGCGCTGGTACGAGGTGGCGTCTCAACTAAGGGCCAACTGACACCGAAACGAGAGAATCCTGGGGGCTCCGCACCCTCTTGATGCCGTTGTGTCTCGCTGAGGTTAGCCGTTCTGATTCAGTGGCTTTGTTGGAGTCCTCGGCAACTGATACGATTGGCGTGCTGAATAGAGGCTGAATACACCAAATCGTTCCTCTCTGCTCCCGCCGAGGGCGAACCATCGTGACTATTATTACTCTCCCATACCATGTTCTATGGCAACATGGTGCAAACAGAGTGTTATCCGGAGAAGGCCCCGCGGACGAACCAACTGCTGGAGATATTGAGTCACAACCTCCGTCGAGAGGTCATTCACTTCTTCGAGAACATTGAGTCAAAGGATATGGCCACGGTGGAGGACTTGGCTACGCATATTGCCAGGCGCGTCCCCGATATGAATCGAGAACGAGTAGCTCTTGAATTAACGCACAGCCACCTTCCAATGCTCACATCCAATGGGTGGGTAGAGTACGATACTCGCACCAACCACGTCCGATACCGGGGCCATGACTCGGCCGAGGAACTACTGGCCGAACTCGCCGAGATGCTCTCCGACCAACCGTATTCGTCTTAGTTTGACGGATTCGGGCCGGACCGCCGAAACAACGTGCCGGGTAATCCCCTGCTGTATACGCGCTGTGTATGCAGCACACCCTCGACGAACTACCCGAGTGCTGTCAGAACAGACGTGCGAGGTACAGAGGATATCTGTAGCACATCCTCTGAGCTACGTTCAGATCTATTCGACTGAATCAACTAGTTACTACAGTGCAGCCTGATCAATGGGTTCAAAATATAGTTGTTAGTCAGTAGATGTCTGCTCGCTATCTTGGCTGAGTGCCGTGAAGTCGCTGCCTTCACACTTTGGACAATCTATCCGACCTATGGGCTTCGGTTCGTCGATGACGAGACCAAGGAGTGTCACGCCACACGCAGAGCAGCGAATACTCTCTGGCATCGTTACCGCTCGACTCGACCGTCCTCACAACCGGGCTCAACTATCACTATTCCGTGGGCTTTGGCGGACACCCGACAATCCTCATATTCGAAGGTGATGGTTAGATGTTGTTTTGGCCTACTGTAGGCTGGTACGTCGAAGAGGGCATCAAGGGCGTCAGGATCAATGACCGAATACAGAGGAGTCAATTCCAGTTGGTCTTTTCCTGTAGCCGTAGCCACAGCGGAAAGTATCGCTTCACTCGCTGGCCGCGTATGAACGTCGAACGCAGTTCGATATGTGTTACTTGACTTATGAAAATCGACGGCTGGAGAAGCAACTCCATCTGAGGCAATACCGGCACTAAGGTCATTTTCAGGATACATCTATAGAGAGAAAGAGTCCGAAACCGGTTCAATGCTCTTTCTTCACATGAGTGGGGTTTTTATGTTTCAGTCTGGCTGACCACAGTACTTCCAAGAAGTCGATGAATCCCTCGACGCAGGCGCGATCCGAGGGACTGGCCAGTGATCCCGAGTTCACCGGCCATCTCATCTAGCGTGGTCTTGCGTGGTGATTGATAATATCCCCGTTCATAGGCGAGTTGTAACGCCTCGCGTTGATCTTCCGTCAAGTCGTACCGTGCCCCCGTTTCCATTTCGGACAGGGCGTACAGAGCTGTCAGTTCCATCGGAAGATCGTGCTCCCCGCAGTACTGTTGGAATGTCGCAATCGGTTCCCGCCCGTCCGCTCGAACTTCAAAGCGCCACTCATCAGCAGTACCAATACCCGATAGGAGAATCACTGGTGTCTCAGCAATACCTTTCAGAATCCCTTCGTAGCTCGGATTCCATTCGATGCGTATCAAGTACTCCCCACACACCTCGTCAACTGTATTGAGGCTTAGAACGTCTGGATGATTCCTGAGTACGTTTTCAATTTCCGCTCCTTCGGCCTCCTCGGTATTGCGCACCCAAAGATAGGGAATAATTGCTTTGTTGGTCGGGATTACTCGTTCGAGTTCCAACGTCACATCTGGATGGTTCTCAAAGAGATTCCCCAAGGGAAACGATTCAGTTGGGATCGTGAATTCGGCAATTGTCGCCATAGTCGGCCTTCGGTGTTCACGGGGTAAAGGGATGGTACTCTCGCGCTCCTCTGTTGGGAAGTAGACTTCTATATTGTCCGATTCCACCACCAGAACGGTTGCGCTATGTCCGTACAAGATTAATGCTGTGTATTCAGCACGCCCGACGGAACCTCTCACTGATTGGGGGTTAGCGAGGCCAAACAGGTGTAACAGATTCCGGTTAGAAACAAGTTATATCGAATCAAACTAATCCTGCCTCTTCCATCGTTTCAGCCACCAGACTGGCCGGCGGTCGCCCGAGGTAGTTTTTCCGGAAGACCTCCTCGGACTCCCAGCCGCCCCACTGCATCACGAGGTCGAGCGCGACCGACGACCGGTAGAGCCGGTAGTAGCATGTCGTCGCCCAGGAGCGCCGGAGATCGTGGGCCGTCACGAACTGCCAGCGATCGTCGCCGGTCGATTCTTCCATAGGGTCACGAAGCGCCTCGATCCAGTTCTGTACCTGTCGCTTCCCGACCGAGACCACCGGATCGTCGACGGAGTGGCGGGGGACCGACGCCCGGGCCTGGATTCGGTTGGCGGTCGCGGTCGAGATCGGCGTCTCGCGATAGCCCGTCTTTCCCTCCGACACCTGCAGGAGGTAGCGTTCGGCGTCGACGTCGAGCGCGTGCAGGTCGCGCTTCGTCACGCGCGGTACTTCGTCAGCTCGCAGCCCGTCGAGCAGGAGTTCGACCGCGAGCCGTCGTTCGAGATCGTCGACGCCGACCTGCTTGACGAGCTGGTTTTGCTCGTCGGGGGAGAGCCAACAGCGATAGCCGTCGCGTTTGGGGTACGGTTCGCGTTGCATCAATCGCGTATATCTCGGAAAGTGTGAAAATCGCTCGTGAGATACACGCGGATTTCACTCGGATTTGCGGTATCAGTCCCTCGTGAGCGTGTCCTGGCGGACGCCAAGTTCGGAGAAAGAGTGATTCTCCGAAACTCAGTTGATGGCCTCTGTTTTAACCCTCATAGATTGACAGGAATTGCGTGCTGCATACAGAGGTACGTTCCCGTCCATCAAGACTTCGCTTTCAGCGATTCTGACAGGGGTCTATGTCGACAGAAAGAGGAGACGTCGGATTTTTGTGGATGGAGATAGACAGGTACCACAACCAGAGGTACACACGTGACAAGACCAAAAGTAATCGACCTATTCTGTGGTGCAGGAGGTGCCTCGCTGGGTTTCATCAGAGCAGGTTGCGAGGTCATTGGAGCTGTGGATGCCGACGAGGTAGCCCTCGATGTCTACCACGACAATCTTTGCGACCAGAAGTTCGAAGAGTTCCCTGGAACAGTCACTTTCGAGGAACCACTTCATGCTGATCTCAGTCGAGGGTACCTTGATGAAGACGTTGACGATGATCTCTGGACGGTCAAGTTCAAAGACATCCTCGACTACTTCAACATAGAGAGCGGTGAGGTAGACATCATCTGTGGGTGTCCTCCTTGCCAGAACTTCAGTAGTCTCCGAGACACTGACCCATGGAACAAGGAAGAACCGAAGGATAATCTATTGCGGGCGTTCGTGGAGCACGTCCAAGAGGAGGTTCCTGACTACGTCTTCTTCGAGAACGTCAGTAATATCATGAAAGCTGGCGAGGAGGTTCCGACGACGTACGTCGACTGGCTTATTCGCCAGATGGAAGAAACGACTAGACCAGCTGACTCGATTAATGAAGGCGGATACGGTCATCGGATGCGGGTACTCAACGCTGCGAACTATGGCGTTCCACAGAAGCGACACCGGACTATCGGTCTATTCAAGTATGGCGCTGACAGCCACAACATTTCGCTACCTCGACCCACTCATACGAAGAACCCTAGCGAGGACGATGACAGGAAGGAGTGGCAAACAGTTCGAGATGTCCTCAAGAAAGATGACCTAAAAGAAGACCTCAAGCGCGGTGAGAAGCAAAAGGACGTTAGTGGGTATCCCGACGATCCGGCTCATCGTGCTCGGAACCACCAAGATAGTACTGTTGAAATGGTGTCGGCCATTCGGAAGCATGGAGGTAGCTGGAAAGACCTTCGCGATACTGACCAGGAGGATCTAATTCGAGAGTGCCACCAGAATCTCGATGGAGGTGCTGCGTCAGCTTACGGAATAATGGACTGGAACAAGCCCGCACCCACGCTCACTACTCGTTGTACGAACATCAGCTCCGGTCGGTTTACACATCCTTCTCAGAATCGAGCCATCACATTTCGAGAGGCGGCACTCTTGATGGGGTTCCCCAGATGGTTCGAGCTCCCCTCTATCAACGGCGACGCAGAGCGAGTCGTAGGAAACGCTGTTCCCCCGCGATTGGTAAAGGAGGTTTCAGAGAAAATTAGGGAAGAGGTGACAGTGCTACAGTCTACTCCCTAACTTCGAGGAAATCTCGATATCTTGCTTCGCTTTCCTGAAGAATTTCCTGCCAAGATTTTGGCTGCTCCCCGTAGCCGTAATTGTCCAGTGCCTGTTTTAGAACCTGCTCATTTTGCCAATCAAGCCCGACTTCGTCAACAATTAGAACGAATTTAATCCCATTCGGAAAACGCATATCAATCGCTTCACCGTGATTCTCTTCGAACTCCTCGAATGCCCGGACGTAGTTGCTGAAACGGTCTAAGTCGCCAGATCTGAAGGTATGTCCAGGTGGTTTAATTTCCACGACGACCAGGAAATTATCCCTGGAGACCATAATAAAGTCTGGTTGTTTGGTCTCCGCCGAAGTAATTGATGTCGTCAGTTCTTCTTCGTACTGGTTCTCGTACCAACTTTCGAATTGCTGCCGAAACGTAGAAATCCGTTCATCCTTGGTGAGTGCTTGCCACTCTGGATTAATGAGCCACGTCGCCTCTTCAACTAATTCCTGAAATTGTCTTTCATCTTCAACACCTTGATTTACCATTTCACGGAGTTCCTGGATAATGTCAACTTTCTGTGATGCCACCTGTGCCAGGGATTGAGTCTCCGCGACGCTTGTCTTGCTAATGAGCCCGTTCAGTTCATCCAACTGCAGCGTTCCAGCTTGTGCCTCCTCACGAATCTGTTTGAAGGTACGAACCACTGTGTCGTGAGGTGCTATCTGGAGAATTAGGTTGACGAACCGCTCTAGAAATTCCTCATCGTCAAGTTCGTCTTCATCAAGTGTCCCTGCTAGCGTCTCTCCAAGTTCTTTCGAGGCTTCAACGAGCTCTTCATCGTCGAATTCATCTTCCGCTTTCTGTTCGAAATCAGTTTTATCGAAAAATTTATTCTTTCTACTTTTTCGCTTCGGCTCCCTTGCCTTATCAGCGACCTCTCGGACGCGCTTCTGGCCCCATCGTTCTAGCTTCCTTCCGTATTTTGTGTCCCAAAGAATATCTTGGCGATTTGCCTGTATACAGTCCATGTCCTTGTCGAGAAAGTCACAGTGGATTTCCCCGACAAGGTACGACCGTATCGTGTTCTCCATATGGAAGCCTGATGAGATATTAAAATCCCGGGTAACCGAGGCTAGCTTCCCTCGAACGTAGATGCGGACTCCTTGCATTTCATTGTCGTATGATTTTGTAGCCAGACCCATGTGACCCTCTGCAACGTACTTTTCCTCATCAATATAAAGAGGAGAGTCTGACACGTCAATTTTCGTATTGTCGCGAAGGGGTTGCTCAGTTTCGCTGAGGTCAAATTTACCGATTCCGTTGTCACGAGTGTCGTCAATGTATATTGAAAAGTCAGATAGGCCGTCGGCGAATCGATAACTCAGCATATTTGCAAATTGTTTCTTATTCGGGACCCGCTTATAATCGAAGTCAGTTAGCCTAATCTCAGTTCCCTTAAAATCACGGAAATCTCCGTCCTGGTCGCCACGTTTTGGCTCGTATTCCTCCTTGGGAGATGTATTCTCAATGTCATCATATTCGAGTATGAAGTGAGAAATTTGATATCCCTCTTCACTTTCTTCTCCACCAGAGGATATAACCTCAATTTGGTAGCAGAGGCCAAATGGTGCTAATTTACCAATTCCTTTACGGCCCATGACTGGCCGATTTTTCTGTCTGCTCGTATCACTGTTCGTCACCTCCCTTCGTTTTCGACCGACGTTGAGGAACCGCTCGTTGGCTCCTTCTGGGTCCATCCCGTGACCGTCGTCTCGGACAACAATTTCGGATCCCTTGTCCTCAAGCTCACCATCGGATCTCGTAGCTAGATATGTGTTCAGTGGGAGCTCAATAGTGACATTTTCTGCATCTGCGTCCCAGGCGTTTGCAACCAATTCAGCTACGACGGCAGAAACTGTGTCATATTGCTTGAGACCTAGTTGTTCGATAATCGAGCCCTGTATGTTCATCTGATAGTCAACATTGGCACTAGACATGACGAATTATCATCCCCGAGGAGTAGTAAGACAATAAATCGTTTGTTCATCGGAAAAGATGTTGGCTGATTATCAATCCTCTATTATTCAACGAGAGAGGATAGTAAGAATTGGTGGGCTTAAAAGAAACCGGAAACGAAACCGGAAACGAAACCGGAAATCGGAATATTGCCTTCTCAGGCAATTTCTCTGACCGTATCACGGAAATCGAGAGAAACCGGAAATACCGGAAACGACCCCCTCGCGCTCTTTGTACCCCCGGCACCAGTGAGCATATGGACGAAACGTATCCCGATCTGTCGCCGGGACTGACACTCCTGCGAACCGAGCACCCTCGGTCCTCGTCGATGCACCGGCTTGTTCTGAACCATATCCTCAACGCCGAGGGAGTCACGTACTGGCTCGACGCGGGGAACACGGCGTCGACGTACGCACTGTACGATCTCGCACCCAGTCGTCGAGCCCTCCGGAACGTGAAGGTCGCTCGTGCGTTTACGGCCTACCAGCACCACGAACTCGTCCGAATGACGGTCTCGGAAGCGTCGCCACGGACCAGCTTCCTTGTCGCGCCGAACGTCGGCACACTCTATCGTGACGGCGATTTGATGACGGTCGAACGGGAGGGTCTCTTCGAGAGCAGCGTCACGATTCTCGCCGAGCTCGCCGAGGTGCTCGACGTGCCGGTCCTCGTCACCGCCTGCGGAGACAATCGTGAGACGGAACTCGTCGCCGAGCTGGCGGAGACGGAGATCGACGTCGAGCGGACGAAGTACGGGCCACGCTACGAGTCCGAGGACTTCGAGACGACCGTGTACTGGATGAACGGGTGGTTCCAGACGACGATTCCGTACTGGGTCGACCTCTTCGGCGTCGCTCCCGAGGAGTACTCGCCGCTCGAACACGGGATTCGTCCGGAGGACATCCGCGCATGAGCAAGAGCATCCGGGGGAGTGGGACGTTCCGGTACCGCTGCTGCTGTTGCGAGAGGGAGTTCACCGTCGCGATGCCGGGCGCGTCGACGTGTCCGCGCTGCTCGTCTATCGGTGGCCACGATCTCGTCGAGAGTTTCCCCCCGGAGGGTCCGCGGTGATCACGAACCACGAGGTCCTTGAGCCGACGTTCGTCCCGCAGGACCTCCACCACCGCGACGGCAAGATCGAGGCGGTCAGTGCTGCACTCGGTCCCGTGACGCGAGGGTACGCCGGCGAGGACGTCCTGCTCTTCGGACCGAGCGGGAGCGGCAAGACCACACTCTCGAAGTTCGTCCTGCAGCAACTCGACGGCGAAGCGCAGGGGGTGCGGACGGCGTACGTGAACGCTATCGGCCACCACACCACGACCGCCGCACTCGACGCGCTGCTGACCGACGCGAACCTGGCGTTCGACCTCCATCCGGAGTCGACGTCGGTTTCCTCCTACTACCGGCGGCTTCAGGACTGCGACGAGCAGGTGGTCGCGGTGATCGACGAGGTCGACGTCCTGGCAGAGTACTCGCTGTTGCTCTCGCTGTACGACCAACCGAACGTGACGATGGTCCTGATTTGCGTCGACGAGGACGCACTCTTCTGTGAACTTGACGAGCGCGTTCGGTCGCGCTTACGGAGCGCTCAGACGGTTCGGTTAGCGCCGTTCAGCGTCGCCGAACTGCGGGACATTCTCTGGAACCGCGTGGACGCCGGGCTCGACACGACGCGCGTGAATCCCGTAGCAGTGGCCCGGATTGCCGAGGTCGCAGGTGGGGACGCTCGACTCGGCCTCTCGATGCTCCGGCAGGCAGCGAAGTACGTCGTCGAGAACGACGAGGTGGAGGTGACCCCCGAGGTCGTGGAGTCCGTCGAGCGAGACGGTCGCGACGCTGCGACCGAGGTGGTGAAATCGCATCTCGGGACACATAAGCGGGTCCTGCTCCGGATCATCGAAGAGCGAGGGTCCGTGACAGCGAGCGAGTTACACGAGAGTTACGTGGAGCGGGTTTCGTCGCCCCGTGCTGAGAGTACTCGACGGAAGTTCCTCGCCAGTCTTGAGCGGTACGACTTGATCGAGCAACGAGGTCGGGGCCGGGGGACGAAGTACGCCGTTCTCTCCTAAATTCGAACGGTTCGAACGGAAAACGAACGGAAGTCAGACACAGAATCGGATTCTCACATGCCCTACCACCAAATTCGCGCTCTGAACCCCGTTTTCCGCTATCTGGCCCCGAGCGCCTTTTCATACCCCTGAGTTGCGGCGAGTATGTCCATGCGAGGACAGCGGACGACGGTCGAACTGAGCGAGAACGACAGCGTCGAGATCGTCGCGACGCCGGACAGTGAGTACCACCGACGGCTCGACGTCGAGCGAGATGGGTACCAGTGGACGTTCGGCGTCGACAGTGATCGCGACGTCGAACTACTGCGAACGAAGCGGAACGGGCGGCTGGCGAAGTTGGACGTACCCGAGTGGATGGACGACGTCCTCCGGTACATCGGGCTCGGCGGTGGTGCGGAGTGATGTTCGAAAAGACGGGCGGTCAAAGTGGCATCAGTGGCCGCCCGTTCTGGGTGGTTCTCGGGTGGAACAGCGATGGTGGGGGGTGGCCGAGAACCAAGCGGAGCTACGCCTTTCAAGGTATAAAAAGAGCAGGTCGGTGTAGCTCAAACGGTCAGAGAGAAAATAGAAGGTCTGGTGATTGGGATCGGAAGAAAGCACATGTTAGCGGATTACTCCGACGGGTCTGGTTCGTTACTGAGATCCAGGTCGCCAGAGACGTACTGTCTCCCATCATCCGTGATTTCATAGTACCCTCTTTTCACTCTGTCAGCGAGCCCCGCATCAACCAAAACAGAGAGTCTCCGGTTCACTTCGTGTCGACTCTTGTCGATATTTTCGGCAATGACTGCTGGAGAGAGGGTAAGATCTGTTTCAGACAGGATTTCAAGAATCCTGTCATCGATTGGAAGTTGCATCCACGAAGCAGGGCTACGGGTCGGAGACATTTGAAACCCAATTTCAGCCCCTTGAATATATCATATTTCAATCAACAATTGTGGTGGAAAATCTCAACAATTGGTGATAAAGGATATAAGGTAACCTCAACAATTGTTGTGGTAGCCACTTGCGGTGGCCGTCGTGGTCGTCTGGAAAAGGCGGTCGCGACGCGCGGGCCATCACCCCGCCGCCGCGAGGGCAACCTCGCCATGAAGGAATACGAGATACCGCGACTAAGGTATTCTGGTGTTAGCGGCAGTAAGGAGTCCCTAAGCCGTCGATATCTCCGGATGCGAGGACTGCTGACGAACGGTGAAATCATGAGCGACAGCACTACCGACGAAGCGACGACTCGCATAGATAGCCGGAATATCGAATCGCGCCGCGCCTGCGGAGGTGCGTCCGCGTGATCGACGTCGACGAACTGACCGCCGACGAGATCGAGCAGATCGTGAACACGCGGATGTTCCAGAAGGCACTCGCGTACCGTCGGCTGGCCGACGGAATCGAGGTGCTTGCGGACGAGGACCAGGTATTCGATTCCCTCGTGACGTCGATCACGAAGCAGCACTCACAGGTTCGGTCGGAGGACTCGACGCGGGAGTTCTTCCAGCTGTTCCGCCAGGAGGTCGAGACGTTCACCGAGGAGTTGACCGCCGAGGACGAGTCCGGCGGCAGTACCGGCGACCTACAGGACCTCGTCGTCGACGACCGAGGTGACGACGATGTCTGACGAGGACCGCCTCGCGGACGCGTTGGAGCGAATTGCCGACGCCGTCGAGACACAGAACGCGCTCCTGTTGGAACACATCCGGACCACGGAGTTCGTCGGGCTCGACCCCGAGGAGCGGTACTCCGACCGCGGCCCGGACCCCCGAACCACGGGACAAATCGACCCCTACGTCCGTGACGCCGAGGCCGCACTCGGCTACCGGAGCCTGCACGGTCGGGTTCGCGACGTCGAGAAGCAGGACCAGGCACGGGAGGACCGATAGATGGCGGTCATCTCCTACCGCTGTCCGGAGTGCGGCCCGGTCGTCTCCTGCGACGTGAACGACATCGGCGAGCGCGTGTGCCCTGAGTGCGGGCGCGTCGTGACCGCGCAGGTCGACGGGGGTGAGTCGGCGTGACGCTCGCGAACTTCGGTGTCGATCCCGACGAGCCGGAGATCGAGGAGACGCGCTACGAGTTCGAAACGCAGGCAAGTCCATGGAGGCTTGTCGAGCCAGCGCTCGACGAGTCCGTCACCCCCGCTAAGATACGGTGTTCTGATTGTGGGTGCAACCTCATTTCAATCGATCCTGTGCTGTTGGACTACGGCCGCGACGACGGTCTGTTGCTTGCGTGCCGTCTCTGCCAGGACTGCCAGAACGTCTTTCCCTCCCACACGGTGAGTACACCCGACGATAGCGAGCGGTGCGATCTGCCATATCCGCGAACCTCTCTCAGGCTCTACGACCCGTCCCGGGTGTGTGACGGCGAGTATCCGCAGTGGGACGTTCACCTGTTGCGCGACCTCGACGGCGACCTACCAGGAGGTGAGTCAGCGTGAGCGTCCACCGTCTCCGCTTCGCAGACCGTCACATTCAGCGGATTCTCGACGGCGAGAAGACGTCGACCGGTCGACTCGACATGGAAGAGGACGAAGTCAACCCCAGCGATACACTCGTCCTCTGTACGGAGGCCGGCGACGAGATCGGCACCGCGTCGGTCAAGATGGTCGGATACCACGACCTCGCGTGGTTCGCCGAGACCGCCGGGTCAGAACCGTATCCCGGTCATCGTGAATACCGGTCTATCGAGCACTGCGTCGTCACGTTCGAGGATTATTACCCTGATCGGGAAGTCGCCGCCGACACGCAACTCGTCGGTATAGGGTGGAAGTCGTTCACGCCGGCCGACGAGGTTCCGAGGAGTCGCGCCGCGTGGCGTGACGGCCGTTCCGAGGACCTCCGACCCGACGGCGGAACGCGAGAGACGCACATCGACGACCGTGACGGGCTGTTCGTCCCGTCGGACCTTCGCGAGTTCGACCAGCAGGTCGTCTTTCGGACGCCGCGGGCGACGATTCAGCACTTCGGAAGCCAGCCGCTCGACGCCTACTACGGCATGATCGACGCGAGCCACTTCGGCGACCCCGACCAGATGCGGAGCGCGAAGAATCCCGACCTCGCGCCGGACGTCCTGACGATCAAGCGTCAGGGTGAGGAGCCGGTCAGGTTCACCGTCGATACCGACCCCGATATTCGATGTGACGGCGGCACGGAGAAGCAGCTGACGCGACTCGACTGTCCGAGTTGCGACGACGTTGCTGACGCCCGGTATCTCGGGACTACCTCTACCGACGAGCACGACGGCCACATCGTCGGATGGGAGTGCATCGACTGCGGTGCCGAACTGCAGGAGCACGTCGATAGTCGAGGTCGTTCCTTCGACCTCCGGTTGGTCGAGGAGCACGGCGTCGGAGACGACAACGTGGGGGTACCGCAGTGACATTCCTTTGTGACGAGTGTGGTGACAGCGTAGAAGACGCGAATCGCTGGCGGTACCTCCGTCCTGGTCAGCCTGACGACGAACCACTAGAGTACGACGACCTTTGCCCGGGCTGCTCGACGGGCAAGGACTCGGCTCGGCTCTACCGATCCGCCGAGGACCTCGGAGGTGCGCGGTAGATGGACGGCACAGAGCAGATTCTCGACGCAACCTGTGGAGGGCGTTCTATCTGGCATCCGGAAAACAAGGATCGGGACGACACGCTGTATATTGACAGCAGGCGGGAAGAAAGGGGATTCGTCGACGACGCGGTTCCCGAATCCCTCCGTCCGAACAACCCGAACTATTCAGTCGAACCCGATGACGTGCAGGACTTTCGTGATTTGCCATATCCTGACGAGTCGTTCAATCTTGTCGTCTTCGACCCGCCTCACATCATCCGGTCGGACGGGATGGAAACGCTAACCGGCGTGATGACGAAGAAATACGGGTGCCTGCACGCTGAAACATGGCAGGACGATCTTCGTCGAGGATTCGATGAGCTGTTTCGGATTCTCTCTCCCGGCGGGACGCTCGTATTCAAATTTGCCGACACAGATACGGACTTCTCGACGGTACTTGAGCTGGCACCGCAGGAACCGCTGTTTGGAACAACCACGAAGAACAAGAAGAATCACGAAACCCGGTGGTTCGTTTTCTACAAACCGGGCGACGGTGAAACCAGCGGTGAGACGATCACGGTCACTGACCAGCCATGAGCGGGGCGCGAAACCTCTCTCCGGCTGAGGCGGTCGAGCGCTGGCTCGACAAGCGGAGTATCGAACTGCGTGACCAAACCGTCGAAACCCACCAGTACCGACTCAAGCTGTTCGCCGATTGGTGCGAGGAGAACGAGATCGAGACGATGGACCAACTCACCGGCTGGGACGTCGACACCTACGAGACCGACCGGCGGTCGATAGCCACCCAGATCACGCTGAGCAAGGAACTGGGGACCCTCAAGAATTTCCTCGAATGGGCGGAGGGAATCGGCGTGCTTTCCGAGGGCGTCGCCGAGGTGGTTGACCCGCCGAAGATGCCGGCCGATCCGAGTTCGAACGTAAAGCTCGCACCCTCGGACGCGACGACACTCATCGAGTTCTACCGCTCGTCGGACGAGCGAGCGAGTCGGAGCCACGCCCTGCTTGAACTCGTGTGGTTCACGGGGGCTCGTGTTGGGGGCATTCGCTCGCTCGACGTTCGCGACTACTTCAGCGACGAGCAGTACGTGCGGTTCGTTCACCGCCCGGAGTCGGGGACGGTCCTGAAGAAGGGGGTCGACGGCCAGCGCGCCGTCGCACTGCCTTCGGCGGTCTGCGACGTCCTCGACGAGTACATCGCGCAGAACAGGATGGACGTCTACGACGACGAAGGCCGCCAGCCGTTGCTCACTTCGCGGATGGGGCGTCCCACTGGCGGGACTGTCCGCGACTGGATGTACTACGCGACGGCACCGTGCCATCACGGACCCTGCCCGCACGAGAAGGACCCAGCGACCTGTGACTGGTACGGCCTCACCCTCGGCAGTAAGTGCCCGTCGACGCGGTCGCCCCACCAGGTTCGGACGGGGGCTGTAACCTGGATGCGGAACCGGGGAATCCCGCGTGAGGTCGTCAAAGAGCGCGTGAACGCCAGCGAACGGACCATCGAGAAACATTACGACAAGATCGACCCGGTCGCCGAGATGGAAGCGCGACGTCGAGAGTACGCTGACCAAATTCGATTAGAGGACACGGAGGACAAAAAATGATAGAAATTCAGTCATTTCAGAACAAGAATCGACTTCTGTCAGGCGTTCGGTATTCATACCCGAAAAGTCAAATTCTGCCCGAACCCATCCCCTTATCAAAGAAGCTACAAATATTACCTGTAGTTGAAACGCTCCAGGGAGGTGTTGGAGCGTGAGCCGTCCAGAATCCTCCGGATCAGAGGACTGGCCGGCACCGGTCTGTATCTTTTGCGGATTACTGATAGTTGAGCGGGATCAGTCCTGTGTCGCTCGCGACAATGGAGCGTGCAAGTTGTGAGAGATCTCCCACTGGGGGCGAGATCCCCGCCGGGTGAGATGGACGCAGTTCCAGTGGACGAGACGCCGCTTCCGCTCTCAGTCACCGAGTTCGTCGACGAATCGCCGTTGAACCGCACATCGACACCGCTCGCGGGGCGTTCCAACCGACAGAGTACGACGTCGGCCCGCCGTTCGCGGGGTTCGCCGGCGAGACAGTGCGAGCGCTCGTCTGCTCGCGTCCGACGAACTCGACGGTCCGCCTGTGGGGTCCTGGTCACACGTAACCGAGACGCCGAACGAGCCACCGTCGCCTACGTCAGCCGCTGCGGCGTTATCCCACTCGGTCGCCGTTCGACCTATCGGTCGATTCGCGAGCAGTCGCGTA
Organism: Haloarculaceae archaeon H-GB1-1; assembly: GCA_029688825.1. Taxonomy (GTDB): domain Archaea; phylum Halobacteriota; class Halobacteria; order Halobacteriales; family Haloarculaceae; genus JARUKX01. Next base: position 46,366 of record JARUKX010000006.1, on the reverse strand, counting down.
GGCAGAAGAGATTTTGTCAGGCGCTTTGACCACCAACAGCGGAGCCTCCGGCGAGCCGTCAGCGCTGGTACGAGGTGGCGTCTCAACTAAGGGCCAACTGGCACCGAAATACGTATCGGGCCTACAACGGTTTCTCAGAACGGTACCGTTCCCCGTTGATGAAGATATGTGAGTCGTGCGTAATCGTAATCTGATGATCTCCGTACTGAAATGCAAAACGCCAGTCTCGATCTTCCTTCATTCCATCCAATTTGAATAATATTTCGGGATCGATATAGTCGTGAATCGGGTCTACCTCCGCTGGCTCTATCCCGTCCGCGGCGGCCACCGCTTTGATGACCTCGGTAAGGAGATCTGGTCGAGTCATTCTTCCAGACCCCCTATGACGACACACTCGTCGCGTAATCTTTCTGGATAGTCGTGACCCGACTCGGTCATTTTGCTAACAACGAATGCCGGTTCTTCGAAATGAGGACCACGCTGGACACGGAATGGGTCACTCTCCCAGCGAATGTACCCCGATTCAGCGAGCTTTGGGAGGTGGTAATGGTGCAAACGAATGCGTGCGTTCTGAGAATCCATCGGTTGAATGGATGAGTGCGCGGCATCAGGCAACGGGAGCCACCGGTCTTCAGGTTCCTTCAATAAGGAAAAGATGATCATCCGACGTGGTTGGGCCGAAAGCGCTTCGTACAACTGATTCCACATTTCAGTCTTTGCAATATTTCCAGAGGAATCGGTAGCCATGGTCTAATTAGTGCCTTGGTATGTAAATTATTATCTCCTACACCGGGTCGAAGCGGTACAAATAACCCGTTCAGCAGGTCTTCAAATACGACTGTCGGTACATATAGCACTTACAAGTGCGCCCTGCATTCAGCACATCCGACGGAACCCATCATTGATTGAGGGATTCTCCGAAACCCGTTCGACGGGCTCTGTTGAAATCAACCAAGCTTGACAGAATCGCGTGCTGCATACAGAGGATGAGTCCAGCATCGCGGTAACTACAGAGGAACGCTGTATCGGGACTGGCAACGAATAATCTATTGTCTGCCAGGAACCGACTGCTGATCACAGAGGATGTATCGCTTACAGACCTGGTTCAATCTGTGATTCCCCATGATACACAAGTATTCTTTTGAATTTTCAGCAGTTACTTGACACCGCTGTACTGTGATTCTGTATGGATCGTCGCTACGTAATCGGCCTCGTCGCATTCGTAGTAATCGGGCTCGGATTGGTCGCTTTCACGACCGTATGGTCTCCCCAGGCAGACTCACCTAGTTCCGACCAGACGTATCCTGCAGGGGCGGGACCGGATCACATCAACTTCTCGGCCCTCAACGCGGACAACGCTACCGTCACTCATACCCCTCGTGAATACTGGGACTCGTACGCGATCATCTACACCGCACCCCCAGAACGACGACTTATCGAAGGGAGTTACTACATCAACTCGACCACAGGTGAAATCATCGGCCAGCGCTGGCACAACGCCACCGTGTACATCAATGGGTCGACATACGCGTTCGTTCAACCTGCCGACAGTATCCCTGAGCACCGACGCGAGCAGATCGAGTCAAATCCACAGTTCGTCTACGACAATACCACCGACGCGTATTACCGATATGATCCGCACTATGGACAGATTGCCCCCACGAACATCGGCCGACATCCCGATATCCTCGACGCGTACGCGTGGACGGCCGTCAACACGACGACCCACCATGGGGTTCCTGTCATCACATATCGCGTCGAAGATGAACGGACGACTGCGGCCGATGTCCCGCCGGCGATCAACGGCACGCTCCGGCTCGGCGTCGAGGATGGTATAGTTTACGCGTTCGACATCACACTTGACGGGGAGGGACGCGACCTTCGGTACACATACGACATACATCCCGCCCCCTTCCCGGACCACAGCTGGGTCGACACAGCGCGGGAGGCCGCTTCCGCGGACACGTAACGGCAGGTTCGAGCCGACAACTGCACCCGTCTCAATAACGTCGCGCACCATCCATTAATAGAAGTGCAGTGACCGATACGCGCTCTGTATTCAGCATTGTAGCTGAAATCTATCTCTTCCCGAGTGAATCCCCTAGATTCGTCGAACCACGATTTCGCACGACAACGGGCGGTCACGCGTCGACGAAAACGATTCTCCGTTATTGCATACACAGACTGAGCCCCGCGTATGCAATTTGACCCCAGGTCCCGGCCCGATCACGCCGGAGGCAACCCCCGCCCATGAATGATTCTGAGGTGTTTTATATACCCAGTCGGGTTCAGCCACTCGAATAAACAGGAATCAGCGGAACGTGTGAATTCTATGCGATTCTGAATGACCGATGATCGGGAGCGTCGTCTCGAGAACCTCCAGGAAGCCACCGGCGAGAACGCGAAAGCAAGGCACTGGACGTGGCCGCGCGGTACTACGTGCGTGTGGCCGGGGGGCGTAGTGCCGTCCGGACCGGCCAGGTCGCCCAGCTCCTCGAGCGCGCTGACCAACAAGGGAGCGTCACGTCCGCGCAGATCACGGAGGTCCTGGACTCCGACGAGCGTATTTGATGTATCTTGCCACAGGAATCTCACCTACGCAAGTACGAGAGTGGCCCCGTTGGCCCGCATCGTGGCCGGATCGGATCGTCAGCAGTCCCGTGGCTCAACCCACTCCGTCGGCGATTCCCCATCGGGCACGCGGAAGAATAGCGCGTAGCCCACCGTCTGTTCGGACTCGCTCGGGTTTCTCGCTACTTCGATATGTTTTCCGGTGTCAACGAACGCATCGCCGGCCGAGTATGTCTCCGAACTGCAGCCTTCATCGATGGTGATGGTGAGTTCGCCTTCGACGAGGTTGACGACAACCGGTCCTGGATGGGAGTGCCAGCCGGTCGATCCGCCCGGTTCCCATGTTAGCTCAGCAATGACGATGGTCGACGAATCCTGGATAAATACAGACTCCTCCATTCCGTCCTCAGAAGTGATACCAAACGCTGTTCCCACGTCGCCGGGGAAGGTTGCGTGGGGGGCGACCACTTCGGCACTGAAGCCCTCAGGCTCATCAACTTGCCCGGTCTCTGACCCTGCGTTTTCAGTCCCACCATCAGTCTCGTTCTCTTGGGCAGCCGTGGACCCGACCATCCCGAGCGTCGCCGCTGTGACCGTACCGGCTTTCAATACGGTTCGACGCAGGATCCCAGTCGGTCGGTTGGTTCCTTGCTTCCCCTGTCTGTCGGTCTCGAGGTTCTCACTGATTGTATCCCTTATTGTCATGTCATATCGTACCACGTACCGTGGGAAAAGGTTAGTTACCAGATGGGAATCTGGCGTCACTTCTTGCAGCCCGAACCATCTCTACTCCCATCCACAAGCTTCCTATCCGCGGACAACCATCGTTGTCTAATCCATCATCGTCCACGACCAGTGTCTCGCTTTCGGCGCCGAGGTCGCCGTGCGCGTCGTTGTCAACAAGAATGGCTGAGTTCCGGTGAGCAGTCTCGCTGGCGAGCCCCGACTTCCCGATACACGGTGCCCCGAGTACAAGCGTGCCCAGTGGGCAGGTCGGTATCGAACTGTTCGGGGGTAGTCCTCTCGTGAGAATCGTGTACAGGATGCAAATCTGGCCCTGTAGAAACTCTCGATTGGTGACGGGAATCAGCAGTCCTGCTGAGAACAGGTCGCGAATCGGCCACGTGAATCCTCTGGGACTCCGGTCGGTCGAGGTGGGAGAGCTGACGTAGGTGTCGAACTGCAGCAGGATATATTCAGAGACTATCAGGAGTGGCGTGTGAGAGACCGGGCGAGTTCGGCACGGGTGCCTTCGCCACGAAGGCCGACGAGCGCCTGGCAGACACCGCAGTCGAGCGTTTTCGAACAGGTCGGGCCGGTCCAGGCGGTTCTCGCGGCCTGACGGTCGTTCGCCCTCCCGTTAACTCCGGATGGTTCCTCCGTCGACTGGAAGAGACGCGCCGGTCACGTAACTCGCGCGCGGACTCGACAGGAACGCCGCGACGTCACCTATCTCCTGGGGGTCGGCGACTCGGCCGAGGGGAGCGTCCGTCGCCCAGTCCGCCAGCCCCGTCTCGTAGTCCGGGTAGTCGCCGCGTTCGACGGCGTCCTCGATCACGCCGGCCAGGCTCTCGGTCTCGGTGGGCCCGGGCTGGATTTCGTTGACACGAATCTCCGGGGCAAACTCACGGGCAAGCGTCTCCAGAAGGCCCGAGACGGCCCGCCGCATCGAGTTCGACAGCGCCGCCGCATCGAGTATCTCCTGGGCCGACGTCGCAGTAATCGCCACCATGGTGCCCGCATCGCTCTCTTCGAGTGGTGCGTGGGCCTCGCGCGCCGTGTAGACGACGCTCATCACCAGGGTTTCCATTGCTCCAATCCACTCTTCGTTCGTCGTATCGAGGAACCGGCCGCTTGCCGGGTCACCTGCGCTCATCACCAGGTGGTCGAGCCCGCCGAACTCCTCGACCGTCGCCTCGACCAGTGCCGCGACGTCGTCGGGGGCGGTGACGTCGGCTTCCGCAGCGAGGACGTCGCCCTCACCGACATCGGCGAGTTGCTCGCGGGCCTGCGTCAGTCGCTCGGGCGTTCGGCCGCAGATGGCCACGTTCGCCCCCTCGCGTGCCAGTGCTTCCGCGCTCGCGAGTCCCATCCCGGACGTGCTCGCAGTCACCAGTGCCGCATTGCCGTCGATGTTTAGCTCCATACGCACGCCTTGTATGTTGATAGCATAGTCCTTGGGGAGTGCCATGTAGTCATGACGGCTCACGAAACAGCGTTTCTCCTTCCCAGCGACACCGATACGGCCTTGCGATATCCGCCGGCAGGAACTCCTCTCTCGGGAGATTCGTGATGTACAGATGGTAGTCGTCGGCGACCGCGTCGAGCACGGCCTCCATCAGGTCGCGGAGGCACTCCACAAGTGTCGGCGTTGACCGCTGATAGAAGCCGCCAGGAGAGATCGTCTCGTCGGCTGTCGAGTTGTAGCTACGTCTGAACCCGGCGAGTGTCCGGCTCTCGTCGGCGGCGAAGCCGAACACGAGCGCCCACACGAGGACAGGTATCTCCAGGTCACGGTCACGTTCGACCACGCCGAGCCGGTGCATGAGGAGGTGATCCTTCTCCCCCACTTCCGGTACATTCTCGACGGGATCGCTCCCGAGTCTACCGAGCGTTTCAGAAGTCGCCTAACAGATGGGCATTCTCACTACCCACGAGCGCCGGTCGCGGAGCATGCGGGAGCGTCTCCGAACGTCCAGTCGGCGGGAACATTATGGAGCGTCAGTGAGCGCACTGTACTATGCAAGGGGAGGATCTCGAAGCGGTTGAGTACCTTGCTCGCTCTGAGACGCGGGTGCAACTGCTAACGGCTCTCGCCGAGGAGCACCGTCTCAGGAAGGACGAACTCCAGGAGCGAACCGACGCGTCGCGGACCACGATACAGCGGAATCTGGCCGGCCTCGAGGAACGCGGGTGGATCACGAGCACGAATCGGGAGTACGCCTGTACGATCGCTGGGGAGTGGGTGGCGGACGATTTCGAGGGGCTCGTCCAGACCGTCCGCGAGGCGTCGCGACTCGGCCCTGTGTTACAGCACATCGACACCTCGACGTTCGAGTTCGACCCGTCGAGCGTCGGATTCGAGGTCACGAGCGGAACGCGGGGACACCCGATGAAGATGATTCAGGCACACGCCCAGAGCCTCCGCGGAGCGACCGACGTTCGGTTGCTTCTCCCCGAGACCGGTGAAGGCCCCGTCCAGGCCCTGACAGAACGGACCGTGGCGGGTGCGTGTGAGACGACGGTACTCGTCACGGAGACCGTGCTCGACGTCTTCCGGACGAATCCGGCCTGTCGGGGCTACGTCGAGGAGATGATGCAGGTCGCGGAGTTCGAACTTCTGGTCACCGATGCGGAGATACCCTACTACCTCGGGGTTGTTGACGACGAAGTGCAGATCGGCGTATCCGAGAACGGCCAGCCAATCGCCTTGCTGACGACGGACTCACCGACGGCTTTCGAGTGGGCTGAGCGAACCGCGGCAGACTATCTGGCCGACTCGGCGGTCGTCGACGAACTGTAGGTCCCTCGCTTCGTTCACGGCGTGCACATCGTGCACCGGATACCCTGATTTGACCATCCGCCGAAACCGCTCGTGTTAGTATGGCATCACAAACGGCGACTGTAGCCGTCGAGTGGGGGGTCGGGAGCTGATACCATGAGGGAGTTCCGATCCGAAACGGACGGTCATACGACTGATACGTCGCTGATAGAGTCGGACACGGCGCTGGAATTGCTGAGATCCGAGCGCCGACGGCGGGTGTTGAGGGTACTCCGTGAGCAGGGCGGGGAGGTTTCGCTCGACGACCTCGTGCTTCGCCTCGGCGTTCGAGAGCACAATACGACGTCCGAACCGGTCTCACGAGCACTCGTCGAACGCCTGGAGATCTCGCTTCGCCACGCTCACCTCCCGAAGTTAGCCGACGCTGGTGTCATCGAGTACGATGACGACGAGCCGCTCGTCTCACTCGCAGTCGACGATGAGATGATGGACCTCCTGCTCGGCGCGGTCGAGCGTCGACGGGAGTGACCGGGAGTCAGAGAACACCTACCGGGCCGCGGTTACGGCGCGGGTGCTGCACGCTGGAGTGCGGTCTCGGCGACGTTCCCGCTGTAGTCGGCACAGCGAGAGAGCGAGTCGACGACGAGACCGAGCCGTTGAGCGTCGTCAGTGGCGAGCGAGTGGAGGTCGTCCTCGGCGCTCCGGACGCGGTCGTCGATGGTCGAGAGTTCGGTCCGGACGTCGGTCGCCAGGTCGGTGGCACGGGCGGGTTCGTCGGCGAGGAGTGCACTCATCGCCGTCTCGATGAGTTCCGAGACCACGTGGTGGAGCGTCGCGACGCTGTCGAAGACGGCGTCCTCGTCCACGTCCACGTCGAGTGAGAGACGCGCTATCTTCGCGGCGTGGTCGGCGATGCGTTCGAGCTGGCGCGCACCCAGGCGGTAGTCGAAGCACGTCTCGGTGTCGATGGCGAGGTCGTTCACCGCGCCGGGGTCCCTGAGGACGGTCCGAAAGGTTCGAGACACCATGTGCCACATCCTGTCGACGTCGTCGTCGCGCGCGATCACGTCTCGGGAGAGGTCGGCGTCGGATTCGAGGAGGGCAGTGACGGCGTCGTCGAGCATCGCGGTCGCCACGAGTCGCATCCGGCAGAGCGTATCGAACACGGACAGCTCCGCCGTATCGAGGAGGTTCTGGAGTTTGATTCGATCGTCGGACGAGTCGACGATCTCCAGTCCCACGAGGTCCTGGGCGCTCTTTCTGACCGTCCGTTGCTGGGAGATCTCCATGGGAGTCCCTTCGATGGTGAGGACGTCACACCCGTTCACGTAGAGCGCCATCACGGCTCGTCGGACGTCCTCGTCGTCCCAGCCCGTCACGTCGATGGCTCCCGTCCGTCGGTCGTCGTCGCGTTGCGGTTGCATCACCAGCACGTCGTCTCTGGGGTACATCTCGACGACGCTGCCAGCACTCACGTCCGCTTGCTTGGCCCAGTCTTTCGGGACCGAGACGGTGAACGTCGAGCCACCCGTGACCTGTACCTTGCGAGTGTTCATGTCTCTGCGTTGACTTTCGGGGCGCAAAAGTGCTGCCATTTCTATATAGTTCTAGTTTATATATTTATTTAGAGATAAATATGGATATTTGGTGTCCGGGTGAACGGGATCAGGAACGCACGAGTCGGTGGCTGTCGGACCTGTCCAGACGGCACTCGCTGGACTGACGGAGAAGTCCGTGGGTCGGTCATCAACTGCTGGACAGTTGGGTTTCGGTCATCGAACCTCGATATCTCACAGATTCGATGTGTCGAGCTTTTAGAGCGGACGACAATTGTGCACTCATTTCCTATGTAGGCCCGAACAGTTTGCTTTCGTCCAAATATTGCGCGAGGTTGTGTGATAATTTCCCACGATCCGTTCTGTCGAACCAGAAACTTATTGTAGAGAATTGAGTGATGAACAGACATGGGCGAGCACGTCGTCGTGTTGGGTACTGGGTACGCTGGGACCAGTGCGTTACAACATCTCGAATCACTACGGGACGACATCCACATCACGTGGGTCGGCGACCGGGACTACCACCTCGTGCTTCACGAGGCGCACAGGGCGATCCGCGACCCGGACGTCGAGGACAAGATAAAGATTCCCGTCGAGGACATCAAATCGGCCGAGACGGACTTCGTTCGGGGCCACGTCGTCGACATCGACAGCGACGACAGACTCGTCGAACTGGCGAACGGCCGGACCATCGACTACGATTACGCCCTGGTGGCCATCGGGAGCCAGACAGCGTACCACGGCGTTCCAGGTCTGGAGCTACACGCGCACAAGCTGAAGTCGCTCGACGACGCCCTTTCGATCCACGAGGAGATCACGAGCGGTGCACGATACGCCGGAACGGACGACCCGCTCCAGGTCGTCATCGGCGGTGCAGGTCTCACGGGCGTCCAGATCGCCGGCGAGATCGCCGAACTTCGGGACGACGAGGACCTGCCGGTCGACATCCACGTCGTCGGCGCACGCGACCGTATCCTCTCGGGCCAGGACACGACCCTCCAGCAGTCGGTCGAGGAGCAACTGCGTGAGCAAGACGTGGAACTCCACATGAACACGCGCATCACTCGCGCGGAGTCCGACGCCGTCGAACTCGACGACGGGTCGGAAATGGCCGCGAACGTCCTCATCTGGGCCGGCGGTATCACTGGACGTGACGTGATGGACTCGACGAACCTGGAGACCGAGCGGAACCGCGTCAAGACGGACGCGACGTTCCAGACGAGCGACCAGCGCGTCTTCGCGCTGGGTGACGCCGCGCTCGTCGAAGATGGTGCGGATCAGATTCCACCGACGGCACAGGCCGCCTGGCAGGCCGCAGAGGTTGCGGCGAACAACATCTCTTGGACGATAGACGGCGAGCCACTGGAGACCTGGACCTACACGGACAAAGGGACGCTCGTCTCAATCGGCGAGGCCGCAGTCGCCAACGTCCCGACGGGGCCGGTAGACACCTTCGGCTCCTACCCCGCGAAGTTCCTCAAGAAGTTCGTGGCGGCACGCTGGATCGCCGACGTGTCCTCGTGGAGAGAGGCCATCGGTTCCTGGTCGTCGCTATAACGCGACCACGACAGTCGGTCGGACAGCCCGCTCGCCTCTCCCCCGTCTAGCCCATTCGCGTCTCGATATTCGACCGACTCTTGCCGAGGATTGACCGGAGTCGGAACGTGGAACGCCCTCCGTAACGGTCGGGACGAGTCGCACGGAACTCTTCGGGTCCGGAATCGCTGAGCGGTTCGATCACGGTCTATCTCTAACCGCTACGTTTCTCTGTTTGCGTTTCGAACCCCCTACGATGGCAACGACTCTCGCCCTGGTGTACGGTGTCGTGACTGTCTTGCTTGCCCTCGCTGGACTGTCCATCCTCGCGATGGCGGTCCGTGCGTATCGCCGGACGGGGAGCCGTTCGTTGGTCCTGCTCGGACTCGGGTTCGGACTGACTGTCGCGGGTGGCGTCGCGACGCTCTTCAGTGGTTTCCTGACCGGCTTCGAGTCGCCGCGACTGTTGCTGTTGAGCCACAGCCTCCTCACGACCATCGGCTTCGTCGTCATCGTCTACAGTCTGCTCACCTTCGAGTGACGACGAACAGGAAAACGCATTTGAGCGCACCTCTCCTGTCCACGCACAGATAGATGCCTCCGAGAGACCAGTTGGCCGCGCTCAAAGAGCGTGCAGGCGTCGTGGCCGCGCTGCTCGACGGCCGCCAGACCGTGCTCGTCCGATCGTCCGACCTGCCACCGTCCACCGACGACCTCGCGGACCCGTTCGCACTCTACCCCAGTTACTCCCACCAAGATCCCGACCGATACGGCGACCGAGACCTGCGGTACTACCACGGGTCGACGACGAAGCCGGCGGACGGTATTCCGCTTCGGGGCGTCGCCGAAGTCGAGGCCGTCCACCACGTCGAGACCGACCGCCTCGCGTCACTCACACCGTACTACGTCTACACCGAAGCCGGCCTGCGGGACAAGTATCGACTCGACGACCAGGCAGAGGCGCGGGTGCTCGTCGTCCGGACTCGCGAACTAGAGAACCCTCGACTCATCGAAGAGCGGGGGGCGTACCGCGGCTGTCGAACGTGGATCGACCTCGCGGACGACGTCGACGTCGACCCGGACGACTCGACGCCGATCCTCGACGACGCCGAGTTCGCGGAACGTCGGGCAGCCGTCGAGAACGCGCTGGAATAGAACTCTCCCGGACGGGTGCGCCTCTCTTCTGCCGCGGGCACTCACTCGGTGTACAGCGAATAGACGATGACGGCGAAGCCGATCGTCGTCGTGGAACTCTCGATGAGGAGTGCAGCGGTCTGATCGAGTACGAGCATCTGGTCGACGACGCCCGCCAGCAACGCCCCGAGCGTGACGACGCCGAACCCGATGGCGAGATACTTCAGTGGCTCCGCGTGACTCCTCGCGTACGCCTTGTACGAGAAGTACGTGATCAGGCCACCGAGGACTAACGTGATGGTCTTCAGCGCAACGACTGTCGAAGTGATTTGGGGGCTCATGTCTCTTTTCGCACCTCTGCCCAGAGTTCCTCCAATCTACGGTCGGCGGTCCGTGCCGTCCGTGTTATCGTGGCTTCGAAGCGTCGGTCGTCGGTCAGTGAGATGACCACGTCCTCGAAGTCGATCTGGTACCGACTGGCGTGTTGTCCGTCGGGTCGGATCTCCGTCTCCTCGACGAGGAGTGCCGCTTCCGTCAACAGGTCGAGTTTCCGGTAGGTAGTCGACAGTGGCACGTCGGTCGCTTCGGAGATCTCGCTCACGGTCATCGGCTCGTTCAGTGCGGCGACTATCTTCCGACACTCCGGGTCGTCCAGCGCGTCGAGGACATCCTGGAGGTCGGTATCCTCGTCGTCCGCGAACGGGTCACGGACCATTTCGTTTGTGTGTTTTTCGAGCATGATTATAACTGCTCCGCGTTCGCCGTCTCGTCACGTCGACACGTCCCCGAAGGTGTTTTCTGAGTGCCACAATCTCCCTCCGATCGACTCCTCTTGCCCGGGTATTCTCGAGCGCTGAAAATGCACCGCATCGCTTACTGTACCTGAACCATTCGCTCCGGTAATGGGAGGCACTCACGCTGGCGTGCTTGCGTCGCCGAGTCTGGTGACGTTCTTCGTCATCGGCCTGCTCGGCGGCGCTCACTGTCTGGGTATGTGTGGGCCGCTGGTGACGACGTACGCGGATCGCATGGGGAGCCAGTCCGCTCGCGAACGGGGTCGCGTGCGCTGGTACGACGTCCGACAGCACGCGCTGTTCAATCTCGGTCGCACGGTCAGCTACGCGGCGGTCGGTGCGGTGATGGGGGCGCTCGGCGCGGTCGTGTTCGACGTCGCCGACGTCCTGACCGTCGCGAGTGGGGTCCGTGCGACGGCCGGCGTCGTCACCGGCGCGTTCATCGTTTTCGTTGGCCTCTCCTACGTCGTCCGCGGAACGACCGGCGGGCACGACGTCCCACTGCTGGGACGCATCTTCGGGCGCGTCTCCGGCGTCCTGATGGCGCACGTCGAACGCTGGACGCGGGGTCCGCGAATCTTCGGGCTCGGCGTCGTTCACGCCGTCCTTCCCTGTCCGATACTCTACCCGGCGTTCCTGTATGCGCTGGCCGTCGGGTCGCCCGTCGAGGGCGCGCTCGGCCTCGCCGCTATCGGACTCGGGACGTTCCCGACCCTGTTCGTCTACGGGACGCTGTTTCAGTCCATCTCCACCGAGCACCGGGTCCACCTGCACCGCGCGCTCGGCGTCGCGTTCGTGGTGCTCGGCTACTTGCCGCTGTCGCACGGACTGGGGTTGCTCGGTATCGCACTGCCGCATCCGCACGTCCCGTTCTACCAGCCGCTGTGAGTTGCGTCGACGGCGTACGACGGATCGAGCGCCCTGACCCGTGAGGCACTCCCTCCTCATCGTTCGGTCGGTACCCAAAATCGTCGCATTCCGTTGAACGGTACGTCGCCGATACCCAACAACTCGTAGCCTAGATATGATGGCCGTATAAACCACCCCCGCTATGAGGGGAAGTGACTGTAGGGCGAACGGACACGTATAGTGGTACGATGAAAGCAGGTATCCGGGCAGAAGTCCGAATCGACGCCCCGTCGAACTGCCCGGTCGCCACGGTCTCGGGAACCACCGGCGCGTCGACGCAAGCCATCTCGCGGAGCGTCTCGCCGACCTCCCCGGGCCGGGTGACCGAGGAGTTCATGCTCGACGAGACGGCCGACCCCGACCGAGACGACATGGAGGCGGTGTTCTCCTACGGGTCGAAGGACGTGTATCGGTTCACCCGCGAACGCGGAGAGCCGTGTCCGTGCGAGTCCATCGAAGCCTACGACTGCCCAATCGTCGACGTCTACACGCGTGACAGTCAGCTCCATCTCGTCTTCCACGCACCCGACATGGAGTGCCTGCAGACGGTCATCCAGGACGTTCGCGACCGCTACGACAGCGTCGACGTGCAGCGTCTCATCCGCTCCGAACAGGACTCTGCCGAGGAGAACCTCGTCTTCGTCGACCGCAGCCAACTCACGGACCGCCAGCTCGAATGCCTCGAAACGGCGCAGTCGATGGGCTACTTCGAGCACCCGAAAGAGTCCAACGCGGGCGAAGTCGCCGAGGCGCTGGGCATCACGACGTCGACGTTCACGGAACACCTCGCGGCCGCACAGAAGAAGCTGCTATCGTCGTTGCTCGACGGGTAGGTCAACGCCCACTAAATTGTGGGTCGCTCTCTTTGCAACCCGTTCTCGTACGATGGTTCCAACAGGCATGGCAGAACTGCTCGAATTCGTCTGTGAAGACTGCTCCGCCCTGATCGAGGTCAATCCCGAGATGCGAGACGTCCTCCTGCAGGAAGGCTGCGTCGTCTGCGGAATGCCGGTCGACGAGAGCGAATTCAGGTGACCGGCCTCACCCTTCGACTGGGACCTTCTGCAGCGTCACCGTCCGCGAAATGGTCTTCGGCGTCCCCTCGCCGTCGGCGTGGACGAGTGCCTCGACCTGGAGCCGGCGCGGGGTCTCGCCGGCGGGCAGCTTCCACTGCCCGGTCGCGGTCCGGGATTCGCCCGCCGGTATCGGACCCGTCGAGACGGACCCGTCGACGGGCGTGTCGTCGTTGGTGACGACCGCCCCGAGCGTCACTTCGTAGGGGTGGTCGCCGGTGTTGTTCACGCTCACCGTCATCGTGAGTATCCAGTACTGGCCGCTGTCCGAAAGCGACAGCGTCGTCAGTCGCTCGGACTGGTTCGTCTCCGGTAGCAGTTCGTCACCCAGCCCAACCGCGTCGACGCGCGTCGTTTCGGCGGTCGTCGTCGTCGTCTCCGCGCCTCCGTCACCGAAGTGCGCGCCCAACAGGCCGGCGAACGTCGCCGCCTCGACGAGGATGGGAATCCCGATCCCGAATATCAGTAGCAATCTGATGATCGTTCGGCGTTCCATGAATCGAGAGGGGGAATCAGGCCGGGAAGGCGGGGCTTCCGGGTTCGAGCAGCCCGTCGGCGACGAGGTCGAACATCGGCGGGCCGTAGGCGATGATGATGAGCCCGATGGCGATGGCGACCCACACGCGGTAGTTGTCGATGATGCGCGGGCTGTGTTCCGGGCCGGAGAGTGCTGGCGGGATGACGCCGTTGACGGTCAGCTGGCCACGACCGCGCTCTGCCATCCACGTCCCGGCCATGACGACCAGGAACAGGAGGAGCGACACGAACAGCAGCGTGCCGCCGATGGCGATCTGGATACGCATCTCCGTCATGCCGCCGACGACGCCGCTGAAGTCGACGCTCCCATACTGCGGTTCGGCGGTGCGCCGCGGGACGCCGGCGAGTCCGGCGCGGTGCATCGCGTTCGACATCAGCGTCATGCCGAAGAACCACAGGTACGGCTGGACCAGCGCCAGCCCGCGGAACTGCAGGCGCTTGCCCGTGATCTGGGGCACCAGCCAGTAGGAGATGGCCATCGCCGTCAGCGCGAACGCCGTCCCCACGGTGAGGTGGAAGTGGCCGGGCACCCACAGCGTGTTGTGGATGAGATAGTTGATGTTCATCCCGGCGTTGATCATGCCGGAGAAGCCGCCTGCGGCGAACATCAGGCCGGCGAGCGCGGACCCGGAGAAGGCCGGGTTATCCCACGGGAGACTCCCGAGCCAGCCGAAGCGACCGGTGCCTCCGTTCTGGCGCGCCCCGTGTTCCATGCTGGCGACGACGGTGAACGCCGTCAGCAGGCTCGGTAGCAGGAGGAACATCGTGTTCGTCATCGCGATGAACTTGAAGCCCTCGGGGATGCCGGGGTCGAGGTACTGGTGGTGGAACCCGACCGGCGTCGAGAGCAGCAGGAACAGCACGAACACGACGCGGGCGAGCGGGTCGCTGAACAGCCGTCCGCCCGAGAGCTTCGGCAGAACCGTGTACCACACCAGATAGGCGGGCATCAGCCAGAAGTACACGACCGGGTGGCCGAAGTACCAGAACAGCGTCCGGGTGATCAGCGGGTCGACCTGGGAGATGAGTCCCAGCGACCACGGAATCAGGAAGACCACCACCTCGATGGCGACGCCGATGGTCGAGATGTACCACATCAGCATCGTCGTCACGACCATGAACGTGCGTAGCGGGATGCGCTCGCCGGGATTGTCCTGCCGCCAGCCCCAGAGGTTCTTGAAGTACGTGTAGCCGGCGATCCACGAGCCGACGATGATGAGCGCCGCCCCGATGTAGAAGATGGGGTGGGCCTGCAGCGGCGCGTAGAACGTGAACAGCACGTCCGCGCTCATGTCGATGCTGGGAACGAATCCGGCGAGGATTGCCGTCGCGGCCAACGCCGTCCCGACCAGCATCATCGCGAACCAGGTCCAGCCCAGCGTGAGGCTCGGAACGTCCCGTTCGAGGCTGTGTGTGGTCGCCCACGTGAACAGCCCGGCGATGAAGAACGTCGTGAACACCAGCACGAGCAGGACGCCGTGGCCGGTCAGCACCGTGTAGTAGTCGGCGGAGCTGACGAAGCCGCGGAAGACGTTCGTCCGGTGGAGCGCCTGAATCAGCCCGAAGAAGCCGCCCAGTCCGAGTGCGACGAACGAGACGCCGAAGCAGGCGCGGACGAGCTTCGAAGCGTCGGGATAGTCGTCGACGTACGCCATCTCAGGCACCTCCCTCGTAGTCGTCTTCGGGGACGACCTCGATGGTCCCGGCCATCGTGTGGTGGCCGGCCCCGCAGTACTCGTTACAGACGATGCCGTACTCGCGTGGTTCCTCGAATCGCACTTTCATCTTCGCGACCTGTCCGGGAATGACCATCGTGTTGACGTTCGTCCCGACGATGTTGAACCCGTGAACGACGTCGCTGCTCGTCACGTAGAACGTGACGGTGCTGTTCGCGGGAACGCGGATGGGCGTCGACGTCCCCGGCTTGAACAGGAACTGCTGGGCCACGATGTGGGCCTCGTACTCGTGCGGTCCGACCTGTTCGACGCCGGGGTCGCTGAAGTTCGCGTCCTCCGAAACCTTCGTCGGGTCGATGGTGCCGCCATCGTCGTTGACCATCGCTACGCCTTCGCCGACCGCTCCGTACGTCACCGTCGCGATGAACCCGACGATGAGCAGGATGCCGGCAGCGAGCCAGAGTTTCTCGAATCTATGTATCTCCATTTCTCGTCACCTCAGCCGATTACCGTCGGTCCCCGTCCCAGGAACTCGACGAAGTACATGAATATCCAGAGCACGACCAGGATGAGGAAGTACACCACGATGAGCGACGCCGTACCGAACGGGTCGTACTCGTCGTGGCCGATCTCGACCTCGGCCACCTCCTCTGGTGCCTCCTCGGCGACCGGCGCGGCCGGTTTCTCATCGACGACCGCACCTTCGGGCTCGAACTCCCGTGGGCGCTCCCAGCTACCGGTCTTGAACCGCAGGAACACCGAGAACAGGATGGGCGAGAGCATCCCGAGGACGACGCTGCCGGCGAACATCAGCAGTCCGGGCGTCCAGACCAGTTCGCCGGCGGGTTCGCCGCCCTCACCGCCACCGCCACCGCCGCCGCTGCCGACGACGATTGCGCCCTTCATGCCGAGGGCCTTGTGCGGGATGCAGGCGTACTTGTAGACGCCCGTTTCATCGAAGGTGTACTCGAAGGTGGTGCCGGCGTCGGCGACTGCCGAGCCGCTGTCGAACGTGCCGTCCTCGGCGACGACGTTGTGCGCGCCGCCCTTGCCGTTCCACTTCCAGACGACCTTCGTGCCGGGCGAGACTCGCACTGCGGCGGGACCGAACGCGAAGTTCCCGTTGTTGCCCGACGCACCGACGGTCACTTCGACGGTGTCCTGGCCGGTCTCGTCGACCGTCCCGTCGTAGTTGCTCACGTCGCTGAACCAGTCGCCGTAATCGGGCTCGGGCGGTGGGCCGCCAGAGCTGCCGCCGCCACCGGACCCACCGACGACCACCGCACCCTTCATTCCGAGGGCCTTGTGAGGGACGCAATAATATTTGTACGTCCCTTCCTCCTCGAAGGTGTACTCGAAGGTGGTGCCGGCGTCGGCGACGGCCGAGCCGCTATTGAACGTGCCGTCGTCTGCGACGACGTTGTGCGCGCCGCCCTTGCCGTTCCACTTCCAGACGACCTTCGTGCCGGGCGAGACTCGCACTGCGGCGGGACCGAACGCGAAGTTCCCGTTGTTGCCCGACGCTCCGACGACGATCTCGACGGTGTCCTGGCCGGTCTTGTCGACCGTCTCGTCGTAGTTGCTTACGTCGTCGAACCAGCCGCCGTAGTCGGGTTCGCTCCCCTGTGCTGCGGCGGACCCTGCCGTCCCCCCGGCCAGGGCCGCCGTCGCCAACCCCGCGGTGGAACGCAGAATCGCACGCCGCGAGGCACCGGAATCAGCGCGACTCATCGATCGGTGTCACCACCTCGAGTGGACCCGGGTGGATCCCGGGGTCCCGTGACGAACAGTCCCAGCGCGCGTGGCGTCCGTCAGGTGTGGATCTCTTCGTCTCGTTACCGCTGTGGCTACCGTCATACTGCGTCGTTGTGCCCCTCTCCGTTATATTCCCACCCCCCATTCTCAGTGTCTGGGAAAGCCCTAGACTGTTATTGAATTGCTGTGGTAATCCAGTCATATGGCATCCGATCATCTGCGGTATCCCGCTGGAATCGCGCTACTGGCCGTGGTCCCCGTGGTGATGTTTCTGTTCGGCCGGGAGACACCGATCGTCGGGCTCTCGGTGCTCAGCGTGTTCATAATCGCGATGAGTCTCTGGTACATGTTCGGCCCGGAGGAGGGCGAGGGCGACGCCGACGCCGACGCCGACGAGCACGTGTCCACGGGCGCGTAACGAGCGTTCGATGGGGTGTTCCCTCTGTGACCTCCCGACGCCGGAATCACCAGTCACTGAGAACGGCGTAAGTGGTTCTTACTGCTGTCGCGGCTGTCTGGAGGTCGCCAAGCGGTTGGACGAGACCGACGCCGACTCCCCGGCAGAACTCGACACCGGAGCCGACACGACGGACGTCGAGGGGGAGACGGCGTACCTCTCCGTCGAGGGGATGCACTGCGCGACCTGCGAGACGTTCGTCGAGTCGGTTGCCAGCGACCGCGAGGGGGTCCGCGCCGCGGAGGCCAGCTATCCGGCGGACGTGCTGAAGGTCGTGTACGACGACGCGACGCTCGGCGACTCCGAGCTCGAATCGCTGGTCGACGGGATGGGCTACTCTGTCGTCGACCGGGACGACGTCGCCAGCGACACCGAGACCGTCGGCCGACTCCTCGTCGGTGGCTTCTTCGGCATGATGACGATGATGTGGTACGTCCTCTTTCTCTACCCCGCCTACTTCGGGGTCGACGCCGACACCCTGCTGCTGGACGTCCACGGCTCCGCGGGGACGTACCTCCTGGCGAATATCTGGCTGATGGCGACCATCGTGCTCGGCGTCACGGGATACCCCGTTCTCAGAGGCGCGTACGTGAGCCTGCGCGCGGGCGAACCGAACATGGACCTCCTCGTCGCGCTCGCTGCCTCGACGGCGTACGTCTACAGCACTGTCGCCGCGCTCCTCGGACACGTCGAGGTGTACTTCGACGTCGCCGTGGTCATCGTCCTCGCCGTCGCGATCGGGAACTACTACGAGGGCCGGGTCAAGCAGCGAGCGACCGGCGCACTGGCCGAACTCACGGAGCAGCGCGTCGAGACGGCGCGCAAGCGGACGGCCGAGGGGCACGAGGAGGTCCCGCTCTCGGACCTCGCTGGCGGCGACGAGGTCGTCGTCCGACCGGAGGAACGCGTCCCCCTCGACGGGGCGGTCGTCGAGGGGACGGCAGCGGTCGACGAGTCGTTCGTCACTGGCGAATCGGTCCCGGTCCAGAAGGACCCCGATTCGACCGTCATCGGCGGCGCTCGCGTCGTCGACGGTGCGCTCGTCGTCCGCGTCGACCCCGACGAGACCAGCACGCTCGACCGCGTGACCTCGCGCCTGCTGGACATCCAGAGCACCCGCCGCGGCGTCCAGCGTCTCGCCGACAAACTCGCCGCGGTATTCGTGCCGCTGGTGCTGGTGCTCGCCGTTCTCACGACGGGCTGGCACCTGCTCGCCGGGAGCACCGCCACGGCAGCACTCCTGATCGGGCTGACCGTGCTGGTCGTCTCCTGTCCATGCGCGCTTGGACTGGCGACGCCGCTCGCGGTCGCCGCCGGCGTCAGGGAGGCGCTCGACCGCGGCGTGGTCGTCACGAACGGGAGCGTCTTCGAGACGGCGACGGAGACCGACGTGGTCGCTCTCGACAAGACCGGCACCCTGACGACCGGCGGCCTCCGCCTGGTCGGCGAACACGACGAGTCGACCCTCGGACGCGCCGCTGCCGTCGAGGAGTTCGCAGACCACCCGCTCGCCGGTGCGGTCCTCGACGCGGCACCGACGGTGGACGCGACGGTCACTGACTTCGAGCGCCATCCCGGCCGCGGCGTCAGCGCGGTCGTCGACGGCGAACCCGTCGTCGTCGGCCGACTCGACCTGTTCGACGAGCGCGACTGGGACGTTCCGGAATCGCTCCGGGACCGTTTCGAGGCGGCGGACGATGCCGGTCGCGTCGCCGCCCTCGTCGGCTGCAACGGGCGTGCTCGGGACGTCTTCGAGGCCGAAGACACCCCGCGAGCGGGCTGGGAGACGGTCCTCGAACGACTCTCCGAGGCCGACCGCGAGGTCGTCGTCATCACGGGCGACGTGGGGCCAGCCGCCGAGCGCTTCGAGGCTTCCGCCGCCGTCGCGGAGGTCTTCGCGGGCGTCCCGCCCGAGGCGAAGGCCGAGGTCGTCGACCGACTTCGGTCCCGCGGCACCGTCGCGATGGTCGGCGACGGGAGCAACGACGCGCCCGCGCTGGCCGCTGCTGACCTCGGCATCGCGCTCGCGAGCGGGACGAAGCTGGCCGTGGACGCTGCCGACGCCGTCGTCACCACCGGCGAACTGTCGACCGTGCCAGACGTGTTCGACCTCACGATCGCGACGCGCGGTCGCATCCGCCAGAACGTCGGCTGGGCGTTCCTGTACAACGCGGTGGCCCTGCCGCTCGCGCTGGCTGGGCTCCTCAATCCGCTGTTCGCCGCGGTCGCGATGGCCACCAGCAGTCTCCTCGTCGTCGGCAACGCCTCCCGGTCGCTGCTGGAGTGAGCGGCCACT
Source organism: Haloarculaceae archaeon H-GB1-1 (assembly GCA_029688825.1). Lineage (GTDB taxonomy): Archaea > Halobacteriota > Halobacteria > Halobacteriales > Haloarculaceae > JARUKX01. The sequence goes on along the minus strand of JARUKX010000006.1, from coordinate 26,570 downwards.
CGCCACCGTTCCAGCCAGATTCCATACCGAGGCGCTTTTGGCACCGTACCGCCAACCGTCGCCCGTGCTTTCGGTCGAGCTTCACGCACATTCGGCTCACTCCTACGACGGTCGCGACCCCGTCGAGCTACTGCTCGAACAGGCGGCGGCCGTCGGACTGGACGCCCTCGCTATCACGGACCACGACGAGTTCGAGGCCAGCAAAAAAGCGGTGGAGCTCGCACCAGAATACGGTCTCGTCGGCATCCCCGGGATGGAGGTGACCACGCAGGCCGGTCACGTCCTCGCGCTGGGCATCGAGGAGGCGATTCCCGCCGGACTGTCCTTCGAGGAAACCGTCGAGACCATCCATGACCAGGGCGGTATCGCCGTCGTTCCCCACCCGTTCCAGGAATCACGCAGCGGCGTCGTCGCGAACATCTCACAGGAGGTCCTCACCATCGCGGACGCCATCGAAGTGTACAACTCGCGACTCCTGACGGGGCGTGGCAACCGCAAGGCCAAGCGCTTCGCCGAAGCGAAGGGCATGCCCATGACCGCCGGGAGCGACGCCCACATCAGCGAGATGGTCGGCCAGGCGGTCACGCAGGTCGACGCCGCCGAGCGGACGAGCGACGCCATCCTGTCGGCCATCGCCGCCGGCAAGACGGAACTCGACGGCAAGCGCACCCCCTGGCGGATCAGCTTCCGGCAGGCCGCGGGCGGCGCGAAACGCCGCGTGAAGAACCGTCTGGCCGAGTTCATCCGATGATTCGGGGAGCCGCTCGGGACACGATACGGGCGGCCCTCGACGCGAGTGACCCACTCCCCGGCACTGCGGGATTCGCCGGCGAACTCGACGGCACGCTCGTCCGCGACGTACTCGGTCGACAACCGCTCTTCGTCGACGGAGACTCGTCCGACGAGTGGAGTTTCGACCCGACGGACCTGGCCGACCCAGACCCGCTTCCGGCGGGTCACGTCCGGACGGAAGCGGGCTACCGACGGGTGTGGTCTCTCCCCGAACGCGCCCCCGTGCAGGACGATGCGCAGGCCATCGAGGCCGTCCGAGAAGCAGTCCGAGACGTCGCGACAGGGGTCGAGACGGACGGACTCGCCATCGCGTTCTCCGGCGGCGTCGACTCCGCAGCGCTCGCCGCCCTGCTCGACGCGCCGCTGTACGTCGCGGGCTTCCCGGACAGCCACGACGTCGAGGCCGCGCGGTCCGCCGCTCGATTGCTGAACCGGGACCTCACAGTCGTCGCCCTCTCGCTCTCTGACGTCGAACGCGCGGTCCCCGAGGTCGCACGGGCCATCGACCGTTCGAACGCCATGGCCGTCCAGATCGCGCTTCCGCTGTTCCTCGTCGCCGAGCGAGCGGCCGCGGACGGATACGACCGACTTCTCGTCGGCCAGGGCGCGGACGAACTGTTCGGCGGCTACGCGAAGGTCGCTCGCGCCCCCGGGGACCCGCGAGTCGAAGCCGACACCGTTCGCGGCGCTCGCCGCGAGGTCGTCGGGACGTTGCCCGGCCAACTGGAGCGGGACGTCCTCGCGCTCCGGGGCGCTGGCGTCGAGCCGGTCGCCCCGCTCCTGCACGACAGCGTGGTCGACGCCGCGCTCGACCTCCCCGGCCACCTGCTCGTGACCGACCGCGGCGAGCGGAAGTGGGCGCTCCGACTGGCCGTTCGCGAATGGCTCCCCGACCCCATCGCCTTCCGCGAGAAGAAGGCCGTCCAGTACGGCAGCCTCGTCGCCCGCGAACTCGACAGGCTGGCCCGTCAGGACGGCTTCAAGCGCCGGATGGACGACCACGTGAGCCAGTACGTCGCCTCGCGGCTGGAGTGAGTCACGCCGACTCGACCGCGTCGATGGCCTGTTGGCCGACCTCCACCACGTCGTCCGCGAAGCGCTCGCTGTGCGCGCGCAGGTCCGCTGCCGTGAACCACTCCCAGTCGTCGGCGTCCTGCTCGCCGTCGCCTGGGTCGATGTCCCGACTCGCTGCCTCGCCGTAGAAGATGAAGTCGATGTGCTGGTGACCGACGCCCTCAGCAGAGACGTTGATGTCCTCCAGCAGGAAGTGCTGTGGCTGCGGGATCGAGCGCGCCGTTGCAGAGGACAGGTCACCCTCGGGCGCGAGCAGGTCCACGTCGAGGCCGGTCTCCTCCTCGGCTTCCCGAAGCGCGGCCTCGTGGGGGAGTTCGTCGCGGTCGATGTGGCCGCCGGCCGGGAGCCACATGTCGAGTTTGTCGTGTTCGTGCAGCGCGACGGCACCGTCGTTGACGAGGTAGACCGTCGCGACGAAGTGGCGAGTTGTCTCCATACCGCCAGAGACAGCTCCGACCGACTTTCGCGTTGCGACTTCGGAAAACAGCTACGGCGCGTGGAAGCCTTCCTTGGCTTCCAGCAGTTCGTGATAGCGGTTCCGGATGGTGACTTCCGAGATGTTCGCCACCTCGGAGACCTCCGACTGGGTTACCTTCTCGTTCGCGAGCAGCGACGAGGCGTACACGGCTGCGGCGGCGAGTCCGACCGGGGACTTTCCGGAGTGGACGCCCTGCTCTTTCGCGCTGACGAGCAGTTCGCGGGCCTGGCGCTGGACTTCTTCGGAGAGGCCGAGGTCCGACGCGAAGCGGGGGACGTAGCTCTCAGGGTCGGCCGGCTGAATCTCCAGGCCGAGTTCGCGGACGACGTAGCGGTACGTTCGGGCAATCTCGTCTTTCTCGACGCGGGAGACGTTCGTGATCTCGTCCAGGCTCCGTGGCGTCCCCGCCTGGCGGGCGGCGGCGTACAGCGAGGACGTCGAGACGCCTTCGATGGATCGGCCCGGCAGGAGGTTCTCGTCGAGCGCGCGGCGGTAGATGACCGACGCCGTCTCGCGGACGTTGTCGGGCAGGCCGAGCGCACTCGCCATGCGGTCGATCTCGCCGAGCGCCTGCTTGAGGTTTCGCTCCTTGGAGTCGCGGGTTCGGAACCGCTCGTTCCAGGTCCGCAGCCGCTGCATCTTCTCGCGCTGGCGCGAGGACAGGGAGTTGCCGTAGGCGTCCTTGTCCTGCCAGCCGATGTTCGTCGACAGCCCCTTGTCGTGCATCATGTTCGTCGTCGGCGCTCCGACGCGGCTCTTCTCGTCTTTCTCTCGTGCGTCGAACGCTCGCCACTCCGGCCCGGGGTCGATCTCGTCCTCCTCGACGACCAGCCCGCACTCGCCACAGACCGTCTCGCCACGCTCCGAATCCGAAATCAGGTCGCCCCCACACTCGGGACAGACGAGTTCGTCTTCGGAGGCCGACTCCTCTTCGCGCTCGCGCTCGCTCGTGTTGTGTCTGATGGTTGTATCAGTCATTGGATGGACACGTCGCGGATGATACCCGCAAAACCTCTAGTACGCTTTTATGTCGTAGCTCCGGCGACTTAAATGTTTCGCGGGTGTGCAGCGTCAGGCGTCCGGTTTCCGGGCTCGACCCGACCTTCCGTCGATGGATGCACCCGTCGTTTTTCCGACAGGCTACACGACCGCGCACAACTGTTGTCGGTCCCCGGACCTCGGGGTAGTGGTATTGGTGAGCCGACGCCATTTGCCACAATATCCAGTTATGAGTATTCTATTCAATGACAAGACATCGATGCCTAAAGAGATAGGTTCGAGTGACGACTACCGTGACAGGGCAGCGAAACCGAACCGCCGACGTCGCTCCACTTGCGTTGCGAATCCCTCGAAACTCGACGCCGCGAGACTTCCGATGCCGTGGGTGACCGGCATTCGAAACCCTTACCGCCGGCGCTATCGACCCCCCTGCTATGAGCGATAGCGTCGTGGACCCCGAGGAAGTTCGGCACGTCGCCGACCTCGCCCGCGTCGACCTGGACGACGCGGCGGTCGAGCGATTCACCGAGCAGTTCGCCGACATCCTGGCGTACTTCGAGACGCTCGACGAGGTGCCGGAGATCGAGCGCGAGGAAGAACTGGCCAACGTCATGCGACCGGACGAGGCACACGAGTGTCTGAGCCAGGAGGAAGCGCTCCGGAACGCCGCCGAGACGGAAGACGGCTTCTTCAAAGGCCCGCGGGTCTCCTGACATGTCCCACAACGCCTACATCACCGAGACGACCATCGAGGGCGCGGACGACGGCCCGCTCGCCGGCCGCACCGTCGCCGTCAAGGACAACATCTCCACGGCGGACGTTCGCACGACCTGCGGGTCGGCGATGCTCGACGACTACGTCCCACCATACGACGCGACGGTCGTCTCCCGGCTGAAAGACGCCGGTGCGACCATCGCCGGGAAGACCAACATGGACGAGTTCGGCATGGGGACGACGACCGAGACATCCGCATTCGGCCCGACGGAGAATCCTGCCGCCGAGGGTCGCGTCCCCGGCGGCTCCTCCGGTGGCTCCGCGGCGGCGGTCGCCGCAGGCGAGGCGGACCTCGCGCTCGGGTCCGACACCGGCGGATCCATCCGCTGTCCCGCCGCTTTCTGCGGCGTCGTCGGCATCAAGCCCACGTACGGGCTCGTCTCCCGGTACGGGCTCGTCGCCTACGCCAACAGCCTCGAACAGATCGGCCCCATCGCGCCCTCCGTCGAGGAAGCCGCGGAACTGCTCGAAGTCATCGCCGGCCCCGACGAGCACGACGGGACCACGCGGGACGCGGCAGAGAACGGCGGTAACTACGACTACGCGGCCGCCGCCGACGGCGACGTCGACGGCCTCGAAATCGGCATTCCGACAGAACTCGTCGACGACGCAGACGAGGGAGTAACCGAAGTCTTCTGGGACGCCATCGCCGACCTCGAATCGAAGGGCGCGAGCTACCACGAGGTCGAACTGCCGTCCGTCGAGCACGCCGTCGAGGCCTACTACGTCATCGCGATGTCCGAGGCGTCCTCGAACCTGGCACGCTTCGACGGCGTCCGCTACGGGAACTCCGGCGGCTACGACGGCAACTGGAACGAGACGTTCGCGAAGGCCCGCGAGGAGGGCTTCGGCGAGGAGGTCAAACGCCGCATCCTGCTGGGCACCTACGCGCTTTCGGCGGGCTATCACGACAAGTACTACAAGAAGGCCCAGGACGCTCGTGCGTGGGTGAAACAGGACTTCGACGAGGCGCTCTCCGAGGCCGACGTGCTGGCGTCACCCACCATGCCCGTTCCGCCGATGAAGCTGGGCGAGAGCCTCGACGACCCGCTGAAGATGTACCTCGCCGACGCGAACACCGTCCCAATCAACCTCGCGAATCTCCCGGCCATCTCCGTTCCCGCGGGCGAGACGGAGGACCTCCCAGTCGGACTCCAGTTCGTCGGTCCGGCGTTCGGCGAGCAGCAGATCATCCGCGCGGCGAGCGCGCTGGCGTAACTCAAACGCTGTTTTCAGCAACGGAAAGTGACTTACGCGGATCAGACGACGGCACGGATATGGCAGGCGCAGGTGCCGCATTGGTCGTGTTCGTCCTCTGGATACTGTTCGCTATCGTCCTCCCCATCTGGACCTACAGCGACGCCCAGCAGAACAGCCCGCACAGCGCGGTCCTCTGGGCGCTCGTGGTGTTCTTCGGCGGACTGCTGGGGTTCCTGTTGTACTTCCTCCTCGGCCGAGACGTGCGTGACGGGGGTCGTGGGGGGCAGGGAGTGGAGTACTGAACGCGCTATCCGCCGCTTTCCCCGAACTTTTTCCGCGGTGTCTCGAACCGCCGCCCGTGAGAGCGGATTTACAGGACCGAGCGCGACGGTACTTCCGGCACGCGCTCGCGAACGACTGGAATCCGTCCGCCGTCGACTTGGCTCCGGACCGCGAGACCGTCGTGGACCTCGACCGTCGTCCGTTCACGCAGTTACGTGCCCCCATCGTCGGGGACATTCAGCTCGCTCGTCGAGCGTCTCCACCCCGACGCCGAGTGCGTGGCCCTCGACTCGCCGGCGGCCGCTCGGCGCGTCTTCGAGACGTAGCAGTCAGAGAACCTCGTCGTAGACCGACGAGAGTCGGTCGACCGCGTGGTCGACGCTGATCCGCTCGCGCGAGTCGAGACAGGAAGTCGACAGGTCCTCGCACTCGTCGAGCGTTCGGTCGATGACCGACCGGAAGTCCTCGCAATCGTCCGCGTCGGCCTTGTAGCCCGTGACGCCCGACTCGATGGTGTCAGAGAGCGCGCCGCTGTCGACGCCCGCAACCGGCGTCCCGCAGGCGTTGGCCTCCAGCGCGACGAGTCCCTGGGTCTCGACCGGGCTCGGAAACGCGAACGCGTCGAGCGTCGCGTAGAACGCCGGCAGTTCCTCGCGGTCGAGAAAGCCCAGGAACCGAACGTCGGCGTCGATCTCCGACGCCCGGTCTTCGAGATCCGCTCGTGCCGGGCCGTCGCCGCCGACGAGGACCGTCGCGTCGATGCCGTCGACGGCGTCGAGCAGCAGGTCGAGGTTCTTCTCGTAGCCGTGCCGTCCGGTGTAGCCCACGACGGGACCGTCCGGAACGTCGTGTCGCCGACGGAACGACTCCGTGTCGACGGGGCGGAAGAAGTCCGTGTCGACGCCGTTCGGGACGACCTCGACGGGGACGGTCACGTCGACGTTCTCCAGGAGGTGCTCGCGCGTCCGCTCGCTGGGCGTGATGACCGTCGCCGTTCGGTTGAAGAACCACCGCTCGTAGGCGCTCGCGCTCCGGCGAATCGCACGCTCGACGGTGCCCGTGAGCGAGATGTACTCCGCGTACTCGCTGGTTGGGGTGTGATACGACGCGACCAGCGGTGCATCGGCGGTCCGCGCGAGGCGGCGACCCGCCAGCCCCACGCCGAAGGGCGTGTGCGAGTGGACCACGTCGACGTCTCTGACCTCGGCCGGGATGCGGGGCATTCCGATGTGGAAGCCCTCGTAGAACGGAAACGGGAGACTCCGGACCGGGTACTCGTCGTCGACCGGGTCGTACCCGTCGGCGTTCGGGAAGACGACGGACATCGAACCCCCACGCTCGGACCACTGATCGCGCCAGGTCTGGATGGTGTAGGTGACGCCGTTGACCGTGGGTAGATAGGTGTCCGTGAAGGCAGCGACGCGCGGGAGTCCCATTTGCAGCCTGATTTCTCAGGGTGGGGCTAAGTCGTTGTCATCTCGACCGACGGCGAGTCGGACGGCCGCGGGGTTTACGGTCGTTTCTTCCGAGAAGGGAACCATGACGGATTCCCGGTGGCTGTACGCCTGGGGCGTCGCCTCGATCGCCCTCGGCGGAGCCTCCCTGCTCGTCCCGCTGTACGTCGTTTCCCTCGGAGGCGGGCCGGTCGACCTCGGTCTCCTCGCGGCGTCCGCGGCGTTCGTCGGCGTCCCGGGCGCGCTCGGAAGCGGACGGTTGGCGGCGACCCAGCGGGCTCGGCGTCCCATCGTCGTCGGTGCGTTGCTGTCGCTTGCGTTCGTGCTGGGGGTCACGCCGATGGCGCGGAGCATCGAGGTCGTCCTCGTCGCGAACGCTGTGATATGGTTCGCCTCGGCGGCCATCTCGCCGGTGGTGACGCTCATGGTCACGGTCGGCGCTCCGGAGGCCGACTGGGGGAACCGATTCGCGTCGCTCAACGCCGCTCAGGGTTGGGGGTGGGCCGGCGGACTCGTCCTCGGTGTCGCCTGGACCGCCGTCGTTGGCCACCTGCTGGGACCAGCGATGGCCCAGCGAACCCTTTTCTGGGTCATCGCGGTCTGCGCCGGCGTCGGTGCCCTCCTCATGGCTCGGTGGCTCCCGACCAAGGGCGGCCGTCGCGCCCTGAACGCCCCGCGGACGGTCGCTCGGGCGCTCGCGCGGGCACGCAGGACGAACGTGCGCGGTGCGACGGTCCCGTTCACGCCGGGTCGGCTGTTCTGGTCGACGCGCGGGCTCCATCCGCGGCGGTTCGCTGCCCGGTTCTCCCGCACGCTCGGCGTGTACTTCCTCGCAGTCGTCTGCTTTTTCACCGGCTTTTCGGTCTTCTTCGCACCGCTTCCGGTGTTCCTGACCGAGGCCGGATACAGCTCCGACGAGGTGTTCGTCCTGTACCTGATCTCCAGTCTCGGCGCCGCCGCGTTCTTCGTCACCGCCGGCCGTCTCGCCAGTACCTACGACGTAAGCGCGGTACAGGTCGGTGGGTTGTCGCTCCGAGCCGTCGGACTGCCCGCCGTCGCCGTCGTGGGCACGGTGTTCACCGGGCCGCTTTCCGGACGCCTCGTCCTCGGGGCGCTCTTTCTGATCATCGGCCTGGCGTGGGCGATCGTCGCTGTCACGGCCTCGACGCTCGTCACTCGGCTCGCACCGGTGGACGTCCGCGGCGAGGCGCTGGGGACGTTCACCGCACTTACGGCGTTCGCTGGCGGCGTCGGATCGCTCCTGGGTGGAGTACTGGCGAGAACGGGATTCGAGTTGGCGTTCGGAGTCGCCGGCGGACTCGTGTTCGTCGGTGCGCTCGTCGTCCTCGTCGTCCGAACGCTCGCGACGGAGACGACGGCGAGCGAGCCCGCTGTGACCTGACGAGTCTCGTCGGCCGACGCCCCCCTCAGAGCAGGTCGTCGTAGATAGCGGTGAGCTGTTGGCCCATCTTCGCCAGCGTATGCTCGGCGGCGGTCTCTCTGGCGTTCTCGCCGAGCCGTTCCCTGAGGTCGGGGTCGGCCGCGAGCCTGTCGATGGCGTCCTCGAACTCCGCGAACGTCGAGCACTTCAGGCAGTCCTCGTCGTGGGTGAAGTACTCCTCGAAGACGGGGATGTCCCGCAGGACGACGGCCTTCCCGCAGGCCATCGCCTCCAGCGCGGTGATGCCCTGGGTCTCGTTCTTCGTCGGGAAGAGGTAGATGTCGCCCGCGCCGTAGGCGCTGCGGATGTCGTCGACCCAGCCCGTGAACTGGCAGTTCGCGGGTGGGTTCGCCGTCCACCTCTTCACCTCCTCGCTCGCGTGGGGCCCGGTGTCGTAGGGACCGAACCAGACGAACTCGTAGTCGGTCGACTGGGCGAGTTCGCAGAACGTGGTCAGGCCCTTCCGCTCGAAGACGTTCCCGACCGCGAAGACGACCGGGCCGTCGAGGTCGTATCGCTCTCTCGTCGGCTCGCGGAACTCCTCGTGGCCCTCCAGCGCCGCGACGTCGACGCCGTTCGTGATGGCCTGCATCGGCACGTCGACGGGATACTCCCGAAGCCGGTCGATGGTGTACTGGCTCGGACAGAGCACGAGGTCGGCCTGCGAGTAGAACCACCGCAAGAAGCGTTCCAGCGGCTCGGCGATGTAGTTCGAGCCCCGCCAGCTATCGACGGTGTTCTCCCGGATGGTGTGGGCGTGGAGGACGAGCGGGGTATCGCTGTCGTGGAGTCGTTTCGCGATCGCGACCGACGTGGGTCCGAACAGGTGGAGATGAGCGAGGTCGAAGTCACGCCACAGATGCCCTCGTGAGAGCCGACGGACGGCGTGGTCGACGTCGCTCGGCCACGGCGACGTGACGACCTCGAAGTCCGTGTCTTCGAGGACCGCCCGCTGCTGGCGCGCCGCGGTCGCGATGCCGCTCCGTTCGACGGCCGATTCGAACTCCAGGTAGTTCAGGACCCGCACTATCCGGTAGGTTGCCACAATCCCGATTAAAGCTGCCGGAACCGCCGACGCCGGACCGCAACCTATTCGCCCGCGGACCGACCACGGTTCGACGATGGGAATCGCCGAGGAACGAATCGACCGCCTCCACGACCTCGCTCGCGACGCCGTCGCCGAGGGCAACGACGAGCGGGCACGCGAGTACGTCCGTCGGGCTCGGCGCATCGCGGAGCGGAACCGACTGCGGCTCCCACGGGAGTTCCGTCGGTTCACCTGTGACAGCTGTGACGTCTATCTCCGGCCGGGGACGAACGCCCGCGTCCGGTTACAGAACGGCCACGTCGTCGTGACCTGCGATTGCGGCGCGCAGGCGCGCTATCCCTACGACGACTGACGAAACCTAATCAGTTTGCCCACATTTTAACCCCCTGCCCTCCCAAACCTGGGTACTATGAACGAAAAATCGCGCGGACAGCGGCTTCACGAACTTGACGTTACTGTATGGGTCGGCAAGAAGGGCATCGACGTGGTCAGCGACGAACTCTCCGACCAACTCGGCGACAACGAGTTCGTGAAAGTGAAGTTCCACCGCTCGGCCCGCGGCGGGACGACCACCGAAGAACTGGCCGAAGAACTGGCTGAGAAAGTGAACGCGACCCTCGTGAGGACGCGAGGCCACACCGCCATCTACGAGCGATGATCCCGCTCCAGACCGGTGTGGAGACCGGATTCGTGGGCGACCTCCTGGCGAGGTTCCTCCCGGACACGTTCGCCTATCCGGTCGGGGCCGCAGTCACGTTCGTCGTCTCGTTCGTTCTCCTCTACCTCGCCGGAAAGGCGGTCGTGATGCCGGTCGTCGAGCGTGCGCTCCGCGCTCGCGATCTCGACGAGCACGCGCGCACACCGATAAAGAAGATCGCCGGGATACTGGTCCTGTTCACGGCCGTCGGCGTCGCGTTCGCGTTCGCCGGCTACGGCAACATCCTCACGTCGCTGGCGACGGTCGCCGCCGCGGCGACGCTGGCTATCGGGTTCGCGCTTCAGGACGTGTTGAAGAACTTCGTCGCCGGCATCTTCATCTACACCGACAAGCCGTTTCGCATCGGGGACTGGATCGAATGGGACGGTTACAGCGGCGAGGTCGAAGACATCAGTATGCGCGTGACCCGCGTCAGGACGTTCGACAACGAACTCCTGACCGTCCCGAACTCGCAGCTGACCGACGGCGTCATCAAGAACCCCGTCGCGAAGGACCAACTCCGGCTCAAGTTCGTCTTCGGTATCGGCTACGACGACGACATCGACGCGGCGACCGAAATCATCGTCGAGGAAGCCGACGCGCACCCCGAAATCCTCGACGATCCGGCACCCTCGGTGCGACTCGTCGAACTCGGCGACTCCTCCGTGGGGCTGCAGAGCCGCGTCTGGATCGACGACCCGCGCCGCTCGGACTTCGTCCGAACGCGAGCGGAGTACGTCCAGGCAGTCAAAGAACGGTTCGACGAGGAGGACATCGACATCCCCTACCCGAACCGCACCATCGGTGGCGGGCTGGAACTCACGAACGCCGAGGGAGTCGTCGAGCCCGCAGACGACTGAGCGCTCACCCCAGCGTCGTTCGGACGAGGAAGAACCGAACCGCACCACCAACCTCTCTCACTATCGGCAACGCTGCGTTCGAGTAGTGCATGTAAACGACCGCACTGAGGAGGAGGAGGGCTGTTCCCAGTCCGACGCTCACTCCGAGCAACGCCGCTGTCGCACGGTCAGCGCGCGCATCGTAGACGCTGGCCACCGTCGCTGCAGCCAGCAGCCCGGCGGCGGCGAGTGCGAGCAGTCCGTGGAACTGGAACGCGCCGCCCTTCCCGAGCCCCTGGTAGGCGGTCCAGTACCCGATCGCTGGAACCCCGAGCAGTACCGTCGCGACGGCAGTCGATGCAAAGACGCTCCGATAGTCACGAAGCGTTCGTACGACCGTTTCCTGCCGTGCCACGGCATAGACTCCGAGCGGATACAGCGGTGTCAGATACCGGACCGTCACCTGGAAGTGAATCGGCAGGTTCGGAAACACTAGCGTGAAGAAGAAGACTGCGTAGAGCGCGGCGAGCACGTCCGTTGCTCGAAGCGAACGCAACAGGCCAGTCCGACGACGGACTTCCCGGACGAGCGTCGCCGGTATCGAGACGAGTGCGGCGAGCAACGGCATCGACTCCAGCACCGACAGGTTCGTTCCAGCCGGGAAGAAAATCCCGGCGTCGTCGCCCATGTTGCCCCGGTGAACGAGTACCCGGTAGAGGCCGTCGGGTCGATTCAGCGCATCGGTGAATCCCCGTAAGAAGAGCCATTTGACGTAGAACCGGGGCCGAGACAGGACGGATTCACTCACCGACTTCATATCCGGAAACGTGGAACCACCACCAGTGGCGAGTTCCGCTGACGCGTTGGGTTCGGGTGGTCCGCCGTCACCTCCGGCTGCAGTTGCCTGACTGCTACCACCGTTCCCGGAAGCGGATTCGGTTGGCTCGACACCGGTAATCGGTTCACCGTTGTAGTCCGGTAACAGCCGGGGTGGTTCGAACGGAGATCCCGAAATCGCGAAGTTCGTCAGGAGGAACGGCAGTAACGAGACGAGAAACGCGCCACCGACGACCGCGAGCGTTCGGGGATCGTTTCGCCGGGCTGTCGGCAGATCGACGAGCGCGAGGCCGACGAAGAGGACGAATCCCTCCGCGGCGTGAACCCACGTCGCGAGGCCGACTGTTGCGTACGCGAGCGCCCGAAACCCGGTCGGGCCGAGCAGATCATCGCCGTCCGCGCGCCGACTCCGGTCGAACGTGTAGAGGACGACCACGACAGCGAGCGCGGAGAAGGCGTGACGCTTGGGGATCGTCGCCCAGAACGCGACCGGCGAGGCGAGCGCCAGAACCAACCCTGTTATAGCCGCTACGGTTCGGTCCTGTTCCGCAACAAGCAATCGGTATCCGAAGACGCCGACGAACGCTGCCGCCAGTATCGACCCAAGCTGAAGGGCGGCGATGGGCAGTCGGTCTGCGCTGATCTCCAACGCTCGAGCCTGGAGGTTAAGTCCGAGGAGTGCAGTGGCGACGAGCGCACCGACGATTCGGCCGACACGTCGCCGGTCCAGCACGTGTCCGACCTGGACGCTGATACCGAACGCGGACAGCGACCAGAGCGCGGAGAAGAACAGGTAAAGTGGGACGACGGAATGCACGCCACGGAGTATCCACAGAAGGGGAACCGACGCCGCGACCTGTCCGTAGTTGCGGCCGTACAGTCGCCCATCGACGAAGTGGCTGCCGGGATTCAAGGGACTGCCGAACGGCACGTCGACGAGGTAGAGATGCCCGTCGGTGAGCGCAACGAGCGTGTTCGCGATCGTGTTCGTGTCGTTGACAGCGAACCCGACCCGCCAGCTCAGCAAAGAGAACCAGATGCCGGCGAGAAATATCGCCACGCCGACCCGGTCGCCGAACACGATCCGGCCCAGAAGGTTCATCCAGCCCTTCGTTCGCGTGCGGGCTCCGGCCACAGACTGCCACGTCTCGGTGCTCATCCCTCCACCTCGACGGTGACGTTCGTCCGGAGGACCGTGCGTTCGGGACCGCTGTCACGGACGACGATTTCCAGTTCGCCGTCGTAGGAGGAGTTCCCGATCTCGTCGGGAGCGAAGGTGTCGCTTTCGAGCGAGAGCGTCTGCGTGCCGTTGTTTCGCTCGGAGAAGAAGTGCGTGGTCGTCCGCGAATACCCGAGCGCGTCGATACTGAGTGTGTACGCGACGATGGGTCGGCCCGAGATGGCGGTGACCTCGAGAGTCGCGTCGGGAACTTCCAGCTGGTAGGATTGCTCTCCGTACGAGCCGCGGTCGAGGGTCGCCGAGTCCGGTGCCGAAACCGCGCCGACGGTCACGGTCCCCTCGCCGTAGTCGGCGGGAGGTTCGTGCGTCAGGTCGACGGCACCCACGAGTGGGCCGGAGACGAGTGCGACGCCCAGCAGCACCGCGACCACGCCGTACTCGACGCCACGTACCCAATCCATTGGCGACTACTGAAGCCTTGGGGGGATAAAACTCCGTGGTCGTGAGTATCGAATCGGAAAATGGGAGGAGAGAACGGACCGCCCTCATCACGGACGAAGCGGGACTTGCGCCGCGTCGTCAGTGGAACGTCCGTCCGACGTCCTGCGTGTCCGCGACTTCTCCCTCGCGGCGTTCGAAGCGCTGTTCGACCTCCTCGTAGCGTTCGCGCATCTCCTGGTCGACGCTCGGACCGACTTCCTGGAGCGCCTGCTCGAAGTGCTCCATGTTCACGCGAACGTTCCCGACGCTCTCGGTGACCTCCTCGGGATCGACGCTCTTGATGAACTCACGCGAGGCGGCCATGGACGCTTCGCGGGCGACGGCTTCGATGTCGGCACCCACGTAGCCCTCCGTTCGGGAGGCCAGTTCGTCGATGTCCACGTCGTCGGCCAGCGGCTTGTTCCGGGTGTGGACCTGGAAGATGGCGCGGCGACCCTCCTCGTCGGGCACGGGGACGTGGACGTGCCGGTCCAGCCGACCGGGGCGCAACAGCGCCGAGTCGATGAGGTCCGGGCGGTTCGAGGTCGCGATGACGACGACGTCCTCCAGTTCCTCCAGCCCGTCGAGTTCGGTCAGCAGTTGTGAGACCACGCGCTCACCGACGCCGGAGTCGGAGGCGTGCCGACCCCGCTCGCCCGCGATGGAGTCGATCTCGTCGAAGAACACCACCGTGGGGGCGTTCTCGCGGGCCTTGCTGAACACTTCGCGGACGCCCTTCTCGGACTCGCCGACGAACTTGTTCAGCAGTTCGGGACCCTTGATGGAGATGAAGTTGCTCTGGGCCTCGTTGGCGACGGCCTTCGCGAGCAGCGTCTTCCCGGTGCCCGGCGGGCCGTACATCATGACGCCCTTCGCGGACTGCATGTCCATCTGCTCGAACACCTCGGGGTACTCCAGGGGCCACTGGATGGTCTCCCGAAGCCGTTCTTTGGTGTCTTCCAGGCCGCCGACGTCCTCCCAGGAGACGTCGGGCACCTCGACGAACACCTCACGGAGCGCGGAGGGCTCGATGCCCTTCAGCGCCTCCTTGAAGTCCTGCTCGGAGACCTCCAGTCGTTCCAGGACCTCGGCGTCGATCTCGTCGGCTTCGAGGTCGAGTTCGGGGCGGATGCGCCGGAGGGCGTTCATCGCGCCTTCCTTGGTCAGGGATGCGATGTCCGCGCCGACGAAGCCGTGGGTGTTGTCGGCGTAGGCGTCGAGGTCGACGTCCTCGGAGAGGGGCATGCCGCGGGTGTGGACCTGCAGGATCTCCTTGCGGCCCTCTTTGTCCGGCACGCCGACTTCGATTTCCCGGTCGAAGCGCCCGCCGCGGCGGAGCGCCGGGTCGATGGCGTCGACGCGGTTGGTCGCACCGATGACGATGACCTGGCCGCGCTCCTCCAGGCCGTCCATCAGCGAGAGCAGTTGCGCGACGACGCGGCGCTCGACGTCACCGGACGTTTCGCCCCGCTTGGGTGCGATGGAGTCGATCTCGTCGATGAAGACGATGGCCGGGGCGTTCTCCTCGGCCTCCTCGAACACCTCGCGCATCTGCTCTTCCGATTCCCCGTAGTACTTCGACATGATCTCGGGGCCGGAGATGTTGGTGAAGTAGGCGTCGATCTCGTTGGCGACCGCCTTCGCCATCAGGGTCTTCCCGGTACCCGGCGGGCCGTGCAGGAGGACGCCCTTCGGCGGCTCGATGCCGAGCTGCTGGAACAGCTCGGGGTGGCGCATCGGCAGCTCGATCATCTCGCGAACCTGTTCGAGTTCGTCGTCGAGGCCGCCGATGTCCTCGTAGGTAACGCTCGGCGATTCGCGAGCTTCGGGAGCCTCGCCGGTGATCTGTTCGGCGGGCTTCTCGCTGACTTCGATGTCGGTCTGGTCGGTCACGACGACCGTTCCGCTCGGATCCGTACTGGCGATCTTGAGCGGGATTCGCTGGCCGGACATCGACGAGAGCGGTCCAAGCCCGAACGATACGGGGACGGTCTGCCCCTGGGTGACGGCCTGGCCACTGAGGTTGTTTCGGATCATCGGGCCGACGTTCCCGCGAACCCGGAGGTTCTGGGGGAGCGCGACCGTCACGGCTTTGGCCGGCTTCACGTCGGCCTTCTCCACCTCGACGGCGTCGTCGATGCCGACGCCCGCTTCCTGACGGAGTTGCCCGTCGATGCGGACGACGTTCTGGCCCTCGTCTTCGGGGTAGCCTGGCCAGACGCGTGCGACTGCACGGTTCCCTTCCTGGCCGTCGAGAACGACGTAGTCCCCGTTCTCCAGGTCCAACTCTGACATCGTGGCGCGGTCTATTGCGGCGAGACCACGCCCTGCGTCCTTCTGTTTGAGCGGCTTGACGCTGAGCTTCATTATATCGTCACCTCGATAGTTAGGACGCCGTTTTTGATAAACGCTCGTGCGTCCTCGTGTTCCGGAAGTTCGAAGTCGTACTGGTCGTCACCGACGACGACGATGACGGTGTCTCCGACGACCTCTGCCGATGGGTCGCCAGCCACGTCCAGATCCGCTGCGTATACGACCACGTCCCCGTAGTCGAATTCACGCACTGGAACGTCGTCGGCGAGCCGAGTCTGTTCTGACATACTAACCAAAAGTTAGCTCCGAGTGGTATATAAACTTTTCGCAGATTACGCCATTTCCTATTTAAAGAATAGCTATCGGTTGTATTGCGGTTCGCATCCTGTCGTCATCAATGTGTCGCTCAGTCACCTTCGTGGGCACCCCAACTGGTATTCGGTACCGCGACGGTCACGTCGGGAGAGCGTATTTGTCGCCGGTGGGTGTAGCCCCGCTATGGAGACAGTCGTCCACGACGGTCGAGCGACGGCGTATCGAGACGTCGAGCACCTCGATGGCGACGCCACCATCCTGTACGTCCACGGGAGCGGTGGGAGCCACCGCGTCTGGGGCCACCAGTACGGCCCAGACGGTCCCGTGCATCCGGCGGTGGCGGTGGACCTGAGCGGCCACGGCGACTCCGAGGACGTCGAGACGGACGCTGGGCCAGCAACCCTGGACGCGTACGCAGCGGACGTCGCAGCGGTCGTCGATGAGACGGACGCGAACGTACTCGTGGGGAACTCCCTCGGCGGGGCCGTCGTCCTCACGGCGGTCCTCGACGGACTCGTCGCGCCGGACGGACTGGTCCTCGCGGGGACCGGCGCGAAACTCGCCGTCGCCGAGCCACTTCGGGAGTGGCTGGCCGACGACTTCGAGCGCGCCGTCGAGTTCCTCCACGGGGAGGACAGGCTCTTTCACGACGCCGACGAGCGGACCGTCGAGCGGTCGAAAGAACAGATGCGGACTACCGGGCAGGCGGTCACGAGACGTGACTTCCTCTCGTGTCACACGTTCGACGTCCGCGACCGACTGGGTGAAATCGACGTTCCCACGCTCGCGGTCGTCGGTGAGCACGACTCGCTGACCCCACCGAGTTACCACGAGTTCTTCGCCGCCGAGATCCCCGACTGCGAGTACGTCGAAATCGAGAGGGCCGCGCACCTCGCGATGGCCGAGCGTCCGGCGGCGTTCAACGAGGTTCTGGCGTCGTTCGTCGGTGACCGCTGATCACCGCCAGACTCGCCAGCCGGCGACTCCAAGTGCGCCGACCAGCCAGCCGCTGAGTGCGATTACGTTTCCCATAGGGGACGGCGTCCCGCCGAAGCCCGGCGCGACGGGGTCGACGACCAGTGCGAACACCAGCCCGCGATAGGCGCTCGGCGGGCTGAGAGCCGTCGCAAGTGCGAGTCCCCCCTCGGACACGATTCCCGACCCGAGAGCGGCGAGGACGCCGAGGTCGAGGCCGATGACGAACGCGAGGAACGCGAGCGCACCGAGTGCGAGCGCCCCGCGAGAGGAGGTCACCAGCGTGGAGACGGCCAGTGCCACCGCCAAGCTGACGAGCGCGAACGCCGCCGAGAGCGCGACGAACCGGAGATAGAGCGTCGGCGAATCGGCTGTGGCGTGTGCGGAGATGACGGTCACAGACTCCCCCGCAGTGAGCGGGACCAGCAATCCGGCGAGCCCCGTTCCGACGAGGACCGCTGTGAGGACGACGGCCCCCCGTCCGAGGACGACGCCGCCGAGGTAGGTCCAGCGGTCGAGCGGGTACGTGCGAACGACCGAGAGTTCGCCGCGGGCGCGTTCGTCCGCGACGGCGCGGTATCCGAGTGCGAAGCCGAGCAGCGGGACGAGAATCTCCAGCGGAGCCTGCAGCGTCAGCGTCAGCGGGACGTACCCGCCGCCGGCGTTACCGAGCCAGCCGAGTGCGACCGTGATCGCCACGAAGCCGGCCGCGAGTGCGAGGACGACCGGGTTGCGAACGAGCGAGAGCAGTTCCCGTTGTGCGACGACGGCAGTCCGGTCGAAGAGACTCATCTCGACCCTCCGCGGCCGACCTGCGCGGCCGCGACGGTGCCGCGGTCGACGAGCACGGAGAACGCCTCTCGTAACGTCTCGGTCCCGGCTGTTTCGCGGAGGCTGGCCGGTGATCCCGACGCTTCGATGCGTCCCTCGTCGAGCAACAGCACGTGGTCTGCGACCGCTTCGAGCCCCGAGATGTCGTGGGTCGCGAGGAGGACGCTCCCGTCTTCGCTCGCGAGGTCCGCGACCGTCTGGAAGATGCGGTCGGCCATCTCCGGGTCGAGGCCGCTGATGGGCTCGTCGAGCATCGTCAGCGGTGGATCGCCCACGGTCGCCTGTGCGATGCCCAGCAGGCGCGTCATCCCGCCGGAGAGCGCCTCGACTCGGCGGTCCGCCGCAGCCGAGAGGCCGACCTCGTCCAGGATATCGGCCACGTCTCGCTCGCACCTCGCGAGGTCGGCGTAGAACTGCAGCGTCTCCGCGACGGTGAACCGAGGCCGGAACGCGGGCGTCTGCGGGAGGTACCCGACCGGCCGTTCAGCGTCTGTGCCGTAGGTCACGGTCCCGTGGGTCGGGCCGAGCAGTCCGGCCAGCACCCGCAGCAGCGTCGTCTTCCCCGAGCCGTTCGGTCCGACGAGGCCGACGACCTGTCCCGGCTCGACGGTGGCGGTCACGTCCTCGAGCACGTCCGTCTTCCCGAAGGAGACGCCGACGTTCTCGGCGGTGAGCAGGGCGTTCCCGTCGGACGGTGGCTGTGTGTGGTCCCCGCTCACGCGTGCTCACGCTCCGTCAGCGAATCGACGACAGCGGGTCGCACTGGCTCGGCCAGTGGGTCGGTGTCGACGACGCCCCCGGCACGCAGCCCCGGGACGACCGTCTCGAACTCCCGGAGGAGGGAGACGGTGGGCGACCGCGCGAGCGTCGCTGCGCTCGTCGCGCCAGGTCCGCGACCCCCAAGTCGTCCGTCGACGGCTCCCGTCGGCCGGTACGCGCGGTCGATCGTTCCGTCGCCGTCGCGATCCAGCGCGGGCAGGTCGCCCCAGTAGTTCCCGCGTCGGTCCTCGCCCGACGCGTCCGCGTCCGTCGCCGTCCAGACGCGGGTCGGCCCTCGGCCGGTCGTGACCGGGCGGTCGTTCCCGACGACGTCGTTCGCGACGACCCAGTTCGTCGGAAGCAGCGTCCCGGCCCGAAGGCCCACGTCGTTTCCGACGACCGTGTTCCGCTCGTAGAGTGATCGTCGGGTCGCGACGTCGATTCCGAGGTCGTTGCCCGCGACGACGTTCTGGGCGACGTAGGAATCGCTGCCGACGACCGAGAGCCCACCGTCGCTCGCCCGGACGTCGTTGCCGACGAGCGCGTTCCCGGTCGGACGCGTCATCACGATGAGCCCGACATCGGCGTCTCGAACGGTGTTGTTCCGCACCAGCGCGTCCGACGTGTACATCTCGTGGACGCCGAATCGGAGGTCGCGCATCTCGGTACGGCGGACGACGAGCCCGTGTGCGCGATGCGTATAGACCCCGTCCCGACCGCCGCGGATGGTGGAATCCTGCACGACGATTCGCGAGCGGATGGCGAGGACGTTCATGAAGCCGTCCTGCCAGCGCTCCGTCCCGTCGATGGTGACGTTCGCGACGACGACCTCGTCGCTACTGCGGACGATGACCCCGCTCGCGGGCGTCGTAATGCGCACGTTCGAGACGAGCGAGCGGTTCGCGCCGTCGGCGAGAATTGCCGCGTCGCCGGACCCGTACACAGCCCGTATCTTCGCGTCCCAGCCGGTGAGCGACTCCCGTTCGGCCAGCGGGGCCGTTCCGTTCGGACCCACGCCGTCGATGGCGAGCGAGCGGACAGCGATTCGCTGGGCAGACAAGCGCAGGACGGTTCCGTTTCCGGGGCCGCGAATCGTCGTCTCCGGTCCCGACCCCCGAATCGTCAGGGGTTTCTCGACGGTGACGTTCCCGTCGTAGGTGCCGGGCGGAAGCACGACCGTCGTATTCGCCGGGGCCCGTTCGACCGCCGCCGACAGCGTCGGTGCGTCCTCGCCGACGACGACGGAGACTGGCCGGTCGTCGTACGCCGACGTCGCGGCGACTGTCCGGTTCGCCCACTGCGAGCGGTTCGCGACCGCCGCGCGTGAGGTCTCTCGGACGCCCGGGCGCTCCGTGAGTCGCCGTCGCAGTTCGGCCCAGCCGACCACGTCGCCGCCGTATCGGGCGGCGAATTCCCGCGCACTCGCCTGGGACTCGAAGGGGACCGGCGTCGGCCCGGCGGGCGTTCGCGCACCGCTATCGACCACGAAGCTCGCCTTCGACGCGTTCGTCCACCGGACGTCGAAACTGGAGTTCACGCGCAGCAGTCCGTCGTCGTCGACGTACGGGTCGGCGTTCGAGTAGTCCGTGACGAAAATTGCGAGCGGCCTGCCGAACTGCCGCTCGTGGCCCACGCGGCCGAGTTCGGACGCCAGCGTCTCCAGTCCCTCGTAGCCGACGACGTACCGATACTGCGAGTAGAACACCTCCGCACGCGGTATCACCGCGTCGGCCGCCTCGGCTTCTCTGACCGTCTCACTCGACAGCCCCATCTGCAGCGTGTCGTCGAACCGGACCGGTGAGAGCCTCGCGTCGCTACCCGGCTGGACGAGGAAGCTCCCGCCCAATACGGCGAGGACGGTCAGCAGTGCCACGAGGACGTACTTGACGAGCATCCGTCTACCGGCCGAGCTGGGCGATGGTTTCCGGCGTCACCTGGTCGAACGTGGCCAGCGACCCGCCGTACTCAGCGTTGAACGACTCCGCATCGGCCTTCTCGGAGAACGCGATGAGGTCCCGCCCCATCGCGCCTTTCACCTCCGAGCCGACGACGAACGTGACCTCGCTCGCGTCGGCGAACGCGTCGGCCTCCGGGTGGGTCGTGATGAGCGTATCGCCGCCGTCCGTGAACACCTCGTAGTCGACGGCCGAGTAGTCGGTCACGTAGAAGGCCTGCCGCGTCCACCCGCGATCCTGCCGCTCGAAGTCGTACTGGAACGCTTCCCACGTGCTGTCGAAGCGCGCCGGGTTCTCGTGGCCGGAGGGCTGCTGGTCGGCGTAGAAGATCTCCGCACTGGGGCCGGGATGGTTCGGAATGACCATCCCGCACACCTCACAGGTGTCCTGCTCCGTGAGCGTCACTGCGGCCGGCCCCTCGTCGCTTTCCCCTCCCGTACCCGCACAGCCGGCCAGTGCCGTCGCTCCAAGTGCTGCACTCGCCGTAAGTACTCGCCGACGGCTCACGCGGTGTGCACACGGTTCGGCCCGTCGTCCGCTGTCCTGTTCGGATGTGGGGACTCGCATGCGAACACTAGCAGTAACTCGAATAAAGGCGGTCTGGTAGATTCCACGAACCGAGAATTCAAACGTCCAGGTCGTCGGCGACGGTCGCGTGTTCCGAACCGGGGAACTCGCCGCTCTCGACCTCCTCGACGTACCCCTCGACCGCGCGTTCCATCTCTGCCCGGACGTCGCCGAACTGCTTCGCGAACGAGGGTGCGTCCTCGGTGAGTCCGACGGCGTCGTCCACGACGAGCACCTGCCCGTCGCAGTCCCCACCGGCACCGATACCGATGGTCGGAATCTCTAGCTCCTCGGTGACGTGAGCGGCGAGGTTCGCCGGGACGTGTTCGAGGACGAGCGAGAACGCGCCCGCGGCCTCGTGCTCTCTGGCGAGTTCGAGTATCTCGGTTGCTGCCTCCGACGACGTACCCTGTCGCTTGTAGCCGCCGAGCTGGTGGACCCGCTGGGGGGTCAGTCCGAGGTGGGCCATGACGGGGATGCCGAGCTGGGTGAGCCGCTCGGTCAGCTCGACGGTGTGGGGGCCGCTTTCGAGCTTCACCGCCTGCGCTCCCTCCTCTTTGAGCATCCGGCCGCAGTGCTCGACGCTGTCGGCCGGGTCGACGCCGACCGAGAGGAAGGGCATGTCGGCGACGACGAGGGCGTCCTCCGTGGCGCGTGCGACCGCCCCCACGTGGCTGGCCATCTCGTCGACGGTGACGGGGAGCGTCGACTCGTAGCCGAGCGCCGTGTCGCCCATGCTGTCGCCCACCAGCACCACGTCCACGCCGGCCGCATCGACTATCTCCGCCGTCGTGGCGTCGTACGCGGTCAGCATGGTGATCGGCTCCTCGCTGGTCTGGAGTTCCCGAACGGTGACCATACCGGACATCTCACAGGGGCCGACCATACGCCTTCGGGTGACTGCGGACCCGTCAGATCAGCCGCCACGGACGGTCCAGAGGAGCGGCGTCCGCTCGGTCGCGTGGGTCCGCGACGACGCTCCAGTCGTCGAATCCCCACCCTTCCCGACGAACGTGACCGGACACTCGACCGCGCCGAACTGGGGTCGTGTCCGCGACCACCAGCGTCGTCGGTCACGGCATCGACGGCGTTCGACCGCAACCAGATGGTCCGCGCCGACGTCTTCGACCAACGCCGTCACGGCGCTCTCTCTGTCGGTGCCGAGCAATCCCCGAACCTCGACGTCCAGGTGGTGGTCAGTGGCCGCTCGCTCGAGTTCGTCCACGACCGCTCGAACGGCCGTGACGCGAGCGGCGACCTCGTCGGGACCGAGACGCCGGTCCGCGTGACACCCGAGCAGTTCACAGCGGTTCTGGTACGCTTCGACGTCGAAGACGGTGACCACTTCGACGGTCGCGTTCGGGTCGGCGGCGACCGTCACCGCCGCATCAGCCACTGACCCCGCTCGCTCACCGTCCGCAGCCGTCACTGCGACAACGACGGTCTCGGTCGTCACCGGACGGTCACCTCCGGGTACGTCCCCGGCGTCGGCGGGAGCCGGCGCTTGTGGGCCGACGCCGCGTACATCTCGACGAACCGGTCCACGAGTTCGACGTCGACGCCGACCGCCTCGGCGGCGGTATGGCGGGACCGTCCCTGGTCGACGACCGCGCGAAGTATCTCGTCGATGGTCTCGTAGTCTGCACCGAGGTCTTCTTCGTCGGTCTGGTCGGGGAGGAGGCCTGCCGTCGGCGCCTTCTCGACGATCCGACGCGGGACGCCGAGTCGACGAGCCAATGCCCGTACCTCCGTCTTGTAGAGGTCACCGAGCGGTCGCAGGTCCGCCGCGCCGTCGCCGAACTTCGTGACGTAACCCAGCAGCGATTCGGTTCGGTTGCTCGTCCCCAGGACCAGTCGATTCGCGGTGTTGGCCTCGAAGTAGGTGGCCACCATCCGCAACCGTGCAGCGGCGTTTCCCAGCGCCTCGGTGAACGACGCCCGCGTTTCACGCGGACCGTGGACCACAGATTCGCACTCCCGAACGTCGCCGTCCTGCATCCAGTGCGGGGCGGTCATCTGCTTCGTGAACTGATCGAGCAACGGCTGGAGGTCGACGGTCCGATGCGTGATCTGCAGTGCCTCGGCGACGATCTGTGCATCGCGACGGTTGGCGTCCGCCGTCGGCCCGGCGGGCAGTATCAGGCCCGAGACGGATGCCGGTCCGAGAGCGTCCACGGCGAGCATGGCCGCGGTCGTCGAGTCGATGCCGCCGCTCAGCGCGACGACGACGCCGTTCGCACCGGCGTCCTCGACGACGGTGCGGATGAACGTCCGACAGCCGCGCTCGGTCGCTTCGAGCATGAATTCGTCGTCGTATTCGACCGCGCGGGTGAGGTGTTGGCCAGCAGTCATTCTCCCGGGAGAGCGTCGTCCGCCGGTCGCGCCTGCAGACTCACTGAGACAGTTTCGGGGACGGTTCCGTTCAGTACGGCGATGGCGACAGGGTGATGGCCAGTCGTTCGTGTCACGACGTGAGCTGCTTCAGCACGGTATAAGAGTCTGATTCTTAGATTGGGCAAATATATCCAAATTCTCTAGGATGTTCTAGGACACTCCCACTGAAAATCTAAACTAAACCATTCGGTTCTGCGAAAAATGTGGGCGATTGTTTTTATCGAAACCGCTTGGCAGCCTTCCGGGATGGATTGCCGATTCCAAACGCTTCTGCATCGGACCTTCGAACCCCGGCCGTGAAACACGCACCGACGGATGCGACCGAGTGGTTCGAACTGGTCCTGGAGAACGAGCGCGGGCAGGCCGCTTCGATGACCCTGGAGATCGACGAGTCCACCGGCGGACCGGAGAACCGTCATCCCGACAGCGTTCAGTGGCTCTACGTCGTCGACGGGACCGGTGAGGCCATCGTCGAGGGCGAGCCAGTTCCCCTCTCACCGGGCGAACTGGTCCTCATCGAACGCGGCGAGGGTCACGAGATCCGGAATACGGGCGACGAGCCGCTCGAAACGCTGAACCTCTACGTGCCGCCGCGACCGTCGGCATCGCTGGGCCAGCGCTGACCGAGTCGCCCGTCCGGAGAACCGATACACGCTTTTGACTCGCGTGCGAACGAACTGGCGTGCCATACGTCGAGCGAACCGACCCCGACGGGATCGACTACGCCTGGGTCATGCAGACCACGTTCGTCCTGACCATCGTCGGCGGCGCGCCACTCGTGGCGCTCCTCTCGCTCGGCACGCCACTGGATTCCTGGACGGAGTGGGCGTCGTTCGCCGTCCGAGTCGGTGCACTCGTCTGGTTTCTCACCGCAATCGGCGTCTACCTCTACGCTCGACGGCAGCAGGATTAGGCCAGCCGTGCTCGGACGTACTGGAACGCCGTTCCCGCGCGGTTGGCCGTCTCCTCGTCGCGCTCGGAATCACCGATAAAGAGCGTTCGCTCCGGGGCCACGGACAGCGATTCGACGGTCGCCAGCAACGGTTCCGGGTCCGGCTTCTCCGTCGCGACGGAGTCACGCCCGACGAGCGCGTCGACGTGGCCGTCGATACCGTGGACCTCCAGTGCGATTCGGCAAGCGCGCTCGGAATTCAGCGAACAGACGCCGACCGGAACGTCGAGCGGCAGTTCGTCGGCGAGCGCGAGTCGGA
The DNA here is from genome assembly GCA_029688825.1 of Haloarculaceae archaeon H-GB1-1. Lineage (GTDB taxonomy): Archaea > Halobacteriota > Halobacteria > Halobacteriales > Haloarculaceae > JARUKX01. The sequence continues at coordinate 1,675 of JARUKX010000006.1, read as the reverse complement.
CGGAGGCCCGTGCCCCCTCGCGCTCGTACTCGGCGATGACGTCCTCGACGACCGGTCGATGGCCGGTCTCGTCGGCGAGCGTCAACATGCCCCAGAGGTCCGCTCCATCGACCGTCACGTCGTGCGCACGCAGCGTCGCGGCCACGTCGTCGGCCACGGCCGCCCAGTCGACGTCGAGTTCCACGAGCGTTCCGTCGAGGTCGTACACGATAGCGTCGTACTCGGCAGTCACGCACGTGAGTACGACGGGATTCCGCAAAGGAACTTCGGTCGTGCTCACTGCGGCCACCAGGCCGAACTCGAATGCGCCCCGGTCACCTCGTCATCGCCCCTCACTCCTGCTCCAGCAGTTCCCGCGCGATGACGGTCTGCTGTATCTCCGAGGTCCCCTCGTAGATGGTCGTTATCTTCGAGTCCCGATAGAGTCGCTCGACCGGGAAATCCGTCGTGTAGCCGTAGCCGCCGTGAATCTGGACGGCTTCGTTCGTGACTTCCGTCGCCCCTTCGCTCGCGAAGTACTTCGCCATGCTGGCTGCCATCGGCGCGCCGTCGTCGCCGCGCTCCAGTTTCCGCGCAGCGTCCCACGTCAGGAGTCGCCCGGCCTGGACCGTCGTCTGCATGTCGGCAAGCTTGTGCTGGATGGTCTGGATGTCGGCGATGGGTTGGTCGAACTGCTCGCGCTCCTGTGCGTACGAGACCGCCTCGTCGAGCGCCGACTGGGCGAGCCCGACCGATTGGGCGGCGATGCCGACGCGGCCGCCGGTCAGAATCGACAGCGCGGCCGACAGGCCCTTCCCTTCCTCAGTCAGCCGATTCTCGGCGGGAATGCGCACCCCGTCGAAGGTGAGACTCGTCGTGTCGCTCGCCCGCAGGCCGAGTTTGTCCTCCTTCTCGCCCACGGAGAGTCCGTCGGCGTCTGCGGGCACGACGAACTGCGTGATGGTGTTCGGGTCGGCGCGGTCCGTCTTCGCGAAGAGGACGATGACCCCCGCTCGCGACCCGTTCGTAATCCACTGTTTCTGGCCGTCGATGACGTACTCGTCGCCCTCGCGGCGGGCCTCGGTCGTCATCTGCCGGGGATTCGACCCGGCGTTGGGCTCGGAGAGGGCGAACGCGCCGACCGGACGGCCGGTCGCCATGTCGGGGAGCCACCGCTCGCGCTGGTCCTCGTCGCCGAACTCCGCGATGCAGGAGGTCGCGAGTCCGTGGACCGAGAGCGCGGTCGCGACCGAGAGCATGCCGTAGGCGACCTCCTCGTTCACCAGGGCGTACGTCTGCCGGTCGGCGTCGAATCCGCCGTACTCCTCGGGGACGGTCAGCCCGGTCAGGTCCAGCTCCGCCAGCGTGTCCCACACGTCCTCCGGGAACGTGGCGTCTCGGTCGGTCTCGCGGGCGACCGGACGGATCTCCTCGACGGCCACCTCGTGGACGAGTTCGCGGATGGCCTCCTGTTCGGCCGTGAGTTCCATAGCGGCCCTACGAATCCCCACAGCAAAAAGGTCGGTCGCCCGTTCGACGGTCAGTCCCTGTACAGGTCCAGTACTTCGTCCGCACGAGCGTTGAGTCCGCCAGCTTGCGCCACGGTCGGACTACCGCCACCGCCGCCGCCGAACTTCGAGGTCGCCTCGTCGACCACGTCGCCGGCCTCTGGTTCGCCGGGGGTCGCCGCGGCCAT
>JARUKX010000059.1 GCA_029688825.1 Haloarculaceae archaeon H-GB1-1 | reverse complement strand
TCTCCGCTCTGCCTTCTCGTCGTGCGAGCCTTTGTCGTAGTGCTTGTCCAGAACCCTTCCCGTCATGTTCACCCGCTCACCAGTCACGTCCTTCGGCTGACCGGCGTTCCGAGCCGCAGTGACGTACCCACGGCGAAGCGCTTGGGGGACTCACTGACCCCGGACACTGGGACGCACCGTTCCTCGTCGCCGCCTCGCACGTCTCGGGATCCTCATCGAAGGGGCAGGCGTTCTCGTAGTGACACGGACGGGTTGCCGTGTAGCCCATCCGCTGAATCGTCGTCCGCGCTTGGCGTCCGTGGTCGGTCGCTATCAACGGCGCTCTCCCGTACTCGTCGGTCACGACGGGGCGGGCGTTCTCGATGTAATCAGCAATTACTCCCGTCGTCTTTCTCGATTAGCACGTCATGCTCGCCCTTGACCTTCTTCTTGAGCAGCGTTTCCGTCTCGGGTCGATGACGTATCTCCAGCGCAGGCCGAGCTTCATCGAAGTCGCTCACGTCGAGGGGCCGTCCGCCCTCGGTGGCTCCGCCAACGTCGTGCAGGTCGTCGGTGCTGGCTCCCGCGAGCGGGATCCGGAACACCACCGTCGACCAGGTGGTGTGCGGTCGTCCGAGCGGCGAGGACGAGCCGTCGATTAGAGCGGTTAATACGTCCTTACCGCACCTACTACAGCAATCGCCCCAAAGTAAGCCGTGCCAAGTGCGCACCGCGGAGCAGAAATAACAGGTTACTACGGGCGCTGGGGCCATGGAAAAATCGGGAGCCGGTCGCTTGGTGGTGTGTATGTGGTACGCACGACGGGTGAATCGAAGACTGCACGACTGGTCTCGCAGTGAACTAGCAAGAGGACTTTTCCGGGTAATCGGTGCTTTCCCAGTGATGGCAGACGAGAAGGATACTCCTACTTCCAGCGGAACCACAGCGGAACCGAACGCGCGGACGGATCTGAGCCGCCGATCGTATCTCAGACTCGGTGCGGCGGCCGCGGTCGGAGCGGTCGGCGCGGCGACGGGGGTCGCCAGTGCGGCGTCGACCGTCGACGCCGTCGAGGCGGGGGCCGATCCCACTGGGGAGGAGCCGATCGACGACGTCATCGCCGAGCACGCGGGCGCGGACGTGACGCTCACGTTCCCTGAGGGAACGTACCGACTCGACGACCTCAACCTCCCATCCGGAGCGACGATCGAGGGGACGAACGCGACCATCGTTCCGACGGCGCGGTCCAGCAAGACGATCTGGCTGGTCAAAGCGGACGACGTCACCATCGACGGCTTCGAGTTCGACTACCGCGAGGTGGCCGAGCCGCCGATGTTCAAGCTCCGCGCGAACGACTTCACGTTCCGGAACGTGGTCTTCCGGGGGATGCAGCGTACGAGCGCGCGCTCGTCGTCCTGCCTCCGAGCGGAAGTTCCCGACCCCGATGCCGCGGGACTCGTCCAGAACGTCTACATGCACCAGGGATCCGCGCCGGGTGACGGCCAGGACAACCGCAAGGGCATCTTCCTCGAACACGAGAACGAGGGTCACCTCACCATCGACCGCGTCTGGATGCGCCACTGGGGCGAGAACACGATCTACTGCCGGTCCTCACCGGGGAAGGTCACCATCTCGAACAGCTACTTCCACAACACGAACGCGGGTCTGCGCGTCGGCGGGCAGACCGAGGTCAGGAACTGTACCTTCGTTTCAGACGGACCGGTCCCGTCCCAGGAGTGGTCCGGCGGATCGTTCCAGCCCGGCGTTCGCATCGACGGCGGCCTCGTCAACGCCGACGGAACGGCAGGCGACGTCCTCGTCGAGGACTGCGACTTCCTCATGACGGGTCCCGCGCACGGACCGGCGCTGTTCGGCGTCCACGCCAACTCGGGAAAGGCGATCATGCGGAACTGCCGGGTGAATGTCGCCGAGGAGAGCGTCGTGCGAGACAACGCCAAGACGGGGGCACTGGACCTGGTGCTCGAAGACATCCACGTCTCCGGGTCGACCGAGAACGTGGCCTTCGACACGTCCGGACCGACCAGCGTCTCCAAGGCGAATGGGATCCACGTCGAGACGGGCGGTCCCGTTTCCGGGTCCAAGACGGTGACTGACGCCGCGACCGCGAACGGGGTCACCGAACCCGACCCCGAACCGCCGATGGCCTCACCGCCGCAGGTGGGGAAGACGCCGAACTTCTCGCCCTCGAACGACGAGTGATCGCGCAATCCACCGACGAGCGGCGCTGAAGGCGATCGCGGTCGCGAACGATCCGGAAGCCGAGTCGCCGACCGGGTCCGGGTTCCAGTTCGCCGTCAGCGTCCCGACGCACGGTTGCCAGAAGGAACTCGACGGGCCGTTCGTTTTCCGTCTCACTCCCCAATAGCTAGCTACGATGTCCGCTCCTTCTGACGTCGACGGCTCGGAATCGACAGGGGAGAGGGCAGCGGATCGAGATGCCGCCGAGCACCTGGTCGACGTCGCGGTGCTGGTCGCACACTCTCCGCAAGTCGCTGTGGACGACCTCGCCGACTTCGCTGGTCGAATGGTCGACGACGCGGCGACCGAACTCCAGTCGGCCACGGGGACGCCCTGGCGATTCACCGCCGAGGAACCGGCACAGCTCTCCGACACCTCGCCTCGGCGGCCGTCGCAGTTCCTCGACGAAGCGATGGACCGGACCGTCGACGGGCCGTACGACCTGATCGTGGTCGTGACGGACGCGCCGCTCGTTTCGCGCCGCCAGCGGTTCGTCCCCGGACTCGCGTCACCGGTCAGCCGGGTCGTCGTCGTCTCGACGCGGAAGTTGACTGCGGCACCGTGCGACCGGACCGTCCGGTCGCTCGACTCTGAGCCGGTCCGCTGGAACGCCGCCACCCTGTTGTTACACCTCCTCGGTCACGTCCTCGGGACCGGCCATACACGCGACCCGGACGACGTGATGTCGGCGTTCGAGTTCGACCCCTCTCGGCGGTCGACGCCTGCATTCGACGTGGACGTCGAGCAGTACCTGCATCGCATCGCGAGACGGATTCCCGAGACGGACGTCTCGCGTGGCCCGCTCAGACGCTTCGGGTTTCACGTCGTGAGCGCACTCCGAAATCCGCGGCAGGTACTCGACGCGCTCGCTCACAGCCGCGCACCGACCTTGCCGCTCTCGCTCCCGAAACTGGCGACGGCTGCGATCACGCCGACGCTCGTCATCATCTTCAGTGCGGAGTCGTGGGACGTCGGGGTCCACCTCTCGAACGCCACGGCGGCGTTCTTCGTCGTCGCGAGCATCCTGGCCGCAGCTGTGCATCTCGTCCTCGTCCAGAACCTCTGGTTTCCGCGTCGGAACGGCGAACACCTCACCGAGCACATGGCGCTGGTCAACGTCACCGTCTTCCTGATCCTCGTCACGGCGATGGTAGGGCTGTTCGCTCTCGTCGCCTCGGTCATGCTCGTCATCGAGTTCTTCGTGTTCCCACCGCAGCTGATGTCCAACTGGCCGACGCTCGAAGAACCGACCATCGACCTGATCGACCGCGTACGGACGGCGGCGTTCATCAGCACCCTCGGCATGCTCTCCGGTGCGCTCGCCGGTGGGCTGGAGAACCGGGAGCTACTCCGGCACCTCGCGCTCTTCCGGCGAGCGCCCTGAGAAGCCGCCCTCGCTCGGTATGATGAGTCGACGTTGGGCTGGCCGCCGCCTTCAGGAGAGCGAGTTACATTTACCTGTCCGGGTGTCCCTCTGTGACTATGGAGGAGTACCTCTCGCTCATCGACGGCGTCCTCGAAGACCCCACCTACAAGCCGAACCGGACGGCCGTGGACACGCTCTCGGCGTTCAACTTCAACTACTCGGTGGACCTCTCGGAGGGGTACCCGTTGCTCACGACGAAGCGGATGGACGACCATCGGTGGGACTCGATGATCCACGAGTTCCTCTGGTACCTCTCCGGTGAGGAGCACATCCGGAATCTCCGTGAGGAGACGCCCATCTGGAACGAGTGGGCCGACGACGAGGGCCACCTCGACACGGCGTACGGTCGCTTCTGGCGGCGCTACCCGGTCCCGGACGAAGCCGACCAGCTGCCCGGCGAATCGTGGCCCGACGCCGACTCCCGGTGGGTCCACGAGGAGGACGGCGGACGGTTGGTCTTCGACCAGATCGGCTACGTGCTCGACACCCTGACCGGCGAGAACCCCGAGAAGGACGCCGCGTCCCGACGGATGGTGATCAACGCGTGGCACCCGGCGAACGCCGCCGTCTCGACGCTGCCTCCCTGTCACTACACGTTCGTCGTCAACGTCCAGGGCGACGAGCTGAACGTTCATCTCACGCAGCGCTCCGGTGACGTCGCGCTGGGGATCCCGTTCAACATCGCCGCATACAGTCTCCTGGCGAACGTCCTCGCCCAGCGGGCCGATCTCGAACTGGGATCGTTCGGCCACACGATCGTCGACGCACACATCTACTGTGGGAAGGGCGAGCGGGGCCAGTGGTACGGCGAGCACCTCGACGAACTCCGGTCTCGCGTCGCCAGCGACGACCCTCGCGAGGTCGCTCACTGGATCGAGTCCACTGCGCCCGCCGAGGCGGAGTCGGGGTACGACCACGTTCCGGGCCTGCTGAAACAGCTCGCCCGCGAGCCGCTCTCGCGGTCGACGATCGAGGTCGCGGACAAACCGCTCGACGAACTCACGTACGACGACATCGAGCTCCGGGAGTACGAGTCGCACGACCCGCTGGACTTCGCCGTCGCCGAGTGATCAGTTGCGGACGCGGACGATACTCGATTGCAGGACCAGCTGATTCGGGACGATGTACTCCTCGCCGTCGCTTTCGATGTAGGTCACGAACACGTCCACTTCCTGCACGATCCCCTCGTGCTCGTCGATACGGACTTCGTCACCGATACTGTACGGCTCGGTCAACACGAGATAGACGCCCGCGGCTCCCGCAGCCAGCAGGTCCTTGAACGCGAACCCGCCGAGCAGGACGATGCCGAAGGCGTACACGCCGAGCAGGATGAGCAGGGCCTCGGTGACGACGCCGAGCTGTCCCAGCGCCACGAGTCCACCGACGTAGAAGATACTGTACTTGACGAGTTCGGGAATGAGTCCGACCTCGGGGAGCTTGACGCTCCGGAGGCGTTCGCTGACGACGAGCTTCGCCTTGTCCCCGATGACCAGACTGACGATGAGGGCGAGCGCGGCGACGAACAGGCTGGGAAAGTAGCCCGTCACCTGCGCCCAGAACAGCTGCGTGTTGATTGCCCGAGAGATGCTGAGTGCGATGACCAGCGCGCCGGCGTAGACGAACAGCGCAGCCATCAACGCGAGGATGCCGACCGTCGATGTGCCCAGACCACGTGCCGTCCGCTCGAACACGGTTCCCTCGACGAGCTCCGGGATGCCCATTCGCTGCAGCATCCGACTCGCCATCCGCCAGACGGTGTAGCCCGCGACCAGGCCGACGAACAGCACGCCGATCGCGATGATGCTGTTCAGCTCGTTGGCGAACACCTGCTCCAGAACCCCGAACCAGTCGATCATCTAGTACTCCTCCGGGTCGAGTTCCAGGACGAGTTCACCACCTTTGAACGCCCGGACGAGCGCGTCGCTCTCGCTGAGGACGATTGCCACCGCGTTCGTGTCGCGCGTGACCGCTCCGGCGGCCATGTGGCGGGCACCCAGCCCCTTCGGGATGTCGACGCCCTCCGCAGAGGGTTCGAGATAGCGATAGGCGCTGACGATCTTCCCCGCGTCGGAGATGACGAACGCTCCGTCGAGCCGGGAGAACTCCTTCAGCATGACGTTCACGATGGGGTCCCCGACGTGGACGTGGGACTTCTCGAAGGGGTTGTACGACAGCGGCCGAGATTTGTTCATCACTTTGCCGGCGTCGCCGACGACGAACAACGCCCCCACGGGCTTGCCCTTCTGGCCCTTCTTCCCGAGTTCGACGGCGACTTCGAGCACGTCGCGGATGACAGCCGGCTCAGCCCGCGAGTTCACGAACAGGTCGTAGACGCCAGAGCGGTCGAACTCGCCCGACCGAACGCGAACGATGGTGTCCGTGTCGTCGCCGAAGACGCTGACGACACACACGATGTCTTCGCCCTCCTCGACGATGTCCTGCTCCATCGCGCCTTCGATGCCGAATCGAACCCGCTCGGTGAGATCGGTGAACTCGATCGGTAGCTCGACGTACTGATCGGCCTTCACCGCGTTGTCCGGCGCGACGACGACGACCTCCTCGTCTGCGTCTGCGAACGACTCGTAGAGCGACCCACTGGGTGAAAACAGGAATACGGCATCGGCGTCGGCCACGAGGTCATCCAGTAGGTCGCCAATCGCGGTCATTATCGTATCAATCCAACCGACCGGAAAAAGTGTTGCGGGCAGTCCGACGGACGGCAGCCGTGCGTCTGACTCTCGTCGGCTGTGTGTCGCAGTCGGCGGCGTTGACGGTCGCAATCCGTTCTTCTGAGAGCCAGCACACCCTCGGCTTCTCGACGTTGGCTCGCGGGCGTGAGTAGAGCGATGCTTTCAGCACGACGAGACCTGCCCCGGCCGGCTCCGCTCGCGCGGCTCGCTGTGCGCTTCCCTCGCTGTGCTCGGCCCAGTGTTGTGCGGGCGATTCGTGGCTCGCCCGCACAGCCAGCGAGATCGTCTGTCTCGCCCTGCTAGCTTCGCCGTGCTCCCCGGGGCAGGCCACCCCTTTCTGGCTGGTCCTCCTCCAAAGTATCTCGACGACACACCAGGTCCCAGCGCGACGTATGATTTATGTTCGCGCCACCATCCCTACGATGCATGGACGACTACGACGAACTCATCTCGTCGCTGACCCCGCGCGTGAACAACGACTCCATCGCCATCTACCAGAACACCGTCGGGCTGGCCTGCCCGTCCTGCGAGCAACCGTTCGACGACTGCATCGTCTGTCGCGACGAGTACAATCAGCTCAATCTCGACGTCGCGCTGGACCTCTGCACCACGACGCACGAGGGCGACCCCGTGCTCTTCACCCACAAACCCTGAGCACTCGCCGACTCCACACCTCAGTCGACGAACTCGACGTCGGTTTCACAGAGTGGGCACGTGTAGTCCGGGTCCTCGCCGTCGAGTTCCGAACGCGTTCCCGTCCAGCCACAGTTCGAGCAGAGAATCGGGTCGGTCGGCATAGTCGTCTGGTAGCCCACCCCAAACGTAAGTGTTCTGCGTTGCGCGCGACTATATATGGCTCTAGTGCGTACATAGCCGGTATGTCCGACGATACCGACCTGTTCGCCGAGCCGGAATCGACCGCCGACGACTGGGTCGACGTCCGCATGACCGACCCCCACGTCGGCGAGTGGGACATCGACGTCGTCGTCGCCAACGGCCAGGTGGAATACGTCGACCTCCGCGTCCATCCCGAGCAGGTCGCGGCGTTCCTGTCGTGTCTGGTCTCGGACGTCCCCGACGAGGACGCGTCGCAGATGCTGGAGGCGGTCGCTGACGGGTTGGGCGTGGAGTTGAACGGTCGACCGGACTAACTGCGTGGGCGGTTGTCCGTCGCACTGTGCCTCTGTTAGCCGCGCACAGCCTCCGACGATTGCTGTCGCTCACGGAGTTGTTCGCGACAGCAATGCGCGGGACCGGATTCGAACCGGAGGAAGACTCACTGCGTTCGTCTTCCAGGGTTCGAATCCGGCCCTGCTCCTTCCATCGTTTTCTCGCTTCGCTCGAAAAACTCAGTCAGTGCGCGGGACCGGATTCGAACCGGCGGACCCCTACGGGACAGCGTCCTAAGCGCTGCGCCTTTGGCCAAGCTCGGCAACCCGCGCTCGTCTCCGGATTTTCGCGAGTCGGATATGTATGTGTCGTTTGGGGCTGGCGGGAGTTTATACCGGTCGGGGGCGAAGCGCCGAGTATGTACAGCGCCAGGGACCAGGTCGAGAACGAGGAGTGGTTGGCGGAACTCGACCGGGCGTCGTCGCGACTCGACGTGAGCAGGCAAGTGGTCTCGCGGGCGGGCGATCTGTTTCTGACCCATCTGCCGGACGAGGAGCGGTCGAAGCGGGCGGTGTTGGCGGCGAGTCTCTACGTGGCGACGCTGACCGAGAGTGAGCGACGCTCGCAGGGTGACGTCGCCGAGGCGATGGAGGTGTCTCGGTTGACGATCCAACAGCGGTGGAAGGAGATCCTCGATTCGACCGGGCTCGAACCGCCGAGCTGGTGACTACTGGGTGGGCCGTTCGCGGCCGTCGCGATCGGGCGTGAGGTGGCCGTGTTCGTCGATCTCGCCGCGGACGATGCGGGTGCTGGAGATGACGTCGCCGTCCTCGGCGTAGACGTGGTCGACGACGACGATCTCCAGCGGGTCGTGGCCCTGTTCGCGGCGTATCTCGTTGATGCGTCTCCCGCCGGGTTCGGTCTCGGGGGAGACGACGAGGGCGTCGAACTGCGCTTCGGTGGCGATGCCGGTGGGTTTCTCCAGCGTGCGGATGTCGAACGTGCGGTCGTGGTCGTCGGCGAGCGGCTGGAGTTCGGCGGCGAGGTCGCGGTGGCGCTCGTCGAACGTGCGGACGTGGCGCTCGTCGTGGCGCGTCTTCGGTGCGAGTTCGTCGCTCGTCAGCCCCACCGTGACGTCGCCGAGTTCGAACGCGCGTTCGAAGAGGGCGCGGTGCCCGTCGTGGACGGGGTCGAACGTTCCGCCCAGCGCGACCTTCATACGGGTGTCAACGACAGGCGACTGTATAGTGGCTTCGACTCCGGAAGTGCCGGCCGGGGCCGCGATGGGGCGCTCGCGAGACCGGTTACTCGTCGTCGGCTTCTTCGACCGTGATGGTGACCGGTTCGGTCTCGGAGTCTGCGTCTCGGTCGCGGCCGAGGTGTGTGTCGAGGTTGCAGACGACGTTGAGTTCGTCCTGGATGTCGCCGACGATGTCGCCGACGAGTTCGCTGGGGGCCATCGCGCTGTACTCGTAGGGGTTGTTGCCAGCGCCGTCGTTCTCGCGCTTGCGCCTGCTGACGCGGCCCTCCTCGTGGAGTTCGGCGAGCGCTTCACGAACGGTGCTGGGATAGAGGCCGGTGCCCTCGGCGATCTCTTCGCTGGTGCTGTCGGGATGCTTGCGGAGGTGGACGTAGATGCGTGCTCTGGTCTCGGTGTCGAGAATCCACGATAGGAGGTCGACGATGCCCTCGTCGAAGCCCTCGACGGCCCGGTCGGCTTCGGCTTCCAGGCGCTGGCGGACGTCCTGGCGGTCGTCTGCTGAGCCGTCGTCAGTACTGGTGCTGTCGTCCGGTGATGGGTCGTCCGCAGACATGAGTCCTCTCTAGAAGGACGAAAGTTCGTCGTGGATAAAAGCCTTGCCTACAGGAGCAGTGCGTCACACAGCGCGTCTATTCCGGATTCCTGTTTGATTCTGCGCTGTCGTTGTGCGCCGCTCTCGGCGTCGTAGAGTTCGCGGATGCCGTCGATACCGAGTCGCGAGGCCTCGCGGTCGACCAGTTCGCCGAGGTCGACGGAGTCGCTCATCGAGCGGTCGATGAGTTCTGTCTCCTGGCCGTAGCGGGTGGCACGCCACTTGTTCTCGTCGAGGAGTTCCCGCCGGTGGTCGCTCCCGGATTCGCCGTCGTCGAACCGCTCGGCGTACTCCTCGACGAGCGCGTGCGTGTACTCGACGAAGGCCAGGACGCGGTCGGGGTCGGCCTGTGCGTCGGGGGCCCGCACTTCGACGGTCCCGTGGGCCGAGTGGGGCCGGACGTCGAACCACAGGCCACCGCGGTCGTCTATCGAGTCCGTCTCCAGCATCGTCCGCTCGAAGTCGTCGAACTCGTCGTAGGAATCGAACGCGGTCGGGACGCCCGTGTTCGGGAGGTTCTCGAATATCTTCGCCCGCGCGGATTGCAGCCCCGTGTCGAAGCCGTTCCAGAACGGCGAGTTCGCGGAGAGCGCGAGCATGACGGCGGTGTGCCACCGGACCTCGTTTGCGACGTAGACGGCCTTGTCCGCGTCGTCGACGCCGACGTGGATGTGCAGTCCGGCGGTCGTATTCCGGTGTTGTGGGTACTGGATGCGGTCCAGTTGGGCCTTGTACCGTGGTTTCTCGGCGTGTTCCAGTTCGCGCCACTTCGCGGTGGGGTGGAGTCCCGCGGCGGCGATATTGTACCCGTGACGCTCCGCGTGCTCGCTGAGCGCGCTGCGAACCGCCAGCAGTTGCTCGCGGGCGTCGCTGGGGTCCTCGATGAGCGGCGTCTGCGTCTCGATGACGAACTTGAACAGTTCGTGATCGAGCCGTCCCTCCAGTATCTCGGGTGGGTCGGTTTCGTAGACCAGTTCGTCGGTTCCGGAGGTCGGCCGTCCACGCTCGTCGACGACGAAGAACTCCTCTTCGATACCTAGCGTGCCCATCTGCGTGAAGTTCTCGGCGGAACCCCGCTGCTCCATCTTGTGGGACATAGGAACGGTGGTGCTAAAGCGTTCTGTCATCGTGCGGTCGCGCTACCACGCCGAGGTGGTCGTCGTGGTAGGGTTCGAGCCGCGCGGTCTCCAGAATCTCGTACCCTTCTCGAAGCTCCGAGAGTGCGTCCTCGAACACCGCGTCGGGACTGGCCGTCACGTCCTCGCTGCGGGCCTTGAACGCGACGAGGAGGCGGCCGTCGTCGGCGAGGAAGCGACGGTTGGCGAGTGCGACGCGTGCCTGCCCGCGCGTCGCGACGTCCTGGACGATGACGTCCACGGGTTCGACAACGTGCGCGTAGGTCGCGGGCTTGCGCGCGTCCTTCAAGAGCGGAAACAGATTCTGTCGGTCGTCGACGACGTCGAGCAGGTCCTGGACCGGACGGGTCGCGAACTCGACGGCGTAGGTCGGCCCGGCGAAGTCGGCGACGTGGCTGACGGTCGTGCCCGCGGCAGCGCCGAGGTACAGCACCGTCTCGCCACCTGCCAGTCCGGTGTCCAGTCCGGTCTCCAGCATCGCACCGAGCTTCGAGCGCGTGGGGTCCCAGCGCCGCCAGCCGTCGACGACCGGTTCGCCGTAGACGGGTTCACCCTGGGTCGCCAACGCCGTCGCGTCGCCGAACGGCCGCCGTTCCACGCCATCGGGAAGGTCGGTCGTCATTCCGAATCACGCTCCCGGATGGCGTCGATGCGCTCGTCGAGTTCGGCCTGCAGCGACGGCCGGAGGTCGCCGCTGTAGTGGTCGATTCTGGCGGCGATGGTGAGCTTTCCCGCGAGCGCTCGCGCGGCGGACCCGCGATTCGCTTGGGGCGTGCCCCGGACGTACTCGTGGGTGTAGATGATGCCGTGTTTCGGCGATGTCGCCTGCCCGCGGAGGTGGGCGAACAGGGCGTCCTCGGCTCCGAGGACCTGCACGGTGCCGCTGGGCTTCTTCGCCAGCGACTCCAGCCCGCCGGCGAGCGAGAGGAGCCTGGCGGCCAGTACCGGTCCCGCCATGGCTGCGAGGTTGGGTGCGACTTCGGGGGCCGTTCGCTCGATGAACGACCGCAGGTCCGCAGCTTCGTCGTCGAGGTCCACGACGCGTTGTGCGAGTGACACGACGCGTTCGTCGGCGTCCGCCGCGGATTCTCGTTCCGCGAGGGCGCGGGCGGCGGCGATTCCGCTCCCGACGTCCTCGTAGCGGCTGCCAGCCCACTCGGCGAGGCGCTCGGCGAGCTCGTTCGCGGTGCGCTGGCAGTCGTCCATGGCCCGAACGGCGTGGACGAGCTGGCGGTCGTCGGCCCGCTCGCGTTCGCGAACCACCTGGCGGGTGGCGTGAACGGCGGCCTCGCGGAGCCACTCGTAGTAGCCCGCCTCGGAATCGACGGTGCCGGACTCGACGGCCAACGTCGGCCAGTCCGCGGGCTGGTCGGCCTCGCCGTCCCTGATCGCCCTCGCACCCCCGTCGACGTCGCCTGGGTCGAGACCAGCGAACCAGGCCGCGTCGGCGGCGGTCGGTCTCTCGGTCATTACCGGCACTTGTCCCCGTGCTCGTTTATGCGTTCCCGAATCGTCGTGGCGGTGGTCGGCGTCCTCGGGTCCGTGGGCGGCCCCGATTCTCTCGACACAGGTGCTCGCCACGGAGACCGTTCGACTTGCAGACATCACTCCTCCAGGGTTCGCCACTCCCAGGCGTCGTTCTCGACCAGCCCACGCACCTTTCGTCGTCGCTCGTCGAGTTCCTCGATGGCCTCGGCGAACTCGTCGTCGGAGACGGTCGGAATGTCCGCGTCGCGGATGCGGTCGAGGTCGGGTGGCGGGGGTGGTTCGTCCGCGGCTTCGATGAACGCCGAGTCGAGCGTCTGGAGGTACGTCGTCGTACTGGCGCGAGCGCTCTTGAGGATGGCCTCGTTCGGGCCCTGGTCATCGGGGATGCCTTCGTGAAAGATGGTCAGCGCTTCGTCGAGGATTGCGACGGCGACCGCCGAGGATTGCTGGCCTCGTTCGCTGTGGTAGTAGTGGAGGATGGGGTAGGAGTCGTGTTGCTCGCCGAGCGTGTCCAGCTGTGAGGTGAGTCTGTCGAGCGCCGTTTCGAGTCCCCGAAACGACTCGGCGTCGGCGTCCCAGCTCGACCGGACGAGGACCTCGCTCCAGCCCCCGAGTCCGGTGACGCCGCTGGCGAACGACCGCTTGACGGAGACCGCTTCGAGGACCGAGAGGACGTAGGACACGCTGAGCGTGACGAAGAGCATCCCGCTGGCCGTGGTCACTGCCGTCGCGATCTGCCAGCCGGCCGTCGGAGGGTAGAAGTCGCCGTTCCCCATCGTGAACATCGTGTACCCGACGTAGTAGAACCGCTGCGCCCAGCCCACTGGGGCGTTCGTTCGCGTGTTGACGATCGCGTCCGTCTCGGCGGCGAAGACGAGGGTCCAACCGAGCCAGACGAGCCCGACCCACAGGAGGAGACTGAGGACGAGCAGCAGCGGTCCGGAGAGACTGAGCAGTCGTGACTGGCGGGAACTGACTCGTCGGATACCCCGCCACACGCCGGTCGTCATACGGGACGACAGGGGACCGGCGCTCCCGTCGACCCAGAGCGTCGTCCAGAGGATATCCACGATTCCGCCGACGAGGAGGACTATCCCGAGCCCAAGGTACAGTACCTTCACCGATGTGTTACCTCGTCCGTATTCGGTCGGAAATGAGCCCGAAAACCGACGGATCAGATGTCCGTTGGTTCCGGTCCCTCCCGTCGTTCTCTGCTGGTCAGTTCAGCGACGCCGGACTGGCTCCCCACCTCGTTCGGGGCCGGTCTACCACTGCTGGCCCTGCTGGCCCTGCTGTCGGAGCTGACTCTGCTGACCTTGCTGTCGGAGCTGACTCTGCTGCCCGAGCTGCCCCTGCTGCTGGGGCTGCTGCTGACCTATCTGCTGGGGCTGCTGCTGCTGGCCTATCTGTTGGGGCTGCTGCTGACCCATCTGTTGGGGCTGCTGCTGACCCATCTGTTGGGGCTGCTGCTGACCCATCTGCTGGGGCTGCTGCTGGCCCATCTGCTGGGGTTGCTGCTGACCCATCTGCTGGGGTTGCTGCTGGCCTATCTGCTGGGGTTGCTGCTGACCCATCTGCTGGGGTTGCTGCTGACCCATCTGCTGGGGCTGCTGCTGACCCATCTGCTGGGGTTGCTGGCCCTGCGAGCTAACGAACTGTCCGCTTGGGCCACGTGGCGGCATCTGGTGTGGCTGCTGGGGCTGCCCGTACGTCGGCTGCATCTGCTGGGAGATCTGTTCGGGGGTGACTCCCGGCGCACCCTGCGGCCCGGCCTGGGTCGGCTGCTGGGTCGGGAGGCCGATCTGCTGGTGGATCTGCCGTTCCTGCTGCTCGCGCTGCTGTTCGTGCTGGCGCGGCTCCTGCACGAACTGTCCCGTCTGTGGGTCGCGCGGCTGGAGTTCGGCCTGGATGGCCTTGTCCTCGCGGAACGCCTCACTCTGGCGCTGGTCTTGCGTTCCCCGGCCGCCCTGGAAGCCGCTCTGCTGTTGTCCGGTTTGCTGTCGCTGCTGATACTGGCCTGGGTTTGGGTTCTGGTGACTCATAGTTGGAAGTACACTGCTGTCGCGAACGGATATCGAACGTCTTCGTCACGACGGCCGTGTCTAGACACTGCACTCCATCATTGCGCACTCTCCCGAGAATGAGTTGTGCAGGCAGTATCATGTCGTTAAAGTCCGCAGTCGCGGGACGGCAACTCGCCGCCTTCGCGGCTCCTGATCAGGGCCAGCACGCGAGCGTGAGACTGCTCGTTCGGAGCGACGGGTCGGACGGTGGCGGCGAGTCCCCGGGTGTCTCGGTACGCCGGAGGACGTGCTCGCTGACGAAGTAGTGGGCGTCGTATCGCACGTCGCTGTGGGCGACGACGGTCGGCGTTTCGGCAGCCGATGCGCGGGTCGTGACGTGAACCGAGAGCCGGACGCTGAAGCCGTCCCGGACCTGCTCGACCCTGTTGGACAGGATTTCGACGGAGATGGCTCGGACGTCCCGCCCGAGTTCGTGGTTGTGGGTGAACGCCCGCTCGTAGGACTCCGCATAGGCGCGGACGCTCTCGCGGGAGAGGGTTGCGGGCCGTTCGGGTACCGGCCGTGGGGTCAGTTCGTCGGTTCCGGCGTCGGTCAAGAGGGTGTCCGTCGTACACGGCTCGGACTCCGTGGTCGTGTCGACGTCGTCGACGGGGCTTCCGGCACAGCCGGCGAGGAGGAGACAACAGACGACGAGTGCCGGACCGAGACGCATACCGACCGCAGGACGGCCAGCGGGAAAGCCTTCTTGGTCAGCCGGTCATCGCCTCGAACGGCTGCGCACAGTCGTGGCAGTAGAACATTGACCGACAGAGCGACGGGCCTTTGGGGTGCTCGCGCTCGGTGTCCGTCGAGCCGCAGTAGGGACAGGTCGCCTCGGTCTCGCCGCCCGTCGTGACGCTGGGGTCGCCACGGAGACCCATCAGATGCTCACCCCGAACTCCCGGAGCGCCGCGCGGCCGTCTTCGGTGACCATCTCGACGGTCCACTCCGGCCGCCAGACGAGACTGACGGCCGCTTCCGATACGCCCTCGGCGCTGGCGGCGGCGTCTTCGACCTCGTCCAGCAGGTACTGCCGCGCGGGACAGCCGGTGTAGGTGAGCGTCATCTCGACGGTGGCGACGCCGTCGGTCACGCGAACGCCGTAGATGAGGCCGAGGTCGACGATACTGACCGGCATCTCCGGGTCCTCGACATCCCGGAGTGCGTCCCACACGCGCGCCTCGACGCCCGTCGCGTCCGCGCCGGTCGCCGGAAGGTCGCTCACGTCCTCGCCGTCCTCGTAGTCGGGGTAGGGACAGGCGGTCTCGTGGGTCTCACTCACGACGCTCACCTCGGAGCCGGCGTGCGTCCGAGCGACCGAGTTCGCGGTAGGTCCGCGTCAGCTCCTCGTGGAGCGCCGGCCAGTCGTCGGTGTGGTTCCCGTCGCGACCGACGCGCTCGGGCAGCAGGTCGTCCACGTCCTCTTCGGGCCCGAAGGGTACCTCGACGCCGAGGCTCCCGAGGAAGGGAACGACGACGTCGAGCCACTGCTCTCGCTGGTCGGCCAGCGACTCGCTTCGCAGACCCATGCGCTCGACGGTCGCCTCGTGCTCGCCGGGGACGAACAGCGTCAGCGCCGGGCCGAACAGTCGCCCGACGGCCGCCTCGACGGCCTCTCGGCCCTCGGCGTCGTCGCAGAGCCGTTCGAGCCAGCTCTGGGCGTGTTCCCGGTGGTACTCCTCCTCTCGCTGGACCTTGCCGATCGGGTCGGCGAGCGCCCGAACGGGCGCGTCTTCGAGCGCCTGCAGGCGGAGGTGTTCGGCCTCGTCGTAGAGGTAGCTCCGGACGATGGGGTCGGCCCAGTCGCCGCCGGTGAAGGGCAGTTCGACGAGGATGCTGTGTCGGAAGTCCGCGGGGTTGCGCTCCCAGACGAGTTCGGGTTCGCTGTAGCCCAGTCCCTGGAGGGCATCGTACCACAGGCGCGCGTGGCCGAGTTCGTCCTGTGCGATGTTCGCCAGCGCGAGGTCGGATTCGAGCGTGGGCGCGCGCACCTGCCACTCGGTGTATCGCTCGGCGAGGACGAACTCGTCGTCGGCCATGCGGAACAGGAGTGCTTCGAGCGCCGCTCGTTCGTCGGGCGCGAGGTCGGCCACGTCGTCGGTCGCCGCCATCAGTCGTCACTCCCTCGTTTGCGCTCCTCGGCGGCCTGTTCCCGCTCGGAGGCTTCGATTTCCTCGGCGAAACTGGCGTCGACGTTGTAGGTCGTCGCCCACCGGTAGGCCTTGTCCGTGGTGCCGCCGAACGCCGCCTCGTCGGTGTCGACCTCGCCGATCTCTTCTTTCGGTACGACCCAGAGGCTGTTCGTCTGCATCCGCCGACCGTGCTGGATCTGGGCGAACAGCAGTGCCATCTCGCGGTCGGGGGCGTGGACGTCGCCGCAGTGGGTGTGGTACGCGCCGGGCTTGTCCTGTCGGAACACCTCGTAGCGCATCGCTAGTCACCCCCAGCGGCAGCGGCAGCAGGGCTATCGGACGCGTCGAGCGAGGTCCGGACCCACTCGACGGCCTCCTGTGCGGCCGCCCGCGTGTCGATCTGGTTCAGTCCCGGCTCGTAGTCGTTCTTCGTGATGGCGAAGAACTCCTCCCAGTCGAGGTCGTCCTCTTCCAGCACGTACCCGCCCGCGTCCTCGTCGTAGTGGATGCGGGGCTCGTCGGGGATCTCCAGCCCGTACTTCTCCGCCTTCGGAACGTAGGAGTTGAGGAACGCCTGGCGCAGTTCGTCGTTGCTCGCCGTCTTCAGCCCCACCTTCGCCATGAAGTCGTGGTGCGTGCTCTGGTCGTCCGTCGGCCCGAAGAACTGGAGGATGCGGGGCCACCACTCCTCGAAGGCCTCCTGCAACAGCTTCTGTTCGCGCTTCGACCCGGTCGCGAGTTCGCGCAGGACGTCCTCGCCGTGTTTGATGTGGAACCCCTCCTCGAAGCAGATCTTGTCCATCGCGTGGGCGTACGGCTCCCAACTGGAGTTCTTGAGCGTGGCCTGTCGCTTCATCGCTGCGCCGTCGACGAAGAAGGCGATCATCGGCGTCTCCCACCAGTCGGTCATCTCGTAGTGGAAGCAGTTGAGGAACTTCCCCTCGCCGTTCGCGAGTTCGTCGAGCATCTGCTCGCGCGTCTTCACGCCCAGCGCCTCGGCGGCGCGGTACAGCAACTGGCCGTGGCCGATCTCGTCTTGCACCTTCGCGCTGAACGCCAGTTTCCGGTCGAGGCTCGGCGACTGGCGGATGAACGGCTTCTCCAGGTACGCACCCATGATCTCGCTGTTGGCGTGGAACTGCAACATCCGCGTTGCGCCCGTCCGATACTCCTCGGGCAGGTCGTGTTTGGGGCTGAAAGCCCGCGGCTCGGCGCGGGATTCGACCGTCGCAAGGTCCATGTGAATCTGTACCACTCTCGCGGGGAAACGGGTTGACCCGTCTATATGGCGGGTTTATCTGTTCGGTGGGCGTAGTTCGAGGGGATGATCGATGAGTGTCTGCTCGTCGAAGTTCGGGTGACGGGCGACGACTGCCCGCTGGCCGACGCGACCCGGACCTGCGGCGTCGCCATCGACGCGCTGCCCCCGCAGTTGCGCTCGGACGGGTACGCACTCCTGCGGTTCAGCGCGCCCGCCGACTCCGGACTCGCTGCGGTGCTGGACGACGACGAGCGCATCAGATACCTCCACACGTCGACCACCGACGGCAGGGAGAACTTCCGGTGTCTCTCCAAGCGACCCTGTGTGTTGCACGAACTCACCGACGTCGGGTTCCTGAGCGAGCGACTGCGCTATCGCGACGGCGTCGAGTATCACGCCGGTGCCGTCGTGGGTCGGGACGTCCTCCAGGGCGTCATCGCGGCGGCCGGTCGGACGGTGGGCGTCACCCTCCAGCGCGTCTCCCCGCTCGCCGACGACGAGACGACTCCGGTCGGCCAGCGGTGGGACCTCACGCCGGCCCAGGAGGCGGCACTCCGGACGGCCTACGAGATGGGCTACTTCGCGGTCCCCAAACGGGTCACGGCCGACGCAGTCGCCGACGAACTCGGCGTCAGCAAGTCGGCGTTGCTCGAACGACTTCGGCGGGGACAGGCCACGCTGTTCGGCGAACTGTTCGGCTGATAGAGACCAGATACTACGGACTAACGGCACTTTGCTATCACACGTCTAGCTATAT
>JARUKX010000058.1 GCA_029688825.1 Haloarculaceae archaeon H-GB1-1 | reverse complement strand
GCTGGAGTTGAACTCCAGCGGGTGGCGGGTGGCAGAGTAAAACTCTGCTGGACCACCCTTGACGAACATCCAGAATCGTCCGGATGTCGCCAGGCCATCAAGGCTCACATCAGATACCATCTGTACGGCTGACCGCAGGGGTGGCATCCTCATTTCCTTGCCGACTGTCGACGCCTGCCGTCGTTCGGCGGGCGCGGGGCGAGGTGCGTCGCCCATCGGCGAAGCGCCCCGGAGCGTGGGTGTGCTCCGGCGCGCCGTTCACATTCCATCCGATGGGAGTGGTATACTTAAGGCCTTCGAACGGAATCGGCCGTGGAGAAGTGTCCCACATCAGCACGCTCCGGAGTCACAAAACCGCCGTAAGTCGCCGGGATTATATAGCAGTATATTCGGTGGTTAGCGAGTTGACGAGACGCCCATCTCAGTACGCTCGCCACGTATAAAAGGAGGGGGTTCGGTTCGGGTGTGCGTTCCTACCCCACGACAACCAGTCACTCGCGGTCGCGGACCATTTCGACCGCTTCGAGAAAGCCGTCCGCGTAGGAGGCGTTGGTCACGACCGCGGCTGCGTCGCGCGCGGCGTCGTCGGCGTTTGCCATCGCGATGGAGTGGCCAGCGACCTCGAACGCCGAGACGTCGTTCTCGGAGTCGCCGATGGCGACGACGTCTGTGAGGTCCAGACCGAGCTGGTCGGCGACGACGCGGAGTCCAGCCCCCTTGCTCATTTCTCGGGACTTGACGTGGAGTGCGTAGCCGGTGTCGACCACCTCCAGGCCGTGCTCGGCGGCGATCGCTTCGAGCGGTTCCCGAGGGGCGTCGCGGCTCACGGCGACTTCGGTCTCGCGCCAGCGGTTGACGAACGACGTCTGGTCCCAGCCGAGGTCGTATCCTGCGGCGACGTACTCGTCGACGACGGTCTGGGCGGCTTCGCGATCGCCGAGATAGTGTATCTCGTCGGTGTCGGCCACCGCCACGACGCCGCCGTTTTCGGCGATGATCCTGGTGGGGACCCCGACGAACTGGCAGAGGGCGACCGGATACGGGAGCGATTTTCCGGTCGCGACGATTACGGGGGCGTCCCAGTTGGAGAGCGGTCCGAAGACGCGAGGGTCGATGGCACCGGTTCCATCGGTCAGGGTGCCGTCGACGTCGACGGCCAGCGGTGGAGTCACTGCGAGGCCACCTCTCGTGTACACGTCATCACCGGACAGTCACGTGCGGATGGCTTGTCTCCGTCGGTCTCTGACGGTAGTGTGCTGTGAGTGCCGTGTTGCTCCTGTACTCACCGCAAACGGTAGGCAGTCCGTCTCATCCATCGGTGAGCGTCTCGTACGCTTCGGTGACGCGCTTGAACGACGCCTGGTCCCCACCGGCAGTGTCGGGGTGGACCTCCCGGACCTTCGCTCGATAGGCCCGCTTGATCGCGGGCTGGTCGGCACCGGGTTCGAGGTTGAGGATGCGGTAGGCCTCGGCCGGGGTGTACCGTCCGGTGCCGTTGGTGGTTGACTGTCCATTGCGCGAGCGTCGCGCGCGCTCGCGACCCGCACGCCTGTACGGTCCAGTCCACGCCTCGCGTGGCCCGGCACCGAAGCCACCGCTGCCGGAGTCGGCTGTCCGGGACGCCGTGCGCCCGTCGTTCCGGGCCGCCTGCCGCTCGACGCGACGGTAGAGCCGGGCTGCGAGTCGGCCGGTGCCGTGTTCCCAGAAGAAGTACGTCACGACGCCGAAGAGAGCTGCGACGAAGAGGATGACCGGATTGTAGCGGACGCCCAGGACGACGAGGACGACGCTGATGAGGGCGAAAACGACGGCGAGGCCGGTCACGAGCCGCGAGCGGGTCACGGAGAGGCCTTGGATGGCGGGAACTGTAAGCCTCTCGGCGTAGCGTTCAAGCGTCTCGGCGAGCTAGCACGGTGCATGAGTGTTGCTGGAGGGTGTGCCATCTGCCAGTCCGGTGACGTGAGCGGCACCTGCCGCAGGTGTGGCAACCTCGCCTGTGAACGGCACTACGACGCGGAGTACGACCTCTGCACGGAGTGCGTGGTCGAAGTCGGCGGCGGCGAAACAGGGCACTCTCAGAAAGGAGAGTACCCCGACGGCGTCGGCGAGTACCGTTTCTAACTCGGGCCGTCGAGAACGGTGGGAAGCGCAAGCCGAGCAGTACTGCCGCGACGGTGGCGAAGGAGACCCACGATGGGTGGGTGCGACACTGTTTCTGAGGGAGGTGTCCCCTGCGAGAGGCGATCAGCGATACCTGTTCAGCCGTTCTTTGAGTCGCTTGGCGGCCTGACCGGAGGCCTTGGCGAAATCCTCGCCCAGGTCTTCGCCCGCGAAGATGATGCCGCGAGAGGAATTGACCAACCCCACGCCGTCTGCAAGCCCGTGCTCGACGGCGGCCTCGGCGTCGCCGCCCTGAGCACCCACACCGGGGACGAGGAACGGAATGTCGGGGACGATGTCCCGGATCTCGGCGAGTTCGTCGGGGTTGGTCGCGCCGACGACGAGGCCGACGTTGCCGTTTGCGTTCCAGAGGTCCGCGAGCGCGGCGACGCGTTCGTACAGCGGTTCGCCCGATTCGAGTTCGAGGTCCTGGAGGTCGGCACCGCCGGAGTTGGAGGTGCGACAGAGGACGAAGACGCCCTTGTCGGCCCGCGAGAGGAACGGTTCCAGCGAGTCACGGCCCATGTACGGATTGGCGGTGATCGCGTCGGCACCCAGCCCGTCGTCGTCAAGCGCGGTCGCGTACTGTCTGGCCGTGTTGCCGATGTCGCCGCGTTTGGCGTCGAGGAGGACGGGGACGTCCTTGCCGTGCGCGTATGCGATGGTCTCCTGCAGGGAGCGCCAGCCGTCGGGACCCTCGTAGAAGGCGGCGTTGGGCTTGTAGACTGCAGCGTGTTCGTGGGTCGCGTCGATGATGCGGCGGTTGAACGCCCACCGTGGGAGGTCGTACTCGTGGAGGTGGTCCGGAATCCGGTCGAGGTCGGGATCCAACCCCACGGAGACGACGCTGTCGACCGCGTCGATGCGGTCCGCCAGTCGGTCGAAGAAGCTCATGCGCGAGCGTCTTCGTGGTGTCGTATCAAACGTTCGGTCTTGGCGACGGGGACAGTGGGGCCGGCAGAGATGTCGCCGGATCCATGCAACCGCGAAGTTGAAAGGGGTCGGAGACGAGTCGACAGCATGGCACTCAGGGCGGTCGCGTTCGACCTGGACTACACGCTCGCCGTTCCAAACCGGGACCGGGCGACGCTGTTGGCCGAGGCGCGAGAGCAGGTCGGTGCGCCACCGATCACCCGTGAGCAGTACCTGCAAGCGCACGACGCGGACCTCGCCAGCGAGACGCGCGTCCCCATCTTCGAGTCGCTTCTGGAGGGGTCCGAGCGGACGACGCCGGAGCGGTTGGCCGAAGCCTACCGGACTGCGGTGGAGGACGCGCTCGTTCCCGTGCCCGGTGCGGAGGCGTTGCTCGAATCGTTGCGCGAGCGCTACCGCGTGGGTGTGCTGACGGACGGGCCGGTGCGAGCACAGCGTGGGAAGCTGGAGACGCTGGGGTGGACGGACCTGTTCGACGCGACGGTGGTCACGGGGGCGTTGCCGGCGGGAAAACCCGACCAACGGACGTTCAGCGCGCTGGTGCGGGAACTCGACGTCGAATCGAGCGAGGTCGTCTACGTCGGCGACCACCCGACGTTCGACGTCGAGGGGGCGAAGGAAGCCGGGATGCGGGCAGTACAGGTGCACGGCACCGACAGGGAGCGACACGAGTACGCGGACGCGCACCTGGACCGGACGGAACTCGCGGACCGCCTGCCGGACGTGCTCTCGCGGTTCGATTAGGCGAGCGACTCGGCGAGGACGTCGACGGCACGTTTGACCGCTGCGCCGCGCTCGACGTGAACGCACACCCCGCTGTCGGCGGTTTCCACGACGAATCCGGCATCTGCGGCGTACGCTCGGGTGGCGGCGTCGGCGACGAAGATCTCGACGTCGACACCGGACTCGAACATCCGGACCTGACCGATGCGCTCGCCGTCGAACGCGATACCGTAGGCGACGGTCCCCTCGGGAGACGGTTCCGCGTCGGGGGCCGCTTGGACGACGGTGACCGACGAGAGCGGGCCTCGCTGGAGACCGGTCAGTTCCGAGGAGAGCAACTGGGCGATCCGCTTGCCGTCGGTGATTGCGTTCTCGACCATCTCACACCTCCGAGAGTGCGCGGTCGGCGAGGTCCGAGACGTCGATACCCTGTCCGTTCGCGTAGACGACTGCTGCCGCCTCGACGGTGACGCCGAGGTCGGTCTGGAGGGAGTTGATGGCCGCGACGGCCGTCTGTTTCTCGACGCCCTCCTCCACGAGGGCACCGAGGACGCGCTCGAACGTCGTCCGTTCCTGCAGGAGGCTCTCGTCGGGAGCGAAATCGTCGGGGACGGACACGCCAGACGGATCGAACGTGATCTGCAAGTCGTCGGCGTCGCGATCGAGCAACCCCTCGCTCGCGGCGACGTCGACGAGCCGTTTGGCCTGATCGGGCGAGAACCAGTCCCGGTCGAGCGAGAGGGCGACCACGAACTCGCTCTCGTCCATGGTGTCGCGACCGGACTGCTGGAAGGGGACGGCGACCGCTGTCCGGAGAGTCATGTGCTGTGGCGTGGCCGCGACGGAAGTAAAGTTGCCGGTCGACCCGCTTGCAGGGTGAGGTCACGGGCTGGGCCTGCCCAAGTCGAGGGGTTCAAGTACTCGCCTCCCAATCGCTCACCCATGAAAGACCAGGGACGCTCTCCTCGAAAGCGAACCGGTGGCCGACGACGGCCGTTCCGAAACAAGCGCAAGTACGAACTCGGCTCGGAACCGACCGAGACGCAGGTCGGCGAGCAGAGTCTGAAGACCATCGACGCCCGCGGGAACTCCCAGAAGGTCCGCGCGGTCACGACGAACGTCGCCAGCGTCGCAGTGGACGATGGTGTCCGCTCGGCCGAGATCGAGAGCGTCGTAGAGAACCCGTCGAACCCGAACTACGCCCGTCGGAACATCATCACGAAGGGCGCAATCGTCCAGACGGACGAAGGCCAGGCGCGCGTCACCTCCCGACCGGGTCAGGACGGGCAGGTCAACGCCGTCCTCGTCGAATAAGCGAACCGCGTTTCTCTCGCGTTCTCCAGCCGCGGAGCGGCGCGTTCGTCGCTCGGCGGACGGGTGTCTGACAGGGATTTACGTGGGGCGTTCGTCTATCGAGTATCGACAGATGGCCCAACTCAAGCTATCACTACCGTGCAGGGAAGACGTGAATCGGGAGGGAAGTCTGGGGCAGGAACTCGGTTCCCGAGACCCGCTCATCGTCCGCTGGGTCGAGTGTTGGGCGGCCGACGACTAGAGGTTCTCGACGAGCCGAGTCGCGATGCGCTGTGCACCGACGGTCGCTGCGAGATCCGCTTGCCCTGGCGCGGTCGCCTCCACTTCTCGGTTTAGTTCGTCGCTAACGCGGTCCTCGAACTCCTCGACGATGCCGGGGATGCACGCCATCCCGCCGGTGAGGACGATGGGTCGGTCGAGCGCGAGCTGGTAGACCTTCATGTAGTCGTTGGCAAGCTCCGGCAGGAACGTGTTCGAGAACTCCTCGACAACTTCGTCGAGGTACTCGTCGAGGGCGTCGGTGACGCTGCGCTCGATGGTGAACTCGTGAGAGCCGCCTCCGGGCTGCTGGATGATGTCGGTGAAGGGCTCGAAGTCCAGGTAATCCCCGTGTTCTTCCTTGTAGTCGCGAGCGGTTTGCGTGTCGATGTTGACCCGGCCCTGGGTCTCCTCCTCGACGTAGTTGGCGATCATACGGTCGACTTCGTTGCCGGTGACCGCTCCGGTCGTGAAGGGAGCGAGCTGCTCGCCCCGGCGATACGCGGACGCTTCGAGGTTGGTCGACCCCATGTTGACGGCGATGAATATCTCCTCGATGGCTTCGAGGTCGTCGCCGAAGGCGGGGATGGACCCACAGAGCGATTCGGGGTAGCTTTCGACCAGCGCGTCCCCGATGGCGCTGTCCTCGATGACGGACGAGAGGTTCTCCAGCCCGTCGGGGTTGTCGATGGTCGGAATCGCGTACACGACGCCGCTGTTCTCGGGGAGGTCGTTCTCCTCGACCACCGAGTCGAAGAACTTCTTCGTGAGGTCTGCGCGGTCGTCGTCTTCGGGCAGGCCGGAGCGAAGCATGAACTGGACGCGGTCGGGGTACTCGCGGGCCGCATCCTCGCCGTACAGAACGCGCTCCTCGCCGGTCAGTGGGTCGTCGTAGGTGGCGAGACAGGTGAGCGTCCGGATGGTTTCCAGTTCGCCGTCCTCGCCGGGGTACGCGATGACAGTTCTCGTGCTGCCGAGTTTCACGCCGATGGGAACCGGTCCCTCGGTACCTTCGGACTCGTCGTCTGCCTCCGAATCGTTGCTCATACGGTGGCGAGTATTCGCGGCCCCAGTATATAAGCCACGAAATGTGTAACCAGACTAAGAGAAATCAGGCCATAGAGGCGAGCTTCGCGACGTAAACCAGACTCAGCATGTGGTCGTCCATGTCGAGTTGGTTGCCTTCGTTCGCGCTGGCGTCGTCGATGCCCAGCAGGTAGTCGTCGAGCGTGGACTCGACGTCCTCCGTGATCCAGTCGACGGCCTCGTAGTAGCTGAGCGCCTCCGTCGCGCCTTTGAACCCGGAGTTCAGCAGGAGGAACTCCAGCCACTCGAAGACGACGAACTCGGCGGCGAACTTCTCGGGGATACTCTCGAGGTAGGGTTTCTCCAGCCCGCCCGCCGCCGCTTCCAGCGGCAGGAGTTCGCGGTAGAGACCGGCGCGGAACGAACTGCCCGCGACTGGGCCGTCGTCGCCGTCGAGGCCGCTCCAGTCGGACTCGGCGTCCGAGCGTCCGGGTTCGTCGTCGGGCGTTCTCGTCGGTCCACCTCGCTTGCGGGCCATCTCGCGGAGTTCGTCGAGGTCGTAGTCCTTCGGGTTGATAGTCATGTGTCCAATTACCAGCCAATTACTCCTACTCTATGATAAACCTTGCACACGGTCTGACGCGCGTCTGACGCCAGCTATCAGCCGATATCGGGATCCCCCTGGGGTCGTTCGAACGTCTGTTCGTCCCGAGAGAGCCTATTTCAGTATTTGATACCCACACGCGTATTTTTATTAGGTGCTGGGGCCGAGGTTGATGCGACGAGGCGATGAGACGTGATTCAGACTCCGGACCCGCCCGAATTTGCGTAACGAATGCGAAGGGTGGGACCGGGAAGACGACGATTGCAATCAACGTCGCAGGTGCCCTGAACGAGCGTGGCCGTGACGTGCTGTTCGTCGACCTCGATCCGCAGGGCAACGCGACCGAGGGACTCGGTCTTCTAGAGGCATACGACGCTGAACCGCCGACGTTCTTCGACGTCCTGACCGACCCACGGCGTCGTGAGGACGTCGACGACATCATCGTCGAACACGAGGAGATGGACGTCGTTCCGAGCAACATCGATCTCCTGCAAGCAGAACACGAACTGACCATCGCGGACCTCATCGCACGAACCAAAGACCGGTCTGACCTCACCGTCGACCCCGAGATGCTCGCGTCGTTCGCGATCAACGTCCGCCCCGACGGCGTCACGGGACCGCATTCGCTCGGTGTGCTCGACGAGGCGCTGGCCGGTGTCGAAGACGACTACGACTACGTCATCGTCGATTCGCCGCCGTTCTACGGGAAGCTGACCGACACGGGCATCTACGCGACGCAGAACATCCTGATCCCCGCGCTGACAGAGTCGACGTCCGAACGGGCCATCGAGTTGCTCATCGACCAGATGTCGGCGCTGGAACAGCAGACCGATATCTCGGTCAGGACGCTCGGCGTGGTCGCGAATCGGGTCGAGAAGACCAACGAAGACGAGACCATGATAGAGTGGTTCAACGAGGTCTTCGACGGCTATCCGGTCTGGGAGGTCCGCAAGCGGGTCGCGCTCCAGCGCGCGTTCTCCGCGGGACAGTCACTGTTCGGGTACGAGAAGGACGTGGACATGTGCGAGGTCTTCCTGGACATCGCAGACGAACTCGACGCGCAGTTCGGATTCACCGAGGTGAAAGCATGACAGACGACGAACGTATGCAACGAGCCGCTCGCATCCGGCAGATGCGCGAGGGGTCTCGAAACGGGCACGAACAGGGTGACGACGAACCGGACGACCCGTCGGACGGCGACGAGACGACTGCAGATTCCGCGACGGACGCCGAACTGGAGAGCGACGACAGTTCGGACGAGTCCGCGGACGAGGGAGCAGCCGCCGAGGAAGACGAGACCGCCGGCGACGGGTCCGCTGTATCGGTCGACGGCGAAGCCGGCCCAGAGCCGGACGAGCAAGTAGATGCCGAAGAGGCGAGTGAGTCGGTGACAGAAACCGCCGTCGCGGCCCCGAGCGAAGACGTAGTTCCGGTCGACGAGGACACCGAGACGGCGGTCGACGAGGCCGAAACTGCGGTCGACGAGGCCGCCGAGACCGCTGAAGGCGAGGCCGTCGAGGCGGGAGACGACGAAGACACCCAGCCGGAAGCCGACGACCCAGCGGTCGACTCTGACCTCGAAGACGGCGAAGCGGAGTCGGAGTCCGACGCAGAAGAAGCGGGTGATCAGGACGCCCCGGCCGGTGTGGACGCCGAGACGCAGACCGTCACGCAGGCGGAGACCCGCGTGCTGGAGTTCACGCTCGGCGACGAGCAGTACTGTCTGGACATCGAGTACATCGAAGAGATCGTGAAGCGAAACACAATCACGAGAGTCCCGAACACGGAGGACTTCGTCGAGGGCGTCGTCGACCTCCGCGGTCAGATCACGACCATCCTGAACCCGAAGGAGGTCATCGGCATCGACGAGGAGGGCTCGGAACAGCTCATCATCGTCTTCGACGCCGACGAGTTCGACGAACAGGGGAACATCGGCTGGCTCGTCGACGACGTGAAGCAAGTCACGCCCGTCATCGACACCGAGGTCAACGAGTCGCCGATGGAGCGGGAGTACATCAACGGTATCATCGACCGCGAGGACGACGACGACTTCGTCATCTGGACCTCCCCGGACCTGGCGCTCGAAGAAGCCTCCTCGTAGCGCTCAGGGCCCGAACTCGTCGAGCAGCAGTTCCAACCCCTTCTCCGTCGCGCCGACGTTCGAGAGGTATCGCGCCCCGACGCCGGTCTTCACTGCTTTCGCCGCCTTTCCGGTGAGCACCTGTGGACCGACCTGCGCGACCGCGTGGTCGCCGACGCTGACCAGCCAGCCGCGGCTCTCGTGGACGTACGGCGTCAACCGCGGCTCGAATCCGCCATCGTCGGACAGTCCGTGCTCCGCGAGGCGGGTCAGATTCGTCCCGACCGCCCGGCCCTGCGCGATGGCGGTCTGCGCGCTGGCGGGGACCGCCTGCCCGTCGGCGTCGACGACGCGGGCCGCGTCACCGGCGACGAAGGTCGAATCGGTGAGCCGGAGGTCCCGGCGGACGACCGGGCGGTCGTCGTCGATGGCGTCGATGCCAGCGATGCCGCCCGTCCAGACGAACTGGTCGTACGAGAGGTCGGTCCCGGACGTCAGAACGACGGTCTCGTCGTCGGCGTGGTCGACCTCGGCACCCGTCTCGACGACGACGCCCTCGTCCGCGAGCGCGGTGGCGACAGCGTCCTGGAACGCCCGAGGGAAGCCCGGAGCGACCGCGGGCTCCTGTTCGAGGAGCACGACCTCCGTCGAGGCGTCACGTTCTCGCGCGAGTTCGGCGAGTTCCCCGGCGACCTGGATGCCCGAGAGGCCCGCACCGCCGACGACGACGCGACCGTCTTCGGGGAACTCGGCGTGGATGCGCTCAGCGTCGTCGAGTTCCAGCAGCGGAATCGCATGCTCGCGGACGCCGTCGAGTCCGTGGAAGTTCGTCGCCGTCCCCAGACAGATTGCACCGAGGTCGTACGCCAGCGTCTCACCGCTCGCGAGCGTGGCCTCGGAGTCGGCTGGCGAGATGTCCGTGACGCGTTCGACGCGAAGCGACGCTCTATCGAGGAGGTCCGAGAGGTCGAGCAACACGTCTTCGGCGACGTCGGGCCTGCGGACGACGCGGTGGAGCTGGTGTTGCAGGAGATGCCGTCCGGTCTCGTCGACGAGGACCAGTTCGACGTCGGTCGGGAGCGTTCGTTCGAGCTTTCGGGTGAGGGTCAACCCGGCGTACCCGGCACCGAATACGGCGACGCGCATACGCCGTGTTCGAACCGCAGGGGGAAAACGGTGCGGACGGAATCGGTGCGGACGAAATCGGTGCCGACGAAAACGAGGGGGCCGTTAGAAGAGGGCTTCGTCCTCGTCGAGGACGCGGGCAGGGCCGCCGACCTCCCACGAGCGCGTCTCGACGCCGCAGTCGGCGATCGCGGACTCGACTTCGGCCACGTAGTCGGCCTTCGTGTTCACGTAGACGCTCGCGCCGGTGTCGACGGAGAAGTAGACGGGTACGTCCTCCTCCTCGCGGAGCCGACGGACGGTGTTGAATATCTCCAGCGTCTTCGGCTGCCAGTAGACCCACGCCGCCGGGCCGGTCATCGTCGTCGCGGCGAGCGACAGCGAGTCGTGTTCCGCGAGTTCGAACGCGCGGTCGAACTCGGCGTTCCGAAGCGCGTCGCGCATCGTGGCGATCTGTTCGTGGATGTGGGCGAGCCGACCCTCGAAGAGGTGGCTCTCGGCGGCTTCTCGGTGGGCTTCCTCCGTCTCTTTGTAGGAAGGGACGAGTGCGCCGACGATCCGGAGCTCGTCTTCGAGGTCGCTCTCGATGCTGTGAGAGAGGCAGTCGGCGTCGTTGAGGCCGGCGTAGAGGTGCGAGAAGCCGCCCGTTACGGCTCGCGCCGCGGAGGAAGAGCCGCGGCGGGCGATGGTCGAGATTTCGGGCAGAGAGAGGTCGAGCCCGGCGGCCTCCGAGAGCGCCATCGCGGCGGCGGCGAACCCGGACGAGGAGGACCCGAAGCCGATGTTGGTCGGGAAGGAGTTCTCGCTGTGGAAGCGAACGCGCGTGTCGATGCCCGCGAGGTCCCGGACGTGGTCGACGACCAGTTCGACGCGCTCGGCGGCGCGACCCGTGACGGACTCGCCGTCGATGACGTACTCGTCGACGTCGAGCGAGTCGTCGAACTCGGCGGTCGTCTTCGTGTGGCTCGGGGCGGTACAGACGCTGATACTGTCGTGGTACGGGAGCCGAAGCTCCTCGTCGCGCATCCCGTGGTACTTCACGAGCCCCTGAATGGGGTGGGCCTTCGCGGTCGCTTTCATACCTGCACCTCAGTCCGTCCCCACTTCCCAGTTGCGGATGCCGTCAGTCCAGCAGTTCCTTGATACGGCGGGGCTCGCCCGACAGCGACGGCTCCTCCTCGACGATCTTCAGGACCTCGTGGTCGGTCACGTCGGGGTAGTTCTTTCCCGTGGCCTCCTCGATGAGGACCTTCTCCAGTCGGAACTCGGTGCCCTCGTAGACGACGTCGACGCCGTGTTCGTCGAACGACAGAACGGTCATGGCCGGGGGTAATCGGTTCGGCTACTTAAACCCCGAGAGAGCGAGTCGAGCGTGCGGTGCTCGTCATGATCCCACCCGAATCGTCAGCCAAACGTCTGACGCCCGTCTGCCGCGGCTGCAGGCTTTAATATCGGTGACGGCCCATGCCAATCCGTGCCGATACGCTCAGACCCGCTCGACGAACTCTCCATCCCCGACGGAACGACGGTCGAAGAACACGACTTGGTGACCAACGGGGACGTCGTCATCGGCGGCCAGAGCGCCGTCGAGTTCGGCGTTCGCGGGAGCAACGTCATGGCGGGCGAGCGGGTCACCTTCGGCGGGCACATCGAGGCCGAGGGTGACTGCAGACTCGACATGTGGTGTGACGTCGCCGGGAACGTCCTCGTCGGCGAGGACGCCTACCTGGGCGAGCGCGTCCACGTCGACGGCGAACTGAAGGTCGCCGGCGACCTCGACATCGGCGACGACGTCGACATCGAGGAAGGGTTCGAGGCCAACGGCTGGATCGTCATCCGGAACCCGATGCCGACCATCGTCTTCCTGTTCATCTACCTCTCGCAGTTGCTCCGCATCGGCGAGGAGGAGGCCGCCGAGGAACTCGTCTCGACGATGCTGGAAGGGGACACCTCCGCCGAACCGCTGGTGATCCCCCGCGGCAGCCGCGTCAGCGACGACGCGTGGCGTGTCTCGACGCCGGCGACGGTCGGGGACGACTGCCGAATCCACGGCAACATCCGCGCCGACTCCATGGTCGTCGGCTGGGACAACACGGTCTTCGGCAGCCTGCGAGCGAAAGGCGACATCGCGGTCGGCCGCGGAACGGAGATAAAGGGCGACGTGACGACGCGCGACGGGACGGTTCGAATCGGCCCCGGTGCACACGTCTGGGGCGACATCTCGGCGGAACACGTCGACCTCCACGAGAACGCGACCGTCGAGGGGACGATTCGGGTGCGAGAGGAGATGACGATGCACACCGACGAAGTGGTCGATCACGACGAATCGGAGGCCGAGGCGATGGCCGAGATGGCCGAAGAACTGGAGGACGACGGCGACGTCGGTGTAGCCGAAACCGACGGGGAAAGCGACGATACTGGCGACGGCGTCGAGGCGGAAGCGCGCCACG
This sequence comes from Haloarculaceae archaeon H-GB1-1, assembly GCA_029688825.1. Classification (GTDB taxonomy): domain Archaea; phylum Halobacteriota; class Halobacteria; order Halobacteriales; family Haloarculaceae; genus JARUKX01. The sequence goes on along the minus strand of JARUKX010000058.1, from coordinate 6,674 downwards.
AAGCGTCCGGCGACACCGAAACCACTGAGGCCGAATCCGACGAGTCATCTTCAGGACCCGCAGCCGAAGGCGACGGCGATACACCGTCGACGGACGAGGCCGACGACGCCGAGGACGAGGGCAACGATTCCGACGACGAGGCTGCGACCGAAGACGAAATCGACGACGACGTCCCCGCGGAGTAACCACGGGACTCGCCCTCGGTCGCGTGGCGATTCCCTGCGGAGCTGATTCTCCCTGGCCAGACTCCGACGAACGGCGACGGGGCTGCCATCGCAAGTGAACGACTCAAGGCCGCGCCGGTCGAACGGACACGTGATGCCGACGATACCCATCGAGGACGGCCGGCTCTGGTACGACGAGACGGGCAGCGGACCGCCCCTGGTACTGCTGCATGGAGGATGGCAGAGCGCGCGGTCCTGGCAGCCCCAGGTCGACCGCTTCGCCGACGACTACCGCGTGGTGACGCTCGATCTGCGGGGCCACGGGCGGACCGGACCGACCGAGATGCGACGGTACTCGATCGACCAGCTCGTCGAGGACCTCGAACGGCTGCTGGCGCGACTCGACGTCGAAGACCCACTCCTGGGTGGTATCTCCATCGGCGGGATGATCGTCCAGTCGTATCTGGACGCCAATCCGGACGGGGCCCGCGGTGCGGTCGTCGGGGGGCCGGTCCAGTCGATGCCACCGGTCGACATCCCGCCGGCTGTGAAACCCTTCATCTCGCCGCTCCCCGCCGTCACCGGAATGGTCTCGACGGTCGGTCCGACGACGACGTTCCGGTCCCTACTCACGGCGATCACGGCAACGACAGGGCGACGGTGGCTGACCGTCGATTCGTCGGTGCGGTCGACGGCGATGGACGCGCTCGACGACGTCTCGCCCGACGAGTACCGGAAGATATTCCAGGCGCTGTACGAGTACGAATCGCCGGATCTGTCGCACGTCGAGGTGCCGACCCTGGTCCTCTACGGCGACCACGAGGCCCCGCTCGTCAAGCGGCAGGGTGAACGCCTCGCCACGACCGTCGGGCGGGGGTCCTCCCGCGAGATCTCGAACGCCGGCCACCTCGTCAATCAGGACGCCCCCGACTCGTTCAACGAGGCGTGCCGGCAGTTCTTCGGCACCCTCGACCCGACCGTCGTCGAACGACCGCTCACCTGAGGAGTCGTCGCTGCCGTCGCTGACCGAACCGAAATTCCCTTCTCGCGGACACGTGTACGGGACCTATGCTCTCTATCGCGCTGGCCGGCAAACCGAACGCCGGCAAGTCTACGTTCTACAAGGCCGCGACGATGGCCGACGTCGACGTCGGGAACTACCCGTTCACGACCATCGACGCCAACCGCGGGGTCACCCACGCCCGCACCGACTGTCCGTGTCTCGACCGCGAGGAGCGCTGCGGCGACGAGAACTGCCACGACGGCAAACGATACGTCCCGGTCGAACTGCTCGACGTGGCCGGCCTCGTCCCCGGTGCCCACGAGGGTCGCGGCCTCGGCAATCAGTTCCTCGACGAACTCACGAACGCTGACGTCATCCTGAACGTCGTCGACGCCTCCGGCGGCACGAACGAGGAGGGCGAACCGGTCGAGGTCGGCGAGCACGACCCCGTCGAGGACGTGGGCTTCGTCGAGGAGGAACTCGACCTCTGGCTGGCGGGCATCGTCGAGCGGAACTGGGAGACCGTCGAGCGACAGTCGCGCTCGCCGGACTTCGACGTCGACGATTCGCTGAGCGAGATGCTGACCGGCGTCGGGGCGACCGAGGCCGACGTGGCCGCCACGCTCAGGGCGCTGGAGTATCCCGAGGACCCCATCCAGTGGACCGACGAGCACCGCGAGGCGCTCGCCCGCGAGATCCGCCAGCGGACCAAGCCCATCGTCGTCGTCGCGAACAAAGCCGACGTCGCGCCCGCAGAGAACCTGGAGCGGTTGCAGGAGGCCGCGGACATCGTCGTTCCCGCGACTGCTGACGGCGAACTTGCGCTCCGACAGGCAGCGAAGGCGGGCGTCGTCGACTACGACCCCGGCGACCCCGATTTCGAGGTGACCGGCGACCTCACCGACCAGCAGCGGGCCGGGCTGGAGCAGATTCGCGACGTGATGGACGAGTGGGGCGGAACCGGCGTCCAGCAATCCCTCGACGCGGCCGTCTACGACGTGCTCGACCACCTCACCGCCTACCCCGTCCAGAACGAGAACAAGTGGACGGACGGCCAGGGGAACGTCCTCCCCGACGCCTTCCTCCTGCCCCGCGGGTCGACGCCGAAAGACCTCGCCTACGCCGTCCACAGCGACATCGGCGACGGCTACGTCCACGCCGTCGACGCAAAGTCGAATCGCCGCATCAGCGACGACCACGAACTCGCGGAGGGCGACGTCATCAAAATCGTCTCGACGGCCAACTGACCCCTACAGCCGGTCGAGGTAGTCGTCCATGTCAGCGTCGACCCGCACCTCCGTGGGGTCGGCGAAGAAACAGCGGTAGTCGTCGCCGGCGTCGGAGCCTGACCCGGTGACGGTGTGGACCCACTCGTCGCGGGAGTCCTCGACGGTGACGCGGAAGAAGTGCCGGCGGTACCGCTTCTGCTTCTCCGGATGCTCCCACGTGTCCTCCGCGAGGAAGGAAACCTCGCGGTGGGCGTCGATACCGGTCTCCTCGCGGAGTTCTCGGACGACTGCTTCGCGTGGGTCCTCGCCGTCTTCGATACCGCCCTTCGGGACCTGAATGCCCTTGTCTGGATGGGGGTGCTCGAACAGGAGGAGAGACGATTCGCTGGTGGGTCGCGTGACGTACGCGTAGGCCTTCGCGACGACGAGGACCTCGGACATGTTATTGCGTTCGAGGAAGAGAGCTAAAACAGTTTACCTCAGACACGCCGTCACCCCGTGCGGGCCAGCGGGCCACACTACTTCGCCACCCGGTCACCGGCCAGCCGTCGTTTCACGTCCGTCACCCGGCCGTGCGTGAGTCACTCGTCCCCACTCGCCGTCGACGGCGGTTCGTACGTGTACAGGAACTCGTCACCGATGACACAGTACGACTCCCGACCGGGAATCTCGATGACGCTGTTGTTGGAGTCGATCGCGAGGTCGACGAGGTCGCCGAGCGAATCGGCCTCGACGCGAGGCCGAGCTAATATCTCGTCCGGCGGGTGCATCCGTACCACCCACTCGTCGAAGTCAGACCGGTCGTCCGCATAGGCCAGTCGCTCGCGGTCTCGGTCGGTCAGCCCACCGTCTCGGTTCGCGACGACGACGCCGACGAGTGCGGCCAGCGAGGCGAGCAGGAGTGCCGGCCCACCGATGCGGCGGAGCGGGCCATAGGACGTCTCGACGGCGACGGTCTCCGTCGACGCGTATCGCTGTGCGTCGCCGGACGCATCCTGCACCCGATACGTCGTTCCTTCGAGGGAAAGTGGGAGGACGTACGTCGTCGACCGGTCGACGTCCTCCCCCTGGACCGTGCCCTGAAGGTCGACGTGCGCCCGGACGAGAACCTCGGTTTCTCCCGGCGTCGCGCCGAGTTGGTCCCGGACCGTGCCGAGTCGCTGCGACACCGCACTGGCGTTGAGTTCGAACGGGACACGGACGGTCTGGCCGGGGCGGTGACCGCGTACCGTCTTGCTCTCCAGGGAACGGCTCGTCCGCCAGAGAACCGTGGCGTTCGCTCCGCTATCGGTCTGCTCGACCCCGCGGAGCACCAGCGTCAGCGTGATCGTCTCGTTCAGCCGCCCGGCCCCCGACGTGTCGTACCCGAACGCGAACGTCCCGTCGAGACGCGGAGAGAGCCGCGTGAAGTACACCGACCGATTCGCGAGCGTCGTCCCGACCGGGAACACCGAGTTGTTCCGCACCACTGTCGCCGAGTGGTCGAACGTTCCGCGCGTCTCCCAGCTGGTGGTCGTTCGCTGTTCCGTCGTCGTTCCCGGGTTCACGTGCGTCGCGTACGTGACCCAGCCGCCCAACAGCGCGAGCACGACGAGGAACGCGACGATGACAGCGACCTGCTCGTCGAGGACCGCCCGAAGTCGAAGGTCCCACTCTCCCATCGTGGTGGGACTGTCTCGTGGTTGCAGTTAGTAACTGGACTCCTGAAAGGAGATAAACGCACCCTGTAGGCCCGCAAACAGCGTTTCTAACAGCAGAGAATCTCTGGACCGTTCGAAGGCAAAAAATCGAGAGGGATGTCCGTGGGTTCGGTTCGGTCAGGGTCCCTTTCCGGCGTCGACGTAATCCTGTGAGTAGGCCAGGATAACGAGGTCGCCAGTTACGTCCAGGTCATCGGGGTCGGGCGGCGTGTCGAAGATGTACCAGTCAGGACTGAGCGACTGCCCTGGAGCGAGGACGTGATCGTAGGAACTCGGGTCGAGCGATGGACGATTCGTCGTATTCGAGGACGACGACCGGTAGGCACTGGGAAGCGCCTTCGGACCGTTGATGTCTTCGGTCCCGTTGTCGTCGTCGAACCATCCGTTCTGGTTGAATCCAGCATTTGCAAGCTGGTTGTACATCCCGTCCGAACCCGCTTCGGACGGATCCTCTGCGGCCCCGCTCCCGTTCTGGAAGGCGTAACTGGCACTTCCCTCGTCGATGAAGACGGCCACGTTCCGGTTAGATTGGTTCTTGATCTTGAAGACGTCGGTAATCTCGACGTCGGCGTTCCCGTTGAGACCGTGGAACTGCAGGCTTAGCAGCCCGTTACTGTTGTACGTCGCGTAATCGCTGGTCGGTACCAACTTCAACTGCGCCGCTGCATCGCCGGTAGCCTCGACACTGACACCTCGAGTCGCGCTCGTTCGACTGAATGCACCCGTCGCGGTAGCGGCCGTACCTGCGGCAGCGAGCGAGCCCATTCCGAGCAGAAATTTTCGTCGTTGCATCGTCGTTCTCCGTTGTCGTCACACTGGGCCGCGATGGAGCGTTCGCGGCTCATCCCGACCGTCAGTGTGCGATAATCCCTTGACTACCTGACTACTTTGTTATAGTTAGGCCACACGACCGTACGATTCGTTTCGAATATGTACACAACATATATCTGAGAGTGAGCCTCCGTTCGGATTCTCACACGGGGTTTGTGAGAGGGAACAGAGCAGTGTCAGCGCCCAGACGACGTTCGTCCGACGCAGTCCACGCCTGTCGAGGCGAGAGCACACCGAGCTGCCCGTCGTCAGTAGCGGCCACGGAAAAACTGACGAGCAGAATTCGTGGCAGAATACTTGCCTTTTCGAGTCCGGTCACGAAGGCGCTGAGACCCGAGAACGGAAACTCCGAACAGATACGTCGGGATCGCGATGACGGCGTCGATCACCAGAATCGGGGCCCACGGGTGAATCCCGTACAGCTCCCGAATAAGTGGGACGGGTAGCACAGCTAGATATCGGTGCTCGGTGACGTATCGCCGATAGTAGCCCGTTTCCGCCGGCGCGTGTATTTTGAGCGTTGCCTCGCCGCGGTGACGCCCGGATACCACCAACTCACGCGGTCGAATTTCGACACCTTCACTTGCGGGTTCCAGATGTACCAGCACTGGAAGAACACCGCTATTCCGGACCGGATACGCCGTTTCGCGTGTCTGCCCCGCTGGAACGACAGTGGGCTTTTCGGACTCGAAATCGGCGCTGACGATACCGTATTCCTGAGAGCCGGCAGGCACTACCATCGCTGCCGTGGCACTGAGCACGAGTACGGCCGCCACAGACGCAACCACGAAACGAGCGTCGACGCCGCTGTCCCGTGACCGACCCCGTTCGTACGTCCGCTGTGACGAACTGGTGTGCCACGTACCAACGATGTACCAGATGATCGTGGCCGCGAAGAACAGATAGGCGAGACCTTGGCCGCCGAGGAGGGAGCGGATTCCCAGTAACCCCGCCATTCGGCGTTGTACACCGACAACGGCGGTCTGTACGCCGTGCACTGCTGTCCCCAGGTGTGGGATGGAGACGACGTTCCCGTTCACCTGGAGGGCCTCGGCGACAATCTGAGCACGTTTCACGGGTGGTTCGTCGTCGTCCTGGTCGGTGAACGTGTTTGCGTCCCCTTTCGTGAGATATCCGTGGTCCGTTTTTCCAACGATCCGGTGGGTGGTGAGTCCACCCCCACGAAGCTCCTCGGCCCGGAAGACCACCACGTCGCCTTCCTCGATAGACCCGCCGAGTGCTGCTGGAACGGCGACGAACCCGTCGCCGGCATCGAGCGTCGGTGACATACTTCCCGTTTCCACGTAACTGAGGAGAATCGGTGTGCCGAGGAAATTGCCGACGACGAGCGTGAGCACAGTAAATACCGTAATGACGGTCAGAATACGTCGGGCGGTCGGTTCGGTTTCGAGCATGAAAAATTGAATCCGCGTCTCCTCTGTTGGCTTCGCTATGGGCCGAGTCCCGAAGCGACGTAGTCCTCGGTGAATGCGTACACGACTATCGTCGAGTCGGGGACGCTCACGTTGGACGGATTGACGTCGTTCGTGAAGAACGCGAAGTCGGGCGAGAGTTTCCCACCGGACCCGATGACCGAGCCGTTTCCTGGTGAGAAGGACTGACCATCCTGGGCCTCGTCGCTATCCCGCGGATCGGCCGAGTAGGAGTTCGGAAGATCGTCGGGACCGGTGAACGGACTGGCCTCACCGTTCGGTTCGTCCTCGTCGTAGATTCCGTGATAGCTGAA
>JARUKX010000057.1 GCA_029688825.1 Haloarculaceae archaeon H-GB1-1 | reverse complement strand
GATCTTCGACATGGACATCCGCGGTTTCCCGCTTCATTCCACTAGTTCTGACGGTCGAAGCCGACACTGTCCAGCGATTCACCAGAGCCCTCTGGTGTACTTGAATCGAGACTCGGCGTGGATTCTGGCGGTATTCATTCCTGAAGCCCCTTGTTTGAGTTAGTCTTGTCGTCCCATCCCATGTACACGCCGAAGAGTTCAGCACTGGTCTGTCGAGGTGTGCGTCTGTTTCTGGCTTTCGCTCGCCCTCTCGATACTCAGAACCCCGTCGGTCACTAATCGAAGCGAGTACTGACAATTCTTCCCCTGCAAGTTCGATTTGTACCGGGACGACGACGCGACGATTAGTCCCATTCACTTGTACGACCTTTTCGACTGGGCCTGCACCGATTTTCTTGGCGACCATATGGTCGATTGTCGTGCGGTCTGCCCCGGTATCGGCCTGGGCTTCGATTTCGACTTCGCCTCTGGGGCCTTTGAATATGACTTGCGGTCGGTCAGAGATCTTCAGGCGTGCGTCTGGTTCTGTCATGGGTCACTGTGGTGCGTGTGACGATTCAGCCGCAATCTCGTCTTCGTAGAAGTCCCCGACGGCGCGGGCGACTCGCTTCCGATAGCGGTGAGCGATAACTGGTGGCATCTCGATTTGAATGCCAGACGCGCCGTCAGCTGTGAGACGGTTGACGAGGTTTGTCTCTGTGCTTGCCATGTACTTTCCCTGCGAATGGTCGGTGACGACTTTTCGCTTGCCGTTGGTCGCATCAGCGACGCGGTCTGCCAGCCGCTTGCGGAACTCGGTGTCAGCGAGACCGCCGATGAGAATCTCATCTCCGTTCCACACGTGGAATGTGATGCAATGGGTGAAGTCGCGGTCGGCAATAGTTGCTACGCCCGGATAGGATTCAGGTGCCATCTCGCTCGTCGTGATGTGGAACCTGCTGAATGCCTCTTCACCGAATCCGTGGACCATGTACGCCGAGGCGTGTTCGGGACCAAGACGCTTGCGGACGATGCCTGCTGCTTGTGCAGTGTTACTCTCGATAGCTCCTGCGTGTGGTGCGCAGATGAGGAGTGTGTCTTGCCCAGGCCTGTCCCAGAGTGTTTCTGCGATGGCATTCTGTTCGAACGCTTCCATCCGTGTCAGATACGCCCGCGGGACCGTTCGTGAAATGACGACATCGGCTGGTGGCGTGATTCCGAGCCGCTGTCGTCCCTTCTTGGCGACACGAATCTCTGCGCTCGCGTCTGGATCATGCATGTCATGAACAGTGAAGACAGCTGTTCGGCCTGCTGGGTCGACTGGTTCGATTCGGAGCTGCTGGCCAACCTGGCTGCCGATTTCGTCTACGATATCGGGACGAAGTGAGCAGTACTTCCCGTTCGTACGCAGCGCACTCTGGTCTTGCCGTGCTTTCTCGATACAATAGGCCTTGTTTGTGGTCGTGGGCGTAGGAGTCATTGTTGAAATTGAGTAGTTCGTAGATAGGGTCGGTCGGGAAACAATGACAGGCGTAACCTGGATTATCAGTATGGCGATCGATTGTGTCGGTATCGAACGGTGTGTTCGTCAATCGGAGCTTCGTCTTTCTCGTCTTCGTCAGTGCCGTCGCTATCGCTGTCGCGTTGCTCCGAGTCGTCGAACTGGTCGCCTATGAGCAAATCCTGATCGATTTTGTCGCCGTCAGTGCCTGACTCGTCGTGCTTCCCACTCTCTCTTTCAGTCGCAACGTCCGTCAACGAATCTTCTACGTTGGGCTCGCTTCCCTCCGCTTTTGCGACCTTCTCTTCCTCATCGTTCGTTGTGGTGCGCTCGAGTGGCGAGCGACTCGCTTCTCTTCCCGTTTCGTCTTCGTGTTTCGTACGCTGCTGACTGCCTGCTTCTGCTGCTGAAGATGTGTTCTCTGCGGAGCTAGCCGTGTAGCCCAACGCTTCTGTTGCGAATGGGCTCGTCTGTCCAGACTCACGGCTTTGGCGCCCAGGGTTCTCCTGTTGCTCGCCTGCATCTTTGCGTTCCTTCCGGTCGGAAACTGCTCTACTGCTGATCCCTGCTTTCTCTGTATCTTCTCCACTCTGCCCTGGGTCCACGTCTCTTCCGTTGTCGCGCTTTTCACTGTACAGGCTGGCTCCAAGGATTCCGATAACGACGAGCGAACCGGCGAGCATCGACGCGAGGACGAGTTCGAGTCCGTCCAGACCGAACCCCCACGCACTGGCTGAATCGATCACCCAGGAAGTCAGCCCGAGAGCTACGAGGTTAATGATGACGAAGACGACCTTCCAGGCGTCTTCGCGGCGTAGTTTCCGAGTCATTGCTCACCTCCACCTGCGGCTACTGCTGGGTTACTCGCGTGCAAGACCGTCCACCCGGGTGCGTGGCATGCTTTGGTATTCTTGCTGTTCCCTCTCTTCCCCTGCGTGTCCTTGTCCTGCCTTCGAAATGGCCTCCACTTCTGCCTGATTTCATCTTGGTTGATTGCTTTGCCCTGCTGCTGGTGTCGCGGCGGTTCGCTGTTGTCTGTCTGGCTTCGTTCTCCTGGTGGTTTCTGTTGCTGTGCGTCTGCAACGCTGTCTTCGTTGGCTTCTTCCGAGGAGGTGGTCTCCTCCTTGTACTCAGCAGCTGTATCGTCGGTGTTGTCGGGATTCCCGTCGGGTTTCGCCATGGGTCTGAATGCGGATGGTTGGTCCACTGTGCGGGTGGTACAACGCGTTGCGGTGAGGGGCTTCGTTGCGTCGAGGGGAAATTCACCCACCAGTAGGGAGGCATTGTATCCCTGAAAGGGATGTTCGCGGCTCACGGGGTGTGATGTGAAAAGCTGCGCCGGGAGTCAACTGAAGTCACAACAGCCCTGATGATTATCTGCGGTCTGTCAGCATATTTCGAATGCGTTGAAGTTCGGAATCGCGGCTTGTGTGACCACTTGCTATCCTCTGGGTGAGATGCTTTCTTCGGATAGCCTCTCGCTTGGCGGCTGACGAAAGATCTGACCGTGCGATGCGTGACTGCAGACTCGCCTCCAGTTCTGGGTAGGTCTGCTCCGAGTTGGTGTGTTTGCAGCCGGTCGCCAGCGCGTCGAGAACGTCTCTCGGGTGAGATGTCGCTGTCAGAACCGTCTGGAATGCGTCGGCTGGGTGGTCGGTATCTTCTGCGACGCGACTGATTGCCCCTAGAACGTCCTCAAGGTAGATGTCGACCGCCGACGCAACTGGATAAATCAATTCCGATAGATTGTCTGTTCGTAGTAATGTTTCCAACATGACGCTGGTCTCCGGGTCGTCGGGATACGTCGCTGCGAGGAGTTCTCCCAACTCTTTGGCGTCCCGTGCGCACTCTTCCCCATCGGTGTTTTGGACGTGGGTTGCCAGTGCGTCGACAGCCGTCTCACACAGCGCCGGTGGTGCGACCGATACAATCTCACTGAGGTATTCTCCGGTCTATCTGTGCACGTTATACCCCAGTACGGAAACAATGGCATCTGCGAATGAGTCTGCGTCTGGAATCTCTGTGACTAAATCGGATGGTACACTAACTGCGGTCTGGTTGACTAACAGCCAGAGTAACGCTTGTGCTCTGACGTCGTCAGTCTGAGCGATGGTGTCGACGGCCGTCTGCACTCCGGGCAGGTCAACGGCAATCAAGTCGTGGTGGCGGGTCGCTACCAGCGCGAGGTGGCAAGCGCCTGCGTATATCGTCTCCTGTTCCTGACTGTCCGACAGCACATCTATCACCGTAGATCTACGCCTGCACTCTGCTCTGCAAGTTGTTCCGGTCGATGCTTCGACAGTTCTGCAAAGACGATAAGCGTGGACTGTTTCGCAGCTGTCGTCCGTGCCGTTTCCAGGATAGTCACGAGGTCAACCAGCAGCGTCCCCAGTTCACACGTGTTGTATTCGTATGCGTCCAGAAGCGACGCGTCGGCAACTGTCGCCAGTGTTTCGGCAGCCACTCGTTCGGATTGCTCAGAGAAATCTCGATACACGTGCTCGTCGATAGTAGTGGGATAGCTACGTGGATACTCCTGTTTCAGTACGTCCAGAAGAATCGGTGTCAGCCGGTGTGCCGCCTCGGGATGGTCGTCGGCGAAGGTACGTGCGCGTTCACAGGTGTCTGTTCGTGTCCGGAGGAGTTCCCGCCGACTCTCCCAGGAACCGGCGTCGTCAACGCTGCGTGTATCTCTTTGAGTCGGTCTTCGACCTCTGGGTTGAGGCCGTCTTCAGTGTGTGCTGGAAGGAGCAGCTTGCTCACATTCGGTCACCAGTGTTCATCTCTGCGCTGTCTCAGTGACATCTGTCTGTGTCTCTGACTGTCTTAACGACTTTCCAGATACCACCGCAATTATGGTTCCGCTGCCATCTCTCTGGGGAGTATTCGAGGAATCGTGCTGACGAAACAAGGTGGGTTTGCATCGCTCGTACTCGCTTTGGCTGCCGTCTTTCAACTTGGCTTCATTTCGCAGGTGACTTCAACGACATAGATGGTTCCGTTTTCTGTAATCATTGCTGCTGAGCCTCCCTGTTGTCCACGCTCCAAGAATTTCCCGCTGGACTCGCTGTGGAGTCTTCCTTCGACGATGTCCTGGGCGTACTGACTTTCATTGAGATACTGCTGTTGGAGTTGCTTGCGGTTCGATTCGTGGGGAAAGCTTGTTCCGAAGGCTACTGGCGAATCACACTGGACACTGGTTTGATTGACGTGGGTTTTGAGAGTACTGTATGCTGGGAAACTCCCCTTTTGGTGCCACATATGGACAAGCGACCGGGCTGGTCGGTTCAACGCGGGCACGCGTTCGAGTTGTGTCACGTTATGCTCCATCCGGTAGTCATTGACGGCTCTATGCGTGGTGTTTGCTAGCACTGCAGTATTAATTCCTCTCCCGTAATCCGGACCCGTTATGGCTTCATCAGGTGATGTCTTCGAGAACCACCCGTCGTCGATATAGACTCCCGTCGAAGTCAAGGTGAACACGGCGGCGATACCGAACGCAAAGGCTCCGATCGTGATGAGAAGCGTTCGTAGTACTCTCCACGTTGATGAGCCACTTTCATCATGACTTGGGTGTAGTGCATAGCTCCCACACTCCGTGCAGACGGCTTGTGCCTTGTCCAGTATGTTGGGGCACTTCTGACATGCCCATTCACCTGCCAACTTGTGTCGACGGTAGATGGTGATCCCCAAGTGTATCAGGTCGTATCCTACGCGTGCCAAAAATAATAATAGTAGCAGAAACAGTGCTGCTGACCACTTATGCACTGTGTACATAACAGTCATTGCGAAAATGAAATGTCCGAGGTGTATCCCCGAGAACAAGATAATTAGATACGAAAGAGGTCCCAAGAAAGCCCACTCGGGAAAACTCCCTGTCCTTGCTGTCTGCAAGAGCCGTCTTGCCGTCCGGTCGGAGGGCACCGCATGGTATGAGAGTAACACTGCAGCTACGGGCAAGACCAGTTGGACCCCAGATGGGGTTGCTGGCGTCAGGAGGATAAGTGTGATAACAAGGCTTGCCTGGATAATTCGTTGCAAAGTTAGCAGTCTCAGGGATTGGCTGGAGGCGACCGAAAGCGCATAGACCGTATCTCCCGTCGAGGTTGTGTACAACCAGCTCGGAAAACTGTCTACCCAACGGCGTTGCTTAATACAGCCCGTCAAAGTTCCCAACAGCAGATGTAAACCGTACGAGACAGCTAGGCTGGGGATGTTTGCTAAACCATTCATTAACCGCTTGGCTAAGCGTAGACGATTTAGAATTTTCATGCCCATCGCTCCTACACCTCCTCTCCTTCCCTACTGCTGTGTTCTTCTTTCCATCCTTGGTGTTGTTTGTCCCGGTAATCCTGCGTAATGTCGATTGTGCGGATGCAAGACATCGCCTGGTATTTCCCAGACATCCGTTCTGGAGGTACTGTAAACTCCAGTTACAAGTGGGTGCTCTGAAGAAAGCAACTGCTGGAGATTCTTCCTGACAAGGGAATCGCTCTCCCATAAAGCCACGCAGGCACACTATACAGATCGTGACTGATGCACGAGTGAGAAGACGGACTGGGAACCCACCGCGGGTGGTCTCACAGGAACATCGGATCGTCGGCCAGCGACGACTGTTCGTCCGTGGAGTCGTCCTGGTCGGTCGCCTCCTCGGTGTTCCCGTCTCTGTCACTGTCCGGTCGTGGGTGTGAGGTTGGTCCAGTCCGGTCCTCGCCAGCCTGCTCGTCGCCTGCCTGGGAGGCCTGGTGTTCGAGCCAGCGGAGCTCTTCCCAGAGAACCGCTGCCACCTCTGGGACATCGACGTCGTCGTGACTCTGCAGATACGAGAGCACGAACGCGTGGAATGCATCGTCGAATTGCTGTGCAGCTTGTGGATTTGCCTTGAACGCGCTGAACGCCACGAACGGGGTGAGCGTCTCAGCCTGCTTTGTGACCTTCCGTTCGATGCGGTCGGCTACCGCCGCCATGTCGGTCTGAGTGTCGGTGCTGTCGGTCGCGTCAGCGGTGTCGTCTGCCTGGGACATTGATTTGAGTGGTGGTGAGTGGCTGTCTACCTGTGCTGTCTCAACTCGGGGTTGGGTATGTTCCGAGCGTGACATGCGCTACTCGCTGTGTCCATATGTTAGTAAAACACACTCAGAACGCAAACCAGGTGAAACCGTCCGCGGGTTTGTACTGTGTCCCGACACAACGTTGCAACTGCCCTGTCCCCACGTCTGGGTTCCGTCAGTCAGGGACGCGTCGCTGACGCCTCGCGGTACTCTGGAGGTGTTTGAGTGCGCGGATGGCTTGTCGTTGGGCGGCGGACGGGAGGTCTGCCGTTGCGATGAGTGACTGGAGCAGTCCTTCCAATCTTGGATGGGGCCGCTGCGTTTTGTCGTGTTTGCAGCCGGTCGCCAGCGTGTCGAGAATGTCTCTTGGGTGAGATGTCTCCGCCAGAACCATCTGGAGTGCATCGGCTGGGTGGTCGGTACCATCTGCGACGCGGTTGACCGCCCCAAGAACGTCCTCGAGGCAGATGTCGACTGCCGACGCTACCGGATGGAACAATTCCGATAGACTGTCGGTTCGTAGTAATATTGCCAACACGACGCTGATCTCTGGATCGTCGGGATACGTCGTTGCGACGAGTTCTCCCAGCGCTCTGGCGGTCCATTGGCGCTCTTTGCCGTCGGTGTTGTGGACGCGGGTGACCAGTGCTTCGACGCCCTCGCTATCGGACTCCACCGTGGCTGCGACGAGTTCTCCCAGTGCTCTGGCGGCCCATTGCCATTCTTTGCCGTCGGTATTGTGGACGCGGGCGGCAAGCGTCTGGACGAGGTCTCTGTCGTTCTCCTCTGTGGCTGCGACGACCTCTCCCAGCGCTCTGGTGGCCCATTGGCGCTCTAGGCCGTCAGTGTTGTGCACGTGGGTGACCAGTGTTTCGATGGGCTGGCTATCGGACTCCTCGGTGGCTGCGACGACCTTTCCCAGTGCTCGGGCGGCCCGCTCGCGCTCTTTGCCGTCGGTGTTGTGGATGCGAGTGACCAGTGCTTCGACGCCCTCGCTGTCGGACTCCTCCGTGGCTGCAACGAGTTCACCCAGTGCGGCGGCGGCCCGACTACGCTCGCCACCGTCGGTGTTATGGACGTGGGTGGCAAGTACTTCGACGATCTGGCTATCTGACTCTGCTGTGGCTGCGACGAGTTCGCCCAGCGCTCGGGCGGCCCCGCTGCGCTCTTTGCCGTCGGTGTTATGGACGTGGGTGGCAAGTACTTCGACGCCCTCGCTGTCGTACTCCTTCGTGGCTGCGACGAGTTCGCCCAGCGCTCTGGCGACCACTATGCGCTCGCCACCGTCGGTGTTGTGGACGCGGGTGGCCAGTGCGTCGACGCCCTCGCTGTCAGGCTCCTCCGTGGCTGCGACGAGTTCGCCCAGCGCTATCGCGGCCTGTCTGCGCTCCCGCCCGTAGATGTTGCGGACGTGGGTTGCCAGTGCTTCGACCGGTTCGCTGTCGGACACTTCTCTGGCTGCAACGAGTTCGCCCAGCGCTCTGGCGGCACAGTTGTCCACTAGCCCGTCGGTGTTGTGGAAGCAGGTGACCAGGGCTTCGACGGGCTGGCTATCGGGCCACTCCGTGGTTTCGACGAGTTCGCCCAGTGCTCTGGCGACCTGTCTGCGCTCGAAGCCGTCTGTGTTGTAAACCTGGCTGGCCAGTACTTCGCCGGGCTGGCAATCGGACTCCTCTCTGGCTGCGACGACTTCGCCCAGCACTCGGGCGGTCTGTTCTCGCCTTATCCCGTCGGTGTTGTGGACGCGGGTGACCAGTGCTTCGAGGGGCTGGCTATCGGACTCCTCCGTGGTTGCGACGAGTTCGCCTAGCGCTCTGGCGGCCCATCTGCGCTCTAGCCCGTCAGTGTTGTGGACCTGGGTGGCCAGTGTTTCAACGGGATAGCTATTGTACTCCTCTCTGGCTGCGACGAGTTCTCCCAGCGCTCTGGCGGCCCCTTTGCGCTCTAGCCCGTCGGTGTTGTGGACGTGGGTGGCCAGTCCGTCGATGCCCTCACTGTCGTATTCCTCCGTGGCTGCAATGAGTTCTCCCAGCGCTTCGGCGGCCCCTTTGCGCTCGTCACCGTCGGTGTTATCGACGTGGGTGACCAGTGCTTCGAGGGGCTGGCTATGGTACTCCTCCGTGGCTGCAACGAGTTCTCCCAGCGCTTCGGCGGCCCCTTTGAGCTCGTCACCGTCGGTGTTGTGGACGTGGGTGGCCAGTGTTTCAACCGGATCGCTATTGTACTCCTCTCTGGCTGCGACGAGTTCTCCCAGCGCTCTGGCGGCCCCTTTGCGCTCGTCACCGTTGGTGTTGTGGACGTGGGTGGCCAGCTCCTTGACCGGCTGGCTATGGTACTCCTCTGTGACTGCCACGACTTCGCCCAGCACTCTGGTGGCCCGTCCGCTCTCTCTCCCGCCAGTGTTGTGGACGCGGGAGACCAATACTTCGACGGGTTGGCTATCGGACACCTCTCTGGCTGCGACGAGTTCGCCCAGCACTCTGGCGGCAAAGTTGCGCTCGTTGCCGTCGGTGTTGTGGACGCGAGTGGCCAGTTCTTTGACGGGCTGGCCTTCGGACACCTCTCTGGCTGCGACGAGTTCGCCTAGCGCTCTGGCGACTTCTAAGCGCTCGTCACCGTCGGTGTTGTGGACCTTGGTGGATAGGTCGTTGACAACCGTCTCACACAACGCCAGTGGTGCAGCCGACACAATGACGGGTTGTCCATGAAGCATGAAATTCGCATGCACCAGGTTGGAAACAATGACATCTGCGAATGAATCTGCGTCTGGAATCTCTGTGAATGAATCGGATGGTACACTGACTGCGGTCTGGTCGACTATCAGCCAGAGGTACGCCTGCGCAATGCCGTCTGGGATTTGAGCGATGGTGTCGATGACCCTCTGAAAGCCGGGTCGGTCGACTGCAATCGCGTCGGGGTGGCGGGTCGCTACCAAGGATAGCAGTCGTGCGCCTGCGCGTATCGTCTTCAGATTCTGGCTCTCCGCCAGCACATCTATCACCGTGGATATTTCACTGGTGCACTGCGCTGCAAGTAGCTCCGGTCGCTCCTGCGACAGTTTTGCCAAGACACCAAGGGTAGTCTGTTTCGAAACTGTGGTCCGTGCCGTTTTAAGGATTGTCGCGAGGTCTTCCCGTAGCGTCTCAACCTCGTGCGTGCTGTAATCATATGCCGTCACGAGCGGCGCGCCTGCAACAGTTGCCACATGATCCAGCGTTTCGGCTGCCGCTCGTTCGGCTTGTTCTGATAACTCCCGATACAGTTCGTCCGCCCTATCGGCATATGTCCTCTGACATTCCTTACGCAGTACCTCGACGAGTAGCGGAGTCAGACGAAGCGCTGCTTTTTGATGGTCGTCTGCGAATTGTCGTGCCCGTATACAGGCATCTCTCCGGTGCCGGAGTTGCTCTCCGCCCACTGTCAGCGGTACCTTTTCGTTCAACTCCGACGCTATCGTTTGCAGTTTCTGTTCACTGTTTGCCTCCAGTTCCTCGTCGAACAGATCTGGGAGCAAATCTGTCATTGTACTCCTCGAGTCAAGACTCCAGACATGCTCTGGAACTTGTATCGTTGTCTTATGGCTCCTGTGCTATCAATCCAATCATGCAGGAGTTCTCTCCATCGTGGGAGTGTATACCTCATGAAGTGTGCGTCGTTTCCGGCTTGTCGGGCGTGTTGTCTATGGTCACACCTGTAGTGTCGTAGTCCGACTGCTGGTCTATTTCAGGACGGAGCTGTGCAAAGTGCTCGTTCAGTGCCGCCGCCAGTTCTTCAGCGTCAACGTCATCGC
The DNA here is from genome assembly GCA_029688825.1 of Haloarculaceae archaeon H-GB1-1. Classification (GTDB taxonomy): domain Archaea; phylum Halobacteriota; class Halobacteria; order Halobacteriales; family Haloarculaceae; genus JARUKX01. The sequence goes on along the minus strand of JARUKX010000057.1, from coordinate 9,373 downwards.
GGTACTCACGGGCATGCGAGTCACTGCTATCGGAACTCATATAGGAGCAGATGGCAGCCAGGTCCTGCGTGAGTTGCGGCGGCGCTTGCAGAATCTTCATGTTGATGGCCTCAACGTCGTCCTGGAGCCTGATACGGTTGCGGTCGGGAGCGTGATTTGGCCCCGACCCCTTATACGGAAGGACACCACCAGACTGGCGCAGTTTCGCGAGCGTTTCGGGCGCGACGTTCGTCGGATACGTATCGGTCACGTACGCTCCGACAACCGGGTCAGGATCGTCGGGTGCTAACTCCCGGACAGTCGAGTCACGGGCAGCGGCGTCGTAGTTGCGCTCGCGGGCGGGTCCGACCTTGATATCTGCACCCGACCGGAGAATGACCGCCAGCTCTCGACGCGTATAAGCCGTGTTCTCGCGCGCGGTGGCGTCAGGATCACACCGGTGATCCGGCACCGCGTGCAACAGGAGCTTCCGGAGGGTTCGGTCGTCCTCGAGCCGGTCGCCGAGTCCGTCGACGATTCGGTCGTACGCTGCGTCGTGCAGCGACGAGGTATACGCCACCTGCACGTCGAGGTCGGACGCATACTGGTCTGCAAGCGCTCCCAGCGTCCGATACCGTTCGGAAGCAGCCTGTTCGAGTGAGGCCCGACCGTTGGGGTTCGCGTGGTGGTTGTGCATGACGGCATCGTTGGCGACGAGCAACTGGACGTCCGTCGTGACGCCCTGGGCCTGGAGCTGTCCAGCAATCTTGAAGGCGGTAAACACCTGCTTGAAGTAATCGACTGGCTGGCCGTGCGTGTCGAAGGTCATCGCGGTCATCACCTGCGCCGTGTCACGAGAATACCCCTCGAGAGCGTCCGTGGGAAGGGTGGTCTGGAGGTGTGGATACATGCGTTAGTGCACCTCCTGACGGCCGTCCGCGAGTAGCCGGTCGAGGTACGCTGCCGCCGTCTCCTTGGCGTCCTGCGGATGTAGGTCACCACTGGCAAACGTGTCGGCGAACTTCTTGAAGCTGCTGTAGGTAACGTCTCCACCGTACTTCGTGGGCCGGCTCACCGTGATGTCCTCGAACCGTGGGAAGAGGTGGTACTTGTAGATGTCGACGATTGGATTTTCGGCGAGTTCACCGCCGGGACAGTAGGCGTCCGCGATTTTGTCTTCGATGACCGCGGTTTCGTCGCCCATCGAGATGACGTTCCCCTTGCTGCTGGACATAGGTTCGCCGTCCAGTCCCATGACCAGGGGCGTGTGCAGACAGGGTGGCGACTCGTAACCGAGCTGTGGAAGTTGATCGCGGGCGAGCATATGGACGCGGCGCTGAGCCATCCCACCGACGGCGAGGTCGACATCCAGGTGGGGAATGTCGACGGCCTGCATCACTGCGTAGTTGGCATGGCTGAGCCGCAGGTTGTCTTCCCGCCCTGCGATGCCGTCGGCAACTGCCTTGCGTGCCCGGTTGAGGTTGGCCTCCATCGCCAGCTCGTGTGTGTCCATGACATATTCCTCGTCAAGTTGGAAGTCACTGCCATAGACGAACTCGGTGTTGGATGGATCGAGTCCTGCTGCGAGGAATTGCCGGCGCATGGTGTCGGCCGTTTCCTGAATCTCCTCGGGTGTCCCCTTTTCGTTGAGGCGGGCGTGGATATCCGCGAGGAGGATGACGATGTCCATCCCGGCCTTCTGGAGGTCAATGAGCTTGTTGACGGTCACCAGGTGGCCGATATGGAGTTCGCCGGATGGTTCGTAGCCGACATACGCACGCTTGCCTGCGGGCTCGAAGGCAATGTCCCATATCTCGTCTTCCGTGACGACTTCGGCGGCATTGCGGGTGATGAGGGCGAAGCGGTCAGTCGGGTCTCCGGGGTCGCTCGGAGTAGGGGTCGGAGTGGACATACACGAACAGCTTGTCACTCATCCCCACTGAACGTGATTTCACACACGGTACCTTCGACTGGTCGTGAATCACATTCACTCGCTCGTGAGTTGAAACTGCGTGGGTTCAGTTCTACGGGTGCCGTAGTTCGATCGTGATTAGCTGGGAGACGATTTCGGGCAGTGCGGCCTGGATTTCTGCACACTGTTCGTCGTAGAGACACCCATCCTGGCCACCGCAGGGGATTTCACGAATCTCGCAGAGCGGACACTCCAGGTCGTCAAACGCGACCGATGGTATTTCGGTATCGATGTCGTTCTTTTCAGCAGTCTTTTTGAGAATGCCTGCAGATCTGTTTTCGACCGCGATTTCCTGAACGTGTTCCCTCGATGCAATGTCATGCAGGTTTTCGAACTCGGTCGGTGTGTTTTGTAATCCCCTTCGTACCTCCACACTTGCCCTCTGGAGCTCGTCACTGAGCGTCTTTGTACCCAATTTGTCTTTGAGCATGTCGATTAGCTTTGCTCGATACGTCTGGTATGCATCGAGGATGTGATAGCGAACATGATTCCAGTACCAGTGCTCCTCCCAGTGGGCTTTGTAGCTGTCACACCCGTCGGACACGTGTGGATACGCATCGAGTGCGAACGCATTCTCGTTGGTTCCATTATCAGCCTTGTTGTCCGTGTCTGCTGGTTCCTCTGAGAGGGCGAAATCCGTATCGGCCACGTGCCAGTTGGGGATATGGTCTGTCGCTCCATCGTTCTGATGGTAGATGACGACCCCGAACATCCCATGGGAGTTGAATGACTTCTCGAAAATCGTTTCGAGGGGGTAGACGAACTGCGCGTCGTCCCCTTCTTCTTCGGAGCGAGCGGCTTGCTGTCGCGGGTAGTCTAGTAGCGCTGTCGCACAGTTCTGCATCGTCTCTGCGTAGTCATCCACGTCGACACCGTGAACCTTCGCGACTAGTTCCTCCCGCAAGGTTTCGACATCCGGATCTGACAGGTCGACGTTGGAATCGTCCTCGTCCTCGATATCTCCGAGTGTGTGGCATACGTTGATGAATGCACGCAGAACCCAGGACTCCTGGGCGTCGTCGTAGCTGAGACCGCTCCACCCCTCATCTGGGATGAGGTCGGTCTCCATGATATCCTCCTCGAGACCTCCTCCTTCGACGAACCGTGATTGGAACCGGTCAAACTCGTCTTCCGTAACGGGATACCGCTCGCTGAGCCCCTCGTAGGTGATTGGATCCGGCCCGTCTCCCATTGGTGAGAGGGGTTCAAAGCCGGGAAACTGTTCGCCACCCAATGGAGCAATCGGTTGGGGTATATCGAGCGTCGCCCGCGCGACTGCCTCGGCTATGGCTCGACCCCGACCGCGTTCGGAGTCGCCTGTTTCGTCGTCGGTTTCCCATTGCTTGATGAGATGATAGAGGGCGCGGAAATAGGCTGGGTTCACATAGGACGTGTCGTCTGCGGCGTCGCCTTTGCCGACTGCGAGTTCCCAGTCGTTCTCGATGCGATATTCGAGTTGCCGTTCGAACTCTTTCGTATCTTGCTCACCGTGGTTCTGGGCATAGTCGTCGACGATGTCATTGATATAGTCGTCGTCGCTTTTGATGGTGTGGTGGTGCTGGAATTTATCGACTGCTTCGACGAACGGTTCGATTGCCGTCATCAACTGCTGAATCGTTCGCTGACAGGAGACAACGATCTGAAGCGCTCGCTGGTCCCCCAACTCGGTTTCTTCGGTAAAATTCCGAGCGAGGGCTCTATTGGCCGCGTGTTCTAAATGTGCGAGCTGGTACATGATGGCGACAATCCACTCACCATGCAGGAATTCCTCGATCGCGACCATCGCGGCGGCGATTGCGATTTGCTTCTCTTTGTCTTCGGGCACGCGGACCCAGAGAGTATTGGTCGCTGGATTCGCTGTCGCCCAGACTTTCCCTTCGTCATCTCGCACTTCGTTTTCCTCGTCAGTAAGGTCCTCTCCAGCGGGCGCGCTGTTCTGGTCGTGGTCCGAGGTTCGCGGAGTGGTCTGCGCTGTCTGCTGGCCCTGCTGAGAGGGCGTCCGTGATTCACTGTTGAAACCAATTCGGACTGCCTTCAGGTCTTTGTCCGTTCTGACGTCCTCGCCTTCGCCCTCACTCATGTTTGTCTATCTAAATAAATTTGTATTTTTAATACTAGCCAGTGGTATCGTGGGTTTTCAGTTATCTTCTTTCTGCACCCTAAGCTGAACCCATTTCAGGATGAGTTCGAAGTCCTCTTTGAGTTCTTCCAGGTCCATTTCGCCGTTCTCAATGGCGTTTACGTACCGGTTTATGGTTTCCTCAAGCCGTTGCGGAGGTTGGCCGGTCGGTTCTTCTCCGTGTTGGAACTCAACTGCGAACCCCCTTTGAGAGGTCCCGAGTGGGGTTTCTTCACCGATGCTGTCAGTCTGTGTGGGGCTCTTCTCCGAGGTTGCTTGTAGATTGCCCAGTGCCTGTGCTGCCGCTTGTCTGGTCTGTCCCGTCGTCTGTTCAACGCGTTCGCGAAGTTGGTCTTTTGCCAGCTCAGTCGTATTCGATTCGCCGGCCGCAACAGCTTCGCCGAGCGCCCGGGCTGCCCGTTTGCACTCATCGCCCTCGGTCCGCTGTACGTGCCTAGCGAGTGGGGCTACAGCATTGCGGCTGATGGTGAGTTCCTCGAACGTTTCGTCGGACTTCTCTGCGGCGACGAAACCGAGTACTTCTACTGCTCGCGCACGCTCGTCGCCAGAGCTGGTGACCGCCTTGGTGATGAGTTGCTGCGGGTCCTCGATCAATCCGAAATCGGTTTTCACTGCTGTAATGAGGTCGTCTTGTAGCGCCTGACCGTCGTCAGTGTCGTCGAACTCGGTGAAGTCGATCTCCTCCAGTACCTGTTCCAGTTGTGCGACCGTCTGCTCGAGTTCCTTGCGCGTTTCTGGTCGTCGTGCAGCCAGACGTGGGTCACCTTTAATCAGGCCAATTAACGTCTCGGCAGTGTCTTCGTCGAGGCTGTACTCTTCGGTGAGCATCAGCTTCCAGTTCGTTCGCGTGGTGTGTGGTAGTACCAGCATGGTTCAATCGTGTTTTGTTGGTGTATCTATGTGTTTGTTGTTTGAACTCTGCGCGATTCGGGACTAGAGTATATATTTCAGGTGAAATTTCAGTCCGTTATCGGTGAGTTGGGCGGTCGGTTCCAGTCGCTCCGCAAGACTCACTATCTTATTCTCGACTTCGTCGCGGTCGGTGTCACCCTTCTGAATCGCCTGCAGTTTCTCGTGCGAAATTTCTTCGTCGTCTATGTTTGCATCCCCCAGCAACTTCAACGGTTGATACTGCCCCTGACCGACGGCAATCTTATTCCGAGCGGTCACTGGATCTGGGTTTTTTTCCGGAATATCGTCCGGTTGGAACATCCCCAGGCGGAAGAGAGATATCAGTGTGTCCTCGACGTGTGCGATGAGTGCTTCTTCCACGTCAGATTGGGTTTCGACGCCGTCCTGGTCCAGTTCTTCTGGTGGTTTGAGTTCTGACGCCGGTGCTTCGAACGTCCCTTTTATTTCGTACGTCCCCCTGCCGGTCTTCCCCAGTGGCTCGTGAAGCGTGATTTCTGCGTCCTGACTCTGGGTGTAATAGGGAGCCACCTGACTGAACAGGAACGCTTTGAGTGCGAAGTAATTGATGTCCCCGTAACTCCGCTCGTCGTCCGTTTCGGCTTCTTCCTCTTGCTCATCGTCATCGCCGTAAGGGAGAGTTACGTTGCGGTCTACGGCGCGCCCGACATACCAGAATGCCGCATTTGCGATTTCTTCGCTTCGCTGTTCTATCTTCTCAATGGCCCGATATTCTGGACCCAGGGCCACCCAGTCCTCTGTTTCATCGTCTTGCAAATCTATCGGAGACAACAAACCCTTCGCTAGTAGTTCTCGCAGTTGGCATCGGACGTCTGGATGTACCGCAGGAAAGTGTTGATTTTTCGACGTCGCCGGAACGGGATACAACAGCGCTAGCTCTTCAAGGCGAAGGAAATCATTGGGGCTACGTGCAGAGTACTTGGCTCCCTCCTCCGGTCTATATGCTGGCACTTTGGCGCAGAACTGTCGTTTCGAAGCGACTGGTGCTTCCTCGTTTAGAACGACTGCCATGACGTCTTCGGGATTTTGGCCGGTGTACGTGTTGACCTTGTTTTTGTAGTTCTCGTCATAGATTTCACTTTTCCAACCCATAGCGTGGGCTGTCTCTACGGTATCACTAAGTTCTTTGGCCATTCGTAGGTCGCACCCATCCCAGCTTCCGATTTGTGATTACAAAGCCCTTGTTTCAACTCAGTTTCTGCGTGGGTGATTCAGCCAGTCGTTGTAATCGGTGACCGCGTTGCTGTAGTCGAGAGATACTTGAGTACACGTACGGCTTTCGTTTTGTTTGCGGTGAAAGTTCCGCCGTTGCGATGACTGACTTGAGCCGCGCTTCCATCTCTGGGTAGGTCTGCTGCGTCTCGTCGTGTTTGGTGACCGTCGCCAGCGCTCCGAGAACGTGTCTTAGTCGATCACATCGGGTTAGAGTAAGCGTCTACTTAGATACAGTGTGAAGCCTGCCCAAGCAGACAGCGAGAAAGAAGAGGATTACCTGCTTAATTTTGTCGTTAACAGCCTTGACGAGGAGCTTTCACTGGATCTTGGGGAGAACGTCGAGGTGACGACGGAGCAGTTGTATGAGGTCCTCGCCGGCCCTAGCGCCGGTGGCATTTCAATCAACTATGTCTGCGAACCAACCGACGACTCACCGAACATTAACACCGTCCGTGGATACCTCACGACCAGTTCAAGCTTGATTCCGGAGAGACGGTTGGGGACACACTCTTGCAACGAGATGCTCTTTAGACACTGGCGGATCCACCGGTGGAGATCGGCGCTGACCTCCACCTCGTTTCCCTACTATGCTGACGAGGACGAGACAGGGGCGCTGTATTCTTCGTATACTAAACCAGGGACCACGGCGTTTCACGCTCATACGGCATTCTACGCGCGTGTGCGCAACAGATGCCTTCGCGATCCGCCAACTGGTCGCTGGCGAAACCCCCAGCGGTGTCCTCGCAGAGTTCTTCACGGTGCTCGACGGCCTTGACGCCCAGGTCAAGGCCGTCTATCTCGATCGGAGCTTCTACAACAGCAACTGTCTGTAACTGCTGTACATGCACAATTACGCGTACGTCATGCCGATCATCAAGTGGGGTGAGACGATTCAAGACGAACTCAGCAGCGGCTGGTGCCGTGTGATTGAACACGGACTCACCGGCAGGGTGAGCTCCCCTGTATTATTGCGTCTAGCAGTGAGGACGGTACAACGAACACGGGGAACGCGTCACAGCTATGCCGTCGGCGGGCCGTTTATTACTATGCCACGAGAGGCGGGCACTAGAGCAAACGCTTCGACATCGAATCGAGCTACCGATTAGCAAGCAGAGCTCGCACTCACCAGTTCATAGGCCGCTGGCTTCGGCTGCTATTGTTTATGGAGTGTCTGCTGCTCCAGAACGTCTGGCGGTTTCTCCACTGGACGTACTACCGCCCCGGGGCGGGGAGCGCCGCCTCCGGCCGTGGTTGTTCAAAGAGTTCTGTAAGATGGCAGGTAGCGCTGCCTGGACAGCCCTCGGTGTCCGCAGGGCTGTCCAGCGTATCAACCACTCGACGACCGGTTCTCCAATAGTTTATCCCCGAGTTGGGGCGACAGCACTGTTCAGATAAGGGCTGAAGAACGAGGCGGTCGAAATTCTTGGTGACCATGCCAAAACCCGACCGCCTCACTGAGTTTAGGTCGGACATCGAGTTAGGCTTTGTGGAGCGAGAGGCGACACCGGAGCCGGCGATGAAGCTGGGTATCCGTCTCCACGCGGGCGGATTATCGCTCGCGGATACCGTCTCTGTCTTAGCCAGTTTCGGTGTCGAACGCGCACGCTCGACTGTCCACAACTGGGTGCAGAAAGCCGGCTTACAGCCGGCCAGAGGGAAATCGCAGAATCACGTCGCGGTCGACGAAACCGTGATTCAACTCAACGATTAGCGCTTCTGGCTGTACGCCGCGGTCGATCCCGAGACGAACGAGTTTCTCCACACGAAGCTCTCTGCAACGCGAAACGCCACGCTTTCCCAGCAATTCCTCCGAGAACTCACCGCAAAACACGACGTCGAGAACAGTTTCTTTCTCGTCGATGGCGCACCGTGGGTGCACGCTGCACTGCATCAGCTTTCACTCCGATTTCAGCACGTCACCCATGGAAATCGGAATGCCGTCGAACGGCTGTTCAAAGAGCTGAAGCGCCGAACTGACCAGTTCGCGACGCACTTCCGTCACGCAACTGCTGACTCCGCAGAAACATGGTTACAGGCGTTCGCCTTCGCGTGGAATCAGTTAATCTGAACAATGCCACTCTCGTGAGTGGAAACGCTATAATGGCGGCGGCGATCCGCCACCGATACGACTGTCCAGGGCCGAAACTCACCGTCACCATCTCTTCGAGTAGGTCCGAGCATAGCTCGAGCAGATTCAGCGCCTACTGAACGAGAGCGTGTGGCTGTTAATGTAATCGACAGAGGCTTGTAGGGATCAACGAGCGGAAAGTAGTTACCGGACACCTCTGCTAACGAGAAATGGAGCTCTAGGGTTCTTGAGAGGACGAGTCGTTGTTGGCACCGGGTCCAAAACCTTCAACGGCAAAGTTTCCGGAGGTAGTCGTCGTCCCCGCGGTCTGTCCGGTTGCGCTTGGGAGGGAATCTCCTGAATCTTGGATTGGATCTGGGTCCAGAGTCTGCTTTTCTACCTCTTCTTTCGAGTTATTAGTCGTCTCTTCGGCCACGTTTTCGTCAGTGTCTTCTGTACCATCATGCTGTGACAAGGCCCTTCTCCAAACCCACAGCAGAGCAGTTCCGAAGACGCTACTCAATACGAGCAGGGCAGCGACACCGAATGCGAACAGGAGTTCAAACCCGGATAGGGTGTAGCCCCACCTGTTCACGGAATCAATGACCCAGCCAGTGAGACCGAGTGCTAGCAGGTTCACCAGCACGAACACGACCTGCCAGACATTGTCGCGGGGCCACTCGTGGTCCATCAGCGGCCACCTCCGTTCACTGCGTGCTTGTATTCGGGGGAGGCCATCCGCTCGTGGGCATCCAGCGCCAGGTCGTGGCCGGCGTAGACGGTCACCGACAGTGGGTAACCGCCGGGATAGTGATCGGTTCCCAGCCCATCCATCAGCACCGCACGGACGGGTTTGTCCACGCCGTCTTCGTCGTAGCCGAGTTCCAGGACGTTCATGACGTCGTCTTCGACGAGCCGCAGGTCCGAGCTGTTCACCTCCACGGCAGAGGCATGCACGACGACGTTTGCACGTTCGATTTCTGCCAGGCAGACCGTGGAGTTGAGCATCACACTGGCAGTGTAGCTCAGCCCTCGGAGTGCCTCGCGGTGGCCAGACACACCGTCTATC
>JARUKX010000056.1 GCA_029688825.1 Haloarculaceae archaeon H-GB1-1 | reverse complement strand
GGTCCGACGCAGCACTGCAACGCCGTGCGCGGACCGCCGGAAGTACAGACTCCATTACAATGGTGGAGACGCCCCACGATTCGATAGCATGTCAGACCGATCTACCCGCCGGAGCGTGCTCCGCCGACTCGGCGTCGGAGCCAGCGCGCTCGCCGTCGGCACAGCAACGCTCTCGGGGCCGGCCGCCGCCCAGCGGCGGTTCTGCCCCAAGACCGTCGGCTTCTGGAAGAACCACACCGACGAGTGGACCAAAGAAGACGGCTCTTTCATCGAGCGGATGTGGCTCGCCGGGGACCCGTACCCGTCCCTGCCGCAGTTCGCCGACGACGACGAGGTGACCATCCTCGACGTTCTCACCGCACCGCCGAAAGGCGACAAGTCGATCATCATGGCGAAGCAGCGCATCGCCGCACAGCTGAACTACCGCATCTCCGTGAAGTGCGAGGAGAGCCACCGGGCGTTCGCCCACGCGACGGCGTGGTTGCAGTCGCTCGACGGCCCGTTCGTCGACGGCCAGACCATCGGGACCGGAAAGCGCTGGTGGGCGCAGTCCGTCCAGGAGACCACCTACGACATCGTGGGGACCGAGGTCACCGTCGAAGCCGGCGTCTACGGCGAGGAAGTGAAAGACTGGATCGAGCAGTACAATCAGGGCAAGCTCTGCGACTGCAGCATCGAGTGAGTGACTGATCGCGGCCGGGCCGTCCGCCCTTCGGGTCGTAGGGGCACGCTAACGGCGCTCAGTGGGAGTGTACGTGGTGTCTCTCACCGGGCTACAGCGGCCGGTCGTCCGGTTCGTACTGCTCGACGAACGCCTCGTCGGTGGAACCGACGCGGACCGGGTCGTTCGCGTCGGCGAACGTCTCGGCTTCCGCGAGCTTCGATTCGGTTCCAGCGTGGATTGTGTACAGTTCGTCGCCGGCTGCGACGGCGTCCCCGGGCCGTACCGCGAGGTCGAGTCCCGCACCCAGGTCCCTGGGTGCCCCTGCTCGTCTCGCGGTCTCGTTCACGAGCCTGTTGTTCGCGTCCCGGACGACGCCGTCGCGGGCTGCCGTGACCGTCCTGGTGTGCGACCCGAGCGGCAGGTCGTCGACGGTGACGTCCGGGTCGCCGTCCTGGGCGGCGACGATCTCGCGGAACTTCGACAGCGCCCGCCCGTCGGCGAGGATGGCCTCGGCGCTGGCGTCCACGTCACAGCTGGCCAGCAGGATCTGCGCCAGCCGGACGCTCTTCGCGCGGAGGTCGGCCGGCCCGTCGCCGTGCAGGACGGCGAGGACGTCCCGGGCTTCGAGCCCGCAGCCGATGCCGTCACCGATGGGCTGGCTGCCGCGGGTGATTGTGCACTCGACGGCCATCCCGAGCGCCTCGCCGACGCGGCTGAAGTCCTCCGCGAGCTCGCGGGCCGCGGCGAGGCTGGGCACCTTCGCGCCCTCCCCGTACGGGACGTCGATGACGACGTGGGTGGATCCGACGCTCTTCTTCTTCGAGAGGACGGACGCGAGTATCTGGCCGGGCGGGTCGAGCGAGAGCGGCGTCTCGACGCGGATGATCTTGTCGTCGACCGGCGACAGGTCGACGCTCCCGCCCCACACGACGCAGCCGTTCGTCTCCTCGACGACCGCCCTGATCTCGTCGATGCCCAGGTCGACGTCGCAGAACACGGCCATGGTGTCGGCGGTGCCGGCCGCGGACGTGACCGCGCGCGAGGACGTCTTCGGGATGGTGACCCCCGCGGCGGCGAGGATGGACACGACGATGGGCGTCACGCGGTTGCCCGCGACGCCGCCGATGGAGTGTTTGTCCGCGACGACCGGGACGTTCCAGGTCAGCGTCTCGCCCGCGTCGACCATGCTCTCGGTGAGGTGCAGCGTCTCGGCCCGCGAGAGCCCGTTCGCGTACACGCCCGTGACGAACGCGCTCAGCTCCGGGTCGCTGAGGCGGTCCTGGTTCACGTCGGTCACGATGGCGTCGAGTTCCTGGGCTTCGAGCTCGACGTCGTCCAGCTTCTTGCGGATGTACGCCGCGGACTTCGGCTTCGGCGCGATCGTCACCTCGACGGGGCCGGTGACGTGTCCCAGCGGTCTGGTCACCGCGACGCGTCCGGTCCGGACCAGTTCGTCGGACGTCTCGACGATGCCGACCGCCGTGCCCGAATCGTGGCGTATCTCGACCCTGTCCAGCGGGTGGACCCCGAGCGCCTCCGCGTCCTCTGCGTTCAGCATCACCGTGGGCGTCCGGGTTCCGATGTCGATCTCCGTCGCGACCAGCTCCATGGCTCGTGGACGGCCTACGACGGCTTGATAGCTTCCCCGCTCTGGCGGGTGGGGAGTCCCGACGCACTCCGACAGTGACGAGATGGCCACCGACGTCGGCGTCGATGGGGCCGCTGGAGTCGCCGGTCGCTCGCCGGTCGTCCACGGTGCTGGCCGTGTTCGTGACGCCCGTCGACGCCGCGGGTGGGCGACAGTCATCGGGGGCCTCCAACCGAGGGTAGCAGCTACCGGACGTCGAGCGTCACGTCCACGGCGGTCCCGTTCTCGACGTTGTCGGTGACGGGGCAGCGTCGTTCGATGGCCGCGAGCCACTCCTGCAGTTCGGCCTCGTCGGCGTCGGCGGTGACGGACATCGTCACTTCGACCCCCTGCAGTCCCGGACGGTCCGGGGAGTCCTCTCCGAGGTACGTCGCGTAGTTCACGCCGCCTTCGATGGTCACTTCGAGCTCCTCGACGTCGATACCCATGTCCCGCGCGACCATCGTCCCCGTCGAGTTGAGACAGCCGAGTATCGAGCCGAGGAAATACTCGACGGGATTGACGTCCCTTCCGATTTCGAAGCTCGCGTCCTCGGTGTCGACGTGCATCCGCTGCGGGCTGGTTCGCGTGCCGGTCAGCTCGTACATCGAGAGGTCTGAATCGCTCATGCAATACTGCTTCGGAGAGCCACTACTAGAAGCAATCGGCCCGTTCTCGGTATCCCGGAACGCGCCCGGTCCGCAGCACGACCAGCGGTATCACGGACGATATCCAGGGGAAAACGCTCCTGCCGGCGAGAGTCGGCGCGAGTACGAACGAGCAGGCGGCGGCTCACGTTCCGCTCCGAAAGCGGCATCGCGTCGACGGCGGAGAGCGTCGGGATACGGCCCGCTCCGTCGCGCCGATGGATTGATAATCGTCTCGTGGGAGGATGTCGTATGGTCGAGGGTGTCGAGTTACCAAATCGCACAGACACGCTAATTATCGGCGCTGGTATCGTCGGTTGTAGCGCGGCGCGCTTTCTGACCGAGTTCGGTCGCGAGGACGTGACCGTCGTCGACCAGGGCACCATTCCGAAGACCGGTGGGTCGACGGTGCACGCGCCGAGCGGGCTGATGCAGACGACGATGGGGCGGACGATGTCCAAGCTCGCCCAGGAGACGCGCGAGATCTACTCCGAGACGGGCGGGTATCTGGAGAACGGGAACATCGAGATCGCCACGACCGAGAAGCGCCTGAACTTCCTCGACCACCGGATGGACCAGGCGAAGGCCTGGGGCGTCGACGGCACGAGCCGACTGGAGCCCGAGGAGGTACAGGAGTTCGTACCGCACATCGACCCCGACGAGATCCTCGGGGGCTTCCACGTCCCGACCGACGGTCACATGGACAGCGTCCAGCTCCTGGACGAGCTACGACAGACCGCCGAGTCGCAGGGCGCGACCTTCCACGAGCTGACGACGGTCACCGACATCGAGACCGAGAACGGCGAGGTCACGACCGTCGTCACCGACCGCGGGGACGTCGCGGTCGACGAGGTGCTCGTCGCGGGCAACATCTGGTCGCCGCTCATCGGCGAGATGGTCGGCGTCGACGTGCCACTGGTCCCGTGTCAGCACCAGTACGCGGTGTTCGAGCCCATCGACGAACTGGCCGACGCCGAGGCGGACGTCGAGCAACCCTGGATTCGCCACCAGGACTCGGCCATGTACTTCCGCCAGCACCGCGACGCCTACGGCGTCGGCAACTACAACCACGAACCGCTGCTGGTCGACCCCACCGACATCGACAGCTACGCGGACGCCATCGAGGACGAGACCGTCTACGACTTCGTCCCGGGACGCGGGTCGAACCACGAGCCGTTCAAACAGCCGTCGACGAAGGAGTTCACCGCGGAGCACTTCGAGGCGGCGCGGGCCGAGACGGAGAAACTCTTCCCGGCGCTCGAAGGCAAAGAGCTCGTGAAGGGGTTCAACGGCATGTTCTGTTTCACGCCGGACCACATGCCCATCATGGGCGAGTCGTCCGAAGTGGACGGCTTCTGGATCTCCGCGGCCATCTGGCTGACCCAGGCCGGCGGGGCCGGCAAGGTCATCGCCGAGATGATGGAGAAAGGGACGCCGAGCGTCAACGTCGACGCGGCGCACATCGACCGCTTCCAGCCCCATTCGGCCAGTCCGTCGTTCGTCTGGGAGCGCGGCTACGAGTCCTACGACGAGGTGTACGACATCCATCATCCGCGGAGCTCCTCGGCGGTGCAGCGGCACCTCCGGGAGAGTCCGTTCGCGCGCTACCAGGACGCGCTCGACGCCGAGTACTACGACCTCGCCGGCTGGGAGCGAGCGCGGTACTACGAGGCGAACCGGAGCCTGCTCGACGAGTACGGCGACGAGATTCCCGACCGTGAGGGGTGGGAGGCCGAGAACTGGTCGCCCATCGAGGGCGCGGAACACCTCGCGGTCCGCGACGGCGTCGGCCTCTGTGACCTGACGAGCTTCGCGACCATCGAGATCTCCGGGTCCGGTGCCGTCGGGTTCGCCCAGCGGATGTTCGCCACCGACGTCGACGTTCCGGTCGGCGACGTGGTCTACTCGCCGATGCTCGACGAGTCCGGCGGCATCATCGGCGACATGACCATCACCCGGCTGGACGAGGAGACGTACTTCGTCTCGGCCAACAGCGGCGGCGCGGGGACCAAACAGCTCGCCTGGCTGCGCGAGCACGCTCCGGACGACGGGTCGGTGACCGTCTCCGACGAGATCTCCTCGCGGTGTGGCATCGGCGTCTGGGGCCCGGACGCCCGCGAGCTTCTGGAGTCGGTGATCCACGCCGACCTCGACGACGAGTCGTTCCCGTACTTCAGCGCCAAAGAGACGTACGTCGGGAGCGTTCCCGTCACGGCCCTGCGCGTCTCCTACGTCGGCGAACGCGGCTGGGAACTGCACGCCCCGACGGAGTACGGCGCGAACCTGTGGCGAACCCTCTGGGAGGCCGGCGAGGACCTCGACGTCGTCGCGATGGGCGACGGCGCGCTGAACACGATGCGCCTGGAGAAGGGCTACTGCATGTACGGCGCGGACATCCACTCCGAGTACACCCCCTCCGAGGCCGGGCTCGGCTTCACCGTCGACCTCGACACCGACTTCGTCGGCCGCGACGCGCTCGAATCGGCGAACGACGACGTCGACCAGCACCTGACCTGTCTCACGCTGGACGACCCCGACGCCATCGCGCTCGACCGAACGCCGATCCTCGACGGCGAGACGACCGTCGGCTACGTGACGAGCGCGGAGTACGGCTACAGCGTGGGTCGGTGTATCGCGTACGGCTACCTCCCGACCGAGTACACCGACCCCGGAACGAGCCTGGAGATCCAGTACGAGAACGAACGCTACGCCGCGACGGTCCGGGAGACGCCGCTGTTCGACCCCGACGGCGACCGTCTCTGACTACCGACCGTCCCCTCGTTGGATTCTCGGCGACTGTCGGTTCGCCATTCGGTGAGTGCGGTCACGCATCTCGGACGGACCGCGGCCCCGAAGGCGGGTGGACGACTCGCGTCCGCCAGCAGACCGGGGCCTTTACCGAGGGAGCGGGCCACTGCTCGGTATGTCGGAGTTCTTCACGCCCGACGTCCCGGTCTTCGTCGGCGCGAGCGTCGCGGTCCTCTGCTGGTTCGTCGCGGCACTGCTGTGGGTGACTGCCCCGTCGAGCACCGTCCTCGGCGGCCTGACGCTGGCGTTCGTGGGCCTCGGGGGGTCGTTTCTCGCTCTCGGGTTGCTCGTCGGCGGCGTCGTCTGGGTCCGTGACTCGTAGTCCTGGCGGGCCAGCAAGCGGTCACGGCACCGACGCGCGCTCCGTGGCCGCTCGAACCTGCAGCCGTTCCCCGTACATACAATATTGATGCTCTGTTGAAATCCTTAGTGAGTTACAGATCCAGTTGGTAGTTTGAGTAGATGCAGACTCTCCCAAAGTCTCGATTGCTCCGATTTGTCGAGGAAGCATTTCAGCTAGCGCAACGTGCCGTGGCTCGATACTCCTCGAAGTTCTCGAAACAACGCTACACGCTCCACCAGCACATCGTTCTCCTGTGTCTCAAAGTTCGAAAGGACACGACGTATCGAACACTTCTCGACGAACTCATCGAGATGCCCCATATTCGGAGTGCGATCAACCTCACCGAACTTCCTCATTGCTCCCGACCAACGGTGTTGCGGGATCGACGCCTCGGGCTTCGACCGCAGTCACGCCTCAAAACACTACACGAAACGAGCCGAGCTCACGATTCAGCAGCTCAAAGTGACGCTACTGGTCGATACAAAGGTGAACGCAATCATTGATCGACACGTGACGACGACACGAAAACACGATAGCCAGATTGCTCCGTCGTTGATCAAACGCAACCCCGAGACTATTGACATCCTGCTCGGTGACAAAGGCTCCGACGACCAGAGAATCAGACGGCTTGCCCGTCAACATGAGGTTCGCCCATTGATCAAGCATCGTGAGTTCACATCGCTCCACAAGGCATGGAACGCACGCTGAGACGCTGATCTCTACGGTCAACGGAGTCAATCTGAGACCGTCAACTCAACACTCAAGCGGAAGTACGGTGCGTTCGTCCGCTCACGGCGCTGGTGGAAACAGTTCCGTGAACTCACTATCGCCTGTCTCATTCATACCGTAGACCGATCACTCTGAGCGGTCAATACAGGGGAGTGATGGAACAGAGCAGATCGTAACATACCTGTCTTCTGTCAAAATCGGCGTGCTGAATACAGGGCGCATGTATTTCATGCTCCTCTCCATCCATTTCGGAACATCAATTGTTAGATACAGTCCATGAACAAACGATGCCTCTGCCAAAATATTTCCAGATAATGTAATTTGAAGAGAATCTTTATTTATTGACGTGTCGTCCATGTAGATTGTAGCATGAGTAAACACAAGAATACTACTCGTCGCCGACTACTCCGAGGTGTTGCAGGGGCAACAGTACTCGCAACTGTCCCCGTTGGAACCACGCTCGGCCAAACCGCGAAAAGCAATCATAAAGACGACGACAACAACGGAATCCCTGATGAGGGCGAAGTCGTCACAGGTGCGTACAAGTCACGGTACTCTTACGACGCAAACGGTGACTGGTATTGGGACCTCGGCGATGGTCGCACGCAGGGGACCGTCAGCGGGTTCGATGAACTCGACCAGTCGACCATCACCAACTGCTACTACAAAGTGCAGTATCGAGGCAAGTTCGAGAACGACCCGTTCCTCGACTCTGGCTGGGTGAAAAACCAGATCAACTGCCGAGGCTACGACGACAACGGCAACTACAACTACACCATCGTCCACAAGACTGACCCACGGTACACCGGCGATGGCCCCGAAACCTTTGGTGGGGACTGGGAATACCACGTAGATGTCGAGGGTGGATTCGGAAACAAATTAACGCGTCCAGAGAACCCGCCCAATCAATAGATACACCCTCTGTATTCAGCACGGTCGCAAAAATATATCTCCGATAGAGGTCTTCAACAGAGCCAATATTGACTAATAAGTGTTGCCCGGATTCTCGGATGCTACCAGCCGTCGATACTGCTGTAATGTATCGGGGCCTCTCTCCGCGCAGTTTACATGCACGTCCGGGACCGGTACGAAGGATTCATCTGGTGGACGATGGACCTGGTCGGAGTCACCGAATCGGTTCGCTGGAAGGTGTTGTTCGCCGTCGGCGTTCAGTTCGTCGTATCGATACTACAGATGGCGGTGCCGCTGCTCTTCTCCGGCATCGGTCGCATCGTCGCGTCCGCCTCGCTGTTCGCGCTGGCGGCGCTGGCGTTCGCGAACACCGTCCTCGTCGTCGAGCGTGACATCGTCGAACCCATCACGGGGTTGCGAGAGGCAGCGACGTGTATCGCCCACGGGGACCTCGACGCCGACCTCCCGCCGGACAGCCAACCGGACGAGATCGGCCAGCTCGTCCGCGGATTCGGTGAGATGTGTGCCCACCTCACCCTCGTCGCCCGCCAGGCCGAGGTGCTGGCGGACCACGACTTCGAGGCCGACGTCCTCGAGGAGGAGCTTCCCGGCCGGTTCGGGGATTCGCTGCACCGGATGACGGGCAGCCTCTGTCGGTACATCGACCGCATCGAGGCCGACCGCGACCGCTTTCTCCTGTTGAACCACCTCGTCAGCCACGACATCCCGAACATCGTCAACATCATCTACGGGCGGCTCGACCAGATCGTCGCGCTCTCGACCGACGACGCCATCGACGAGCACGTCGCCGTCGTCGACGAGCAGATCGAGAAGATCCTCACCATCAGCGACACGGTGGAGAAGCTCGCCAGCCACGAGGAGGCGGCGGTGCTCGACCTCCAGCCCCTCCTCCAGCGCGAGATCCAGCGCGTCCGCGACTCCTTCCCGGACGCGACCGTAACTGCCGACCTCCCGGGCGGTGACCTCCGCGTGCAGGGTAACGAACTCCTCTCGTCGGTCTTCGCGAACCTCATCACGAACGGCATCGAGCACAACGACGCCGCGTCCCCCACGGTCGACGTGACCGTCACGCGGTCGAACGGACACGTCGAGGTGGCCGTCGCCGACGACGGCCCAGGACTCGAGTTCGATGACGCGGAGACGTTCTTCGAGACCCGCCGTCCCGGTACCGGGCTGAACATCGTCTACACCGCCGTGCGACAGTTCGGCGGGTCCATCGACGTCACAACGAACGACGACGGTGGCAGTACCGTCACGGTCGAGCTTCCACGGCCGACCGAGCGGGTCCCGGGACCGGTCCAGACGGACTGACCGCGGCTCCCGAACCCGCCCACTCCGGCTGTCACCGGGAGCTATTTGCGGGTCGACTTGGAACGACGAGACACCGATGCGCGGCTTTCCACAGGTGCTCGACGTGCGCGGACGACTCGCCGCGCGGGACGTCTACTACGGCTGGGTCGTCGTCGGAGCCTGCTTTCTCGGCGCGTTCCTCGTCTACGGTCTCATCAGCTCCTTCGGCGTCTTTCTGGGCCACATCGTCGAGGCGTTCGACCTCTCGCACGCGCGCGCAGCTGTCGTCTTCTCCGTCCAGTCCGCGATGATCTACGGCGGGGCCTCGGTCCTCGGCTTTCTCGTCGACCGCTACAGCATCCGCCGGCTCTACGTCCTCGGCGCGCTCCTGCTCGGTGCCGGCCTCCTGGGCGCGAGCCAGGCCGGCTCCATCCTCGCGCTGATCGTCTGGTACGGCGTCGTCGGCGGTGCCGGCGCGGCGCTCGTCGTCATCATCGCGTACGTGACGCCGCCGCGGTGGTTCCGCGAGCGCCGCGGCCTCGCGACCGGCGTCGCCACCTCCGGGTCCGGCGTCGGCGCACTCGTCTTCCCGGCGCTCTCGTCGTTCCTCATCGGCCGGATCGGCTGGCAGCCGGCGTACCTCGCGCTGGCGACGCTGACCGTCGCACTCCTGCTCGTCGGGGCGGCGGTTATCGCGAAGACGCCCGCAGCCTTCGGGGCCGCCTCCGCTGGGACACCCGAGGAATCCTCCGCGACGGCGACGCCCGAGGAGTCCGACGGATCGCCGGCCACCGACTCCACCGGCGACACTCCCCTCCGCGAACAGCTCTCGGACGCGGCCGTGACCATGCGCTCGTGGGCGTTCCTGCTCGTCCTCCTCGGCTACGGGGCGGTGTACGCCCCCTCGTTCGCCATCTCCGCACACGTCGTCGAGTTCACCTCGACCACCGGCTTCGGCCGCGCGGTCGGCATCGCCGCCCTCAGCGCGATCGGCGTCGGCGACGTCACCGGCAAGTTCTCCATCGGCTACCTCTCCGACCGGCTCCCGACCGACCGGGCGCACGTCCTCGCGCTGTGTGGCGTCGTCGTCGGGACGGCGACCGCCGCGCTCACGGTCGCCCCGTCCGGCGCGACCGTCCTCGGACTGGCGGTCGTCTTCGGCATCTCCCGCGGCGGCGTCGGCGCGCTCGTGACGCCGGTGCTCGCCGACCTGTTCGGCAACGACAACCTCAACACGCTGTACGGCATCGCCTCGCTCGGCCTGGCCGTCACCGGCGCTGTGGCCCCCTACCTCGCCGGCCTGGCGTTCGACCGGACCGGCACGTTCGCCCTCGCCTTCGTCGGGCTGGGCGTCGTCGGCGTCCTCGCCGGCGGCTCGTACGCCGCCGCTGCTCGGCTGGTGCGGTGAGTCGGTCCTCGCGGGCCGCCGCGCCGACTCGCTCGGCCTGCCATCGGCCAGCGACCTCTCGCGCGTGACGGTTCCGGTAGTCCCGACGGCCTGGATCCGTCGGCTCCCACTGTCCGGCCCAGACCTCTGTTACACATTCACACATTGTCACGTACCCGCACATTCTTCGTCCCGTACTGCCGAGGTCAATCATGTCCGACAGCCGATTTTGCAGAGAAAATCCGCAACTACGGGCAAACACGGGCGGCACGGAGCCGATGCCGCGTCAGGGAGAGCGGAGCAGTGAGTGAGGCCGCGCTCGAACGGGAACTCGACCGCACGAAACGGTTCCTCAGACTCGTCCTCGAGACCGGCCACGTGAACGGTGCGTACGTCGATACCGACCTCCGGCACACGTGGGTCCACAACTCGGCCCCCGAACCGCCCACCGAGGAGATCATCGGCAAGACCGATGCCGACCTCTTCGCTGGCAGCGTCGCCGAGCCAACGATGGACGTCAAGCGAGCCGCCATCGAGACCGAGAGCCGCGTCGAACGGGACATCACGTTCATCAAACCGTGGGGACAGAACCGCTATCGGACCGCCGCCGAACCGCTCTACGACGACGACGGGACCGTCGAGGGGGCGATGTTCGCTGCCATCGACTCCTCCGACCGGTATCGCCTGCTGAACCGGACCACGGACGCCGTCTACACCGTCGACGCGGACTGGCAGATCACCTTCTGGAACGACAAGATGGCCACACGCACTGGGGTGGACCCAGCGGACGCCATCGGCCACACGCTGTGGGCCGTCTTCGGCGACGCCATCCCGCCGGAGATGAAGACGAGATACCGGGCGGTGATGGAGACCGGCGAGCCGGTCGAGTTCGAACAGCACGTTCCCGACCCGTTCGACTACTGGGTCGAGATCCGCGTCTTCGCCGACGACGACGGCCTCACGATCTACTCTCGGGACGTCACCGAGCGCAAGGCAGACGAACACCGGCTCCGGACCCAGCGCGACAGCCTCGACCTCCTGAATCAGGTGCTGAGCCACGACATCCGCAACGACCTTCAGCTCGTCATGGCCTACGCCGACATGCTCGCGGACGCCGTCGACGACGAGCACGCCGAGACCGTCGGGACCATACTCGACAACGCCGAACACGCCGTCGAACTCACCGCGACGGCCCGCGAGATCTCCGCGGTCGTCCTCTCAACTGACGAACGGACACGTCGGGTCGACCTCCGGCCCGTCCTCGAACGCGAACTCGACGCGACCCGGGCCACGTCCGAGGAGGCTGCTGTCTCCGTCGACGGCTCGATCCCCCAGGTGACGGTCCTGGCGAACGACATGCTGGACTCGGTCTTTCGAAACCTGTTGAGCAACGCGGTCCAGCACTCGGACAAAGCCGTCCCCGACGTGACCGTCTCGACCGAGACGAACGAGAACGTGGTCGTCGTCCGCATCGCCGACAATGGTCCCGGAATCTCCGACGCGGCCAAAGAGCGCGTGTTCGGCAAGGGCGAGAAGGGACTGGAGAGCGACGGCACCGGCATCGGCCTCTATCTCGTCCGGACGCTCGTCGAGGACTACGGCGGTACCGTCTGGGTCACCGACAACGACCCGGCGGGCGCGGTGTTCGGGGTCGAACTCCCACTGGTCACACAGCAGTCGGCGCACCACGACTGACCCGGTGGTCGGCCACCACGCAGCTACGTCCCCGGCTCTCGTCGATGCGGGCCGCCCGCGCCGCTGCAGCGCGTCCGCTGGTCGAGGCTCCGTGGAGTGCGTCGGTTCGAGTCGCCCCCACCGTGGCTGGCCTCGCCATCGGCCGCTATCGCCGGTAAACGGTGACGAACCTATTTGCCTCTCGACGGACTGGGCCAGCTATGGCCGACACGATCCAGGACCTCTCGGAGGGCGCGTACGTGCAGGCGACGGTCTCGCACGTGACCGACGAGGGCACCGGAATCGTCGGGCGCTCCGGGAAGCTCCACGTCCCGGACTGTGGGACTGCCGGTAAGACCGTCACCCTCCGGATTATCGCCGAGGAGGACGGCTACGTCGTCGGCGAACCGACACGTCCAGACGAGTCGACCGACGAACTGTACGTCCAACGTGCGAGCGACGCAAGCAGCCCCGAGAGCGACCAACTCGAACGGGTGTCCATCGACGAGTGGCGACGGCGCAGACTCGCGGCCCGAATCCACGCCCTGCTTCCGGGCCCCATCGCCGCACGCTACCCGCCGGAGTCACTCACCGCCGCGAACGCCCGCTCGGTCGTCTCCTCGTTCGCCTGGGTGGCCGTCCTCGGCGTCGCGGTGTACGCACTCTATCTCGCCGCCACGGCCGGGCTGGCGGCCGTCGGCGACGCGGTCGCCTTCGCCGGCCGCCGCCCCGACGTCGCGTTCGTCCTCGTCGCGCTGGCCGTCGTCGGCCTCTGCAATCTGCTGTTCGGCTACGCCATGTTCGAGCTGTACGTCAAGGTCGCCGGCGCGCTCGCCGGGGTCGCCGTCGGCGTGACCGTCGGCACGGCGCTCGCACCCGGGTTCGCCGGGGCTGCGGCCGGCACGCCCGGTCCGGCGTTCGTCCAGTTCCAGAACGCCATCCTCTTCGGCATGCTTCCGGTCATGGTCGGGGCGACCATCGGCGGGACGCTCGGCGCCGCTCTCGCTCCCGTCCTCCACCGGCTGAGCGTGGTCGCCGGGGGGTTCGCCGCGTTCGCCGCGCCCGTCCTCGTCCTCGGCACCGGTGGCTCGCTCTCGACCGCACTGGCGTCTGGCTCCCCCGAACTCGCGCTCGCCCAGTCCCCGCTCGTCCTCGGTGCCGCCGTCGTCGCCGGCCTCGTCGGCGCGGTGCTCGCCTGGGTTTTCCACGTTATCCTGGTCGTCCTCCTCACGACGACTCTCGGTGCGGCCATCCTCGCCGTCACCGTCTCCGTCGCGACGACCGTCGCGGCCGGGGACGGTCCGCCGTCGTTCGTCATGGCCGTCGGCTCGCTCGGGTCGCTGGCCGTTTCGTTCGTCGGCTTCCTGCTCGTCGGGCTGGGCTTTCAGGCCCTCCTCGTCCGCCTCGCACTCGCCGAGGCCGACGACGGCAGCCCCGCGTGGGGCAGCTCCGGTGACCGCTCGGACTGGGAGCCACCCGACATCTGACGGCGTGGACCGGTGCGTACAGCAGCCCCCTCGCGACCGACTGCGGCGGTGCTCGGGGTGCCTGGTCCCGGTCCCGATCGCTACACGGCCACGACCACCACACGGTCTTCCGGGCCGTGGGGACCCGCGCCGTCGCACCGCTCCAGTCGAACGGTCGGGCGGCTCCGGTGAGGAACTCCCGAGCCGACGAGCCACCAGCGGGCGGGACACAACCGTCGCTGCGTGAACAATACTGTCACCACACTCGCAGTATTGCGGACCAATTAAATACGACGGGTTTGACAGTATCTCCTGACATGTCTCGGGAACTACGAGCATCGGGGTACGTTGCATTGACAGTACAGATGATCTGGGGGCTGGTCCAGGTGTTCGCCATCTCGCCGATGGGCTCCGGACTCCCGCCGGCGTCGGTCGGCGCGCACACGCACTTCGGGGTGCTCTCGATCCTCGCCGTCGTGACAGGGTTCGCCATCGAACGCACCGCGCTGACGGGGACGCTCCGCTCGGTCGCGGTCTGGGGCTTCATCGCGGGCCAGTGGCTCCTCCCCGCCACGATCCTGATGGAGATGGTCGCGCCGCCACTGCTCATCACCGCCTACCTGTGGGGCCTGCTGCTGACCATCTCCATGGCGCTCGTCGCCTGGGGGACGATTACCGCCGGCGGTCGCGGACAGGGCTCTACCCGCACGACGCCCGCGGACTGAGCCGCGTCCGTCTCATTCTTGCGTCCGTCGCCACGCCGCAGCCACCCGCTTCAGCAGCCTCACCGCCGAGCAGCGGCCAGGCCGCGAGGTCGGCGTCGACCCGGCACCCCGCCGGCGGTGGCGACGGAGGCTCTCTGCAATCTCGTCGTCGAGTCGTCGCCGGTCACCCCACGCGGGTGTGTTCTGGTGCGCGGTCGGCGTGGGTGTCGTCCGATATCGGCGTCTCGGTTCGGGTCTGGATTCGTGGACTCGCTACTGGACCTGACTCACGCCGACCCACTGGAACGTACCGTCTCGTCCCGCCATCACAGTTCCATAGTCCTGTACGGTGAGTCGGTAGCAGCCGTCGTCGAACTCTGTCCGGGAGACGTGTTCTGATGCTCGGAACTGGTCCGGGATCTGCGGATGGAATATCCGATAGTATCCCTTTCGGGTGGAGTAGGTCGGCTTGTAGCCACAGTGGAGGGCAAGGCGAAGCACGTCGCCCGCGAGTTCCTCGCTTGCGGTGTAGTAGACTCGGTCCTTGTTTCCGTCACCGGCCAGGAGAACCTCGTGGAGTCGTCGCTGTTGGTCCTCGGATAGCCCGAAGACGAACTCCGGGAGTCGTTTCGTGTGACTGTCGGTCCCACACAGTTGTTCGAGGAGACGACCGTACAACGCCGAGCCGATCTGGACGCACTGAGTATTGACGTAGGTTCCCAATCCCATCCGCTCGAACAGCTGTCGAATTTCCCGTCGATGGGCGTCCGTTTCCTGTGCGACACTCACTGTCGCCGTGTCCTTTTCCGCCTTCCAGCTGACGCTTCCCTCCGTGACGAACCACCCGATCAGGTCGATCACGTCGTCGCCATCGAACCGATACGGTTGGCGGTGGTGGTTCTTCCCGGCGTGAATCGTCACCTCGTCTGCGACCGATTCGATAATTTCCTGATACTGTTTGAACGTTGGTGGATCGAAGCAGTAGCCAACATGCGAGTTTCGCCGACACGGGTCACATCCTGCTGGAAGCGCTGCCCGGAATGCGTGTCCGTGTTCGTCGGTCGCTGCACACATCTCGTACTCGTCGAGGTGGTCCGAGACGTCGAAGACGTCGAGCGGTGGCCCGAAGGATAGCCGCCAGTCGTTGATGAAGTGATAGTGTTCTCTATCAGATAGTTCCTCGGCACTGGCAAACCGCGTTCGGTCGATAGCTTTGGTTTGAAACGGAATCCGATGGTCGGGTGCGACGTGGATGTTCGCACGCCGATGTTCGATGCTCACGCCCTCGCTGATTCCAGTAATGTGCTGAATCCCACGAACCGGTTTCGGCTTGACGATCTCGGTTGCTGGATTGAAGGCGTACACTTCCATCCCGGCAGAGAGGTCGGCGACCAGAACCGGACCGTCCGTCGTCATGATCTCCATCTCTGGATGGAAGCCTCCGCGGGACAGTTGGTGTGGATCGAACTCAGATTCATCAGATATCATTGTTGTTTTTGAGGCCATCTCAACCACCACGAATTGGCCCCGTCATCACTGATAAATATTTGATGTGTGGGGTGTCGAAACAGCTGTTGATTTCCTCAATACCCTACCTCAAAATAGGCGATTTTCCGCTCCGGAATCTTCCTAGATCGGTTCCAGAACCAGCTTGAGAAATTTTCCAGCAGTTTCAAAGGTTCTTGGGCGTTCTCAATCGTCGAGTGGCTTCCCACTCCTGGTACGCAATTCCGCAAATAGAACTCGATAGTATCGAAACACCCGAACTAGACACCACCCACAGTCCTCCAGCAAAGGCATGCAGACACCCCCAGAAACTCGGGAGCCGAGAACGCCCACTAGAACGGTATGCAGACACAGCCCAGAGAACCAGGAGCCGACACAATCCCACAGAAACGCCGTGCAGACAGAGGCATAGACCACGCCAGCACCCGACGAGCAGTGCCCACACGCGGCTGCAACAGCCTGTGAGCACTATCCTGGGGAACTGGATAGCGTCGACGTCGAGCACTCCCGGCCGAGAGATGTGTGACTGACTCGGCGCCGAACACCCGAACGAATCCTCCAAACACTGGTTCCACCTGGCGGTTGGCTGGGTCTGGACGACCGCTTGGCTGTTCGCCGTCGATACAGCTCCTGATGGTCTCGACGCCGAGTGTGTGCAGGACGCTGTCCTCGTCGACGGGGGCTACCAGCGACGGCTATCCACTGGGAGAACGAGGACGTAGAGTCTTCCAAACACCGGTGCTATCTGGCGATTGGCTGGGGCTGGACGACCGCTATCCTACTCGTCGTCGACTCACTCACTGGAGTGCTGACGACGATCCAGTGCTCGACGAACCTCGTCGCACTCCTCCCGAGATCGACGTCGAGACAGTGGGCCCACGTCGAGTCGACGTCCAGTGACAATCTTCCAAAGGCGGGTGCCGTCCGGCGATTGTACGTTTCTGGAAGGCCCCGTGCTTGTCGCCATCAAGCAGGTTGTGAGATCGCTGCGACTGGTTCGCTGCTCGCCGAGCGTCTAGTCCCAGCACAAACACTATCGACACCGACTCGGCGACGATCAACCGGCGTCGAGACGCGGGACAACTCTCCAACACCTGCTACCGTCTGGCGATTGGAGCGGTCTAGACCGCGTCGTCGAGCACGCTGCGTCGTGGGGACCGTTCCTCTCGATACGCGTTCGCTGATCCCGGTCGTCACCTCGCTGCTCGGCGTCGAGCCGCGTCCATCCCGATCGGGTAGATGACATCCCTGTCGTCACGTCCAATCCCTCCTGTCCAGTCACTTCCGCACACTCATTTGCGGGGTGGAGCAGTCACTATGGGACAGAAGTCGCCCCCTCACACGGTCCAAGAAGGCACTTGGGCCGCTCTCGTCGAGTGAATCTACCGTTGGACGAAATTCGGCCGCAGAGACCCCTGCTCGCGGGCCGGTTTGGCGGGGGGTTCAGCGTCGACTTATTCTCTGTATTTGGTTCCTGACATCAGATGCGTGGCCAGGTCATCATGCTGGGGACTGAGCAATCCTATATATAAGAAATCTGTAACAGTGGTCGACGAGGGCAAACTCGTTCAGTGAGACGCCCACCGTCACTGAATCCCTGGCCGACGGCCGCAGTGGCTGCGCAGTCTGCGGGACGAACGTCACTTCGCACACGGTGTATCCAGACTGGTGACGCGATGATCAGTCGTGTCTCCTTCATTCACGCGCGCCACGGAGTGGTTGGACGACTCGCTCGTGATGGAGGGAGCGACCGACGTCGAATCTGGGGCGCTGTCTGTTCCCCGTCCCATCAACCTGGAGTGGTCGGTGTCGAAGATTTCCTGTTGTACATCTGACTCGCTCGTCGAATTCTTCCCCGTGCAACATCGAGGATTCACGGTTCCACAGTTGGGGAATACGTGGAGTGTCCCGACCGTCGAGCCGGCCGTTCTGTCCAGTTCGTCCAACACACTACGTCGGATGGCGGCCTGGTGAATCAGTGGTCGTCCTGCATCCATGCTGGCCAGCCGGGTCATCGAGGACCTATCCAGACACTGACTACTCCACGATGTATCCGTCCGCTGTCACTCACTCTCTGACGTCGCTGCCGGCTCGTCGAACGCGTCGCGACGCAGGTCGTCCACGACGCTCGCCTGGGGGAGGTCGCCGAGCTCCAGGGTGGCGAGCGTCTGCGGGAGCCCTTCGGCTGGGTGGTGGACGACGTGGAACGATCCGTCGTCGTGAGCACGCCCACTTGACGTCGAAGACGCGCAGGTAGTCGTTCAGTTGTGCAGCCTTCGGTGCAAGCCGCGTCCCGAGTTACTTCGCCTCGACGTGGACGTCAGGTATTTTTTCGGAGCGTACTGCGGGCCGTGCAGCCGAGCGTGATGTCGGTGGTGAGGTCCGGACTGTCGGAGGCCGGGAGCGGTCGTTGGGCTCGTTGCCGAGCCACTCGTCGGCAACTCTCTTCAGGGCAGGCGGAATCCTGGGCTGGTTTCAGCTCGACGTCGAGTGTGAGGACGATTCAGTCGCTCTCACTCCTCGGTAGAATCCGCAAAATAGTCCTCTGCAATAGTGCGGAGTGAGTCGTTGGGATGGTCAGTGGACGTGGGTTCGACGTCATCCCGAGGAGAACATAGATCTCGAATGCGTTGGATATCGCTCGCGGGAATTCGAGTAATGTTGAACCCTTCTTGCCCGCAGTACCCCATCTGATCGAACAACCGTCCTGCTTCAATATCGTTCCGAATGTCGTCGTAGGGCATCTTCGGAATCAGCTCCTGCATCGTCGAAAATTCGAGCCTCGCTCCCTCGACGTTGTCGCGTGAGACATCACCAACTGTCAGCAGGTGGCTGAGACTGGCACCGTGTTCATCGACGCTCCCGGTACAGTAGAGAAGTCCCTCGTCCCCCGGCGTGATGGTTTCCCATGCGTCACGCCGTCCGAATCCTTCTCGACTCCAATAGGGACTGGCATTGAAGTATTCTCCGTGGCGAAGCGGTTCATCGCAGAAACGCGTTCCCTTTGGGCCCTCGATATACTCCGGCTTCGCTTCCTCTTTGATGGGATGTCCGCTCACCTGAATGAGAAACCCTTCCATAGAGTCACTCCCGACTTCCAGCACAATACGTCTCAGACGACGGTACTCAGCGAAGCCAGATACCGTCGTCAGTTCCGGGTCGAGGAAACCAACGGCTCCTCTGCCCAGTAGGCCATTCGCATCGGCACGTCTTCAGCGTCGCGCGTCCAGTCGGGTGGAAGATACTCGAGTTTATCTTCTCCTTTCTGGGCAGTCACTGCAAGCCCGAGCGCGTCGAGTACGTCGTCGATCTCGACCGCGTCTGATTCGTCGACGAGGTTCTCCGTGATCTCCTCCAGAACCCTCCCAGGACTGTCCAGGTCGTCGCGAAGCGCCTGGAGCCGCTCTCCGACACCAGCAGCTGACGTTTTCGAGTGGTGGAGTTGCCGACCGAGCAGCCCGCGAAAACACACTTCGGGATGTGCTTCGATCACAACTTCTCGGGCCTGGTCATCGGTACGCAGTATCGCATCGACTTCGCCACTTCCAGCGGCGATATAGTACGACTGCCAATTCAACCCCTTGTCGATATCGGACTGATTTTGCGCCGCTACTGCCTCGTACTCTGCCTCAGCAAGTGCTTTCCTGGCCGCACTGCGTGAGGGGACTGGGAACACACTGGACGGTCGTCCAGAGACTTCGCGAGCTGTGGAATCAACCACTTCCCGTTCGTGGACAGTCCCCTCCCCAGGGAGTCCAATCGGAACGTCGATAAGCATAAGGTCGAACTCGTGATCGCTCTTCCAAAGCGCTTCGAATGTCTCCGTTACGACGCACTCCTCGTAGGATCCATCCCGGAAGACGACGGCGATCCATCCGTCTCCCGCCCAATCGACGCCGGCCACCGTATAACTCGTCATAAGTTGGCTGGTATCGCGGCGTTCGGAAGTAGCTATCTCTCCCGGGGTCAGCGAACCA
>JARUKX010000055.1 GCA_029688825.1 Haloarculaceae archaeon H-GB1-1 | reverse complement strand
GCAATTTCGGCGTTTCGCGGCATGAAAATACGGATGTGCGTAACCGACCGCTGCTGTCGTGAATCCTATAACTCTGCCAACTGTCGCCGCGCTGGTGTGTGGCGCCATCCCGAAGACGAGTTCGCCGACGAGCTCGTCGCGGTCGTCGAGGTCGTAGAACGGCTCCAGCCCGTAGTAGTTCTCCAGCAGGTCGTCGATGAAGGCGGCGGTCTTGAGCATGTGCTCGGCCGCGCCGTCGGAGAGAACGACGTCCTGCACTTTGAGTTCGACCAGTTGGTCCTCGTGGACGAGGGGGTCGCCGCGGAGGTCGGTCTCGTAGCCGAGCGAGCGGAGTTGCTCGACGGTGACGTCGAGTTCGGCGGCGCGGACCGCCGTCACGGGGAGGTCGGTCATGTCGTAGCGGACGGTGCCGTCCTTGAACGAGGAGACGCCGTGTTTCGCCCGGAGGACGCCCTTCTCCATGGGTTCGGGCGTCTTCTCCGCCGACGAGAGTCCCTTGACGCCTTTGAGGACGTCGAAGGCGACCTCGCGCTCGCCGACGGCGTCGAGGGCGTCCCGGTAGACCTCGTTGACGTCGATGGTCTCGTACTGGGTCGGGTACGCGAGCGTCTCACAGCGGGGACACTCCGCGCGGCCGGAGGGGTCGGGTTCGACCTCCCGTTCGCAGTCGGGACAGACGTAGACGGGGTCGGTGAGCCCGTTGCACTCCGGACAGCGGGCACGCCAACCGCGATTGCCGCAGTCGACGCACTCGCGACGACCGACCTCCACGTCGACGAGTCCGGGCGTGTCCTCCATCGTGTCGGCGTGTTTCGCGGCGTCGGCCACGTTCCGCTGGGAGCCGCCGGCCTCGCCGATGGGGAACAGGGTGTGGACGGCCGGCGAGAGGTCGCGACTCTCCGACTTTTCGGGTCGGCCCATTCGATTCCCGATGCGGGTCGGCGCGCGCTCTCGCACCTCGAACGGCGCGACCTCGTTGACCGCCTTCACCGCGTTCTCGCCGTCGGCCCACGACCGCGCAGCGTCGGAGAGGTCGTCCCACGTCCTGTCGAGGCCCTCGTCGAAGCCCAGCGAGCGAACGAGCGGCTTCCAGTCCGGGACGCTCAGCGTCTCCTCGGTCTGGGTGTGTTCGACAAGCAGGGACTCCAGCGTCTCGCGGACCTGCTCGGTCCGGGGGAGGACGAGGTCGCCGACGGCCGCGGCTTCGGGCGATTGCGCCATCGCGCCGTCGCCGTGAACGACCTCGGCCTCCGCGACCGCGTCGGCGAGCGCACAGAAGTCGTCGACGCTCGCGTCGTGCCAGAGGTAGGTGTACTTCGGGTGCAGCGGCGCGTCGTACTCGGTGGCCCACCGGAGCGCTTGCTCGGCGCTGGGGTCCTCGAGGTCGACCTCGACGGCGTCGCGCATGGCCTGCACGTCCGCGCCGGCGGCCTCGAGGTCCTGAATCCACCACTCGTAGGTGTAGGAGGCGGGTGCGAGCGGGTGGTTGTTCTCGACGAACTCGCCGTAGTTGACGAGATACTCGCCGATGTCGATGATTCGCTCGACGCCGTTGCGGACCTCCAGCGCCTCCGCGGGGTCGTCGATGCGCCGGACGTCGCCGTTCGCGAGCCTGACCGTCGGCCCGTCGATGGTGTCGACGGGGACGACGCCGGCTGCCTTCCCGGGCCGCTCGGTCTTGATCTGCGTCCCGGTCGCGAGGAAGTCGTCCACCAGGTGCATCGTCGCCGGGTGGACGCCAGCCGTCGCGAACCCGTGGTTTCGGGCGCGGCCGTAGCGCAGGCGAAATCCGCCCGTCTCGCTCTGGTGGGAGAAGACGGGACGGCCGGCGATGAGGTCCCGGAGGAACTTCGTGGCGGGTTCGACCCGCGGCGGCCCGTCGGGTTCGGTGTCGTCGGCCTCGTCGTCCGCCGCACCCTCCTCGGCCACCTCACCGTCACCGTCGTCCCCCTCGCCCTCGTCAGCAGCGTCGTCGCCGTCGTCTTTGCCTATCGTCCCGTCGATGAGGTCCTGCAGCCACGGCCAGTCGACCTCGTCGAGGTTGCGGGTGTAGCGCTGAATCTTCGGCGCTTTGAGCGCGATCCCCTCCGCGAGGACGAGACACATCCCGCCGCGGGCGGAGTTCGTGTCGACGCGTTCGAGGTCCCTGAATCCAGAGACCTCCTCGTCGCCCGTCGCCTCGCCGTCGAGCATGATGGGCATGTTCTCGGCGATGAACTTCGACTCCTTGTCCTTCGGCGTGTACTGCAGCCCGGTCTCCTTGTCGTACAGCTCGATCTCCTCGGCGTAGCGGTCGATCTCCTCCTGGCGTGGCTTGTACTGGTCCATACCCAGCAGCGCGCGGGCGTAGTCGGCGACGAGCACGGACAGCGCCTGGGCGGTTCCGCCTGCGGAACGGATCGGGCCGGCGTAGTAGACGTTGACGAACTCGGTGCCGTCGTCGTTCTGGAGGATCTCCACGCGGTCGATGCCCTCGATGGGTGCGGCGACGACCCCCTCGGTGAGCAGGGCGACGGCGGTCCGGACCGCGCCTTCGACCTTGCCGACCTTCGTGTCGTAGTCGCCGACGGTGCCCTCGACGAAGTCCTCGACGAGTTCGAGCGCGGCTTCCTCGCGGCTCATCTCACCTTCGAGTTCGCGGACTCGCTCGGCGACGCCGTCGATGCCGAGGATGTTCTCGACACGGTCGGCCATGTCCTTCGCAACGGGAATCTCCACGTCCTTCGTCGGGTCGCCGCCGCGCTCGCGGGCGGCCTTCGCCACGTCGAACGCGTCGTCGAGGTCGGCTTCGAGCCGCTGGAAGTACTGCTCGTCCGCCGGCCTCATAGCTCCCAGAGGTCGAGGTCGGTGGTCGCGTCGTGTTCGCGAACGAGGTCGGTCTCGAAGGTCCGGACGTACAGCTCACCGGCGAACGTCGTCGCGCTGTTCAGGTGGCCCGCGACGGTCGAGCCGTCAGCCCGCGAGAGGACGGCGTGCGTGTGCGCGAACGGCGCCCCGTCGAGGGTCGAGACGTTCCCGACGCAGGCGGCCATCTCCAGCGGTTCGGGGAACGTGACCGACTCGTACTCCTGGCGGTCCTGGTCGTAGAAGAACAGTTCCGCGTCCGAGACCGCCCCGAGGCCGAAGAAGAACGCGCTCTCGACGCCCTCGTCGGCGGCGAACGATTCGATCTGCCCGCGCCAGTCCTCGCCGTGGGACAGTCGAGCAACGAACTCCCGGTCACCCTCGACTTCCCGATAATGCATATCCACGTCAACGGCGACTGACGACAAAAAGCTACTCAACGAGCGCGGTGGCTGGATCGACCTCGTCCCGGTGGGCGAGCGGCGATTTCTTGTTCCCACGGATCGTATCGACCCCCGATGGCGATTCCGACGTGGCTCTGGCAGGGCGACGAAGGCGGTGCCTCCCGGACGGGGACCACCGAGCGCGACCTCTCGGCGGCGGACATCGAGCGCGTGACCGCCGCGCTGGACGTGCTGTCCGACGAGACCCGGCGGGAGATCCTGACCGTCCTGTACGGCCGGACCGAACCGATCAGCTATTCGGCTCTTCAGGAGGCCGTGGACGTGCGGGACAACGGCCGGCTGAACTACCACCTCCGACAGCTCGACGACCTGCTGACCGTCGCGGACGGCACCTACGCGCTGAACGACTACGGCGAGACCGTCCTCCAGAGCGTCCTGGCCCAAGAGCGCCGCCTGCGGCCGTAGTCGCGGGCACGCCGACGCGAACGCCTGCCAGCCGAGCGGGAGAACTCGGTTTCTCCGATTCTTTATCCGAGTCCCGGTTCTGGCACCGTCTGTTCGATGCACGCCGAGGAACACCGCGAATCCGCTGGAGAGCGAAGCGTGGAGTCCGACCGCGGCGACGGAGACCTGTCGTTCACGCTGGCCGGCGTCCGGGCCGGCTACGTGGCCTGTCTCCCGGTCGCGCTGGGCGTCGGCGGCTACGGTCTGGTCTTCGGCGTCCTCGCGGACCGTGCCGGACTGAGCGCCGCGGAAGCGGTCCTGACGAGCGCCACCGTCCTCGCGGGCGCGGCACAGCTCGTCGCGATGGAGCTGTGGACCGACCCGATTCCGGTCGCGACGGTCGTCCTCACCGTCGCCGTCGTGAACCTCCGGTACGTCCTGATGGGCGCGGCGCTGCGACCGTGGTTCCGCCACCTCTCGCCGCTCGCAGCTTACGGGAGCGTCTTCTTCACCGCCGACGAGAACTGGGCGCTGACGATGGGCCGGCTTCGCGACGGCAGCACGAACGGCGCGTTCCTGCTCGGAAGCGGGCTGGCCATCTGGTCGTTCTGGGTCGCGGCGACGGCGGTGGGCGCGCTCGCCGGTGGGCTGATCACCGACCCCGCTCGCTTCGGACTGGACTTCGTCCTCGTCGCCGTGTTCGTCGCCATCGCCGTCGGGCTGTACGAGGGCCGGGAGACGCTCGCACCGTGGGCGCTGGCGTTCGTCGTCGCGGTCGCCGGCGCACATCTCCTGCCCGGAAAGTGGTACATCCTGCTCGGCGGCGTCGCGGGGAGCCTGCTGGAGGTGGCCCGGTTTGACGGGTGAGCTGTCGCTGGACCCGCTGGTCGTCGGCGTCGTGCTTGCGATGGCGGTCGTCACCTACGCGACGAAGGCAGGCGGGCTCTGGCTGCTCGGTCGCGTCGAGCCGAGCGAGCGCGCCGAAGCGGGACTCGACGCGCTGCCCGGCGCGGTGGTCGTCGCGATCCTGGCCCCCGAACTCGTCGGGAGCGGGCCGCCGGGCTGGCTCGGTGCTGCCGTCGTCGCGCTCGTCACCCACCGGACAGGAAGCGTGCTGCTGGCGATGGTCGCTGGCGTGGGGAGCGTGGTCCTCCTCCGAGGACTCTAGTTCGGGAGCGAGAGCCGCCCCGCCTGCAGCCCCCGTTCGGCGTCCCAGAAAACGAGTTCGGAGACGGTCCACTCGATGGGGTCGAACTCGGCGTCGCGCACTCGCTCGACGAGTTCGGGCGTGCCGCCGCGGGCGATGGTGACGTGCGGAACGTAGTCGTCGCCCTCCACGTCGGGGACGGTGTCGAACACCGAACACAGGTCGTCGTGGATGGCTTCCAGCCCGGGACTCTCGACGGCGAGGTAGACCACGGGCGAGGGACCGCTGGCAGCGTTCTCGAAGACGCCCACCTCGGCGATGCGGGCCTCGAACGCGGGCGCACCGCGGAGGGCCTCGCGGGCCCGCGCTTCCAGAACGGCAGCGCTCTCGTCGCCGACGAGGCGTTTGACCACGAGCGTGTGCTCGCCGCGCGTGCGGGCGCGGGCCGGGCCGAGGTCCCCGCCCAGCGACGTGGCCAGCGCACCGACGGCCGACGGGATCGGCACATTCAGACTGTACACGGCGGAAGACGGCCGTTGAGCTGCAAAAAGTCGTCGGTCGTCGGCCATAAAGGGTATTGCCCGTGAACGGATACCCGGCGAGCAGATGGGTATCTCTCGCATCGGTCTCGTAGTGCTGCTCGTCGGCTCGCTGGCGCTCGCCAGCGTCCCGGTCGGGGGTGCGACCTCCGCGACTCCGCAGATCGAGGGCGTCGATTCCGACGCCGTGGTGATGCGGGTCGGGATACAGCCGAACGGCACCGCCACGTGGTCGCTGTCCTACCGAGTGCGACTGGACGACCAGAACGCGACGGACGCCTTCGAGTCGCTGGCGGCCGACATCGAGGCCAACGAAACGGCGTTCACCGACCCCTTCGGGGACGGGATGACTCGAACCGCCGCCAGCGCGGAGAACGCGACCGGCCGCGAGATGGCGATTCGGGACGTCAGTATCGAGACCACGAGGGAATCGCTGCCGAAGGAGTACGGCGTCGTCACCTACCGGTTCACGTGGACCGGGTTCGCCGCGGTCGACGGCGAGACGCTCCGCGCCGGCGACGCCATCGGCGGCCTGTTCCTCGATTCGGAGACGACGCTGGTGCTGACCTGGCCCGACACCTACCGGCTCTCCGGGCCCGCGTCACCGGAGCCGACCCAGCAGAAGGCCACGGCCGTCACCTGGACGGGGCCGCTGGAGTTCGGCTCCGACGAGCCATCGGTGACGATGGCCCCTGCCACGGAGACGACGAGCGGGTCGGCGACCACCAGTGTCGGTGGCGGTGACGGCGGTGGAATCTCCACCACGGCACTGCTCGGCGGGCTGGTCGCGTTGCTCGTCGGGGTCGCCGGCGTCGGCTGGTATCTCCGTGGGAGCGGTGACGGTGGAGCCGTCCCGTCCCCCGACGCCGAAAGCGGCGCGGCCGACGAGGAGACCACCGACGACGAACCGGCCGAGCCCCCGTCCGAACTCCTGAGCAACGAGGAGCGCGTCCTCAAACTCCTCGAGGACCGCGGCGGGCGGATGAAACAGCAGGAAGTCGCCGCGGCGCTCGACTGGACGGACGCGAAGACGAGCCAGGTCATCTCAGGGCTGCGCGAGGACGACGAACTGGAGACGTTCCGGCTGGGCCGCGAGAACGTCGTGACCCTCCCGGAAGAAGACCCTAGATAAGCGTTTCGACCGTTCACCACGGAAGCCGCACGCGGTTCGACAGAAACCGCGCGACGGCAGCGGTTCTTCGACGGCGTGAAATTCGGATTAAGCGTGCTTGATTCGCCCTCAAGGTGTCGGGTTTATACGTATCGAGGGGGCCAATAGACGGATGTCATGAGACGGACTACGACGCTCGTGCTGGTCACGATGCTCATCTTGGGGAGCTTCTCCCTCTCAGTGACGGGGGCGGCACAGACGACCACTGCGGACGCGACGACCACCGCGAGTGAGAACGCCACGACGGCGACGGCGAACGGGACGACGGCCGTGACTAACTCGGACGGGAACGACACGGACGCCACCGTGACCGACGAGAACGCGAGCGACGCGCCCGGCGCGGCGCTCGGCGGCGTCGTCGGGATGCAGCGGGCGAGCCTCGAAGGCGAGGTCGAAGCTCGGACGTTCGGGCTCGCCGTGGCGCGGGCCGCGAGCGAGAACGGCCGCGTCGCCGTCGTCGCCGAGCAGTACGGCGACCTCGACGCGCGGCTGGCGAATCTCACCGAGCGCAAGCGCGCTCTCCAGCGAGCCCACGCGAATGGGTCGATAAGCACGGCGCAGTTCCGCGCCGAGATGGCCGTGCTCCACGAACGGACGAAGGCCGTCAGACGGCTGAGCAACGAGACGGCGAACGCTTCCGCGGAGCTGCCCGCCGAGAAGCTCGAAGCGAGGGGCGTCAACGCCACGGCCATCCAGCGACTCCAGCGGAACGCGAGCAATCTCACCGGACCTGAAGTCGCGGCCATCGCCCGGAACATCGGGGGCCGGAACCACGGTCGAGCGCAGGGGCTTCCGCCGGGCCTGAGCGGGACGCAGGGACCGCCGGCGAACGTTTCGCAGGGGCCGTCAGCCAACGTGTCTCAGGGGCAACCCGAGAACGGCTCCCAGGGGCCGCCGGAACTGAACGCGACCGAAGGTGGGCTGGGTAACGCCACGCAGGACCAGCTCGCGAACGCCACCACCCAGACCAGTGGCCAACTGGGGAACGTGACCGACGATGACACCAGTGAGCGAGGCTCCAGCGGCAACGGTGGATCGTCCAACGCCGGTGGTCAGGGCAACGGCAAGTAGCGACCCCAGGTGAGTGTGTGCCACTCACACGAGTATGTGAATATCTGACGCATTTCGGGCCGTCTCGCGGCCGTTTTCCAGGCAGACTCGCAAGATATTAGTACTGGGCCTCTAGACTGGCGAGTACATGACGCGGACCCACCACGCTGGCTCGCCCTCGGCGGCAAGCCGCGGGTCCGTCCGACTTCTCCCACGGCGACGACGACGACCGGGCCGTTAGGCCCGATAGTACTCACACCCGTCGTCCGGTTCGTTTCGTCTCAAATTGCCGCCACCCTCGGGTTCTGGGCGGTTACGTCACCCGACAAACACAACACACACAACACACATGCCAGAAGGAAACGGAACAGTCGCGCTCGCGTTCTCCGGCGGGCTCGACACGACGGTCTGCGTCCCACTGCTGAAAGAAGAGTACGGATACGACGACGTCATCGGCGTCACGGTCGACGTCGGCCAGCCCGAATACGAGTTCGACGAGGCCGAGGAGACCGCCGAGGCGCTCGACGTCGAGCACTTCGTCGTCGACGCGAAAGCGGAGTTCGCCGACCTCTGTCTCCGCTCGGTGACGGCGAACGCCGACTACCAGGGCTACCCGCTCGGGACCGCGCTCGCGCGTCCGGTCATCGCCACGGCCATCCTCGACGTCGCGAAGGAGCAGGGCTGTAGCGCCGTCGCCCACGGCTGTACGGGCAAAGGCAACGACCAGCTCCGCTTCGAGGCCGTCTGGCGCGACTCCGACCTCGAGGTCATCGCGCCCGTCCGCGAACTCGGTCTCACCCGCGAGTGGGAGAACGAGTACGCCGCCGAGAAGGACCTGCCCGTCGAGGGCGGCGACGGCGGTCGCTACTCCATCGACACGAACATCTGGAGCCGCTCCATCGAGGGCTCCGAACTGGAGGACCCCGGAACCATCCCGGACGACGACATCTACAAGTGGACCGAGAACCCCGACGGCAAGGAGTCCGAACTCCTCGAAATCGAGTTCGAGGACGGCATCGCCGTCGCCGTCGACGGCGAGGAGCTGAACTCCGTCGACCTCATTCAGACGGTCAACGAGACGGCGGGCGCACACGGTATCGGCCGCACGGACATGATGGAGGACCGCATGCTGGGCCTGAAGGTCCGCGAGAACTACGAGCACCCGGCCGCGACGGTCCTGCTGACCGCCCACGAGGCGCTCGAAGGGCTCGTCCTCACCCAGGAGGAGCGCCAGTTCAAGGCCCAGGTCGACCAGCAGTGGTCCCACAAGGCCTACCAGGGTCTCATCGACGCGCCCATCGTCGAGGCGCTGGAGGGCTTCATCGACTCCACGCAGGAGCGCGTGACCGGCACGGTCACCGTCAAACTCGAAGGCGGTCACTGCCGCCCGGTCGCCCGCGACAGCGAGTACGCGGTCTACAGCGAGGAAGCGGCCTCCTTCGACAGCGAGGACGTCACCGGCGGCATCGAGCAGAAGGACGCCACCGGCGTCGCGAAGTACCACGGCTTCCAGTCGCGGCTGGCCAAACAGGTCACCGCGAAGGTGAAGGCGAACAAGGAGAACGAGGCCGTCGCGGACGGCGGCGATCCCGAGAGCCAGGAGTAAGCACGGATGAGCGAGGACGACCAGTCGGGCGACGTGGTTCGCCGCGACCGCTTCAGCGGCGGCCCCGCCCGCGAGTTCCTCTCCTCGCTGGCGGCCGACGAACGCATCTTCCAGGCCGACCTCGACGTCGACCGCGCGCACGTCGTCATGCTCGCCGAGCAGGAGATCATCGGCGAGGACGACGCGAGCGCCATCCTCGACGCGCTCGATTCCGTCGCGGAGGCCGGCCACGACGCGCTCCCGGACGGCGAGGACGTCCACGCGGCCATCGAGACGGCCGTCATCGAGCGCGTCGGTCCCGACGGCGGCCGCATGCACACCGCGCGCAGCCGCAACGACGAGGTGGCGACCTGCATCCGCTACCGCCTGCGCGAGGACGTGCTCGACCTCGTCGAGACGGTCGTCGACGCCCGCGAGCAGCTGTGCGAGGTGGCCGAGGCCGAGGCCGACACGGTGATGCCCGGCTACACGCACCTCCAGCCCGCCCAGCCCGTCACCGTCGGTCACTGGGTGGCGTCCTACGAACAGGCGCTGCAGCGCGACACGGAGCGCCTGCTCGACGCGTTCGACCGCATCAACCGCAGCCCGCTCGGCGGCGGCGCGTTCGGCGGCGTCTCCTTCGACGTCGACCGTGATCGCACCGCCGAACTGCTCGGGTTCGACGGCGTTATCGAGAACTCGATGGACGCCGCGTCGGCGCGTGATTTCATGGTCGAGACCACCTCGGCCGTGGCGACGCTCGCGACGACGCTGTCCGGGCTGGCCGAGGACCTCGTCGTCTTCGCCAACCGCGGCTTCGTCGACCTGGCCGACGACTACTCCTCGACCTCCTCGATCATGCCCCAGAAGGTCAACCCCGACACGCTGGAACTGGTGCGGGGGCGGACGGGCGACGCGACG
This sequence comes from Haloarculaceae archaeon H-GB1-1, assembly GCA_029688825.1. Lineage (GTDB taxonomy): Archaea > Halobacteriota > Halobacteria > Halobacteriales > Haloarculaceae > JARUKX01. The sequence goes on along the minus strand of JARUKX010000055.1, from coordinate 10,174 downwards.
GCGGCCCTGAACGGCCTGCTGACGACGCTGAAGGGGCTGCCCCGCGCGTACAACCGCGACCTGCAGCGCGCGACCGGCCACGCGTGGGACGCCATCGACTCCGTGTCGGCCTCCGTCGAAGTCGCGACCGGTGCGGTCGTGACGGCCGACTGGCCCGTCGAGGAACTCGAAGCCGCGGCCGCAGCGGGCTTTTCGACGGCGACCGGCGTCGCCGACCTGCTCGCGAAGTCCGGCGTCCCGTTCCGGACGGCCCACGAAATCGTCGCCACGGCGGCCGCAGAGATCGAGGGCAGCGACGCCGACGCGCCCGACTACGAGACGCTGAACGCCGTCGTACAGGACGTGCTCGGCGAGTCGCTGTCGGCGTACGTCGACGAGCGCGACGTCGAAGCAGCGCTGGACCCGGCGGAGAGCGCTGCGATGCGCGACAGCCGCGGCGGCCCGGCGCCCGAAGCGGTCGAAGCGCAGCTCGCGACCGCGAACGCGGTCCGCGAGGAACACGCCGCACTCGTCGCGGGTCGGCGCGATGCCGTCGAGGAGTCCCTCGAGGACCTGCAAGCGGAGGTGGCATCGTATGTGTAACCGACGACCAGCCCCGCGAGGGGAGTAATTACCAGATATTAGATACACTGATTCGCGATACGCTGAAATTGTCCATTCTTGCGCCCTTAGACAGTAGTCTGCGTCACTGTTTCTTTCTGATAGGTTCGAAGGACTTAAGTGGGTAGCGGGGAGAGTAGCAGGTACCATGACGGAATGTCCCGAGTGTGGGGCCGACGTGACCCTGCACGACGACGTAGAGATCGGAGAGATCGTTGACTGTTCGACCTGCGGCGCCGAACTCGAAGTGGTCGACGAGAACCCACCAGTCCTCGAGACGGCACCCGAGCTGGAAGAGGACTGGGGGGAGTAACGTGACCGCGGTCGGTACACAACTCCACCCCGCGGCGGTCGCGACGGCCGCCCGCGTCCACGAGACCACGAGGTGTTCGCTATGAAGATCGGCATCCTGTACTCCCGCATCCGCCAGGACGAGAAGCTCCTGCTCAACGAACTGCGCGAGCGCGACCACGAGGTCGTCAAGATCGACGTGCGCAAACAGCAGTTCAACATCCAGGAGGCACCCGAAGAGTTCGACGACCTCGACCTCGTCGTCGACCGCTGTCTGGCGACGAGCCGCAGCGTCTACGCGACGAAGTTCGTCGAGGCCTACGACGTTCCCGTCGTCAACGGCCCGGAGACCGCCGAGATCTGCTCGGACAAGGTCAAGAACAGCCTCGCGCTGGCGAAGGCCGGCATTCCGACGCCCGACACGGACGTGGCGTTCACGAAGGACGCGGCGCTGGAGGCCATCGAGGACTTCGGCTATCCCTGCGTCCTCAAGCCCGTCATCGGCTCGTGGGGCCGCCTGATGGCGAAGATCGACTCTCGGGACGCCGCCGAGGCCATCCTGGAGCACAAGGAGACGCTCGGTCACTACGAGCACAAGATCTTCTACGTCCAGGAGTTCGTCGACAAGCCCGGCCGCGACATCCGCGTCGTGGCCCTCGACGGCGAGCCGGTCGCCGCCATGGTCCGCTCGTCGGACCACTGGCTGACCAACGCCGCGAAGGGCGCGACCACCGAGACGTTCGAACTCGACGACGAGGCGCTCGACCTCGTCGAGCGCGCGTCCGACGCCGTCGGTGGCGGGCTTCTGGGTATCGACCTGATGGAAGTCGGCGAGGACGAGGACGGGAATCCGACCGGCTACACGGTCCACGAGGTCAACCACACCGTCGAGTTCAAGGCGCTGAACGAGGTCGTCGACGTGGACATCGCCGCCACCGTCGTCGACTGGCTCGAGACCAAAGTCGACGCCGAGACGGAGGTGACCGCCTGATGGGCGAGTACACTGCTTCCGTCGTCGGCGGCACCGGCTTCACCGGCGGCGAACTCCTGCGCCTGCTCAACGGCCACCCCGAGTTCGACGTCGTGCAGGCCACCTCCCGCTCGAAGGCCAACAAGACGGTGGGTCACTCTCACCCGAACCTCCGCGGGATGGACCTGCGCTTCTCGGACCCCGACGACCTGGAGAGCGTGGACGTGCTGTTCGCGGCCACGCCCCACGGCGTGTCGATGGAACAGATCGACGAGTTTCAGGACGCCGCGGGCACCGTCGTCGACCTCTCGGCGGACTTCCGCCTCGACACCGAGGCGCAGTACGACGAGTGGTACGACGGCCACACGCGACCCGAACTCCTCGCCGAGTCGGAGTACGCGCTCCCCGAACTCAACCGCGAGAACCTCGAGGGCGCGGACCTCATCGCCTCTGGAGGGTGCAACGCCACCGCGACCATCATGGGCCTGCTCCCGCTGTTCGAGCACGACGTTCTCGACGGGAGCGAGCAGGTGGTCGTCGACGTGAAGGTCGGCTCCTCCGAGGGCGGTGCCGGCGGCGGCGAGGCGTCGAGCCACCCCGAGCGCTCGGGCGTCGTTCGCCCCTACGCGCCCACGGGCCACCGCCACGAGGCCGAGATCGAGCAGTTCCTCGGCATCGACGTCTCCTTTACCGTCCACGCGGTGGAGATGATCCGCGGCGCGAGCGCGACCTGCCACGTCTTCCCGAACGGGCCCGTCTCGAAGGGCGATCTCTGGAAGGCGTATCGTGGGAGCTACGAGGACGAACCGTTCGTCGAACTCGTCGCCGGCGGTGGCGGCGTCTATCGCTACCCCGAGCCGAAGGCGGTCGCGGGGACGAACAAGGCCGAGGTCGGGTTCGAACTCGACCCGTCGAACAAGCGAGTCGTGGTCTTCTCGGCCATCGACAACATGATGAAAGGCTCCGCGGGACAGGCGGTCCACGCGGCCAACGTCGCGCTCGGGCTGGACGAGACGGCAGGCCTGGACTTCCAGGGTCTCCACCCAGTCGGCGCGCCATAGCCGTTCGGAGATTTTTCAGATGCATTCGCACAGCCCGTTTCAACGTACTACGGACGAGATCCACGCACACACCCAGCACACATGACAGTCGTAATCAAGATCGGTGGCGCCCGCGCGGTCGACCCCAAGGGTGCCCTCTCGGACGTCGCAACGCTCACAGACGACGAGGACGTGATCGTCCTCCACGGCGGCTCGACGAAGGTCGACGAGACGCTCGAACGACTCGGCATCGAGCCGGAGTACGTCGAGACGCCATCCGGCGTCGTCGGGCGGTTCACCGACGAAGCGACGATGGAGGCGTTCGAGATGGCCATGCCGGGCGTGCTCAACACCGACCTCGTCGCCAGCCTGCAGAGCCTCGGCGTCGACGCGGTCGGCCTCTCCGGCGTGGACGGAAAGCTGCTGGCCGGCCCCCGCAAATCTGCCGTCCGCGTCGTCGAGGACGGCAAGAAGAAGATCCGCCGCGGCGACCACTCCGGGACCATCAAGCAGGTCAACACGGACCTGCTGGAGACGCTGCTGGACAGCGGCTTCACGCCCGTGGCGAGTCCCCCCATGGCCGGTAAAGATAGCGAGGCGCGAAGCGCCTCGGACAGTCGAGCGGCGGAGCCGCGAGACGACGGCGACGAGTGGGTACCCGTCAACACTGACGCGGACCGCTCTGCGGCCGCCATCGCCGGCGCGATGGGCGCCACGCTCGTCCTGTTGACGGACGTCCCCGGCATCCTCGAAGACCCAGACGACGAGTCGACGCTCATCGAGACGGTCGAGACCGACGCGGAATTCGCGACGCTCGAAGACGCCGCCGAGGGCTTCATGGGCCGGAAGGTAATGGCCGCAGAGGAAGCGCTCGACGGCGGCGCGGACGAAGTGATCGTCGCCGACGCGAACGCCGACGACCCCATCCTGTCGGCGCTGGACGGCGACGGCACCCACATCTACCAGGAGGCACTCCAATGACTGGCTTCATCTTCAACGAGAAACCCATCGAGATCGTCGAGGGCGACGGTACGACCCTCGTGGACGACAGCGGCACCGAGTACCTGGACTTCGGCGCGAGCTACGCCTGCGTTCCGCTGGGACACGGCCACGAGGCCGTCCAGTCGGCGACGCGCGACCAGCTCGAACGCCTGACCTACGTGCAGGGATCGTACCCGAACCCCGTCCGGACCGACCTCTACGAGAAGCTGGCAGCGGTCGCGCCGGCAGACCTCGAATACACCTGGCCGTGTAACTCCGGGACGGAGGCCAACGAGGCCGCGCTGAAGTTCGCCCGGAGCGCCACCGACGGCACGAAGTTCGTCTCGACGATGAAGGCGTTCCACGGCCGTACCTTCGGCTCGCTGTCGATGACCTGGAAGAGCAAGTACAAGAAGCACTACGAGCCGCTGCTCGACGACGTCGAGTTCGTCCCCTACGACGACGAGGAAGCGCTCGAAGAAGCGGTCGACGAGGACACCGCCGGCGTCATCATGGAGCCCATCCAGGGCGAGGGCGGCATCAACCCCGCTTCGACGTCGTACCTGGAAACGGCCCGCGAGGTCACCGAGGACAACGGCGCGGCGCTCATCTTCGACGAGGTCCAGACCGGCCTCGGCCGCACGGGGACCCTGTGGGCCTGCGAACAGGCGGGCGTCACGCCGGACATGATGACCACGGCGAAGGGGCTTGCCAACGGCCTGCCCATCGGCGCGACCCTGTGCAAGGAGTGGATCGCCGAGGACCACGGCAACCACGCCTCGACGTTCTCCGGCGGCCCGGTCATCTCCGCCGCCGCGAACGCCACCGTCGACACCATCGTCGACGAGGACCTGCCCGGACACGCCGCCGAGATGGGCGACCTGCTCCAGACCCGACTGGAGGAGGAAATCGGCGACGACGTTCGCGAGATCCGCGGGAAGGGCCTGATGGTCGGCGTCGAGGTCGGCCGCGGAGCAACGCGTGCGCTGAAGGAACTGGCGCTGAACCACCAGGTGCTCGCGCTCCCGTCCGGCCGGACGGTCGTCCGAATGTTGCCACCACTGACCATCACCGAATCGGAGGTAGAGACAGTGGTGAACGCACTTTCGGAGACCCTATGAGCATGAGCGAAACACAGACCCGGACCGACGCACGCCAGCTACTGATCGACCTCGTGGACATCCCCTCGGTCACGCGCGAGGAGCGCGAGTGCGCCGAGCGACTGGCCGCGTACTTCGAGGAGCACGACCGCGAGGTGTGGATCGACGAAGTGGGCAACGTCCGCGCCCCCGACGACGACGGCGCGCTGCTGACCTCCCACATCGACACCGTTCCCGGCGACATCCCGGTGAAGGTCGAGGAGAACCCCGACGGCGAGGAGATACTGTGGGGGCGCGGCAGCGTCGACGCGAAAGGCCCGCTCGCGGCGATGGCCGTCGCCGCCGTGCGTACCGGAGCATCCTTCGTCGGCGTCGTCGGCGAGGAAGTCGACTCGAAGGGCGGTCGCTACCTCGTCGATGACCGCGACTCGGCGCCCGATGCCGTCATCAACGGCGAGCCCAGCGGGTGGGACGGCATCACGCTGGGGTATCGTGGCCTGCTCGCCGGCACCTACGTCGCCACGAGCGAGTCCGGCCACTCCTCGCGCCCGGAGAACAACGCCATCCAGGACGCCATGGACTGGTGGGAGGACGTCGTCGAGGAGTTCGACCCCGACGAGTGGGTGCCCGTCTTCGAACGGGTCACCTGCAAGCCCGTCGATATCGACGGCGGAATCAGCGAGGACGGTCTCTCCGTCGAGGCGACCCTCGACGTGCAACTGCGCATCCCGCCGGAGTACACCACCGACGAGATCCGCGAGCGTGCCGACGGGATGCTGGAGAACGGCACCGTCCACTGGAAGGACAAGGTCGAGCCCGTCATGCAGAGCCCGCGGACGGCGGTCGCCCGCGCGTTCCGCGCGGCGGTGCGCAAGACCGGCGGCGACCCTCGGCTGCTCAGAAAGACCGGCACAAGTGACATGAACGTCTACGCGAAAACATGGGACTGTCCCATGGTAACCTACGGTCCCGGCGACTCCGACCTCGACCACGCACCCAACGAGCACATCGTCCTCGAAGAATACGACAAATCCGTCGAGGTTCTCGAGGACGCCACCGCGACCCTCCTGGAGGACTGAGATGCCACGCAACTTCCTCGACGTCGACGACCTGACTCCGGCCGAACTCATCGAGGTACTCGACCTCGCCGCAGACATCAAAGCCGGCTACCAGGCCGGAGAGGCCGACCGTCGCTATCCGAACGACACGCTGGCGATGGTGTTCGAGAAGCCCAGCACGCGAACGCGAGTCTCCTTCGAGACCGGCATGACCCAGCTGGGCGGCCACGCCATCTTCCTCGGCCCGAACGACATCCAGCTCTCCCGTGGCGAGCCGATCAAGGACACGGCCCGCGCCATCGCCCGCTACGCGGACGTCATCATGGCGCGGCTGTTCGACCACGACGACGCCGAGGAGATGGCCGAGTACGCCACCGTCCCCGTGATCAACGGCCTCACCGACGACGCCCACCCCTGCCAGACGCTCGCCGACCTGTTGACCATCCGCGAGCACTTCGGCGGCTTCGACCGCTCCGTCGCGTGGGTCGGCGACGGCAACAACGTCGCCCAGTCGTTCGTCGTCGGTGCGGCCATGGCTGGCCTGGACCTCACCGTCGCGACGCCCGAAGGCTACGGCATCGACGACGACGTCCTCGACCGCGCCCGCGAGTTCGGCGGGGAACCCACCGTCACGAACGACCCCGAGGAAGCGGTCGAAGACGCCCGCGTCGTCTACACCGACGTCTGGGTGTCGATGGGCGAGGAAGACGAGCGCGACCAGAAACTCGGTGCCTTCGACGGCTTCCAGGTCGACGCCGACCTGCTCGGCGACCGGAAGTTCATGCACTGCCTCCCCGCCCACCGCGGCGACGAGGTCACCGACGAGGTCATGGAGAGCGACGACGCCATCGTCTGGGACCAGGCCGAAAACCGACTCCACGCCCAGAAGGGCCTGCTGGCGTGGCTGGCCGAGCAGTAACGACTGGCGGCGACGCCGCCAGGGAGTTTTGGACTGAATTTTGCAAGGAGTGGTTCCACCACGAGTGGAGCAAGTGGTGAACCCGACGCAGTAAAGCGCAGTGTACAACGCGCCAGCCAGGGCGTTTGGCACCACGTAGCGCTGTTCTCTGTGGGCACAGAGACGGCACACGACCGTCGATATCACTCGATGCTGGTGCCCTACAGGGGTGGTTCTCTCGGAGGCAGCCGATAGTCCGACCGTACCGGGAGAATAGGTCACTATTTCCCTCGTCCCCAGTCGGCACCGGTCGGTGGAATCGTACGCGGCATCGGCCTGACCGTTTCATAATCCTGCGTTAGCTCGGTTCTCAGTCCACTGCAACCTGGACACGTTCTAAATAACGAAGTTTTGAGGTGTGTCACATTATACCATGACACGACCGAGACTATCACTCGTCGTTATCCTGCTGAGTACGGTCGCCGGGTCGACGTTCGTCGTTCCCGGACTCGCGGCGACCGATTCGGTCGAAGCACCCGGAGCCGAGCAGTTGACCGACGAACCGGCGACGTCAACACCGACGGCCACACCCACAGCGACGCCCACGCCGACACCGACCCCTACACCCACGCCTACACCCACGCCGACAGAGACACCGACCCCTACACCCACGCCTACACCCACACCGACACCGACCCCAACGCCCACGCCGACAGACACGCCCACACCGACACCAACCCCGACGCCCACGCCGACAGACACGCCTACACCCACACCCACACCAACCCCGACGCCCACGCTTCCGTCGACTACCTCCACCGAGACTGACACCGACAGGCCGACCACTACGACACAGACACCCACCTCGACACCGACGGAAGGAACCGCGGACACCCAGCAGCACGCAGGACTGACCGACATGGACGGCGACGGACTCTCCGATGCCCGCGAACGAGAGCTCGGAACGGATCCGACTGACAGAGACACCGACGATGACGGATTCTGGGACGGTAACGAGGTCCGGAACGGATACGACCCGACCGATCAGCGTGAGCATCCCCTGCCGGATTCAGACAATGACGGGCTGAGTTACAGCCGGGAACAGGACCTCGGGACCGACCCGTCCAAGCGGGACACCGATGGCGACGGCCTCGGAGACGGGGTCGAAGCGAATGGGCAGACCAGTCCGACGGCTGCCGACACCGACGGAGATGGGCTCGACGACCGCCGAGAAGTGCGCGGCAGGACGGACCCCATAGCGAGAGATACGGACGGGGACGGTCTCGACGACGGCCTCGAAATCAGCGAGGGACTCGACCCGACCTCGAAGGACACAGACGGTGACGGCGCACCCGACGGGAAGGAGTACACCTTCGGAACCGATCCCACGGATGCATCGGACTACCCGCCGGCTTCCAGCGTTGACAGCGACGGCGACGGGCTCTCCGACCAGCGCGAGCGGAACATCGGCACAGACCCGCACGACAAGGACACGGACGGTGACTATTACTGGGACGGCGACGAGGTCCGGAACGGCGAGGACCCGCTGAACCCGAACGATCACCCGATTCGGGACACCGACAACGACGGCTTCACCAACACGCAGGAACGCCTGATCGGAACCAGTCCGACCGACCCGAACGATTTCCCGTACCAGCCGAACCCCGGTCAGGATAGCGACGGGGACGGCCTCTCCGACCAGCGTGAACGGAACATCGGCACCGACCCGAACGCCAAAGACACCGACGGTGACTACTACTGGGACGGCGATGAGGTGCGGAACGGCGAGAGCCCGCTGAACCCGAACGACCACCCGATTCGGGACACCGACAACGACGGCTACACCAACACGGAAGAGCTGGACTCGGGGAGCGACCCCACCGACGCCTCCGACGTCCCGGGCGGATCGTCGGCCGACGTCGATGCCGACGACGACGGACTCACCGATAGCTTCGAGCGAGCGCTGGGAACGGACCCCAACGACAAGGACACCGACGGCGACCACTACTGGGACGGCGACGAGGTCCGCCACGGCTACGACCCCACTGACCCACGGAGTCGCCCCGTCCGTGACTCCGACGGTGACGGCTACACGAACGTCGTCGAGATCGAGGCCGGCACCGACCCACAGGATCCCGATAGTCATCCCGCGCCCGGCAGTGGCGGCGATAGCGACGGTGACGGCCTGACCGACCAGGAGGAGCGGTCACTCGGGACCGACCCGAACGACAAAGATACCGACGGCGACCTGTACTGGGACGGCGACGAGGCCCGCCACGGGTTCGACCCGACGAATTCCGGCAGCCACCCGGTCAGGGACTCCGACGGCGACGGCTTCACCAACACCGTCGAGATTCGGATCGGAACGGATCCCCTCGACGTCGACGAGCATCCCCGCCACAGCTCGAGCGACAGCGACGGGGACGGCTTGTCCGACCGCCTGGAGGCCAAACATGGGACCGACCCGAACGACAGGGACACCGACGGTGACCTGTACTGGGACGGCGACGAGGTGTTCCACGACTACGACCCGACGAACGCGTCTGACTACCCCCACCGCGACCTCGACGGTGACGGCTACACCGACCGCGACGAAGTCGTTCACGGGACGGACATCCTCAACGCCAGTTCGGCCCCCCGGTGGGCCGATTCCGACCGGGACGGTCTGACCGATTCCCGCGAGCGAAACATCACGATGTCACTCGACCCGTTCGACGCCGACACCGACGGCGACGGCGTCACCGACGGCGTCGAATGGCTGGCAGGAACCGACCCGACCAACGAGACTGAGACGCCGTAGTCAGCGGCACCGAACCACGCGCTCGTTTCAGTTCGGGCGCGCGAGTGCAGCGGTTCCGACGAGGGCGCGACGGACAGCAGTACCGTTGCCATCCTCCCGCCATAATTCGACAGTACGAGGACACATTCAGTCGGTTCCTTGTTTTCACCCCGATACACTAGGTCGCTGGCGGTTTTCGTGACGGTACAGTGGTGTGTCATGTAATGCCATACTATCGCGCATTCCCAATATGTGCGTCCCAGATACGACGTAAATAACAAAGCAGTTTTGCACGGAACCCGCACACATGGCCAGAACTACGGCGACGGTCGTCGTGCTACTCGTGTGTACAGTGCTGGGAACGACGCTCGCGACGACGGCGGTGGCGGCAGCCGACTCCGACGGGGACGGACTCTCCGACGACCGCGAGCGCGCACTGGGAACGGACCCGAACGAC
>JARUKX010000054.1 GCA_029688825.1 Haloarculaceae archaeon H-GB1-1 | reverse complement strand
CCAGCAAGAAGGGCTGTCCCCGAACTGGTTCGACCGCTCACGCGTCCGGCGGGGGACCGGCCACGACGTCGGTGATAGACCACCCGACGTGGCGGTGGAGGACGAGCGCGAGGTTGGCCGCGAAGGCGAGTAGGCCGACGAACAGAAACGCCGTCCCGGCGGTCCCCACCAGCGCCGTCGCACCGAGCGATTCGCGAGCCACGAGCAGCGCGGTCCCGACGACGAACGCCGCGAAGTCGGCCGTCGCCAGGCGGTCGTCGTAGAGGTCGTCGATCATCGGCACGACCTCCAGCCCCAGCCGGTCGCTGTAGCGTTCGACCCAGACGATGAACGGAACGACGTGGTAGAGCGTCCCGGCGACGACCATGCCCACGACGCCGACCAGCAAGAGGTGGACCGAGCCGGGCGGTCCGAACAGCGTCGTCAGCGAAAGTGGCCGGGCCAGCCAGGACGGTGCGCTGACGAGGACCCAGAGCGGGAGCGCAACCGCCGCGACGGCGTACCGGGTGAGCATCGCGTTCCAGTCCGCTTTCGTCTCGACGAGTCGGCGAAGGACGACGATACCGAACCCGAACAAGGAGGCGAGGACGAGCGCCGCGCCGACGCGGGCGACGAGCACGTGCGAGAGCAATCGACCGGTAGCCAGCAGGACGACGCCGAGCGGGTAGGCCACCGTCTCGAACCGCTGGAGCGGGTAGTCGATCCCGCGGAGGTCCGATTGGGTGAACATGGTCGCGAGCTGGTAGAGCGCGCCGACGACGGTCGTGAGAACCGCCCCGTAGACCGCCAGCGTGGCGTGCGCGCCGAGCAGTTCCGGATGGGTGACCCCCCAGCGCGGCAGCACGGGCAGTGCGAGGTCCATCGCCAACACGAACCCGAACGCCGTGAGGACGACGAAGAAGCCGAGCGCCAGGGCGAAGTGACGCTCGGTCACGTCCAGTGGTCGAGCGCGCCACAGCGTTCGGCCGACGTTGTACGCCAGCGTCCAGAAGCCCGCCAGAAGGAGGGCCCCGAAACCGTGAATCCACATCGGCGCGCTCGCCAGCAGGGCCCACGCGAAGCCGGCCAGGCCGACGGTCGCCAGCGCGAGCTGTGCCTTCGCCAGCCGCATCGAGTACAGCGAGACGCCCGACCAGACGGGGACGAACTGCGTCATCGCGCCCATGATGGTCAGGCAGATCCAGCCCGCCAGGAGCAGGTGGACGTGCGCGAGCGTGGCCCAGCCGGGGGCGACGTCGAGTACCTCCGCGACGGCGACGCCCCCGCCGGCCACGAGGAAGCCCAGCGCTACCGCGAAGTGCGCGAGCGGGATGGCCATCGGCGGCTGGCTGTCTGTATCGACGGCTGCGGGTATCGCGCTCACGGACGGAGATAGCGCCCGCTATCGCCTCTCGGTGACGCCGAACACGTTCGGAGGAGGTCAGTCGTCGAGACCGAAGACGCGGCGATGTTGGCGCTTCAGTTCCTCGACGTAGTGTTCGAGGACTTGCTCGACCTTCTCGTCGGCGACGACGACGCCCTGGATCCGGTCGGCGGGTTCTTCGGGGAGGTCGATGCGGAACTGGCCGTCGCCCTCGTAGTAGGGTTCGCTCTCGTTCAGGATCTGCTGGTCGATAGCGTGGACGAGTTCGTTGTCGAATCGGTCCTTCATCACGTCGAACGCCTGCTTGTAGGCCTGCTGGAGTTCGGTGAAGTAGTTGGCGTACTTGTCTTCGAACTTCTCGGGATCGAATTTCGCTGTCATGGTGAAAGAATGGCCGGGAGGCCGGTCGTTGTATGGGGCAACGACCAGCGCCGGGTAGTGTCTTTCGACTGGGGCCGCCCGTCGCCGTCTCCAGACCGTGATGCTGCGCGACTCGTTATCAATTCCAAAAATTTTGGGTCGTGGGTTTATTGCAGTGGACAGTCGCCAAGCCCCTATGTCACGAGAGAGCTCCCACGAGAAGGTCATCGACGAGACGCTGGACGCTCGCGATGCCGACCTCGACGAAGACGTCGACACCGACATCGACGATGAGGTGGAGCAAAACATCGACGCGGACGTGGGATACGACATCGACGCCGCGAGCGAGATACAGGACTCGCTCGCCGATCTGGAGGACTCGTCGGTCGACATCGCCGAGGAGGCGGACGAGATCCGGGAACTGAGCGCCGAACAGCACGAGGGAATGACGAGCGTCGCGAACGAGGTGTCGAATCTCAGCGCCTCTGTCGAGGAGATCGCGTCGTCGGCCGACCAGGTCGCCGCAGCGAGCAAGCAGGCGCGCAAGCGGGCAGCGGAGGGCCAGGACTCCGCCGAGGAGATCTACGAGGCGATGGAGGGCATCCAGGCTGCGGCGGAGAGCGTCGCCGAGGACGTCCGGACCATCCAGGACAGCGTGCAGGAGATCGACGAGATCGTCGACGTCATCGACGAGATCGCCGACCAGACGAACATGCTCGCGCTGAACGCCTCCATCGAGGCCGCTCGGGCCGGCGAGGCGGGCGAAGGGTTCGCCGTCGTCGCCGACGAGATCAAGCAGTTGGCCGGCGAGTCACAGAGCCAGGCCAGCGAGATCGAATCCACCATCGAGGGCATCCAGGACGACACAAAGAACGCCGTCGACAGCCTCGAAGACAGCAACGAGGAGATAGAACAGGGCATCGACGAGGTGGAGAACGCCGTCGAGATACTCGACGACATCGACCGCTCGGTCCGGGAGGTCAACGACGGCATCGAGGAGGTAGCGACCGCCACGGACGAGCAGGCCGCCAGCGCGGAGGAGGTCGCCAGCATGGTCGACCAGACGACCACAAATGCGGAGCAGATCGCGTCGAGCACGGCCGACATCGCCGACGAGACCGCCGACCAGACCGACGAGATCGTCACCATCAGCCGGCAGGTCGACGGCCTCGTAGACGATCTGACCGACCGCTGAACCCGGAAGGTTTGTCCGCGCGCGCCTCCAAATCCGGCGTATGACGGGTCTCAATCTGGACGCCGAACAGCTCGACCGGTACTCCCGGCACATCATCATGGACGACGTCGGGCCGGAGGGCCAGAAGGCGCTGCTCGACGCGCGCGTGCTGGTCGTCGGCGCTGGCGGACTCGGCTCGCCGGTCATCCAGTACCTCGCCGCCGCGGGCGTCGGCACCATCGGCGTCGCCGACGACGACGAGGTCGAACTGAGCAACCTCCAGCGGCAGATCATCCACGGCACCGACGACGTGGGGCGACCGAAGGTCGACAGCGCCGCCGACTACGTCGCGGTCGTCAACCCCGACGTGACCGTCGAGAAACACCACACTCGCGTCACGCCGGAGAACGTCGAGGACCTCGTCGCCGACTACGACTTCGTCGTCGACGCGAGCGACAACTTCCAGACGCGCTATCTCGTGAACGACGCCTGCGTCCTCTCGGAGACCCCCTTCTCCCACGGAGCTATCTACCAGTTCGAGGGGCAGGTGACGACGTTCCCTCAGGGCGAGGACTCACCGTGCTATCGCTGTCTGTTCCCCGAAGCGCCGCCGGACGGGATGATCCCCGACTGCGCGACGGCGGGCGTGCTCGGCGTCCTACCCGGCACCGTGGGCTGCATCCAGGCGACGGAGACGGTCAAGTGGATCGTGGGCGTCGGTGACCTGCTGGACCAGCGGATGCTGTTCTACGACGCGCGGGACATGACCTTCGAGCCAGTCGAGATGCGGAAGAACCCGAACTGTCCGGTGTGCAGCGACGACCCCGAAATCGAGTCCATCCACGAGGTCGAGTACGCAGATCGGTGTGCCATCTCGGCGGATTGAACGGCGCACTTCGCCGGCGGTATCGACGCTGATAATCGCTGGGTGAGGTTTAGGTAGGGGAAGTCCGGAGTCTTGGGTAGTCAACGCACCCCATGCCATCGTCGCCCACCTCACGGCTGGAGATCTCGCTCCCACAGATTCACGTCACGAAGACGACGTACGCCGAACTCGTCTTCTCGCTCGTGTTCGTGTGGGGCTTCGGCGACGCCATGTCGACGATTCTCGCACTCGTCCTGACCAGCGACCTCAGTCTGGAGGCCAACCCCTGGATACGGGCGCTGCTGGCGCACGACCCGATGTGGATGCTCGCGCTGAAGTTCGCCGTGGCGCTGTACGTCGGGGTCGTCCTCCTGGAATGCAGGCACATCGTCGAGCAGGTGCCGGGCTGGCGGGTCTGGCTGTTCTCGCTGCTGGGACTCGGCACTGCGGTCGTGCTGACGAACGTCTACGTCGGCCTCGCGGCTGCTATCTGAGCGCGACCGTCTCCTGTCGGAACGCCTCGCCCGTCCAGCGCCAGGACCCGACGTAGGGGTGCGCTCCGTCGAGGACGACGATGACGTAGGACACGCCCGGCCACGTCGCGTTCGCGGCGTCGGTCTCGCTCGGCCCCGGCGGCCCGGCGGGGTGGGAGTGATAGAACCCGACCGTCTCCAGCCCCTCGGCCTCGATCGCCTCGATGGCCTGCAGTTGCTCTGCGGCGTCGAGCGCGTAGCGCGTCCGGGGGGTCTCCGCGACGTTCTCGACGCGACGAGCCGTCGTCGCAGTGCTCGCCTCGTCGCCGTGAGTGCCGCCGAGGACGCCGCACACCTCCGCAGGCGTGCCCGAGCGAGCGTGGTCGACGAGCGCGTCGTACGTCTCGCGAGCGATCGTCAGCATGTCAGGGTGCGTCGGTGGCGGCCACCGGTCGGACCGCCTCGGCGGGCGGTTGCTCGAACAGGTCGGGGTGGACGAGCGCAGCGAGGTACTCCAGCGTGTCCACGAGCCGCGGCCCAGGTCGATTGACGTAGTGATGGCCGTCCATCACGAACACGCGACCCTCCTGCACCGCGGTGAGGTTCGACCAGCCGGGCCGGTCCGTGACCGCCGCGAGATTCGCGACGGTCTGGTCGATGCCGAACCCACAGGGGGCCAGGACGAGCACCTCGGGGTCGTAGGCGACGACCTCGTCCCACTCGCGAGGCTCGGAGCGAGCGCCGGCATCGGTCATCTCGTAGGTCGCGCCGGCCATCTCGGCCATCTCGGGGATCCAGTGGCCG
This sequence comes from Haloarculaceae archaeon H-GB1-1, assembly GCA_029688825.1. Lineage (GTDB taxonomy): Archaea > Halobacteriota > Halobacteria > Halobacteriales > Haloarculaceae > JARUKX01. The sequence continues at coordinate 15,318 of JARUKX010000054.1, read as the reverse complement.
GCGACGAGGACGGGGTCGAGCCAGTCCAGGACTGCGAGCCGCGGCCTCGATTCGGCCTCGGCTGCACGGTCGCGGACGGCGTCGACGCGTGCGCGAAGGTCGGCCACGAGGTCGGCGGCGCGGTCCGCGCGGTCCATCGCCGCACCGATGCGTTCGACGTCGGCGAACAGGTCGTCAAGGCTGTGCGGGTCCGTCGTCAGGATCTCGCAGTCCAGCCCGACGCGGTCGACGGCCTCCTCGACGAGAACGCGGTCGACGGCGCAGACGTCGCAGATGCCCTGCGTGACGATCAGGTCGGGGTCCGCCTCCCGGAGCGCCGCGTCGTCGATGGTGTAGACCGGGCCGTCGGCCGCGTCGAGCTGGTCGTTGATGCCCGCGGTGTCCTGCTCCGGGTCGATGGTGACCCGGTTGACCGAGCGCACCGCCGTGGCTTCCGGGGGATAGTCGCACTCGTGAGAGACGCCGACGGGCTCGACGCCCAGGGCGTAGCAAATCTCCGTCGCCGACGGCAGCGTTGAAACGACGCGCATAGGTGAGGGACGGGCCGAGTAGCCCTAAATCCGACGGCGTCGTCCGCCCCGGCCGAGGAGGCCCGTGAGTCCTTTACCGGCAGGACGGCTATCGCGAGTATGGAGCCGACGACGGAGGGCCGCTTCCGGGTGTTCGAGGGGCGAACAGACGACGAGCTACTGCTGGTGGACGCCGAGACCGAGGACCCCACCTACGTGCCGACGGGGGGCTACGAGGGCGAGCTGGCCGAGACCGTCGCGTCGCTCGACCCGGGGAACCTCGTCGATGCGGCGCTGCGCTGGCCCGACGGCGACCCCGTGTTCGAAGACGTCGCGGTGGCGTCCCGAACGGTCTTCACGTTCGTCGACGGAACGGACGAGGTGTTCGAGGCCGCAGAGAACACGTTCCAGCAGGCCCACGCGGCCGGCGAGCCGATGGCCTCGCAGGTGACGCGGAACACCGACGGCGACCCGAACGGGGCACTGTACACCATCGCGAAACAGCCCGGCGAGCGCGACGTGTTCGCGGAGATACGCGGCGGCATGCTCACGCTGGAACCGTTCGTCGACCGCCTCCGCGAGGGCGGTGCGGAGCCGCCGTTCGACGTGTTCGTCGTCCGGCCGAACGACGCCCCGTTCGTCATCGTCTACCTCGCGATGGAGAAAGACGGCATGCTGGCGGAGACGATGCGGGACACCTACCGCGCCGACGCCGCGTGGTGAGGGAGCCGGCGAGGGCGACGGAAAGCCACTTTAGTTTCGGTGCAGTACCGGGAAATAATGCCTCCGCCGGCTATCGAGACGACGACCCTCCAGAAGCGCTACGACGAGGCCGTGGCCGTCGACGGGCTGGATCTCACCGTCGAGCGCGGGAGCGTGTTCGGATTTCTCGGTCCAAACGGGGCCGGGAAGACGACCACCATCGAGATGCTGACGACGCTCCGACGACCGACCGCCGGGAGTGCGCGCGTCGCCAGCCACGACGTGTCCGACCGCGACGCCGTGGTTCCCCACGTCGGCTACCTGCCCGAGGAACCGCCGCTGTACGAGGAGCTGACCGGTCGCGAGCAACTGTCGTACATCGCGGGCCTGCGGGACTTCGGTGACGACGCGCACGTCGACGACCTGCTCGAACGGTTCGAGTTGGCCGACGACGCCCACAAGCGCGTCTCGACGTACTCGAAGGGTATGAAACAGAAGCTCGGGCTGGTGCAGGCGCTGATGCACGACCCCGACGTCGTGTTCCTCGACGAGCCGACGAGCGGGCTGGACCCGCGCGCGGCCCGGACGGTCCGGAACTTCATCTCGGAGCTCGCCGCCGCGGACACGACGGTGTTCCTCTCGACGCACATCCTCCCCGTCGTCGAGGAACTGGCCGACCACGTCGGCGTCCTGCACGACGGCCGCCTCGTCGCGGAAGGAGCGCCGTCGGAGCTGAAACGTCGGGTCGAGGAGGCCAGAGCAGTGAACGGAACCACGGCAGAGGCCACGCTGGAACAGGTCTTCCTCGACGTGACCGAGGGACGGGCCACCGACCGATGAGCAGGTTCGACGGCCGGAACGCCACACTCGTCGCGCGGACGGAACTCCGACGGACGCGTCGCCGGCTGGACACGGGGTGGAAGGCTATCCTGTTGACGCTGCTCGGCGGCGCGTTCGGGCTGCTGTACGCAGCCGGCTTCGGCGCGGGAGCCTACTTCTTCGTCCAGAAACTCGCCGCGGGCGACCTCGACCCGTCGGAGGGACTGCTCATCGCTCGCGGGACGCTGAGCGGCATCGCCCTGTTCGTCGCGTTCTTCGGGCTCCAGCGGACGGTCAAGTCCATCGGGCGGGTGGACGCGCCCGCGGGCGTGCTGTCCGCGACGGACCACCGGACGGTCGCCGTGGGACTGTTGCTCGCGGAGTTCGGCCGGTGGCTCGTCGTGTCCGCGATTCCGATCCTGTGTCTCGCGGGCGGCATCGGTCTCGGGGCGGGCTCGGCCGCGGCGTTCGCTCTCACCGTGGTCGTCCTCCTGCTCGTCCTGGCTGCCGGGCTCGTGGCGGGCTTCGTCGGCGGGCTCGTCGTGAAGAACCTGATCGCCCGGTCGCAGTTCGTCGCGCGACACAAGACCGCGCTCGGGTTCCTGGCGTCGTTCGGGTTCCCCGCCGCCTACGTCTTCTTGATGACGGCCGACGTGGCCGCCGAGGCGCTGCTCGCCAGCGTTGCGTACCTGCCGAGCAGTTGGTACGCGGACCTGCTGTTGCTCGGCGTTCCGGGCGCACCCGGAAACACAGGCTACGCCGCGGCCGCGGTCGCGGAAACGCTCCTCGCCATCCCGCTCGGACTGGCGTCGGTCGGTCGATTGACGGGCGGGCTGTGGTTCCGCGACCCGGTGCAGCCGACGAACGAGAAGACGGTCGAGCGCGGGTCGAGGATTCCCGCTGCCCTCGAGGACAGACTCCCGCTGGCGACCGTGCGGACCGCCGAGAAGAGCTGGCTGCGCGCCCGGCGCGCCCCGTTTACGCTGCAGTGGGCGCTCATGCCGTTGTTCGTGCTCCTGTACGCGGGCCAGCAAGCGTTCGTCTTCGGGATTCCGCCGGTCTTGGCGGCGACGGTCGGCGTCGCGCTGGCGCTGTCGGTCGCCTCCGCGTTCACGCTCAATCCCGTCGGTGACGAGGGGGCGGTGTTGCCCGTCGTCCTCACCTCGCGGGTATCCGGCCGGGAGTTCGTCGGCGGGAAGGTGCTCGCGGGTGCGCTCCCCGGCGTCCCGCTCGCCGTGCTGGGCGCGGTCGGCGTCGGGCTCGCCGGACCGAACTCACCGGTCGGCATCGCGCTGGCAGCGGTCCTGGCGGCCGTCCTCGCCGGATGCGGCCCGGCGCTCGCGAGCGGCTTCGGCGCTGCGTTCCCGAAGTTCGAGACGACGACGCTGCAGGGGAGTCGAGAAGCCGTCATCCCCAGCGGGTGGGGCTATCTCTACTTCTCGCTGACGTTCGCCGTGCTCGCGCTCCCGGGACTGCTGGCCCAGTCGGCGTTCGTGCGGGAGTGGCTGGCCTCGATAGTCGGTGCAGCTCCGATCTGGCTGCAACTCGGCGGCGTCGTCGTGACCGTGGTCCCGACCGTCCCGCTCTCGCTGTGGAGTTTCCGCTCGGCCGTCGGCACCGTCGACGGCTACCGACTCTAGCAGATGGGTTTCGGGTCCAGCCCGAGCGATTCGAGCGCGTCGGCGTAGTCACGGTAGGCGACGGCGACGAGTTCGGTGGCGGCCTCGTGAGCCCGTTCGTACTCGGCCTCGGTCTCACAGCAGGCGTCGAGCGTCTCCAGACCCGCCGCACGACCCTCGTCGGTTGCCGAGCGGAGCTCCCGCGCGAGGTCCGCGCCCTGTCTGTCCGCCTCGTTCACGAAGTAGTTCACCACCTGTAACAGCGTCCGGTCACGGACGAGCGGGCGAGCGACGAGGCCGGCCGCGACGCGGGCCTCCGTCTCGGTGAGCTTCCCGAGGTAGTCCGCGACTGCGTCCTCGGCGCCGGGCAGATCACCGTCGAGGTCGGCCGCGAGCCGATCGACCTGCTCGTCCAGCCGGTCCGCAGCCTCGGCGAAGGCCTCGCGCGCGGTCGAATCGGCCTCGTCGTCGGCCCACGACCGGACCACGTCGCGGACCGCGGCGTCGTCGGCGGCGAGCGAGCCGAGGATTTCCGCTTCTTCGAGCGTCCCGCCGGTGACCGAGAACAGAGCTTTGTCGGAACCGAGCCGGTCGATTTCGGTGGCCATCTCCTCGCGGACTGCCTCCTGGAGAGTCGCTGCGTCCATACCTACGATAGCGACGCCACAGGCTTCAATCCTGACGCCGCCCTTATCGCCGTGGCGAGCATACGCGGGAGTATGAGCGAGTACCCCCAACCCGACGAGCCGGTCGCATCCGTCGACGCCAGCACACTCAGGGACGCCATCGCCGCTGGCGAGCCGGTTCACCTGCTGGACGTTCGCAATCGCTCGGAGATCGAGCAGTGGCGCATCGAGGGCGAGGGCGTCGAGCGGACCGAGGTTCCGTACACGAAGTTCGTCGAGGCGGAGATCGGCGACCGCGTGGGCGACCTGGCGAGCGACGTCGAGGGACCGGTGACCGTGGTCTGTGGCCGCGGCGAGGCGAGCGCGTACGTCGCGTCGCTGCTGGAGGGCGAGGGCGTCGAGGCGCGGAACCTCGACGGCGGGATGGACGCGTGGGGCCGCATCTACGACGCGACGGAGGTTTCCCGCGACGGTGACGTGACGGTCGTCCAGTACGAGCGGCCCTCCAGCGGCTGTCTGGGCTACCTGCTCGTCGCAGGAGACGAGGCGGCGGTCGTCGACCCGCTCCAGGCGTTCAGCGACCGCTACGCCGACGACGCCGCCGACTACGGTGCCGACCTCCGCTACGCCATCGACACCCACGTTCACGCCGACCACGTCAGCGGCGTCCGTCGGGTAGCCGAGGAAACGGCCGCGGAGCCGATGCTCTCCGAGCGCGCGGTCGCCCGGGGCGTCGAATTTCCGGTGACGGAGTTGGCGGATGGAGAGCGCCTGCCGCTGGGCGATGCCGAACTCGAAGTCGTCCCGCTACCGGGGCACACCACCGGCATGACGGGGATCGCCGTCGAAGACGTGCTCCTGACCGGCGACTCGCTGTTCGTCGAGAGCGTGGCACGCCCGGACCTCGAAGCGGGCGACGACGGAGCGCCCGAGGCCGCTCGCGAACTCCACCGTACGGTGACCGAGCGACTCGCGTCGTTCGACGATTCCACGGTCGTCGCGCCGGGGCACGCGGGCGAGGCGAGCGAACGGGCGGCCGATGGGTCGGTCACGGCCAAACTGGGGTCGCTACGGGAGCGACTGCCCGCATTCCGCCAGGACGAATCGGCGTTCGTCGAGGCGATCTGTGCCGACATGCCGCCGCGACCGGCGAACTTCGAGCGCATCATCGACATCAACCTCGGGCGAGAGTCGGCGGCCGACGAGGAAGCGTTCGAACTCGAACAGGGGCCGAACAACTGCGCGGCGACGGCCGCGGATGCCGACTGAACCGACCGATGTGTTGGCCGTGACGGTACCGGAGTGACGGATATGGAACCACCGCGATGACACGAATTCTGACCGCGAGCGCGTCGTCGCCGGGCCTTTCGGTGTTCGCCATCGGGACCAGAGCCCAGCAAGCGACTGCGACGCCGACGACGACCGCCACAGCGACCCCGACGCCCACGCCGGAACCGACGACCACTGAGACGGACACGGCGACTGCGGCCGAGACGCCGGAACCGTCGCCAACGGAGACCGCACCGTCGACTGCGACGCCGACCGACACGTCGAGTTCGTTCGGCCCCGGATTCGGGGTGCTCGCTACGGTCCTGGCGCTGCTCGTCGTGGCCGGCCTGCGACGGCGACCGTAGCCACTCCCGACTTTCTGCGAACGGCGTTTCCGCGGGCGGGCCGCGTCCGCTCAGAACGGCAGCCAGTCGAGGATTCTGTCGAGAATCGACTGGTCTGAATCCGGGTCCTGCGGGCCGACGACGCCCTCCTCGGGGACGATGACGGTCCGTTCGTCGTCGTTCGAGACCTCGATGAGGCCGTCTGCTTTCAGTTCCGCGAGGGCACCTTCGAGGCGGTCGATGTCGACGTCCACCCGTGACCGAAGCTCGAAGACCGTCATCCCCTCTCGGCCGCGGTCCGCCAGGGCATCCAGGACCGCGACCTCGACGTCGTCGCGATCTCGGTGCTCCGGCTTTGCTCTCATACTGATGCATTCGGACGGGTCCGTATTATAAATGCCGCGGGGATACCCCGTCGAGTGGAGCGAATCAAGCAGTAAGCTTAAGCCGGCCAGACTGAGAAGACATGACAATGGCCCTCAAGTGTTCGCTCCTTGGACACCGATTCGAGGAGACCGAGGTCGAGCGCGAGCGCGAAGAGCAGGGTAGCGAAGTCGTCATCAGCATCAAGGAGTTCGAGGTGTGCGACCGGTGTGGGGAGACCCGGGTCGTCTCCGAGAACAAAGAGGTAACCACGCTGGAGACGCCCGACGAACCCGACGCCGACGAGACGGCCGCGCCCGCGGAGACCGAACGACGAACAGACGACGCCGACGCGGGAACCGTCACCGGCTCGGCAGTCGGCGGTCCGGTCGACGACGCCATGACCGTCGACGGAGCGGTCGAAGACGAGGGCGTCATCCTCGACGACGGCGAAGACGAGGACGAAGACGGAGCCGAGGACGAAGCCGAGGCAGAATCGACCACGATTCCGGACGCCGAAGAGAAACCACGGAGCGGCGACGAACTCTCCGCCAGCGACATCATCGGCGCGAGCGACGAGTCGTCGGCACCGACATCGGACGACGCGGGCGAGACGACCGCAGCGAGCGACGACGCCGTCATCCTCGACGAGGACGAACCCGAGCCCGACCCGGCGCAGTGGCCCGAAGAGGACGAACCCGAGACGCAAACGCCGGAAGAGGCGGCCGACTGGCCGGACGACGACGTCGACGCGACGCCGGCTGCGTCGTTCGACCCGGCCGACGACGCCGCGTCCGTGGACATGACCGTCCCCGAGGGGATGTACAAGTGTTCGGGCTGTGGGTTCACGACGCCCGTCGAGGAGTCCTCGCTCCGACCCGGCGACTTCTGTCCCAGTTGTCACAAGGGAACGCTCGTCCAGCACGAGGACGACCAACAGCAGTGACGGCAGTCGCTCGAAAAAGGTAAGACCGGCGCTCGCAAAGGGCTGGCTATGCGGGAGTACAAGATGCGCCGGGGCGAGCATCTCGACGAGCGCGTACCGGACATGACAGGCACAGTCGAAGATTACTTCGGCCCGATTACGGACACGGAGGAGTACAAGGGCAGCGAGCTCCACGTCGTCGCTGACCCCGAGAACCCCGTGTTCGAGCGGATCACAGTCGGAGCCGTCGAGTACAGCGGCAAGAAGGACAAACTCGCCGTCGACTTCGAGGAGCGACCGGCCGAAGACGTCATCGCCGAGGGCAACGCCGACGCCGCCGCCGACGCAGTCGACGCGAAGAACGACTTCCTGCTCGAAGCGACGGGCCGCGACGCGAAGAGCCGACGCGACTCGATGAAACGCTCCGTCGAAGACAGCCCCGACGAGGCCGACGAGGTCTAACCGTCCCGTTTCTCCTTGTGCGAACTGCAACCACGAGCCGGTAGCTTAAGTGCGCGTGTGACATAGTTTACCACACCGCCCGTGCCGAAGGCGGACAGAAGTATTCGGCCAGAGAGAAGTTCGCAGCCACCATGCCCGTGGTGGCAGCGTCCCTGTCACGAGGTTGCCGCCCCACCGGAGGCGGTCATATCCGGTATCTTTCGGACTCGGTAAATGTCTTCTGGTGGTCACGAGCGTCGTCAGTCGCCGAGCGCGTTCTCCAGCTCCGAGAATCGGGAGGTGCTTATATTTCCGGTCGAGCGGTATTGTTCAGTCGAGGCACGACAATGCAACAGAACGTCGGCAACATCGACCGTCTCGTCCGTCTGGTTATCGGGGCCCCACTCCTCGCCGTGGCACTGGGAGCGCTGGCAGGTTTCCTGTCGCCCCCCGGTGGAACGGCCGCCGCGGCGGTGGGCCTGCTCCTGGGCGCGATTCTCGTGATCACGGCACTGACCACTCGCTGTCCGCTGTACAGCATCCTCGGCGTTTCGACGTGCCCCATCGACTGACGGCGCGAGCGCGGACTCGACCGTACGACCCGGCTAGTCCACCAGGCCGTACCCTTCCTTGAACAGATAGACGTCGACTGCGATGACGACGAGCGTCAACCCCGTGAGGACGACGAGCGCGAGGTCCGGGTCCACGTCGGCGTAGCTGAGCATTCCGTACCGGACGCCGTTGACCATGTAGATCATCGGGTTGAGGTAGCTGAGCGTCTTGAACGGCTCCGGGATCACGTCCAGCGAGTAGAAGACCCCGCCGAAGAACACCAGCGGCCGGATGATGAACTGATTCAGGACGGTCAGGTAGTCGAAGTCCCGCGCCCACAGGCCGCCGACGACGCCGAAGCTGGCGAACAACAGCGCGATGACCAGCATGAACGCCGCGAAGTAGAACGGCTGGGCGACGCCCAACGGCGTCCCCGTCAGCCAGAGGAAGACGACGCCGACGCCGGCGATGATGGCCCCGACGAGCAGCCCCCGAAGCGCCGCGGCGAAGATGTACGCCAGCACCATCGACGTGTGGCTCAGCGGCGACGTGATGACCTCGTGGATGTACTCGTTCCAGCGCCCGTGGAAGATGGAGAACGACGCGTTCTCGAAGGCGTTGGAGATGGACCCCAGCACGATGAGTCCCGGCAAGATGAACAGGATGTACCGGAACCCGGCAATCTCGTCGATGCGGCCGCCGAGGACGACCCCGAAGACCGCGAAGTAGAGCACGTTCGTGATCATCGGCGGCAGGAACGTGTTCCGGGGCCGACGGACGTACCGCAGGATCTCGCGGCGCAGCAGCGTCCGGAAACCGACGAGGTCGAATCGGTTCACTGGACCACCTCCTCGGCCTCGCTCGACCCACCGACGGAGCTGTCTGTCCTGGTCATGTCCACGAACACTTCCTCCAGGGACGCCCGGCGGATGTCGAGGTCCGTCACCTCGTGGCCCATGGCCTCGAGGTCGCGGAGGAGGTCGGGGACCAGCGCACCGCCGCGGCTCGTCACGACCTCGAGCCGTCCCTCCGCCATGCGGCTCTCGACGACGCCGTCGTAGTCGAACGTGGGTGCGACCGTCGGTGGGTCCGCCAGCCCGACGTCGACGGTGTCCGTGCCGCGAGACATGAGTTCGTCGGGGCTCGCGACCTCGACCTTCCGCCCGGAGTCGACGATGGCCACGCGGTCACAGAGCCGCTCGGCCTCCTCGATGTAGTGCGTCGTCAGGAGGATGGTCGTCCCCTCGTCGTTCATCCGGTTGATGATGTCCCACAGGTCGTGGCGCAACTGCACGTCCACGCCCGCCGTGGGTTCGTCGAGGATGAGTAGCTCCGGGTCGGAGACGAGCGCGCGAGCGAGCATGAACCGCCGCTTCATCCCGCCGGAGAGCCAGTCGAAGCGCGTATCGCGCTTCTCGTAGATGCCGACCGTCTTCAGGGCCTCGTCGGCCCGTCGCTGTGCCTCCTCGTGGTCGATGCCGTGATAGCCGGCCTTGTGGCACAGCACCTCCCGAATCGGGAAGAAGCGGTCGACGTTGAACTCCTGGGGAGCCAGTCCGATCCGGTCGCGCGCCTCCCTGTAGTCGGTCTCGACGTCGAAGCCGAACACCTCGGCCTCGCCGCCGGTCTCACGAACGAGCCCGACGAGCACGTTGATGAACGTCGTCTTTCCGGCACCGTTGGGGCCCAACAGCCCGAAGAACTCGCCTTCCTCGACGGTCAGCGAGAGCCCGTCGAGCGCCTGGACGTCGCCGTAGTTCTTCCGGAGGTCGCGCACGCGGATGGCCTCTGCCATTGTAGCCACCAAACAATTCCGCGTGGTTAAGCGGTACGAAACAGAGTCGGCATCGACAGCTCAGAGTCGTTCGCGGCTGATCGAAACGCCCGTCGGCGTGATGATGAGTTGATCTTCGTCCTTCTGGACGATGTCGCCGCCGACCTCGTTGGCCACCTGCTTGAGTTCGTCGCTGATGTGCTCCATGGTCCGGTCTTTCGTCGTGTGTCGCGTGATGTCGGCGACGACGACGTCACCCTCGTAGACGGCGTCCTTGATGTCGATGACGTCCTGTTTGTCACCGATCTTCGCGATTCGGATCTGCAGTTTCGCGTCCGATGCACCGACGTCGAGATCCGCAGCGTCGAGTTCGACGTAGTCGCCGGTTCGGCGTGAACCACCCGAACCACCGAGGATTTTGCTCATCAGTCCCATACCCGATGTGGCGGCCGGAGCGCGTATAGGTTTTACGTCAGACGGGATCGAGGACGGCCACCAACCGTCTCGACGCGGGGCCTCGGCGTTCTCACGAACGATGCAGTTATCAATTCTTGATTCTCCGGCAACGAGTATATCTACAGGGAAGTCGAATTTCTCCCCTACCCCAATGCGCCTCGAAACCAGGGTCAATTCACACAGTGCGCGGGAACACCATCATGAGCGAACGTACTGACAGCGCTGGTCGAGATAGCTCGCGCCTTCAGACCGGACTCGACGGTCTGGACGAGATCATCCACGGTGGCCTCCTGCCCGGACGGAGTTACATGATCCGTGGTCCACCGGGCGCAGGCAAGACCCTCGTCGGCCTGCACTTTCTCACGACAGGGGCTTGCGCGGGCGAGCAGTCGCTGTTCATCAACATGGGCGAGGCCGAACGCGACGTGTACGCCGACGCCGAGAGCTTCGGCTTCGACCTCGACGACGTCACCTTGCTCGATCTGAGCCCCTCATCCGACTTCTTCGCGGAGGACCAGTCCTACGACGTGTTCCCGTCCGCCGAGGTCGAACCGCAGTCGATGACCGACACCATCACCGACCGCGTCGTCGACCTCGACCCCGACCGCGTGTTCGTCGACCCCCTGACGCAGTTTCGCTACCTCTCGACCGACGAGTATCAGTTCCGAAAGCGCGTCCTATCGTTCCTCCGCTTCCTGAAAGAGCAGGAGTGTACGGTCCTGTTCACCTCACAGGACACCCCCACGACGCCCGACGACGACCTCCAGTTCATGAGCGACGGCATAATCACCCTCGACGCCGACGGCCCGCGCAGGACCATCGAGGTGAGCAAGTTCCGCGGCTCGAACTTCGACGGCGGTCGCCACGGCGTCCGCATCACGGACGACGGCATGCACGTGTTCCCGAAGCTCTCTCCCGGGACGACGGTATCGGCGGAGATCAGCGACCCCATCTCCGCGGGCGTCCCCGAACTCGACGACCTCCTCAAAGGCGGGCTCGACCCCGGAACGGTGACGATACTCAGCGGCCCGTCGGGCGTCGGGAAGACGACGATCGGCACCCAGTTCGCCACCGAATTCGCCAGCAACGGTATGAGCTCGGCCATCTACCTCTTCGAGGAGTCCGAACGGACGTTCCGTCACCGATCCCGCAGCATCGGTATCCCCGTCGAGAAGTGCCTCGACGAGGGATCGATCCGTCTCCACGAGACGCATCCGGGCCAGATGTCGACCGAGGAGTTCGCCGGCCACGTCAGACAGCAGGTCGAAGACCGAGACGTCGAGTACGTGATGATCGACGGCATCGACGGCTATCGACACACCCTGCTCGGCGACGACGACCACGTCCCACAGCTCCACCAACTCGGAAGCTACCTCCGAAACGAGGCCGTCACGACCCTGCTGACCGCTGAGGTTTCGCGCATCACCGGTGAGTTCGAGGCGACCGACCAGGACGTCAGCTACCTCGCCGACAACCTCCTCTTTCTGCGGTACCTCGAGTACCGCGGCGAGATGCGCAAGGCCATCGGCGTCCTGAAAAAGCGGGCCAGCGACTTCGAGCGGACGCTCCGTGAGTTCGAGATCACGGACGACGGCGTGACCGTCGGCGAACCGCTCACGGACTTGCGAGGCATTCTGGAGGGGACGCCCGACTGGAGCGACGAAGCTGACAGCTGAACACATGAATACGATCTGCCTGCTCCTCGACCACGAGGAAAACCGACGGCTACTCGCCGACCACTTCCGGAACCTCACCAGTCGAGAGCCGGCGACGGACGGCTCCGGGACTGCTGCCCGCGACCACTCTGAGTTCGAGATCGCAATCCCGGAGCCCGGAGAGCTCGCCGATCTCCGGTTCGACCTCGCTATCGTCGACGGACCGGCATTCGTTCGCCACCGAGAGGAGCTGGCACGCAAGAAAGCCGCAGAGACTCCCGTCTTCCTTCCCCACCTCCTGTTGAGCCGAGGCGAGGCCGACGAGCTACCCGACTGGGTGTGGGAGGACGTCGACGAGATCGTCGAGACGCCAGTGGACACGACCACGCTCGACCATCGCATCGACAACCTCCTCAAGCGTCGGGGTCTCTCGACGCAACTCGACGTCGAGCGCGAACGCAGCGAGCAGCGCTTTCACGCGTTGTTCGAAGCCGCCCCGGACCCCGTCGTCGTCGTGACGCCCGACGGCGAGATCACCGACGCGAATCAGTCGTTCGCGAATCTCGTCGAGTGCGACCTGGACGACGTGCTCGGCGAGCGCATCACCAACCTCGCCACGAGTGCGAAAGAGACCGTCGAACGGCTCCTGCTCGAGGTCGAGCCACCCGACGACGACAGCGGAACCGTCCGCTGGGACCGTTCCGACGGCGAACCGCGGTTCACGGAACTCAGGGCCGAGGCGATCGACGGCCTCGGCGATAGCGTCGAGCGCATCGGCATCCTCCGCGACGTGACCCTGCGTCGCCAGCAAAAGCGCGAACTCGTCGAGAAGACCGAGCGCCTCGACGCCTTCGCAGGCACCGTCGCACACGACCTGCGGAACCCGCTGAGCGTCGCCAGAGGGAACCTCGAGCTGGCCAGCGAGACGGGAGAGTACGACCGACTGGAGACAGTCGAGGCCTCGCTCGCCCGGATGAGCCAGCTCATCGACGAACTGCTCACCTTCGCGCGGAGCGGCGACGACGACGTCGACATCGAGCCCGTCTCACTGCGCGAGGCCGCAGCTACCGCCTGGGACCACGTGGAAACCGAGCGCGCGACGCTGGACGTCGTCACCGATGGCGAAATCCACACCGACCACAGCCGCCTCGTCGAACTGTTCGAGAACCTGTTTCGGAACGCGGTGGAACACGGCGCGTCGACGAGCAAGCAACCGGACGCTTCGCCCGACGACACCGTCCGGATACGGGTCGGCGTCCTCGAACCCGACGTCCTCGCGCGGGCGAGAGGTGGGGGGACCGACCAGTCGGTCCGTGACGACGGCCCCGTCGGGTTCTTCGTCGAGGACGACGGTCCCGGCATTCCGGACGCGAAGCGCTCGGAAGTCTTCGAGTCGGGCTTCACCACCGCCGCGGGCGGGACGGGGTTCGGACTCGCCATCGTGAAACAGATCGCGTCCGTCCACGGGTGGTCCATCCAACTGACTGAGAGCGACGACGGCGGTGCCCGCTTCGAGTTCCTCGGCGTCGATGCCGAAATCGAGGAGTGAGCAGACCGGCCTGGAGACGGCCGAAAACGAGCGAATCGGCCAGAAATTTATTCAGTGAGTAGCCCACTCTATGGCTATGGTCAGCCACCAGCCCGCACCTCGTAAGCGGGGTGGTGCGTGGGGTGTCACCCTGCTCGGCATCTCGCTCGTGGGGGCAGCGCTGGCGTACGCCGTGTCGGTCGACACGGAGACCGGCGGGCTGCTCTATCCGCTGGTCGACTTCCTCGTCCTCGTCTCACTCGCCTCGACGGTCACGTACTCCGGGTACTACCTCGGCAAGAGCGACGTCGAGCCGAAGCAGCTCTGGACGGTCGCGACGAGCGTCGGCCTGGGCATCATCGTCATGGCGACGCTCATGGGCTGGCAACTGCTGGCCCAGCTGCGTATGGGCGGCGTCGTGCAGGCCCCGCTCGTGTTGCTCGTCGTGACACAGAGCGTCGGCGCGGTCATCGGACTCCTCGTCGGAATCTACCACATCGAGACGATTCGGAAGGAACGGAAGCTTCAGGAAGCACGGACGGCCGCCAGGGAAGCACGCGAGGAGAACGACCAGCTGGAATTTCTGAACCATCTGCTCCGCCACCACATGTTCAACGGCGTCCAGGTCGTCCGGTCGTACGCGACGATCCTCGGCGACCACGTCGACGAGTCCGGCCAATCGCACATCGAGACGATCCAGTACCGGAGCGACCGCCTCGTCGCCATCGTCGACAACATGCGCGTCCTCGTCCAGTCGCTGACGGACGACCACCACCTGGACCCCCAATCGCTCGCCACCGCCATCGAGAACGAGATCGAGGTTCTCGGGCAGACCTACGACCAGGCGACCTTCGAGGTCCACGGCCTCGACGACCAGTACGTCTCCGCCGATAGCCTGTTGCCCGCCGTGTTCGAGAACCTGCTCCGAAACGCCATCGAACACAATACCGCCACCGACCCCCACGTGACCGTCCGCGTCGAGACCACGGACGAGACAGTCGCGGTCCACATCATCGACAACGGCGACGGGCCACCCGACGGCATCGAGGAGAAGTTCCTCCAGAGCGCCGAACTCAGAGACCCCACCGCCAAGGAAGGGACTGGCCTCTACATCGCCAACCGACTCGTGACGAAGTACGGTGGGGATATCCACCTCGAGGACGACGCGGGCACGGACAGCGCGCGGTTCGTCGTCGAACTGCCGCTCGCTACAGCTCCCTCGTGAGCACGTCGGACGTGTCGGCCACGTCCCATCCCCTGTGGCACGTACCCAAACGAGGGTCCGTTTCGGACCCCATCGCGTCGACCACTGGATGCGTTCCGTCCCGGGGTCTCGACTCGAAGAGAGGGGGTTGGCGGCGGCGGCCGTCCACGGCCGAACGACGCTAGCCACCAATGCGGCCCCCTACTTACGGCCCCCCACATATCCGCCACCGAGTTCATCCACTCGGTATCCGATATCCCGCGCGGGCGTTGGGAGACGTCCAGACGATTGGTCTGGTTCGGGTTTCTTCCCCAACTTCTCTCTCGGTTTCGACCCCACCACGAGAGCGGCCCGCAACTCCGTCTCGCTCGTCTCGTAGCGATGATACCGGCACGGACGGTGATAACCGGTACACGACGAGGGTCGCCGAGTTGCCACTTTCAACTGGCTACCCTGCCTCCCGACGTCCTTCCAGCAATCCTCGCCGACCACCGTGGTCGACATCTCGTACTGGAACGATACACCGAGACAG
>JARUKX010000053.1 GCA_029688825.1 Haloarculaceae archaeon H-GB1-1 | reverse complement strand
GGGACATTGAAGCGCCACTCACTCCGTACCATCCGACTCGTCCAGTTGCGAACGTCGCTCCCGGGGACGATTTACCACTGTCCGGTCGGGGAGTTCCCGCTGTCGTCGCGGCGACCGGGTAAGCAGCCGCTGGAGCCACGTCTCATCGTTCGGATCCGGTTTCTCGATCACGTCGTACTCGACGAGGACGTCACCGTCATCGGCCGCGGAGAGACGGAAGTAGTTGAGCTGGTACGAGGCGTAGTAGACCGGTGGGAGAACCCCGAGGAGAGGGTCGACCCGATGGAGGCGTTTCAGCCACGTCCCGGTGTTGATGACGAATCGGCCGTCGACTTCGGTCGCCGACGGCCGATGCGTGTGCCCGTACACGGCGACACTCGGTTCGGACGCGAACACGTCTCTGGCCCTGTCGAGGTATTTCTCGACGGGTTCCCGGTCAGTTGGCGACCGGACGAGGCCGAATCGCCTCAGGGTCTTCCGCGCATCCCACACGAACACGGCAAGTGGGACGGAGATCGCCAGTATCAACACGATGATGACCAGGTTCCCGGCGAGGACGAGTTCGACCAGTCGCCCGGCCGGCCCGAAGAAGCCGAGTAGGTCCTCGACCAGTGTGAGCGGCAGCGACCACACGTCGAACCAGTCGAGCGCGAATATCGCGACGTACAGTACACCCACGTTGAATAGAAAGAGGAACGGCACGACAGAGAACCGCAGCCACGAACTCATCTCCCGGTAGAAGTAGTTCGATATGAGCCAGTCGGGGATTTCGGTCATCGGCGTCACGGCTTGGATGTCCTTCAGCCAGTTGTACTTCCCGCGACCGGAGAGCTGTCCCGCGCGACTCGTTATCTGTCGGTTCACGAAGTAACCCGGTGGGTTCGCGTATGGATTCCCGAAGTCGGGAATCCGGTTGTTCGGGTCCTCTTGCATGCCGTGTTCGACGTGGACGAGTGCGTCACCGACTGTCCGTTCGATCGACACCTCCTGTTCTAGCGTGACGTTGTACTCCGCCAGTCGCTCCACGTACTCCGGGTAGGCGGCGAGTTCGTAGTCGTGGTTCCCCGGGATGAGCGTGATCGGTATCTCTCGGCCGGTCGCTTCGAGTTGTTCGAACAGGTCGGGATAGCGGTCGAGGAGGGCGTCGAACTTCTCTGGCCCGTCGACCTCTGTGAACTCCCACAACCCGAACGCGTCGCCGTTGATTATCAGTTCGGCGTCCTCGTCGCTCTCTTCGAGTTCCTGGAGGAACGCGAGCAATTCGTCCAGAAAGTCCACCTGTTCGAGTTGTTCGTCGCCGCCGACGTGGAGGTCGCTGATGAAGTAGTACACGTCGGGCATGTCGCTACTCACTGTCAGGGTTTCTGAAGGCGCGGACCCCCGATCCGATCTGGTCGGTCCCGATCCGTGTCTCTCCAGCACGTCGAACGCCCGGTCGCATCGGTTCGGACCGCGGTGTGGTCGCCAGATACCGGTCACCGAGGTGGATGCCGTCGGGAGGGCAATGCGGCCGGTGACATCCTCCGAGACAACGGTCTCGCGTCCCCGCCGTGTCGAAGGTCAATCTCCCGGACGCGGGCATGCCGATGTCTGAGGGGTACCGGGCATAGTTATTAGCGGATTACACCAGCGGCGGTCGAACCACCAGTGAGAAAGGTCGGCATATACGAGCGGGCGTCCGAGGAGTCCGCGCCGATATCAGCACACAGCGCGATTGTCTTTCCCTCCCGAGTCGGTACTCCCCTTTGTCGACATTCCGAGACCACGGAGTTCGGATCGATTCCCTCTCGGATCCTACTGCAGGACGTGTAGGGAGGTAAGCGAATATTTCGTTCTAATGTCTGGAACTAACTAAGTCCTCTGACAGGGTAATAGGGATATGAGTTCACTTGTCGTACTCAGATTCGGCGACATGGACGGCGCTGAAGCCATGCGCGACAGGATGTACGACCTGCAGAAGCGGGAGCTGATCAAGATCGAGGACGCAGCGGTCGTCGTCCGGAACGAGAATGGGCGTGCGAAGGTCAAGCAGGCGCACAGCCTCGTCGGTGCGGGCGCACTGGGCGGCGCCTTCTGGGGCATGCTGATCGGATTGCTGTTTTTCGCCCCGTGGCTCGGCCTGTTGGCCGGCGCCGCCGGCGGCGCACTCTCCGGAAAGCTCGGCGATATCGGTATCGACGACGACTTCATCAAGGACGTACGGGACGCGATCGAGCCCGGAAACTCCGCCCTGTTCCTGCTGGCCCGCGAGGGAAACGTCGACCGCATCAAGGAAGAGCTGTCGGACTTCGAGCACGACTTCCAGATCATGGACACGAACCTCGCCCCGGAAGACGAGGAGCACCTCCGTGAGACCTTCGCCGCGGAGGAAGTCGCCGGGTGAGTCCATTGGGACCCCATCGCCGGCGAAAGCCGAGTTAACGGAGCGGAAACCGCACCCTCTGGTCGTCTAGATCGTCTAGAGGACCGACCACTCAGTATCACATGCGACTCGTCCAGGTTCTGATCCCCGAGGGAACCCGATCCGCCGTCCTCGACGCGCTCGACGACCAGGGTATCGATTACGCCGTGTTCGACGAGGTCGGCCGTGGCGATTTCGAGGCGATGGTCCAGTTTCCCGTCCCGCCGAGCGGCGTCGAACCGGTGATGGACGAACTGATCGAGGCCGGTATCCGGGGGGATGCGTACACTATCGTCCTCTCGACCGAAACCGTCGTCTCGCAGCGTCTGTCCGCACTCGTCGAACGGTTCCCCGGCCTCCGGATCTCGCGCGAGGAGCTGTCCGCACGGGCCCAAGATCTCGCGCCGGCGAACTCCACCTTCTTCGCGTTCCTCCTCCTGAGCACCATCATCGCGACGACAGGCCTGCTGCTCGACTCCGCGGCGACGATCATCGGCGCGATGGTCGTCGCGCCGCTGATGGGACCTGCCGTCTCCGCCTCCGTCGGGACGATCCTCGACGACCCGGGGATGACCAGACGCGGCATCAGACTACAGGTCCTCGGACTCGTCGCTGCCATCGCGACGGCGGCGGTCATGGGCTGGCTCCTCCAGCAGACCGTTCTCATCCCGCCGGGACTCGACATCCGGACTATTCCCCAGATCGCCGAGCGGACGAGTCCGAACTTCCTGTCGCTCTTTCTCGCGCTTGGGTCAGGGATCGCTGGATCGCTCAGTATCATGCGTGGCTCCGGGTCGACCCTCGTGGGCGTCGCCATCGCCGTCGCGCTCGTACCTCCCGCCGCGACCTCCGGCCTCGGTATCGCGTTCGGCTTACCGGGGGTCGCCATCGCGGGCGCCGTGCTCGTGGTCGTGAACCTGCTCGCGATCAACGTCTCCGCCCTGATCCTGTTCTGGGTAGCAGGGTTCAAGCCACTCGACGCAGGCGCGTTCGAGGGAGTTCGCGCGTCGATCGTCTCGCGTATCGTCGTGATCGCAGTCGCCATCGCACTGCTTTCGATCGTCCTCGGTGCGGTCACCTGGACGACATTTCAGACGCAGGCCTTCGAGCAGCGGACACGGACTGAACTCCAGCAACAGTTCGACGAGGCAGACATCGAGGGGGTCGAACTCGTTACGGTGACCGCCGACTACGAACCGATCGATCTGCTCCTCGGAAACGAACCGCGGGTGAACGTCCTCGTCGGCGTTCCACGAGATCAAGAGGTACCGCCGGACCTCGCTCAACGCTGGGACGAGCAGTTAACTGCGGAGTTCAACCGGGACGTCGTCGTTCGCGTCGGATTTATCGAGACACAGGTGTCCGACGGGAGAACGCGGGAACAACCCGAGCGACTGGTCTCTCCTGGAGTGTCTCGATGAGTTCTGATACGGAAGAAACCCGGGACGGAGTCGATGCACCGGAACGACAGGAGGGGATGCTGGCATACTGGGGGCCGGCTATCGCGGTGAGCCTTTCGATGTTCATCGCGGTCATCGATTCAACCCTGATGAACGTCGCTATCCCGGCTATCGTGTCGGACCTGAACACCACCGTCTCCGTCGTCCAGGGTGCGATCGCGGTCTACTCGCTCGTGATGGCGGCGCTGATGCTACCCGGGGGCAAGCTCCCGTCGATCTACGGCGTTCGGCGGCTCATGCAGGGGACGCTCGTCGTCTACGCCGCCGGGACGCTGCTGGCAGCCGTCAGCTGGAGCCCCGCAGTCCTGTACTTCGGCTGGTCCCTCGTCGAGGGTGCTGCGGCCGCCGTGTTGATGCCGCTGACGTTCACTGTACTCATCGTCACCTACGAGGGGGAAGACCGCGCGAGGGCCCTCGGCGTACTGGCGGGCGTGAGCGCGGCGGGCGCGGCCGTCGGGCCGATATTCGGTGGGGCGTTGACGACGTTCGCGAGCTGGCGGTGGGGGTTCGCCCTCGAGGCGGTCGTCGTCGCCGTCGCGCTGGTGTTCGTTCGCTACGTGAGCGCCGCCCCGCTGACGTCCGACCCAGACCCACTCGACATCGGGGGGACCGTGCTCTCCGTCGTCGGCGCGACGTCGCTCGTCGTCGGCTTCCTCCTCGCCGGCAAGTTCGGATGGCTGGTCGCGACGCGTCCGTTCGTCGCCTTCGGCATCCAGTTCAACCCCTTCGGGACGTCGCCGGCGCTGTGGACCATCGGCCTGGGCCTGCTCGCGTTCGCCGCATTCGTCCAGTACGAGTACCGCCTCGAGCGGGCCGGCCGCTCGCCGCTCGTCCCGATGGGAATGCTTTCGAACCGCACCTTCACCGCGGGCTCGCTGACCTTCGGCGCTCGGGCGCTCGTCATGGCCGGGTTCATCTTCATCATCCCGGTGTACCTCCAGTCCGGCCTCGGCTACACCGCCTTCGGGGCCGGGGTCGCGATGCTTCCGTTCTCCGTCGGGACGCTGCTCGTCTCGACGTTCACTACCGGTTGGCGCGCGTACGTAGCGCCGAAAACCCTCGTCCAGGTCGGGGCTGTGCTGATCGGCGTCGGCCTTCTGTTGCTGTTCCAGGACACGAACCCGGACCAGACGGTACAGAGCATGGCCGTCCCGATGGCGGTCGTCGGCGTCGGCATCGGGCTCATGACGCCTCAGCTCGTCAACTCGACGCTATCGGCGGTCCCCCAGGCGAACTCCTCGGAGGCCTCGGGCGTGATGAACGCGACCGGGATGCTCGCATACGCGCTCGGGACAGCCATCGTTGGAGCCTTCCTGCTCGGGCAGTTCTACCGGGGAGTGATAGACGGCACGCTCCGGGCAACCGACGTCGCAGTGTCGGTGTCCCAACGCGACGCACTCGCCCGGGCACTGCAACAGGCCGCAGAGACGGCGACCGAGGCGACCCGACAGGCGTTCCTCGCCGGGTTGACCCCTGCAGAGCGGGCACTGCTCGAAGGGGTCTTCGAGGCCGCGTTCGTCGGCGCCCAGCGCGCGACGTTGCTACTCCTCGTCGTATTCGCGGCGCTCACGCTCGTTATTTCGGCGTTCTTACCACGCAAATCCGGGAATCCATGAAGTGCCGATTGATCGTACGCTGTTACTTACTTAGCGTCATCGGCACTACCCGGTAGCCGGTATGTTACCCTTACAGCAGGGGCAACCAATCGACTTCCAGCAGTACGTCCCTGCATTCATCGACACGATAAATTCGTGAGATGTACCGACAGGCTGTTAATAGGCTCCTGAACGAGGTGGCGGAGACCGAGCAGTTCTTTCGAGCGGGCATCGTCGCGATCGACATTACCGAAGCCGATCCCTTCACCGACGACAGGACCGGGCCCGAGGACGAGGTCATCGGGACGAAGGAGAACATCGACGAGTATGCCTCCCAGTGGGCGACGGTTCTGTTAGTTGGCAATGCAGTGCCGATCGTTCTAGACGCACGGCCAGTTCGGAAGGGTGAGTCCCGCTTAGAACTCGTCGAGGACCTCTTGAACGCTCAGACTTCAGCAGTGCGGAGTTGATCGAACTTATGTCGCTATACTGGTAGCATGAGAGAAATACCAAATTTACTAGGACGTGAAGCGGAACGGAATCGTTGTGCACACGAAGACCTCCCGCTTCACAAAGATGATCGTGTCGCTCGCTCAAAAAGCCGTCGTTGGCCCGCCAGCTCCTGCGTACCGACCGGGTGAAGAAGGCTACGCTGACTGGGTAATTCTCGCTGTGTAGGGACGCAAGGAGTATCTTGCGCATCCGTACCGAAAGCTGATGGATGTCCTTCGCGAGATGCCGAGAGTGACGAATTCGCTCGGCTTGACGCCTGAAACTATCCCACACTTTTCGACGGTATGTACGCGAAAGCAGTCGATTCCGATGAAGCCGTGGCGGGCGATCCTCGAGCAGTCTGTCGAGTTGTTCGACCTCGGTGATGTTCAGGCAATCGATGCAACAGGTGTTGATCGCATCCAGGCCAGCCAGCATTACGCGAAACGCACCGATTACACGTTCGAGACCGTGAAGACCACGCTGCTGGTCGATTGCGAGACCAGTGCTATCCTAGATATACACTGTTCGATGAAACAACCACGCGACACACAGGTTGGTTGGCAGGTCCTAACCCGGAACCTCGACGATCTGAGTACTGTCGCGGCCGATGAGGGCTACGACTGGGAGGAGCTTCACACGCGGTTGCGTGCAGGACATATCACACCGTTGATTCCGAAGCGCGATCCTGGAATTCGAGGATGGGCGAGAAATCTGCTCATCCAAGATCCGGCGTATCACCAGCGCCTGAACGCTGAGTCGGTGTTTTTCGGGCTCCGGCGCAGATACGGTGACACGCTCTGGGCACGGACCTGGTTCGGGCGATTCCGTGATCTTGTCATGAAATCCGCGGTCCGCAACATCGAACGCGTCATCGAGGACTCACACCCGTGATATCACGCGTTCAAGCAAGGCCGAAGTCAGGAATGTGATCAAATAATCGGTTGAACTCATATTCCGTTCACTATGTCACTCCCGTACGAATTATCCTCAGAGGATGACGAGGGTGCCGATTCGCAAGCAGTCAACAATCAGCCGAAAATAAGGAACGTAGAACAGCGCCGCCGCTCAGTGGTCAGCGAACATCTGACCGACCGACGGTGTTAGTCCGGCGGGTCGAGATCGTAGTATTTCTTCGCCACCGTCACGAACTGGTTCGCGTCCACACGCGGTGCATACGTCGTGATCTCGCCCTCGACGGCGAGTTTCACCAGCAAGTCCACGAGTCGCCAGACGTTGTACAGTACGCACGCGAACACGAAGTTGAAGAACCGATACGTGTGGCGTTTGCTCGTCGTGCGGACGCGGAACGTCTTGATTTGCTTGTAGCCGTTCTCGATGCCCCAACGGTGGCGGTAGCGACGAACCATCCGCTCGACCACATGGATGCGCTCAACCTCGCTATCATCCTCGTTCAGTGTCACGCTGGGATGGTTCGTCTCGAACAGCGCGTACGCCTGTGAATCCTCCTCGCTTCCCACGGTCGGCTCGTTCGCCTCCTCCTCTCGAAGTTCCTCTGTGAGGGCGCTGAACCCGTGCGAGGCATCCTCGTCTTCTTCCTCGCCTTCGGCCCCAAAATCGTCGTCAGCACTAGACGGGAGATGCATCCGCTGAGGCGGGCAATTTCTGCCATGAACCAGCAGGAAATCCTCCCGCCTTACCTTTCACGCTTTACCAAACACCGCCTGTCGTTCAACCCGAACATTGAATACGGCTTCGTCAAAGTACCTAGCATGAGAAGTACTACCGAACAGCATCAGAGCCGTCCACACTACCCAGTAGGCGACGCATCGTCATGCGATCCTGACAACTCGACTATACTGGCAGGCAATTCACGAGCGACCCCCGGCTACCATTACGTCGATGACTTGGAGTGAGGACACCGCGGAGGCGCTGGCGGATGCTGGTGTCGAACTGGTCGCGTACCTCCCTGACTCGAAGATGGACGCCCTCATCGGTGAGGTCGTCGGGGACGACCGGTTCGAAACCGTGTTGGTCAGCCGTGAGGAGGAAGCGGTGGGCGTACTCGTGGGCGCTTGGGTTGGTGGTAACCGTGGGGCACTCCTCTGTCAGTCGAGCGGTCTCGCGAACACGTTCAACGCTATCAGTTCGCTCAGCGTCCCTGCACGCGTCCCCTTCCTCGGAGTAGTGACGCGCCGCGGCAACCTGGGCGAGTTCAACATCGCACAGGTGCCCGCGGGGTACAACATGGACAAACTGCTTGACGATGTCGGTGTCCGCAACACCGTCGTCAGTGACCAAGAGAATCTCCGGGAAACCGTATCACTTGCGGGCGAAACCGCGTTCTCTACGCAGTCGCCCTACGTCGTCCTGCTGGAACAGACAGTCACCGGACGGAAATCGGAGGCTACAAAATGACAGACGGACGTGCGAACCAGTACGCCTGTACGGAGTCCGTCCTCGATATCACACCGGACGCAGCCGTTGTTTCAAACCTCGGTGTCGCATCCTACGTCCTCGCGAGTGTCTCTGACCCCAAGCGCGCTAGGAACTTCTATCAGTGGGGAAGTATGGGTGTGACCACGGCAGTCGGACTCGGTCTCGCCCTCAGCACGGACGAATCTGTAACTGTCCTCGACGGCGACGGGTCGTTATTGATGTCGCTCGGCGTGCTCTCGACCGTCGCCCGCTACGATCCCGACAATCTCACGGTCGTCATTTGGGCGAACGACGTCTACGGGACGACGGGCGGTCAGTCACTCCAGGCCAGCCATACTGATTTCGCTGGGATTGCCGAGAACAGCGGTCTCAACGCGGTCACAGTGCAGGATACCGAGGCATTCACAGGCGCTTACCGGGACGCCACCGAGTCCGCGGGCGTTACCGTCATCGTCTGCCACGTCGACCCCGTCGATCCCGACGCACGGCCGTCGTTTGACTTCCCGTATATCGCCCGGCGTGCCCGTGATTCGCTCACGACCGAAACATCATAGCGGGGTCACCGGAAAACACGTACTCCGTCCAGCGCTCGCGGACGACCCTTTGTCCGAGGATGGCGGCGGTGCGTTCGGCGGTATCGACGTCCGAAATTGCGGCCGCCTTGACCGGTGGCGCGGACTCCCACAGATCACTCTAACTTCCATGACCCACTTCGTGTTCCGTAATACAGAACGACTAGGAGTGGGCGATGTTGAGTTCGAGTTCGTTCGCTGTTCCCAACAGGAGCGTCGGAAGTTCGTCCTCAAAGTGCTCACCTGTGAACCGATGGCTCGGGCCGGAAACACTAAGCCCGCCGATAACGCCTCCATCGGGGTTCCGAACGGGCACGCCCACCGCGTGTAGACCGTCAAGATTCTCCTCCCGATTGAACGCGTACCCGCGTTCCCGGATCTCGTTAAGCTCCTGTCGCAGTTCTTCCGCATCTGTCACGGTCTCGTCAGTTATCTCCGCGAACCGAGTCTGTTCGATGATACGGGATACTTTTTCCGAGGGCATCGCCGCCAGCATTGCCTTCCCGGACGCCGTTGCATGCAGCGGGATACGCTTCCCGATCCCCGGGTCGGTCCGTACAGCGCGACTCCCCAGAGCGCGATGGATGTACACTGCCTCCCCGTGCTCCTCTACGAGGAACTGTGCACGCTCCTCTGTTTCCTGCGCGAGTTCCTCCACCTTCTCCTTTGCGAGCTGGTGGCCCCGGCGTCGATTCCGCGCATCCTCGCCGAGTTCAAGGAACCGAAGTCCAACGTAGTAGCCGTCGTTGTTCACGACGTACCCCCGCTCTTCGAGCGTCGCGATGTGTCTGTGTACCGTGCTCTTCGCGTAGTCGAGCT
This sequence comes from Haloarculaceae archaeon H-GB1-1, assembly GCA_029688825.1. Lineage (GTDB taxonomy): Archaea > Halobacteriota > Halobacteria > Halobacteriales > Haloarculaceae > JARUKX01. The sequence continues at coordinate 10,629 of JARUKX010000053.1, read as the reverse complement.
CCGCCGCAATCCCGGAGATGGTGCCACCACCCGCCTGATGGATGTGTTCTGTGATATCGAACATCGTTTCGACGGATTCGACAGTGTCCATACTACTTGATATGTCGTTACCGACCACATTTATTCCTTTCTCACCCTAGTACTTAATGTTCCGTATGGCCGAACACCGGTGGGTGGTAAACGTTTTATGATGTTTGCCGTGCGACTCACATCCGTGCCCACCCCCGAGATAACACTCAGCGAGTTCGTCACCGGCCTCGAATACGACGATATACCGGCCGACGCCCGTGATACCGTCCAGCGTGCGTTCCTCGACACCGTCGGCGTCACGCTCGCCGGCGCACGCGACGACGCCGGCGAAACCGTCTTCCGAACCGATGGCATCACCCCCGACGACGCTTCTACTATCCTCGGTCTCGGCACCGAGCGACCTGCAACGCAGCGCGCGCTCCACACCGGAACTGCAAGCCACGCGCTCGACTACGACGACCTCGCGTGGGCGATGGATGGTCATCCCAGCGTCACACTGGTCCCCCCGATTCTCGCGCTAGCCGCCGAGGAAGACGCAACGGGGCGCGACCTCGTCACCGCGTTCGCCGCCGGCTTCGAACTCGAATGCACGCTCGCCGCACCAATCAGCCCCGACCACTACGAGGACGGCTGGCACGCGACCGCCACGTTCGGCGCGCTCGGCGCAACCGCAGCCGCTGCCTCCCTCCGCAACCTCACAACCGACGAAACCGTACACGCGCTCAACACTGCCGCGTCCACGCCTGCTGGCCTCAAACGCAACTTCGGATCGATGACGAAACCCCTTCACGCCGGCCTGTGTGCGCGTTCCGGCGTCACTGCCGCCCGCCTCGCCTACGAAGGGTTCACCGCCGATCCGACCGCAATTAGTGGCGAACGCGGGTTCTGGGACCTCTACGGCCCGGAGGCCCGCGATGACTTCACGTTCGACCCCAAGGTCTGGGCGCTCCAAGAGCACGGCATCCACGTCAAGTACTACCCCTGCTGTTACTTCACGCACACCAGCATCGCCGGCACCGCCTCGCTCGTCGACGACCACGACATAGACCCCCAGAATATCGAGCGAATTCATGTCCGGGTCGCCCAAGGCGCGGCAGACGCGCTCCACCACGCCGACCCGGACACGGGCCTCGAAGCGAAGTTTTCCATGGAGTACACAGTCGCGAGCGCCGCCGTCCGCGACCGCGTCGGCCTCACCGCGTTCGACGACGACTCCATCGACGACCCTGTCGTCCAACAGGTCCGTGAATGCGTCGACTTCGATGTCGACGATGACCTTCACTACGACTCCCACGAGGCGAACGTCAACATCGACACGGCTGAGGATAGCTACGAGCGCCTGCAGGAGAACCCACCAGGAACTCACGACAATCCTCTCACGGACGCCGAGCTCCGCTCGAAGTTCGACGAGTGCGCGCGTCGCGCCGTCACGGAGGAGACCGCAGACGCCCTTGCAGCAATCTTCACTGACCTCGCTGACTGCGACGACATCGCCGCAGCGGTCAGTGATGCAGCCCATCCATAGGTTTAAGCGGGACCCACAATCATAAGCGAACATTCAATGGTAGACAGGGACACGGTCCAACTGACCGACCAACAACGACTGGTCCGCGACACCATCCGCGACATCTGTGGGGACTTCGACCAATCCTACTGGCGCCAGCAGGACAAACAGGGCGAATACCCCCACGAGTTCGCGAACGAACTCGCCGACGGCGGATGGTTTGGCGCACTCATACCCGAGGAGTACGACGGCGCCGGCATGGGAACTGAGGAAGTCGTCGTGATGATGGAAGAAATAGCTGCATCCGGCGGCGGGTTCAGCGCCGCTCAGGCGGTCCACGGCGCCATCTACAACTCTATTCCGCTCGTGAAGTACGGGAGCGAGGAGATGAAGGATGACCTCCTACCGCGGGTCGCAGTCGGCGACACGTCGATTCAAGCGTTTGGACTCACAGAACCGAACGCCGGGTCCGACTCGACGTCTATCGAAACCCGCGCCGTGCGCGAGGGCGACGAGTACGTCATCAACGGCCAGAAGATCTGGATCTCTCGCGTCGACCAGAGCGACTACCTCGTCCTCATGGCCCGTACCACTCCGAAATCCGAAGTAGAGAAGCGGACGCGAGGGCTGACGATGTTCCTCGTGCCTCTAGAGGAGGCGTACGACCAAGGCGGTCTCGAGATTGCACAGATCGACAAGACCGCGAGCAACTTCGTGCACTCCTACGAGCTGTTCTTCGAAGATCTTCGTCTCCCTGCCGAGAACGTTATCGGCGAAGAAGGAAACGGGTTCTACCAGATGCTCGACGGCTTGAACGAGGAACGCCTCACTATCGCCGCCGAGTGTATCGGGCTCGGAGAAGCCGCCATCGAGGCAGGCGTCTCGTACGCGAACAATCGCGAGGTGTTCGGAGCTCCTATCGGGTCGAACCAGGCCATCCAGCACCCGCTCGCGGAGGCGCACTCGCGCGTCCAGGCTGCGAAGGGGATGGTGTACCGCGCTGCGAGCGAGGTTGAAGACGGTAATCAAAAAGATGTCGGGGCGCGTGCGAATATGTCGAAGTTTCTCGCCGCGGACGCCGCGTTCGACGCCGCGGACGCCGCTGTTCAGACCCACGGCGGGTTCGGAATCGCCCGAGAGTACGATGTGGAGCGATTCTTCCGTGAGGCGCGGCTAACCCGCCTCGTCCCCATCACCCAGCAGCTCGCGTTGAACTACATCGGCGAGAACGTCCTCGGTCTCCCCCGATCCTACTAATGTCCAATACACACATCGAAGCCGGCTGGGAGGGACGGTTCTACGAGAACGTAACCGTGGGAGACGTGTACAAACATCCGTACGGTCGAACCGTCACAGAGACCGACGACGTGTGGTTCACGAACCCGACGATGAACGTCAACGGCACGTTCATCCTCGCGCTGGCAGCGGGGATGAGCGTCATGGACGTGTCGATGAACGCTACCGCCAACCTCGGCGACGACGATATCCGCCACCACAGCCAGGTCTCCCACGGAGACACCATCTTCGCCGAATCCAAAGTCCTCTCGAAACGCGAATCGGAGAGCCGCGAACACGTCGGCATGGTCACCACTGAGCTTCGCGCATACAACCAGAACAACGACCTTGTGCTCTCGCTGGAGCGCACGCCGGTGCTCAAGCGCGAGAACGCGGACGTCTCGCCAGACCAACCGCCAGGATGGCCTGAGGGCGTCGGCACGCAGCAGGGGGACAGCGATGACTGACCGCCTCGTTGGTGACCTTCCCGTCCGAGACGCCGAATCGGTCGCCGCGGACGTTCCGACGGACGCCGACCTCGTCGTGAGCGGATTCGGGAGCGTCGGCTACCCGAAAGCTACCCCGGTCGCGCTCGCCGACTCAGAGCGCGACCTCGAACTCACGGTTGTGAGCGGCGGGAGTGTCGGCGCGGAGATCGATGTGGAACTCGTCGAGGCGAACGCCATCGCCCGCCGGTTCCCCTACCAAGCTCGCCCGCCGGCCCGAGAAGCCGTTAACGATGGCAGTATCGAATTCCACGACCGCAACATCAGTACGCTCGGCGATGAAGTCGAGTTCGGCCACCTCGTCGACGCGGATATCGCCATCGTCGAAGCGCTCGCCGTCGGCCCGGACTGGCTGGTTCCTACGTCGAGCATCGGCCAGACACCGGCGTTCGTCGCGGGTGCGGACGAACTTGTCGTAGAACTCAACCACTCCGTCCCCGAATCAGTGCGGGAGTTCCACGATATCTATCGCGTGGGTCTGCCGCCGAACCGGGGACCGATCCCACTCACTGATCCCGGTGACCGCATAGCCGACGACCACATCACGTTCGACCCCGAGAAACTAACCGCAGTCATCGAGACAGAGCGCCGTGACCAGCCATACGAGTTCCGCGACCCGACACCGGACGACCGCGGCATAGCGGCGAATCTCGTCGACTTCCTCGAATCCGAAGTCGAGGGCTCCCCACTGTTCGAAGACTCCCTTCGCATCCAGTTCGGCGTCGGAAGCCTCGGGAATGCTCTCATGGGCGCGCTCGGCGACGCCGACTTTGGCGACCGCGACCTTGTCTACTTCGGCGAAGTCATTCAAGACGGCCTGCTCGACCTGCTCGACGACGGAGAACTCGACTCCGCGAGCGCCACCTCGCTCGCACTCTCCCGCGACGGCCAGGACCGCCTCTACGAGCACGCGGACCGGTATGCCGAGGACATCGTCCTCCGGCCCGCCGACGTGTCGAACAACCCCGCACTCATCGACCGGTTCGGCGTCGTTGCCGTGAACAGCGCTCTCGAAGTCGATTTATTCGGTCACGTGAACTCCACACATGTCACCGGTAACTACATGATGAACGGCGTCGGCGGGAGCGCAGACTTCAACCGGAACGCCGCCATCGTCGTGCTCGCGCTACCCTCCACGGCCGCAAGCGGCGATCTCTCCCGCGTCGTTCCGATGGTCCCCCATACCGACCACACCGAACACGACATCGACATCGTCATCACCGAACAGGGCGTCACTGACCTTCGCGGGAATTCACCCCGTGAGACCGCAGAATCGCTCATCGAGAACTGCGCCCATCCCGACTTCCGCGACGGCCTTCGCGAGTACCTTGATCGCGGCCTCGACCGCGGCGGCCACATCCCCCACCACCTCGAAACCGCGTTCGACTGGCATATCGATCGTTGAAAACGACCGTAGATGACTTCTTCTTACTCGCGCGACGTTCAAAACTCGTGGTCGCGTGGGTCGTCGTGGGTTGCGCAGTTTCGGATTTTCTCCCAAGAAACGAGGTCGTCAGCGTTGGCCACGGAAGCACACCGCGTGCCGCGGGTGGTATCCGGTCGATGTACTCCACGCCGGTCCACGTCGAACTGTCGAAAACGACCCCGACGGACACGGCATCCCTGACGACAAGATATGAACGGCACCCTGCGTTCGACCTATTCGAACACCGTTCGAAACGGACGCGGCCGGCCAGTGGGGACGGTGGCTGGCTCGTGACACCCGACTCGACTTCCGAGAGTCCCCGGACGCTCTCGACGGTGGAGACGACCGTTGGGGTCCTGACGGCGCTTCGGGACTGCGACGGGGCGACCGTGTCCGAGTTGGCCGACCGGCTAGACCTGTCCAGGCCGGGCGTCTACAAGCACCTCGCGACGCTGGCCGAGTGCGACCTCGTAGTCCAGCGCGGCGACACCTACCACCTGGCGCTGCACCTCCTCCCGCTCGGGCAGTACGTCAGGCACGGCGACCCGCTGTATCGCTCCAGCGAGACGGTCGTCGAGGTACTCGCGGCCGAGACCGGCGGGTTCGTCCACCTCACCGCCGAGGAGTACGGACGTGGCATCCACGTCCGGACCGCCAGCGGTGAACACGGCGTCGGAATCACCTACCACGACGCGGGCCTGGAGCGACCCGACTACCTTCACTGTACCGCGACGGGCAAGGCCATTCTCGCGACGTACTCGCGCGAACGCGTCGATGCCATCCTCGACGAACACGGACTTCCGGAGAAAACGGACGACACGATAACCTCTCGGGCACGACTTCACGAAACGCTCGAAACGATTCGCGAGCGGGGCTACGCCGTCAACGACGAAGAGGAACTGGCCGGTCTGCGTGCGGTCGGCGCGCCGATCACACCGACTGATAGCGACGTCCTCGGTGCTATCAGCGTCTCGGGACCGGTCAGTCGCCTCTCCGGGGAGACGTTCGCAGAGACACTCCCGATGTCGGTCATCGAAGTGGCGAACGTCATCGAAGTCACGGTCGAAACGGACGTGAGCGAGTGATACCGACTGCTGTGCGGTATCACCAACGATCTGCTAGACGGGGTTACGAACCGTCGGTTGACAGGGACAAGGACAGGACAGCGGTCACTATGGCGGCAAGCGGCTCCCGTTCGATACCGTCGAATAGTCCGAGATAGTCGGTCGTACCGACCATCCCATTACAGAGATAGCTGCGTAATACCGCCACGAGTCTCGATCAGCCTCGACCGACCGCGACCCAAGCGGGGACGTATTCGAAGCAGTCGAGCAATACTGGAGTTGCGAACGACAGAATCTATGCACAAGAGGGAGCCGAGCAGGAGTTGTGACTGGAGTTCGGTCGACTGACCCAGCGGGGTTGAGCAGCCACCGGGGTGGTCACAGACGAGACAGACCGGGTCGATGCTGGCTCGGGCAGCACCGACCCACAAGTGGATGAACGGCTAGCAGAGATCGACCCGCTGTCCGGCAGCAGTGGACTGCTGACCCAGCAGGCTGCTGAGGTGCTCGATGAGACGACGACAGCGGTCGAGGTGGTCAACCACCTCGACCTCTCGACATACACCCGAGACGACCCCTACCCCGAGTGAGCGGACAGCAAACCCTTCGAGCCGATCCTTCGGGCAGTTCTGTTGGGCGAACTCGATGACGCGTCCGATGTCCGTGTGCATCGGACGCTCGAAACAGATCCTGAGACGGCTGCTGCACTCGGATTCGATCCAGCGGACGTCCCCGATCAAAGTACGCTCTCGCGTGCGCGAGACACCCGGTTTGCAGAGCTGGGGCAGACGATTGAGGTGAGTTGCCGCCAGATTCGGACGCTTGCGGCACGTCGGGGGAGTCCGATCGACGCTCCTGAACCCGATGTCGAGTCGGATAGCACTTCGGAGGCGCCGACCGGCGCCTCGAAGCGCACGGTCAACCGGCTCATCCGTGGAAAGACCCGCGAAGTGCTCGACGAACTCACTACGGTCGTGTTTCCTGCCATCGAGTTCGACCGCTCCGAAGGCGTGATCTACGACGACGAGGAGCTGCTCCTGGTGGAGACGCTCATGGGCGTCACAGGCACCGCCGTTGGCGGCGGTGCCGAGACGTATGGCGATTACGTTAACCCTGAGCCGGCTGTCGACGGCCCGTTCTTCGCGGATGGTCCCTCGGGTGAAACGCTCCGGGAAGAGATCAAAGACCTGGACATCGAGGAGCTCACTGTGAGGGTCAATCGGGGAGCGGCCCGCATCTTGACGCGGGCCAAGCCCACCATCGAGTTCGAACACCCGGCAATGCTCGCGATCGACATGACGTACATCGCCTATTACGCCCAACGCGACGAACTCGTCCGGATGCAGAGGGCGCGCGACCATGCGAATCCGTCGGGTGTTCGCCGATCGGGAGTTTCACGCTGCAGACGTGGTCGCTGCACTGGAAGAGCGAGACCTGTTCTACGTGATTCCAGCCAAGCGCGATGACCGCGTCAAGCGGTTCATCGCGCGCATGGACGAAGATGTAGACGGGGAGAAGCAAGTGACGGTCAAAGACAAACACGGGTTCTATGGGCCGGTCAAGAACGACACGAACAAAACCAGAGTCGAAACGACGCTGGTTGGACTTCCGCCGGACGAGAATCGCGACCAGACACAGGAGTTCCTGACTAATCTCTCCGTTGACGACGAGATTCGTCTTGATCGGCGGTCGACGCGCCGACAGATCAAACGCTACACCCGACGTGGTGGAGTAGAAAACGCCTACGGCGGGATCAAGCAATTCGCACCGTTGACGACCTCCCGAGAGTACGCGGTGCGGTTGTTCCACTTCGGGTTCGCAATGCTGCTGTACGACATGTGGTTGCTGGTCGATCCCCTCGTTCAGCGGTCGCTCGGTTCTCGATCCGCCAGTCACGCCGCGTTCAGCCGTCGACCCGTGCATAGGATTGATGGTATTCGCGACTCCACAACCGAGATTGTATATAGCACTATATGGTTTATCGTAATTGGCATCGCGGAATATGGGGACATAGAGCCGCTCAAACCCACGGAATCAGCCGATAAACTCGTTCAGTCGATCACTCGTGATTCATCGAGGAATCACGAGTAGTTTTTTGGACCACCGCGCCGTCGGTGGAGCCGAAGCGAGGGCAGACAGCAACTCCGAGGGTTCAGCGGCCGAAAACGGCCCTCCAGCGGCGCTCGATGGAGGAACGCCACGACGTCGGCTTGTCTGGCGGCAACGATGTCGCTAGTCGTACTAGAGTTTGAGCTGAGTTCGAGGGACATGATTGGGCTCGAAAAACCGGTCCCTTCTCATTAACCAACAATTGGTGAATGCACTCGTAGACTGTTGGTTAATAACGAAGTCTACTTCTTGTCCTCACGCAGCTCTTCAGCCTTCCACTTTAGCCGTCGCAGAATCTGTGTCCGGTTCTGATTCGCGTTCTCGTAGGCGACGCATGCCCGCAGCGTTTCCATATCGTTGATCGTCACGATACCAGCGGTGATGAGTCGCGTATTCGGGGGTTCGAGCCGTTGCTCTGGTGCAAGCTCGCTTGCGTCAGTCGTTTGACCGTCCGGATTGCTCACTTGTGATCGCCTCTGCCACTGCTGAGGCGACGAAAAACGGCCCTTACCGTTACCCGTCTTCTTCCTCAGGTTGAATCTGACGGACGTCCTCAGCGAGATTGTGGATGCACTCTCTGAGGACTCCATGTCCTCGCGGGCGTCTTCGAGGGTCTTGCCTTTCGCTTTGGCCACGATTTTGTCCTGATCGCGGGTGCCAGTGCCCTGAGTGAGCTTCACGGTGAGGGAGACGCCGACGTCACTACGTTCGACGTATTCCGTTGGCGACGATCGCGTATTGTCCGATGTCGATTCGCCATTCGAATGAGACGATTGATTGTGACCTGGCATGTGTAACTCTCGGTAATTGATGTTCAGATAGACGGTGCGACCGCTTCCCCCGACGGGTCGCGAAGCACTGCGTCGATGTTACTGGCGGTGAGGCACCAGCATCCGTCGGGACCCGTACAATCAAGTTGGCTCACGACCTCGGTCTTGAACTCTTGGTAGTGATCGAGGGCGAGCGCCTCGTTCTCCGTGTAATCGAGCAGGAGCGCGAGCGCGAGTTGGGCCGGCCCGCTGCCACCATATCCCCATTCGAAGCCCGAAGGGCTGTGATTCGCCAGCTCCAGACTCCGCTCTGGCGTGAGCTGTTCTTGGTCCGATTGCTTCTCGACGATGGCGCGGCCTCGACGACGGTAACCGACGTAGATGACGTCGGGATCAGCCGAGGCCCGTGACTGTACGTGCGAGCGTGGGTCGCTGATTCCACTCATAGGTTGGTGCGTGAGAGGCCCGTTCGATCACCCCCGAACCCCTCTCAGGGATTCAACAAACAGGACGGCGTAGCGTTCGACAACGTATTTGGCAGTTGCAACGTACTATCCAGATATATCCGAATGGCTGTACTGGACGATCTCTCGGGGTTCGAGTTTGAGGACGTGATGGAGGACGTGTTCCGGAACCTCGGCTACGAGAACGTCCGCCAGGCCGACCGCACGGCTGACGAGGGTCGCGACGTCATCATGGAGGAGGTCGTCGACGGCACACGGCGCGCGATCATCGTCGAGTGCAAGCACACGGGGACGGTCGGGCGGCCGGTCGTCCAGAAGCTCCACTCGGCGATCGCGACGTTCGACTTCGCCGGCCCCAAACGCGGAGTGGTCGTCACGACTGGCCGGTTCACGAATCCTGCTCAGGAGTACGCAAACCGTCTCCAGCAGAACGACGACCCACACCCAATCGAGTTGCTCGACGGCGAGGATTTGCGGGAGATTGCCGACGAGATCGGCCTCGACCTCTACAACGGTCGGATCGAAATTCTCTGTGACGAGACCCTGCGGCCGTACGACCCGGCTGCCGACGTCGACGCGCCGGTCCAGGAAACGTTCCGCGACATCGAGAATATCGATGCCGCCGACCTGCCGATACCGCACTCGCAAGTGACCTTTCGGCCGGTCGTGGCAGTCACCGCCGACACGAACGCCGTCTTCGAGACATCGGTCGGCGTCATCCACCGAATCAACGACCTCACGCGGTTCGTGGTTCACGCCGAACGCGGCCATCCGAAGGTCGCTGCCGACGATGTCGCGACGCTGGTCACCGAGAACCTGCATGCAACAGTAGACCTGGACAGTGACCGCTCCACCGAGGAGCCTCAAAAGACAAGCTAACGCCGTCTCTCAGAGCCTTTCAGCACCGCCGTAAAGTGCTCCGAAAACCGGGGGGAAGAAGCGCTCAAAACCATCCTCGAAACTGCGCTCTGATTCACCACCAATCTACGCCACAAGAGCATGATTTGATAGTTTCAGCTGGCAATACGAAGGGGCGTTCATACAGCCCCCCAACCCTGAGCGAATCAGGCGGATGCCCGCAGACACAGCCCACCCATCACACCGCTGAATTCCGAGATAGAGAACAGTTTTCTGTAGCAGTGCAGCACCAAGATTAAGTAGATAACTACCCCAGAACACGGATAATGACGAAGCGGCGGGAATTTCTCACACTGCTCGGGGCTGGGACCGTGGGGGTGGCTGGCTGTGTCGGCGACACGTCGTCGACCACGCCGACCGACTCTACGGTCTCGGAAACGCCGACACGGGAGGAGGTTACGCCGACACAGGAAGTCGGAATAGAGAATGGAACACGAACCAACAACACCAGTCCCGGAACACCCACACGTACAGAAACAGTCACTCCGGGACCCGAGCAAACAGAAGAGATGGATCTTACCGGAGACGAGATCTACTACAACTGGATACACGGCCAAGATGAC
>JARUKX010000052.1 GCA_029688825.1 Haloarculaceae archaeon H-GB1-1 | reverse complement strand
CCCATTTTGCTACAGCAAAAGTGCGACCGCCGAGACCCGACCAATCTCCACCTGCACCGAAGGGGCTGACTCTCGGGAGGAATATATACCCATTCGGAGGGGCTGCAACCACTCATAGCAGCAGTTAGGTGCCCTTCGACGCGACGTCCATCCGGTTCCCACGAACAGCACCCATCGACACCATCATCGCACACCGGGAACCGAATCCGCCGCTTCGGCCACTCATCACACCGGCGGCCTCTTCCGTTTTTGCGACGAGAGGTATAAGTAAGTGATTTTCCGACGGCGGAGATAGGATGCGAGACGGACTCATAACGCCATCTGCGAAGGTTCTGCGAAAAGTCGACCCCACATAAATGTCCGATATACTCCGTGCGAACCCTTGTGGACACGAACTGCATCGTTTCTCATGTATGTCGAAGCACACCCAGCCCAGTGCTCGAAGCACCGCCGACCAACCACCGCTCTACCTGCCCGGAACGGCCGGTGACTCCACCGAGCCCGGCCGCGTCGGGCAGGTCCTGACGAACCTGTTCCGCCGCCGCGGTCGCCGTCTCGTCGACGACCAGCAGTCCCGGTAAGACACGTTTTCTGTGACCGGAACGCAACCCTCCGGCATCCTTCGACGATCCCCACGAGAGCCGTGCCAGCGCCCGACGGCGACGAGGAGTCAGTCGTTAGATATAAACACGCCGTACATGCTTTGAGCACTCACATGGACGACCTCACCGGCTTGCAGCGCGACCTCCTGTTCGCCGTCGCCGGACAGGACGACCCCCACTATCTCGCCATCAAGCAGGACCTCCAGGCCTACTACGAGAAGGCTATCTACAACGGCCACGACCGGGAATTCCGCACCAGACGTCTGTTCCCGAACCTCGACACGCTCATCGAGAAGGAACTCGTCGAGCGCGAACGCCGCGGGCAGGACATGGACCGCTATCACGTGACCGACGAGGGCTACCGCGTCATCGACGAGCGCCACGCGTGGGAACGCGAGCGCGTCGACCGCTGACCGTCCGCGTCCGCCCGAGTCGCCATCGCTCCAGAGCGATTCCGGGTTCTATATACCCCAACGTATCGAACATACGATAGTTCAAGACCCGTCGCGTCTCACACCTACCTGGTTTCCACCTCTCCGACGTGTGAACCATCATGGTCTCCGTCGCCCGCCCGGCTCCTGCCGGTGTCACCCGATTCCACTTCCAACCAACTCGGGCGGGCACCCGTCTCTCTGCACTCCACGTCGCTCGACGACCAGGAGTTGCTGCCGGGAGGCACCCGAACGACGGAGGTACGGTTGCAGGGACGTCAGCAGCCGTGGCCGTCGACGTTCGGGGAGTCGAGAACGCCTGAAATCTCCTAGCCCCCATATAAACGGATTATGAATTTAAGCTAATGAGCAATACAGTCACGGGTCGCGTATACAGGAACATGGCACAGAGAAACCACGCCGACGATCGAGGCGGAGCTGCCGACTCGAAATTCTACCTCACAGCCGGGTCCATACCGTCCATCGATCACAGTCGGGTCGAGCGTGCGTGGGAAACGACTTTCAGCCACTGCGTTGAATCAGTAAACTAGAAACCAATGTCAAAAGACCAACACCACCCGAACCATCCCAGTGTCGACCAATCGGACCGCACCATTCCCAGAAACCTCCGTCAATCAGGCAACGCAGACATCGACCTCGTCATCTCCACCCGTATTCGGAAGTCGCCGTTCTGGCACCTCTCCGTCGAGGAGGGCTGCCATCAGGCGACGGTCTACAACAACATGTACCACCCGCGGGCGTACATCGACCCCGAAGACGGTGGTTCGGAAGCCGAGTACGATCTGCTGACCAACCACGTAGCGCTGTGGGACGTCGCAGTCGAGCGCCAGATTCGCGTCGAGGGGCCCGATGCCGAGGCGTTCGTCAACTACGTCATCACGCGAGACGCGACCGACATCGAGACGATGCGTGGCAAGTACGCCATCTGCTGCAACCAGGACGGCGGCATCCTCAACGACTTCGTCCTCTTGCGACCCGAGGACGACGAGTTCTGGTTCTCCATCGCCGACTCCGACCTGATGCAGTGGTTGCAAGGGGTCGCAGTCGGCACTGACTTCGAGGTCGACATCGACGAGATCGACGTCTCGCCGATGCAGATTCAGGGGCCGAAGTCGGTCGACGTGATGGAGTCGCTCATCGGTGACTCGGTCGAGGACGTTCCGTACTACGGACTGTTGGAAGCGACGATCAACGACGTCCCGGTGTTGGTGAGCCAAACCGGCTTCTCCGGAGAGGCTGGATTCGAGATATACGTCCGTGAGGCGACGAAGAACGCCGAAGCGGTGTGGAATCCGGTCCTCGAAACGGTCAAAGACCACGGCGGTGCTGCGACGCCTGTGTCCGGTCGGCGACGGATCGCTGCCGGCATCCTGTCGTTGGGCCAGGACATGGACTGGGAGACGTCGCCGTTCCAGGTCAATCTCGGCTACCAGGTCCCCGACGACAAGGACGCGGACTACGTCGGCAAAGACGAACTGGAACGCCAGAAGGAAGCCGTCGAAAACGGCGAGTTCCCGTTCACTCACAAACTGGTCGGTCTGAAAATGGCCGGCGAGCCGATCCGGGAGTGGGCCTCGGACTTCTGGCTCATCTCGGACCCGGAGACGGGCGAGGAATGCGGCTACCTGACCTCGGCGGGGTGGAATCCGGACCTCGAAGCCAATATCGGACTCGGATTCGTGCCCGCAGAGAAACTGCAGGCCGAGACCGACGTCCTGCTGGACGATTCGGTTTACGACGCGGACCTCGACGTGGAGTTCGAAGTCCATCTCCCGGACAAGTACGCCGAGGAGCCCGGCGAACCCGTCTATGCGACGGTGGCGAAGGTCCCGTTCCAGGAGTCGGCCAATCCCAGCGCTCGCGAACAGGCCAAGCTCCACGCCAGAGACGATATGAACGAGTGAGGTGAGGGCTCCAGAGACGAATCGTGACGAAACCGTAGATTTTCAGGACGCACCTGGAGTAAGTGGTCGGTTGCGAATATTCATATGTTGATACCTTCTACCGTACGCAACGATGACCGATATTAAAGCGACTGTCCGAATTATGCATCCAGACATAGTGCTGACAGAGACGGTCGCTCACGACCAGAGCTCGAAAGTCAGGTCGGTGTCGGATGCGGGAACAGATCCCTCGTCGGGAAAGTTCTTCTACCACGTCGAATCGTCCGATTTCCTCCAGTTCGAGGACGGACTGCGGAACGATCACACCATCAGCGATTTCGACCGCGTGATCGAAACCAGAGACGAGAAGGCGATCTATAGCTTCGAGTACACGGACGAAGCGAAGATATTCTCACCGATCATTTCGAAAGCGAATGGCGTCATCCTCGACATGGAGAACGAGGGAAACGCCTGGATCATTACGGTCTGGATGCCCGAACGTGCGAATCTGGCCAATCTCTGGGACGCTGCGCAGCGAAACGACATCGACATCGAGTTACTGCGCGTGAACGAATACCACAGTCTGGGGAGTACGGATGCGGGATTGACCGATAGCCAGCGAGAAGCGCTCCTCGTCGCATGCCAAGCGGGGTATTTCGAAGAACCACGGGACGTCACACTGAGCGAGGTCGCCGGCGATCTGGACATCTCTCAGCCTGCAGCCAGCGGTCTCCTTCGACGTGGGATCAAGCGACTCATCGTCTCGTCCCTGCTGGACGACAGCGAAAATCCCGAGCAGTCGGCTCCCCCTGACGACTAGCGGCGACTTGCATCTCCGTGAGATGTTCCACCTGCCGGCCAGTAGCGCCGAGTGGAGAGCGGTCTACGACCCGCGCAATCTGACACCGCGCTCGACGGCAGCGGCGAGGTCGTCGCCGAAGGTCCGCCGGAACGACCGCGAGACGTGCGCGCCCCACTGCTGGCAGCAAAGCCGCTCGACACAGGAGGCCAAGTGAATCATGGGGCACCCATGTTTCGGCTAAGATAATCGCCAGACGGCAGAGAGCACTGTCTAGAATTCTGTTGAGATCGGGAAAAGTGGAGGTCACTCTCGGAGAGTGATTCCACGGAAATTAGTTGGCTGGGGAGTTGACGGCCCCGTTTCGGCTCGGTCAGAGACCGAGTCAGTCTGGGATGGGCCAACGCGGATTTGAACCGCGGACCTCCCGGTTATCAGCCGAGCGCTCAACCTAACTGAGCTATTGGCCCAGACTGAGCGCATTCGTTCGTTTTGGGCTTGTAATGTTAAACGTTTCTTTTCGCAAGCGGGCGTGGTCGTGTCACCACATCACGTGTCCGTCGAGCGGCCGTCGTCCTCGAAGTCGATGGAGTAGGCGTCGTCGTCGATGTCGTAGACGTCGTCGCTGGAGCGACTGGTCGTCGAGCCGCCGCCCTGGAAGCCACCGCCGACGCCACCGGGGAAGCCGTCGCCGTCGTCGCCGCCGGGGAAGCCGCCGATATAGACGTTCCCGGTCGTGAAGCCGCCGGTCTGGTCGTCGAGGTACGGGACGACCACGTACTTCTTGAGCGCCAGCCGGATGGGGTACCGGGTGACGGGCACGACGAGCAGGAGCGCGACCGCGTCGGTGACGAGGCCGGGCGTGAGCGCGAACGCGCCGGCGGCGATGAGGAGGCCGCCGTCCATGAGCTCGTCGGCGGGCACCTCGCCCGCGGCGAGCTTGCGCTGGATGGTCCGGAGGGTGTGCCGACCTTCGGCGCGGACCAGCAGCGTCCCGACGAGAGCGGTCAGGACGACTAGCAGGACGGTCGGCAGGCCCCCGATCTGTCCGGCGACGGCCACGAGCAACAGGGCGTCGAGGAGCGGAATCGCTAGCAACGCCGCCAGCACGCGGAACATATCCGTAGTATCGGGTCACCGTTCATAGTCTTTCTGTGCGCAGATGCGGGAACCTGTAAAAGAGCGGTTGGAGAGCGGACGGTCCGCAGACGATAGCTCGGGGCGGCCTCGAACGTGGTCGCCACAGGTGAGCTATCGAGGAGCGGAGGTCGACGGCAGTGCGTCTCACCCGATGAACAGGTCGAGGACCACGCCGGGGCGGCGTCCCTTGTAGAACTCCGTGTATCCACATCTGGTGCAGGAGACGGCCTTGAAGCGCCGATTCTGGACGTCGAACAGCCGGGAGACGCCGTCGCCCGTCGTCGCGACGTCGTCGACCTCGGCGTCCGTGTGCCCGCACTTCGGACAACCCGCCTCCTCGTCGACGTACGCCGAGAGGTCGACGTCCTCGCCATCGTTCCGCACGATCAGTTTCTCGTCGGCGGGGTCCGCATCACGAAGCGACGCTTCGCACTGTCTACAGAACGACCAGTCGGTGGGTGCCTTCGTGCCGCAGTCGGGGCAGTAGACGTGGGAGGGGGACGAATCGGTATCGTCGTCTGTTCGGTCACGGTCGTCGGCGGGAGCCATGACAGGAAATGACTACCACGATAGAAAAAGCGTTCGTATCTCCGACTCCCGGCGTGCGCTATCCGACAACCGGGCTGGTGAACGTGAGCGTCGGCAGGGAGTTCGACGGCGCACCGGACACGCCGAGTGCGGTCACGTGCCGATAGAAGCCTTTTCCCGCGGGAGCCACCTACGCGGGAGACATGAACGACGGCGCCGAGACGAAGGTCGAGTGGCGGGCGTGGGGCGAATCCGCCCTCGACGTGGCGGCCCGGACGGGCAAGCCTGTCTTGCTGTCGCTATCGACGAACTGGAGTCCGGAGTGTGCGGAGATGGACCGGACGACCTACAGCGAGCCGCGAATCGCGGCGAACGTGAACGACGGGTTCGTGCCGGTTCGGGTGGACGCCGACCGCCACCCGCGGGTGCGGGAACGGTACAACATGGGCGGGTTCCCGTCGACGGTGTTCCTGACTCCGGAGGGGCGGGTCATCACGGGGGCGACCTTCCTCGGCGTGGACGGCTTTCGGGGCATCCTCGACGCCGTTCGCGAGCGGTGGGACGGGGAGGGAGAGGCCGCGGGGTCGGTTCCGCGGTCGCTACAGGACGACTCGCCGCCGGGCGGTGCGGTGACCGACGCCATCGAGGAGCACATGGTCGCACAGTTGCCGGCGGCGTACGACGAGGAGTTCGGCGGCTGGGGGACGGACGTGAAGTTCCCGCTGCCGCGGACGGTGGAGTTCGCGCTCGTGCGTGCGCCCGAGCAGGCCACGCGGACGCTCGAAGCGATCCGGACGCATCTCCTTGACACGTACGACGGCGGCTTCTACCGGGTGGCGACCGTGCGGGACTGGAGCCAACCTCGCCGGGAGAAGCTGCTCGACGAGAACGCGGCGCTGCTCCGGGCGTTCGCCCACGGCTACCGTTACACGGGTGAGGAGGCCTATCGGCAGACCGCCGAACGGGCCGTGGACTACCTGACGGAGACGCTCTGGACGGGCGAGGGATTCGCGGCGAGCCAGGCCGGCGACGACGAGTACTACCGGCTGGGACCGACGGACAGAGAGGACGCGGACGAACCACCGGTCGACGAGACGGTCCTCGCAGGTGCGAACGGGCTGGCGGCGGACGCCCTCTTGCAGCTGTCGGCGTACACCGACGACGAACGTGCTCGGCGGTACGCCGAGCGCACGCTGGACGCCATCGAGTCGTCCCTGATCGACGAAGATGGGGCGGTCGTCCACTACCGCGACGGGTCGGAGTGCGGTGAAGCCGGACTGCTCCAGAGTCACGCACGCGTCCTGGCGGGGTTGACGACGTCCGGCTCGGTCCGGGGCGAGCTGGGGCCGGCACGAGTGGTGGCCGACCACGCCATCGACCGGCTGCGAGCGGAGTCGGGGGCGTTCCGCGACGGCCCGGCGGAGGGACCGGGGCTGCTGGACAGGCCGCTGTACCCGCTCGACGCCACGGTCGAGTTTGCCGACGCACTGGTCGATTTGGCGGCGCTGACCGACGAGGACCGGTATCGGACCGTCGCCAGGGAGGCGGTCGCCGCGTTCGCGGGCGCTGCCGACCGGATGGGCGTCGAAGTCGCGAGCTACGCGAGCGTCGCCGCGCGGCTACAGCGGCCGACGGTCGTGCGCGTGGGGACGCCGGCGGGAACGGACCTCCACCGTGCCGCGCTGAGACTGGTCGACCACGAAACCGTCGTTGTCCCGGACGCTGCGACGGTCCCGAACGGAGATGCAGTCCTCGACGTGGCAGGCGAGAATCAGGGTGCAGCGTCCGACCCGGCCGCTCTGGAGCAACTGCTGACGGACCGCTGATGCTAGCGGATGGGTAAACCAGCGGTGCGTTTATTGTTATCGAGTGAGAGATTTACGCGATGGCAAATCTGAGGGATCTGGGGTTGTCCGAATACGAAGCGCGGGCGTATCGTGCCCTGCTGGAAGCGGGGCCGACAACTGCCAAAGAATTGTCGCGAGCGAGCGACGTGCCGATGGGACGTATCTACGACGTCCTGAACAGTCTCGAGACGTACAATCTGGTGCGAGCCCAGACAGCTAGTCGTCCCAAGAAGTATCTGGCCGTCGAGCCGGACACCGCGCTCGACCGACTTCTCGAAGACAAGAAGCGCGAGCTGGAGGCCGAGAAGCAACAGTACGAGGACCTCGTCGACGACCTCGTCGACGAACTCGACCGAGCGGAACCCGTCGACGAGCGCTTCTGGACCGCGGCAATCGGGCCCGACGAAGCGCTCGAACTCCTCGTCGAGCGCGTGACCGCCGCCGACGACCGCATCATCATCGTGGGCGCACACCTCGGCCCGCAGTTCGACATGAACGAGGTCGGCGAACGCTTCCTCGAAGCGCTCGAAGAGGCGCTCGATAGAGGGGTCGACGTCTCCCTGCTCTTCCGGCCCGAACTCGTGGCGGAGCTTCCGGAGACCGTCGGCGCTCGCTACCGGGCGTCGCTCCAGCAGCACGAGCGGTTCCAGGTCCGGACCAGCGAGAACGTGACGGGTACCTTCGAGGTGATCGACGAGAACGAGGTGTGCATCGAAGTGCCGCATCCGCTCGACGCCGACGAGATGTTCGCGATCATCGACCTGAAAGACAGAGAGTTCGTCGGGAACGTGCGTGCGGCGTTCGAGCCGCGGTGGGACGAAGCGAAGGAGTTGCGGCTCTAGACGTCGCCGTTGATCTCGGAGCGAAGCTGGCCGACTTCCGCGACGCGCTCGGCGTGGGCGTTGTGCTGGTGGATGGACTCGTCGTTGGACTGTTTCATGGTGACGACGTCGTCGTCGTCGAGTTCGTCGAACTCCTCGACGAGCCCCTCGGCCATCGACCGGACGCAGTCCTCGACGAACTTCGCGTCCTTGTGGGCTTCGAAGGTCATGTGGTCCTCGTCGGGGCGTTTCGCGAGGTTGTAGATGCGTGCGCTCATCGAGTTCCGAGCGAGTTCGATGATGTCCCGGAGGTCGACGGGCGGCGCGCCGTCGCTCTCGATGGTGAGCGTGGCGTGACCGCGCTGGGAGTGGCCGGGCTGGGGCACCTGGTCGAGGAACTCCTCGACGACGTCCTCCTCGACGTCGAGGTCTTCGAGGGTCTGTCGGGCGCGAGCGGCGGACATCCCCTGCGAACAGGGGCAGACGGTCATGCCGGTGACGCGAGCGCCGATCTCCTCGCGGGTTCCCTCCTCGGTCGCCGTCGCGGAGGCGATGATGTCCGAGGTGCTCTGGGTCGGCTTGCCGCTGGCGGGCGTCTCGTCTCGGGTGACGTACTCCGCTTCCATCCGCACCTCTGCCTTCGTGGTGTAGTCGTGTTTCTCCAGGAGGCGGTCGGCGGCGTCGCCGCACACGTCCTCGACGCGGTAGGCGGGTTCGCTGACGGCCGTCTCCAGCGTCTCGTCGATTACCTCCATGTTCCGGCTCATGTCCGCTCCCTTACGCCAGCTCGGCAGGTCCACGAACACTTCGAACTCGGCCATCAGCACGATGGGGCGGCGGTCCTCGCGTGCGAGTTTGACGAGCTTCTCGACGCCGGTGACGCCGACGTGATTGAGGCCGACGGTGACGTCCGGGCTGGACGCCTGTACGTCCGGCAACTGGTCACTCATTGCCACGGGGTTAGCAATTGGGTGGGTTAGTGCTTTCGAAAGTACACCACGTGCACGAGAGGGAGAACGGCCGGGTGACTCAGCGTTCCACACCGGCCTGATACCGGCCCTCGAGGTCGCGGATGACCGCCAGGAAGTTCCGGTCGTCGAGTTCCGTCGAGGTCGCTTCGAGCTGGTCTCGGAGTTCCTCACACCGCCGTTCGAGGTCGGCGAACTCCTCGCTGGTCTGGAGTTCGACGCTCGTCTTCGTCTGCTTGAGCGAGATGTACTTCACGGTGAGCGAGTAGTACTCGCGGAGTCGCTCCTGATACGCCGTGCAGGTCAGCAGTCTGTCGACCGTGTCGAGCAACTCCCGGCGCGAGACCGGCTTGACCACGTAATCGTCGAACGGCATCTCGATGATGTCGAAGTCGGGGTCGACCGCGGTGACCATCGCGACCCACGCGCCGAGGTCCCGTTCGCGGATGTACGCCAGGACCTCGTCGCCGGAGATGTCCGGCATCCGGCGGTCGAGCAGGACCACGTCGACTTCGGGACCGAGCTTCTCCAATGCCTCCTCGCCGCTGTACGCGGTCAGAGCCGTGTGGAATTCACCCAGTTGCTCCGCGTACGAGTCCGCGACGTCGGACTCGTCGTCGACGACCAGCACGGTGGCCGACTCTCGCTCTGTCATTAACTTTCCACACGTAGGGCGAAGACAACGAAAAAAGTTCCCCACAGAAACCCGGACCGCGCCGGGACTGACCGGCAGCCGAGAAGCGAGTGTCTTTAGCCGCCGCCTCGACAACGGAAGGCCATGACAGAGGTCACTGCGGACGAGGCGTGGACGCTCCAGCGCCTCATGACCGACGTGGTCGGGTCCGGCCCGAAATCCGCCGAGGACATGACCCGCGAACAGGCGACCGCTGCCTTCGAGCGAATCATCGACGGCGCGCCCGACCCGACGACGCTGGGCGCGTTCTGGCTCGCGAATCGCTGGAAGCGAAATACCCCCGAGGAACTGGCGGCGTACGTCGACGTGATGCGCGCCGAGTCCGTTCAGACGGCCGAACCGAGCGTCGACCCCGTCGACTGCGGGGCGAACTACGACGGTAAGCACACCTCCGCGCTGCTGGGCGTCGGTGCCGGCGTCGTCGCCGCCGCCGCTGGCACGCCCGTGGTCACCCACAGCGGCGACCGCGTTCCGACCCAGAAAGCGACGGCGTACAAACACGTCTTGGACGAGCTGGGCGTCCGGACCGACCTCGAACCGGGAGAGAGCGCGGACATGGTCGACGACACCGGCTTCGGCTTCTACTACCAGCCGAACTTCAACCCCGGCGTCGACGCGCTGACCGAGCGCCGCGAGAAGATGGGCGTCCGGACGTTCGTCAACACCGTCGAGACGCTGGCGAACCCCGCCAACGCCGACGTCCACCTCGGCAGCTTCTATCACCTCTCGTTCGCCGTCAAGATGACCGAGACGCTGGCCGCCGCCGAGAGCCAGTCCGTCTCCCGCGTGCTCATGTTCCAGGGCATGGAGGGCTACGACGACGTCCGTCCCGGGTCGACCGTGGTCGCCGAGTGGAGCGAGGGCGGCGAGATAGACGACTTCGAGATCGCGACCGGCGACTACGGCATGGCCGTCGAGCGCGAGGCCCTCGCCGTCGAGGACGTGGCCGCCGACTCGGCGACCATCACCGAGGAGGTCGTCGCGGGCGAGCGTGACGACCAGTTCGCCGACGCCATCGCGCTGAACGCCGCGCTGCGCATCTACGCCCGCCAGGACGTCGAAACCATCGAGGAGGGTCTGGAGATGGCGCGCGACACCATCGCCGACGGGAGCGCCGCCGGAGTGCTCGACGACCTGCGTGCGTTCTAGCGCCGCGGAGGCCCCCAACCACCAGCGTTTTCCCCGGTCCCCTCTTCCAGAGAGCCATGAGCGACCTGACCGCCACCATCCACACCACGAAGGGCGACATCGAAGTCGAACTCTACGACGACAAGGTCCCGACGACCGCCGAGAACTTCGTCAACCTCGCGACCCACGACCCCGCCGCGAACGACGAGCCGGCCCCTGAGACGACCACCTGGGAGGACCCGGACAGCGGCGAGACACGCGGCGACGCCCTCTACAACGGCGTTCCCGTCCACCGCGTCATCGACGACTTCATGATCCAGACCGGCGACCCCGAGGGGACCGGCCGAGGCGGCCCCGGCTACACCTTCGACGACGAGTTCGACTCCGACCTCCGCCACGACTCCGCGGGCGTGCTCTCGATGGCCAACCGCGGCCCGAACACGAACGGCTCGCAGTTCTTCATCACGCTCGACGCCCAGCCCCACCTCGACGACAAGCACGCCGTCTTCGGGAAGGTCATCGACGGCATGGACGTGGTCGAAGACATCGGCTCGACGCCGACCGGCCGCAACGACGAACCGCTAGACGACATCGAGATCGAATCCGTCGAGATTCACGAGTAGCGACCACCGACGCCGTTTTCTCGCACCGTCGAACCCCACGACGACACCCGTCCGCATCCGAGCCTTCAACAGCGTCGGCCACCGACCAACAGGATAGGATGTCCCTCCAGATCAACCGACTGCTGTGGATGTCGCTGTTCGGGATGGTCGCCTCGGCCGTCGTCTCGGTCGTCGTCGTCGGCTACGTCGGCTTCGTGACCGTGACCACCCTGCTGGCCGGCGGGCCGGTCCTCGACCTGCTCCTCGGGCTCGCCCTGCCGGTCGTCGCCTCGCTCAGCGTGCTCCTGCTGGTGTTCGTCCTGTCGATACTCGGGACCGGCGTCGGCGTCGCGCGGAGCGTGACGCTCCCGTCGCGAACCCATCTCGTGGACGCCGCCGAGGCCGCCGAACGGCGAAACCCCATGCTCGCTGCCCTGTCGCTCTCGGACCGCGTGGCCGAGGTCGTCCTCTCGGAACGCGCGCGGCACGACCGACACCTCGACCGACTGAAACGGCGGTACGTCGCCGGCGAGCTGAGCGAGCAGGAGTTCGAGCGGCGGGTCTACACGATCCTCGACGCGGACGGCCGACGCGACGCAGGACGCGTCGAACTGGACGGCGACCGTATCCACGTCGGAGAGCCGGAGCGATAGACGAAAGGGGCCACGGGGCGGAAGAACCGCGTATGAGCGACGAGGGAACCATCGACCCGATGGACGTGGGCGAGACGGACGCGCCGCCCGTCGCCGAGAAGCCCTACAAGATCGTCTTCGAGGCGAACAAGTGCTTCGGCGCGGGCAAGTGCGCCGAGGTGAGCGACACCTGGAGCATGGACATCGCGACCGGCCTCGCCACCCCCGAGACGTACTTCATCGACGAGGCGGACCTCGATCACAACGTCGAGGCCGCCACCGTCTGCCCGGCGAAGAAGGAGCGGGGCGTCATCCACGTCATCGACCGCCGGACGGGCGATGAGATCGCTCCCGACCCCCACGGCGACGGGACGGTCTCCGTCGACTGGTAGGATGGTCGGTCAGCGTCACGACGACGGCGACCGCAGCGGGCTGGACGACACGAGCCGGTCGGTCGCGGACTTGCTCGGCGGCTTCGTCCCGCAGTTCCTCGCCCGGAGAGCGATTGCAGTCGACGTCGAGACCGACGCCCGGGAGTACGAGCGCGGCGACACCGTCTCGATTCGCATCACGTTCCGGAATCGACTTCCCGTCCCGGTGACCGTCACGACGCCCCGGCGGCGACTCTGGGGCTGGGCGGTCGACGGCGAACTCGCCGCCAGCGACGAGCGACCATACACCCGCCGAGAGTGCGGAGAGTTCGCGTTCGCCTCGCGCGAGCGGAAGGTGAAGACGCGGGAGTGGGACGGCCGCTTCGAGCGGACCGGCGAGGTCACCGAGTACCCACTCGCCGAGGCCGGCGAACACGAGATCTCGGCGTTCGTCGCGACCGATGACAGACGTCCGTCGGCGTCGACGACGATTCGACTGCGGGAGCGAGAGTAGCGGCCCCAGCGGAAACGGACTAGTGATTCTGGACGGCCGGCTGCTCGGCTCCGGCCCCGAGTTCGGACCGAAACCGAGCGAAGAAGTCCTCCATGAAGCGGCGTCGAGTCTCGCCGAGGCGGCGACCCGGCGCGGTGTAGAGTTCGTCCAGCCGCTTTCTCGCCTGTGCCCGAAGATGCGTGACGTCCGGAAGCTCCGTCGTCGCCAGTCGCGAGGCCGAGATGTCGTCGATGACGCCGCGTTTCTCGCCCGCAGTTCCCGACCGCTCGCCGACGATACAGGCAAGCCGAAGGATGCCGCTCGCACCACCAGCCTCCAGCTTGTCGGCGTCGAAGAGGAGCTCCGCCTCGATGGTCTCCGGGTCCGGCGAACCGTCTCGAATGCTGTGGGTCCGAATACAATGCTGGATGGCCTCGATCCGGTCGTCCGGAATCGATTCGCGTCGGAGGAGCGTCGCCGCTTCGGCTGCCGCCCACTCGTCGTGGTGGTCGATCTCGCCTGTGCGTTCGAGCGGCCGACCGATATCGTGTAGCCAGGCCGCAGCCAGGAGCACGTCCGTATCGACACTGCGCTCGCAGTCGGTCGCCAATCTGAGCGCGAGGTCGCGGACGCGATTCGCGTGAAAGCTATCGTGTGCTGGCAGGGCGTCGTCGTAGTAGGGGAGCGACAGCCGACGCGCAAGCCGACGTAATTCGTCCGTCATGGGGGATGAATGAAAGTGTGACACCTAGGATACTATAGTAATTGTGGAGTTCGAGTATGATGCGGAGATTTTCGCTTGAGGTATCCACACGAACCGGTTGCGTGCCCCTTTTTTATTCGCTGGTTGGGGAGAGAGTTCTTGACAAAGATGGGGGAAGCAGCCAGAACTATTTCAGAGCCAACCCTTCGGAGAGCAGTTTTCTCGGGGACGGAATCAGCGTGTCGAGCGGCTGCTCACCCCGTGGGCGAGACCGCTCTGCCGTCGTCGGTCTTGGTCGTCTCGGGCTGTCTCCGTAGGTCGGGGTCGGTCACCCACACGTACGCGTTCGGGTTCTGAACTGGTTCGACGCGGATCCGTCTCCCGTGGTGGGCGTCCCGGAGGAGCGAAGCCGCCGTCGGGCGGTCGACGCCGCCGAGGACCATCATGGCGTCGACCAGCAGTGGCCTCGGGACGGGTGGCAGTGGTTCGGTCGCGTCTGCGCCCCGTGCAGCCGCCAGGTCTCGCCCGATGACCACGACGTACTCCGCTGGATCCGTTACGCCGGTGAGTCGAGTGTGCCACCGGGGCGGGTAGACGCTCACACGACCGGGCGCGACGACGTAGACCGTCTTCGGAATCCACATGTCGAGGTCCGTGACCCGACGTTCGAGGAGGGACTCGAACCGCTGGACCGAGTACGGTGCCCGTCGTCCCAGTCGCCCGAGGACCTCGCTGACGTACGCGGTGATGACCGACCGCGGAACGCCCGGTCCCTCGGTGGCGTGGAACCGTTCGACGACGTCGACGACGTCCGTCGGGAAGAGATACCGTCCTCGGTGGAGGAGCTCGTCGAGGGTTTGCGGGTGGAGCTGTGAACTCATTCCGCCCCACTATTCGCGTCCGCTGACAATAAAGCAGCCCCCCGTCACGACCGACGTGGCACCGAGAGCCGATACGAGGGCAGGCTGGGGCTACTCACTCAGCGGCCGACCGAGACGGCTGGGAACGGTGCGACGGCGATGTGGTCTCAGTGGACCACGTCGCGGTCCTGGTGAAGGTGACAGCCCGCGTAGTGGCGGCCGTCACCGTTCTCGGCGTCGACCTCGTAGGCGGGCTTTTCGAGCGCGCAGATGCTCTGCTCGGCGAACGACTCGAGCAGTAGCTCGGCTGCATCCTCCCACTCGTCGTCGAGGAGGTGGTCGATGGCGCGGTCGACGATGCGACCCCCCTCGCCGGTCGGTTCGGCGTTGCCGAAGAACTCCCGGCGGAGGTCGGCCTCGCCGTCGAAGTCGAAGTCGTGGCGGTCGACCGAGCGCATGAACGCCCGGACGTTGTGCCACTCCGCCTCGGTGAGGTCGTAGTTCTCGGGGGCGATGAGTTCTGGACAGCGGGTGCGGAACCGACAGCCACTCGGCGGGTCGATGGGGCTGGGGACGTCACCCTCCAGCTGGCCGCGACTGCCCGAGGCACGCGGATCAGGCACCGGAATCGAGCCCAGCAGCGCCTTCGTATAGGGGTGCTGGGAGTTCTCGTACAGCTCCTCGGTCTCGGCGAGCTCGACGAGCTGACCGAGGTACATGACGGCGACGCGGTCGCTGATGTGCCGGATGACGGAGAGGTCGTGGCTGATGAACAGGTAGGTCAGCCCGAACTCCTCTTGCAGCCGACTCATCGTGTTCAGCACCTGCGCCTGGATGGAGGCGTCGAGGGCGCTCGTCGGCTCGTCGCAGACGATGAAGTCGGGGTTGACCGACAGCGCGCGGGCGAGGTTGACCCGCTGGCGCTGCCCGCCGGAGAAGGCGTGGGGATAGCGGTTGTAGTGCTGGGGGTCCAGCCCGACCTTCTCCAGCAGTTCCCGCGCACGGTCCTCGCGACGTTCGTCGTCGAGCATTCCGTGGGCCTTCATCGGCTCCTCGACGATGGGACCGACCTTCATCCGCGGGTCCAGCGACGACTGGGGGTCCTGGAAGATCATCTGCATGTCCCGACGTTCCCGGCGGAGCTCCTCGCTGGAGAGCGACTCCAGATTGCGGCCCTTGTAGTAGATCTCGCCGTCGGTCGGGTCGAGCAGGTGGAGGACGGTGCGAGCGAGCGTGCTCTTGCCGCAGCCGGACTCGCCGACGAGGCCCAGCGTCTCGCCCTTCTTGATCTCGAAGTTGACGTCGTCGACGGCCTTCACCCAGTCGCGGTCGGCTTCGATGGGCGCGCCGTCGCCGTCGGGGCGGATCTTCAGCCACGAGAGGAAGCCGCTCTCGTTCTGGAAGTACTTCGTCAGGCCGTCGACGCTCAGGAGCGTCTCCCCGAAGTCGGGGTCCTCGGGGTGGCCGTTCGTCGCGAGTTCCTCGTCGGCGGTCTCGGCGTCGACGGCTTCAGTCATCGGCCTCGCCCTCCTCGGTCAGCCCGACGTCGAAGCCGCCGGTCGTCTTGTTCTCGATGGACTCGCTCTCGACGTACCCTGCGTTGAACACGCCCTCGTGTTTCAGACACGCGGCGCGGTGTGGGCCGTCGCCGTCACCGACCTCGCGACAGCCGGGATGGGTGCGGGTGCAGACCTCCCTCGCTTCCGGACAGCGCGTGTGGAACCGACAGCCGCTCGGCGGATTGATGGCTTCGGGCATCACGCCCGCGATGGGGTTCAGTTCGCCGACCGACTGGTCGGGCCGGGGAATCGAGTTCAGCAGCGCCTTCGTGTAGGGGTGCTGGGTGTCGTGGAACAGGCTGTCCACGTCGGCCTGCTCGACGATCTCGCCGAGGTACATCACGTTCACGCGGTCGCAGATCTCGGCGACGACGCCCATGTCGTGGGTCACCCAGATGAAGCTCGTGTCGTACTTGCCCTGGAGGTCGTCGACGAGGTCGAGGATCTGGCCCTCGACGGTGACGTCCAGCGCGGTCGTCGGCTCGTCGGCGATGATGAGGCTTGGCTCGCACGCCAGCGCCATCGCGATGAGGACGCGCTGGCGCATCCCGCCCGAGAACTGGTGGGGATAGTCGTCGTAGCGCTCCTCCGCTTCGGGGATGCCGACCTCCCGGAGCATGTGGACGGCCAGGTCGCGGGCCTCGTTCTCTGGGAGATCCCTGTTGATCTCGATGAACTCCCGGAGCTGTCCCCCGACCGTGAAGACGGGATTCAGGCTCTCCATCGGGTCCTGGAAGATGATGGCGATCTCCCGGCCGCGGATTCGCTCCCGGACCTCCGCGTTCGAGAGCATGTCGTCCCGCGGGACCTTCTCTGGTGGGCCGTCGCCGTCGCGCTCGACGTCTTCGAGCCCGAAGATCGTCTCGCCCTTGAAGCGTATCTCGCCGCCGACGATCTCGCCGGGCTGTTCGACCAGTCGCATGATCGATGAGGCGGCGACGCTCTTGCCGGCACCCGATTCGCCCACGAGGCCGACGATCTCTCCTTCGTTCACCGTAAACGAGATGCCGTCCACCGCACGGACGACCCCGTCCTCGGTGAAGAACTGGGTCCGCAGGTCTTCGACTTCGAGTAGTGGTTCGCTCATGGTCAGTTCTTGAGTCGTGGGTCGAGTGCGTCGCGCAGGCCGTCGCCGAAGACGTTGAAGCCGACGACGGTGATCAGGATGGCCAGGCCGGGCCAGATGCTGAACCAGACGTTCTGGAGCATGTAGTCCTTCGAGGTCGAGAGCATCTGCCCCCACGAGGGCGTGGGCGGCTGGACGCCGAACCCGAGGAACGACAGGCCGGCGACGATGAGGATGCTGTAGCCGACCTGCAGCGTCCCCTGCACGAGCACCGGCGCGAAGCTGTTCGGGATGACGTGTCTCAGGATGATGTTGCGGTCGCGGACGCCCGCCGCCTCCGCGGCCTCGACGTAGTCCTCCTCGCGGACGCTCACCACGCGAGAGCGGATGAGCCGCGCGAACGTCGGAATCGACGCGACACCGACACCTATCATCGCGAACATCAGGCTGCGGCCGAACGCGGCCATGAACGCCAACACCAGCACGAGGAAGGGGATGGCGTACAGCGTCTCGGCGGCGCGCATCAGCACGTCGTCCGTCCAGCCGCCGTAGTAGCCTGCGATCGCGCCGACGAGGACGCCGCCGACGAGGCCGATAGCCGTCGAGATGTAGCCGACCTCGATGGCGATGCGCGACCCGTAGACGAGCCGGACGAGGATGTCTCGGCCCCGGTCGTCGGTCCCGAGCGGGTGCGCCCACGTCCCCGCGCCGAACTGGTTCTCCATGCCGACGGGCGGCAACAGCTGGATCGACCCCTGCGGCTCCGCGATGGGACTGACCCAGAAGTGCTTCGCGAACCAGTACTTCTCGACGCCCACGCTGGCGAAGGTCTCGAACTGCGCGAGGAACGCGAACAGCTCGGCGTCGACGAACGAGAACGTCGCCATCAGGGTCATGAGGCCGACGACGAACAATCCGGCCATCGCCGTCGCGTCGCGTTTGACCTGCGAGAGGGTGTACCGCCAGCCGACGCGTGCCTCTATCTCCGGTTCCTCGGCCTCCTGTGCGCTCGAGGAGCCCTCCGAGAGGAAGTCGTCGGATTCCGATTGGGTCGCCATGGTTACTCAGCCTCCCCGTAGGTGACTCGCGGGTCGACGTACGCGTAGGAGATGTCCGTCACGATGACGCCGATGACGAACACCAGCCCGTAGAAGAACGTCGTCCCCATGATGGTCGGGAAGTCCTGTCTGTAGATCGAATTCACGATGAGCGTTCCCATGCCGTTGATCGCGAAGACGGTCTCCGTGAGGACGGCCCCGCCGATGGCCGCCGTGATCTGCAGGCCGATCAGCGTGATGACCGGCAACTGGGCGTTACGGAACGCGTGCTTCCGGAGGATGGTCCGCTCGCTGACGCCGTAGGCGCGGGCGAGCTGCACGTAGTCCTCGCTCAGGACCTCCAGCATCGACGAGCGCTCGATGCGAGTGATGGCCGCCATCTGCAGCGTCCCGAGCGACAGGGTCGGCAACAACAGGTGCCGGGCCGACTCCACGAGGTGGTCGGTCCACGCACCGAGTGCGGCGGCCTGATTACCGGGCGCGATCAGCGGCCCCGGACCCTCCCAGGGGATGACGAGTCCCGTGGACTCGAACCATCCGAGGTGGTACACGAAGATGAGGATCATCATCAGGCCGATCCAGAACGACGGCGTGCTGACGCCGACGAGCGCGATGACTCGCGAGATGTGGTCGGTCGGCTTGTTCCGTCGCTTCGCGGAGATGACCCCCAGCGGGATGGCGGTCACGATGGCGAACGCGAAACTGGAGATGAGCAGCAGCAACGTCGCGGGGAGCCGCTGCTTTATCTTGAGTAACACCGGGACCTGGTAGTAGAGGCTCTCGCCGAGGTCACCGTGGAGTAGTCCCCACACGTAGTTACCGTACCGCACGTACAGCGGCTGATTCAGCCCGTACTTCGCGCGGATCGCCTCGATCTGCGCCTGACTCGGCGACGGGCCCAACATGATCTGCACGGGGTCGCCCGGGATGGCGTCCGACAGCAGGAACGTGATGGTGATGATACCCAGGAGCACGGGGATGGCCTGGAGCAGTCGGCGGATGGTGTATCTGTAAATTCCCACGTACGATCACCTCATACTAGCCTTTGTTCGTCTACCGTGGTAAGAGTGAACATGTGTAACGGATGGCGGACGGTCCGATTACTGGACCGAGGCGTTGTTGTAGCCGCTGAAGATGCTGTACTGATCGACCGGGTGAGCGTGGAAGTCTTTCACCTTGTCGTTGACGCCCCAGCTATTCTTGAGCGCGTAGGACGGGATGTGCGCGCGATCCTCGAGGATGGTGGTGATGGCGTCGGTGTACCACTGCTTGCGGTCGTCCTGGGAGTTGGATTGCCGCGCGTTCATGATCTTCTCGTCGACGGCGTCGTTCTTGTAGAAGGACCCGTTGGTCGACTCGAACGCCTCCTGGGCGAACAGGAAGTACATGAAGGTGTCCGGGTCCGGCGAGCCGGACCAGCCCAGCGTGTACATGTGGTAGTCGTTCGGGTCGCCGGTGATGTACTTCTCCAGGAACGCACCCCAGTCCAGCCGCTGGACGGAGGCCTGGTAGCCCGCTTCTTTGATGCCGTTCGCGACCGACACGCCGATCTGCTCGCGCTTCTCGTCCGGCGGGACGATGATCTTCGCCTTCCAGTCGTCGGGGACCTTCGAGTTATCGTCGAGCATGGACTTCGCCTTGTCGACGTCCTTTTCGTGGGGGATCGCCTCCCACTCGTCGAGCGGGAAGCCCCAGTCCTCGGCGACCGACCTCGGGACCGGCGAGTACTGGCGGATGCCGCTCGGCTCGACGAACTTCGAGACCGCGTCGTCCATCGAGAACGCGTAGTCGATAGCCTCCCGAACCTTCGGGTCGGCGGTCGGGCCCTGCTTGCAGTTGAACGCCAGGTAGAAGTAGCTGACACCGGGCACCGACTCGATGCTGGCCTTCTCCATGTTCTTGACCGTCTCCCAGGACTTCGGGGGGACGTTCTTGACGACGTCGTTCTCGCCGGACTTCAGCGTCGTGACCCGGGTCGTCGCCTCCTCGACGGGGACGTACTCGATTTCCTGGAGGTTCGGCGTGTTCTCGCCCCAGTAGTCGTCCCAGCGGGTGATCTTCACGAACTCACCCTCCGTCCAGCTATCGAACTTGAACGGACCTGCGCCGATGGGGTTCTCCGTATTGAACGCCTTCTTGTCCTCCTCGCGGACCGACTTCGGGACGACGTACCACGGGAGGTACTGCTTGAACGCGCCGAACTGGTACTTCAGGTCGAACTGGACGGTCTCCTCGTCGACGACGGAGACCGTGTCGATCATGTTGAATTCGCCCGCGTTCTCCGTCTCCTCCTTCACGGGAGCCGTGAAGGAGTACTTCACGTCCTCCGCGGTGACCGGATCGCCGTTGTGGAACTTCGCGTCCGACCGGATGGGAACGATCCACCGCTGCGCGCCCTTCTCGACGGTGGGCATCTCCTTCGCGATGCCGGGGACGATGCCGGTCGATTCGTCGTAATCGTACAACGAGGCGAAGACGTTCATCGCGATCTCGTCGGAGGGAACGTCGTTCAGGACGATCGGGTCGAACTCGATGGGAGACTTCGCCTGTGCTACCTTGAGCTTCCCCCCACCGCTCTGTCCACTTCCGTCGCCGCCGGAGGAGTTTTGCGAGCAGCCAGCTAGCCCGAGGACCCCAAGACTGCTTGCACCTTTCAGGACGGTTCGCCGCGAGAGATGACCGCGTTCGCCAGAGTTGTTATGCATGAATTTTCACCGTAAACCTACGGCTCGTTCCAAGTTGTCGGGGTAAAAATCCCCCTGATAGTTGA
>JARUKX010000051.1 GCA_029688825.1 Haloarculaceae archaeon H-GB1-1 | reverse complement strand
GACGAGGACACGGAGATGAAAGCGGAGTTGGAAGAACAGAAGCGCGAGTGGCAACGGATGAAGAAGGAGGGAGACCCCGAGTGGCGCGAGGCGAAACGTGAGTGGCAGGAGGCAAAGCGCGAGTGGAATCGCGGACGAGGTAACGACGACTAGACGAGTACCACACCCTTCGAAACTCCGGGCGTCGAGTGGCCCAGAGTGGCGACCTCCGGACCCAGCGGGGCTATTCTCACCCCCGATACCGACATCGCAAGTGGTATACGTGTCTCGCTGCTCGACCTACAAGCAATGGCAACTGGAACCGTTGATTTCTTCAACGACACAGGCGGCTACGGCTTTATCGACACTGAGGACGCGGACGAGGACGTTTTCTTCCACATGGAAGACGTTGGCGGCCCGGACCTTGAGGAAGGACAGGAGATCGAATTCGACATCGAAGAAGCTGACAAAGGTCCGCGCGCGACCAACGTCGTTCGACAGTAACTCGGATTCTCAAACAGCGATTCTTCATTTTTCAGTTCCGTAGCGTCGGCGTCGCCCGGAGTGTTATCTCCCTGGCCTCCGTGGACAGCGTATGCGCATCATTACGAGCGACGACGTCGCGTCGGTGCTCGAACTGCCCGACCTCCTGCCGGTCGTCGCGGAGGCCTTCCGGAAACAGGGACGCAACGAGGTCGAGCGACCGCCGCAACCGTCGATGGACGTCGGTATCGGACTCGACGGGTCGGAGCCCATGGGGAACGTCCTCGTCCAGCCGGGCTATATCCACGGCGACGAGCGATTCGTGATCAAACTGGCGAGCGTTCACGAAGGGAACCGCGAGCGGGGCCTGCCGACGATGCACGCCCACCTCGTGGTGGCCGACGCGGCGACGGGCGAGCCCGCGGCGTACGTCCACGGCACCGAGCTGACGAACGCGAAGACGGCCTGCGTCGGCGGGCTGGCGGCGCGGGAACTGGCGGTCGAACCCGTCGACCTCGCGGTGATCGGGGCCGGAACGCAGGCTCGCTGGCAGACGCGGGCCATCGCCGAGACGACCGACCTTCGGAGCGTTACCGTCTACTCCCCCAGCGACTCCCGAGAGCGATGTGCAGCGGACCTCGACGCGGAACTCGACGCGACGGTCCGCGCTGTCGACTCGGCACGGGAGGCAGTCACCGACGCGTCCGTCGTCGTGACCGTGACGACGGCCACCGACCCGGTGTTCCCGGGCGACGCGCTGGCACCGGGAACGCTCGTCGTCGCTATCGGAGCCTACACCCCAGAGATGCACGAACTCGACGCGCGGACCTTCGAGCTGGCCGACCAGGTGTTCGCGACCGCGATGGCGAACGTCCTCGACGTGGGCGAGGTGATCGAGGCGGGACTGACCGAGGCCGACATGGTCCCGTTCGCCGACGTGCTGGAGGGGCGAGCGGGCCGGCGGTCGGACGACGAGATACTGGTCGTCGAGAGCGCGGGTTCGGCCGTCCTCGACGCGGCGGCGGTCGAACACCTGTACCGGACAGCGGAGCGGAAGGACGTCGGGACGGTCGTCGATTTCTGAGTGCTGGGTCGGCCCAGTTCAGCCCGGCGACTCGGCCACCTCGAACGGGTCGAACGACGGCGACTGTGGGTCGACGTCGGCGACGAAGCGCATCGCCATGACGTTGCAGGCGAGACCGAACGGCGCGAATCCGACGACGCCGATGACGACGCCGGCGAGTCCGAGATTGACGACGACCCCCGTCGCGACCGCTGACGTGACGAGGACGAGGACGGCGAAGTACAGCGAGAACCGGACGTACCTGGCGTCCCCTGTCGCGAGCGCGTAGGAGCGCTTCGCGGCGGCGAGCAGACCGGTATCGCGGAGGACGACGAGATACGGGGTCGCCCACAGGAGGTACGCCAGGACGGTGAAGACGAGGAGCAAAACGATGACGAGCGGAACCATCGCACTGGTCCCTCCGCGGAGTACGACGGCCGCCACTGGAACGAGAACGACGTACGGAGCGAGAAGGTACACGGCGAAGGGCACGACGTAGCTGCGGACGTTCGCGGCGAAGTCGTACGTCCCCAATCCCAGAACATCCCGGATGCTGCCGAAGTAGCCCGCCATCAGTCCCGCCTTCACGGCGACCCAGACGGGCACGAGGGCGAAGGCGAGCGGCGGCTCGACGCCGGGCGTCCCGAGTTCGACGTGGACGCCGTCGTTGGGAACGCTCACGAACTGCCAGACGTCGACGATTTCGGTGGGCAGGCCGAGCCGAAAGCCAAACTGCGTCCCGTCGAATGCCGCGATAGCGCGGATCTTGTCGGTGTCGAACAGCGCCACGACGAGTGGGATGACCGCGAGTGGGAGGTGTCGAACAGCGACGTGCCAGCCGTCTTCGAGGCGCTGGAGAAACGACGGCATCAGCGACACCGACTCCCTCGCCGTGGCGTGGTTCGTGACTCCGGTCGTGGGTGCTGGCGACCCGGTGACGTCCGAGCCGTCGCTCTCGATCCGCTGGCGTCTGGAGGGCGCATATCGGTGTCCCGATTGCAGGAGGCAAAAATCCCGGTGTCGAGTCGCCGGCGACGAACCCAAAGCGCTTTGGTGATTGCTGGCAGACACCGAACGATGATCGACGGGTCCGTGTGTCCGGAATGTGACGGCCACGTCAGCACGACGAACGGGACGACGTACGTCTGCGACGACTGCGGAGAAGAGTACGACGTCGCAGACCTGTTCCTGCCGTAGCGTCGACTCGGCGCGGGTGAGGAGGGTTTTTCTCCCGGCCGGGCGAGGAGCGAGGTATGAACTTCGGCGTCCTCTCCACTGCCCACATCGGTACCGGCTCGGTCATTCCCGCGATGCAGGCCAGCGACCACCAGGTTCTGGCCATCGCGTCCCGTGACGGCGAGCGAGCGGCCGCTGCCGCCGAGAACCTCGACATTCCACGTTCGTACGGAAGCTACGAGGACCTGCTCGCCGACGGCGATCTCGACGCGGTGTACAACCCACTGCCCAACGGTCTGCACGCCGAGTGGACGAAGCGAGCCGCCGACGCCGGGCTCGCCGTCCTCTGTGAGAAGCCGCTCGCGAGCGACGCCGCGGAGGCCCGCACGGTATTCGACCACTGCGAGGAGCGCGGCGTGACCGTCATGGAGGCGTTCATGTACCGCTTCGACCCTCGGATGGACCGGGCGCTGGACCTCGTCCGGAACGAACTCGGCGAGGTTCGAAGCGTCGACGCCCACTTCTCGTTCCGCATCGACGACGAGCAGGACATCCGGTTGCAACCGGACCTCGACGGTGGCAGCGTCATGGACGTCGGCTGTTACGCCATCAGCGCCGCCCGGCAGTTCCTCGGCGAACCCCAGCGAGTGTTCGCGACGACGACGGACACCCGCGACTGCGGCGTGGACACGTCGATGGCCGGCGTTCTCGAAGTCGCCGGCGGTGCCACCGCGCGCGTCTCCTCCGGGTTCGACACGACCCTCCAGAAGTACGTCCGCGTCGGGACGACCGACGGGTGGCTGCGGATCGAACCGGCGTTCTACGTCGACCCCGACGTGACCACGACCATCGAGTACGGCGTCGGCGGGCGGACGGTGACGGAGACGTTCGACCCCGTGGACTACTATCGGCTGGAGGTCGAAGCGTTCGCCGACGCGGTCGACGCCGGTCGAGCGCCGCCCATCGACCGCGCGGAGACGCTGGCCAACATGGCCGTCATCGACGCCGTCTACGACAGCGCCGTGGCTGGCGAGCCCATCCACCTCTGACCCGCTTCACACCACCGCCTGGCCAACAGTCAAGGGCTCGCCCACCCCAGTCAGGGCCATGCTCGAAGCCGAACGCCGAGCCGTCGCCGAGCACAGCAGCGCCCTCGCCGACCTGACGCCGGGCCGCACCGGCAACCTCAGCGTCCGGGCCGGCGACAGCGTGGCCATCACCCCCACCGGCGTCGCGTACGACGAAATCGGCCCTGAGGACGTCCCCGTCGTCTCGCTCGCCGGCGACCACGAGTTCGGGTCGCTCGAAGCCTCCAGCGAGACGCCGATGCACTGTGGCATCTACGAGACGTTCGACGCCGGCGCGGTCGTCCACACCCACTCCGACTACGCGACGACGCTCGCCGTCCTCGGCGACCCGCTTCCGCCCGTCCACTACATGGTCGCGTTCGCGGGCGAGACCGTCCCCGTCGCCGACTACGCCACCTACGGCACGCGCGAGTTGGCCGACAACGCCGTCGGAGCCATGGAACGCGCCGATTCGGGGGCGTGTCTGCTCGCCAACCACGGCCTCGTCGCCACCGGGACCGACGCCGCGGACGCGGTCGAGACCGCACGCGCCGTCGAGTCCGTCGCGCGAGTCTACTGCCAGGCACGCTCCATCGGCGACCCCGTGGAACTGGACAGCGAGGAGATGGCCACCGTGGCAGAGAAGTTCGGCTCCTACGGACAGCCCTCTGCCGTCGACGGGTCGTGACTGTCGGATCTCGACTGGGAGACGCCGGTGGAGCCCACGGCGATGGGTGAAAATCGGGGTGCAGAATCGAGCGGTTGCGTGCAGCAATGAACGTGCCTCGTGTGCGACCGAGCCGGTCGAACCTGCCGCTCTGTCACCGGTCGTCTCGATCGCCATCGGAGCGGATGCAGCCCGAGAGCGAACCACGGAAGAAATCAGAGTGGTTTTTCGGCGGTCGAACCGTACTCTAGACAGCTATGTCCTCCGAGAGGGTCTGTCCGGATTGTGAGGAACCGTTGGAGCAGATGGAGCTACACGGAACCAACGCCCTTGGTGAACTGTCTATCGTCTCACAGTCGCCCGAAGACGGATTTCTTAGTAGCATTCGGGCGGACGAAATCCTCACGCCGGTCCCGTACGTGTGCCCCGAATGCCGACGAACACTCTTGTCCGCCGAAGAGTAGTCGATATATTTGCCGCCAGTATCGACCGATCCTGACTGGCAGAATCTGAACCAAACCCCATGCAGCGCGACTCCTGAATCCGATCACCAGTGAAGGCTTCGAAGTGCTCGAAACGAGGACGCTGGAAGATGCATCTGGTTCCAGGTGCCGTCGAAGTACCGGCGAGGGACGTCGCTGACAGAACGTTCCGCGAGACCACCAGAGAGCTCACGAAACGGAACGCAGTGGACGGAGCTACGAGTCCGGTGTAGTCGAATCCAGCCCTGCTCGAACGACAATTTGAAGGTGACACTCGGTGCACTCCCGTCGTAGTATGTCTCGCCGAGATGATTCTCCGGATCGCATCTGGATCTCTCGATTCATCGATTACGCCTGTACCCAGTTCGTCGATCGTCCGCTATTGCTCGGCTGTCTCACTCTGGGAGTAGTTCCAGTGGTTTTGACCGGCATCTTCTTCGCTCTCACGTACCGTGGTCTCCCCCGCCAGTTTATAGTCGCACAACTCCTCGCGATGATGGTTCCGGTGGTGGGCCCGGCGGCCATCTGGTACTGGGACGTTCGCGTCTTCCCTCGGTTCGACGAACAAACGGTGGAGCTTGCGATGAACCCCGAGGCAGTACACCAGGTCACGGATCACTACAAGCAGGTCTTCAGTTCTCGGTACTGGCTCTTTACCGTTCCTTGGACAGCCCTCGTCGTGGGTATTGTCGCCCTGAATATCGGCTATTTCGAAACGCTCGGCGTCGGCGGGCTCGGCGATCCCGTGTTCTGGGTGTACCTTCTGTTTACAGGCTGGTGGGGACTCATCACCGGTATCGGCTTCCACGGCGCGATAACGGCGATTCGAGCAATCCGTGCCGTCGGGAGACTAGACATGGAGATCGATCCGTTACATCCGGACGGACTCGGTGGACTGAGCAACGTTGGGCATCTAGCGATCTGGACGACGATGCTGATCTCGCTGGGGTCGCTGACGCTCCCGTTGGCATTCATTCTCGGAACGGAAGGCGGATACAGTGCGTTGGTCTATCTGGCGGTCGGCATCTACGTGGTCGTCATTGCCGTCTCGTTCATCTACCCCACAGCCTACGTGAATCAACGTGCGCAGGCAATCCGGGAAGCGGAGCTCGAGAAGCGCCGTTCCAAGATCAGGCAGTTGCAGAACCACGCGAACGATCTTGCGGACGGCGATAGACCATCCGACCAGGCGGCAACGATGGACGAGGTGGCAAAGCGCCTCGAAATCCAGCGGCTCCGAGACGAGTTCAACGAGTACGCACAGGTGAGCCTCTATCCCCTCTCCATCGGCATCATCGTCCGACTCGTTTCGTCGATCCTACTGCCGGTCTTTTTCATTCTATTCGAGACCTTCCTCGGGCGGTTTCTCTGAACCAGCAACGCTGTAGTCGTCTGTCTCCGGGAGGACTCCACCTGAAGAGGACACCCTGTAAGTAGTACTCTGCCGTCCGAAGTCGCTGGACGAGGCGTGCGATATCACGTGTTAGCGGGGACGTCGAGGCCGTACCCTGCTTCCAGCCGTTCCCCGAGGCGTTGGACGAACCGTGCGGCTGGCGCTCCGTCGACGACGTCGTGGTCGAAGGTGACGGTGAGGCTCAGGAACTCACGAGAACGGAGGTCACCGTCGATCAGGCGTGGTTTGGTTCCGATGCCGCCGACAGCGAGTTGGAGGGTGTAGTTCGTGGGGCTGATGGCCCAGCCCTGACCGGTGCCGAACATCCCGACGGCGGTGACTGCGACGCTACCGGCGAGGCGCGTCCACTGTCTGGGAAGCCACTGGGGGAGCCGCCAGAGTTGTCGGCGCAGAACGCCGGGAAGACGGCCGAAGAGTTCCGCGAGCCTGGTCTCTGAGTGGCTCGTCGTGCCCGCTTCGACGCGGCGGATTTCGTCGTGAATCGACCGCACCGTCCGTCGGTTGGCCTCTCGAAGGACGTGCGGAGCGCCGATTCGTTCGCCGTCGACCTCCCGTTCGACGAGCACGTTCACGTCGACGGTCTCGGGTTCGTGGAGTCGGCCGCGCCAATCGCGGTACCGGTGAACGTGAGGCTGCTCCGCGACGGTGGCGGCCAGACAGGAGACGACGAAGGCCGTGAAGGAGAGCTTCGTTCCGGTCTCGTCTTCGATGGACCGGATGCGCTCTCTGGCGTCGGTGACGTCGATCTCGACGAGGCCGTGGACGTTGCTCCGGCGGCCAGCCATCCGCATGTAGTCCACCGTCAACTGCTGCTGGGGAGAGATGCGCTCGCTATCGGGGCCGGTACCGGTCATACACTCTCATGACGCACCGAAGGTATATCCCTCCATCCGGGAGGAGGGGGACGACCGATCTGCAATCCTTCCGCAGTTCTCCCGAATCCGTCTGTGTCCGACACCGTGGACTGGTCTGTCGCCGTCACTCGGTGTCGGACGTCCCCAACGACTGTCAGTAACGGGCCACTAGATACGGACGGAATGCGCGCCAGCTTGAGAGCGACGCCGGTGGAAGGTATCAGACCCTTGGGAGACCTGGAGGCTGCCGATGAACGACAGTGACGGCCTCCCCTCTCGACTCGGGTTCTCGGAGCCGTCGATTGCGGGCTTCGGGCTGACCCTAGCGGGGTTCGTCGGCTTGATGGGAATCATCACGGCCGAGGTCCTCTATCCCGACTACTCGACGCGACAGGACATCAGCGACCTGGGTTCGACTCGCCCGCCGAACCCGATCATCCACGAACCGTCCGCGACGATCTTCAACGCGACGATGCTCGTCACGGGGGCGCTGGTCGTCCTCGCTGCCTACTTCGTGTACCGCAGCAGAGACAGCCGCGGATTCCCGCTCGCGCTGGCCGTGTTCGGAGTCGGTGCGTTCGGCGTCGGCGTCTTCCCTGGGAACGTGACACCCTGGCACGGACTGTTCGCAATGCTGACGTTCGTTTCCGGTGGTATCACCGTCGTCCTGTCTGCTCGCGTCGTCTCCAGACCGTTCTCGTTCCTCTGTGGCCTCTTCGGCGGCATCTCCCTGTTCGTCCTCATCAGCGTCTTCGTCTACGGATTGGTCGTCGGAGGTCCCAGTCCGCTCGAACCGCTCGGTCCCGGCGGAATCGAACGGTGGGTCGTCTATCCGCTTATCGTCTGGTTACCCGCCTTCGGTGGCTACCTGCTGGCCGATGACAGGGACGTGACGGACGACAGGCACGGTTAGCCCGGGCGCGGGGACGGTCCGGCGAAGCCGAGTGAACACGGCGATTTAACCCCCCAGGACCCGAGTCTGCGGGTATGCGTACAATCGTGTGGGACGACGACCGGGACTGCGTGGCGATGGTCGACCAGACCCTGTTGCCGGCGGAGTACACGACCTACCACGCCGAGACGGTCGCCGACCTCGTCGAGAGTATCGAGGTGCTTCGCGTGCGCGGCGCGCCCGCACTCGGGGCGGCGGGGGCGTACGGCGTCGCGCTGGCGGCGCGCCGGAACGACGCGGCGTCGTACGACGAGTTCGCGACGGCGGTCCGCGACGACGCAGAGCGGGTGGCCGAGGCGCGCCCGACAGCGGTGAACCTCGCGCGCGAGGTCGAGGTCGTCCTCGACGAACTCGACGAGGCAGAGACGATTGCTGCGGCACGCGACGCGACGCTGGAGCGGGCGAAGGCGATCGCCGACGAAGACGTCGCGCGGAACCGGGCCATCGGCGAGCACGGCGCGACGCTGCTCGAAGACGGCCAGACGGTGATGACACATTGCAACGCGGGTGCGCTCGCGACCGTCGACTGGGGGACCGCACTGGGCGTCGTCTACTCGGCCCACGAGGCTGGTTCGTCGGTCGACGTGATCGCGAACGAGACGCGACCGTTGAATCAGGGCTCGCGCATCACCACCACCGAACTGCTGGAACACGACGTCGAGACGACGCTGATTCCGGACAACGCCAGCGGCCTGTGCATGCAGGAGGGACGCGTCGACGCGGTCGTCGTCGGCGCGGACCGCATCGTCCTCGACGGCGGCGAGGCGTTCGGCGAGCAGGGCGTCGTCTTCAACAAGATCGGGACGTACAAGCACGCCGTCGTCGCCGACCGACACGACGTGCCGTTCGTCGTCGCCGCGCCGACGTCGACCATCGACCCGGACTCGACCGCCGACGAGGTGGAGATCGAGCGCCGCGACCCCGCGGAGCTGCGGGAGATATACGGCTCGCAGAACGCGCCCACGGACGTCGACGTGTACAATCCTGCATTCGACGCGACGCCGATGGAGCTGGTCGACTACGTCGTGACCGAGCGGGGTGTGTTCGAGCCGCCGCTGGACCGCGCGGCCGTCCTCGGCGACGAGGGCCAGCCCACCCCGTAGCGGATGTTCGGCAGACGCTTCGGAATCGACGACGTGGCCCAGCAGGTCGTGGGAGGCGTCCTGCTGTCCGCGCCGTTCGTCGTCACCGAGGAGGTGTGGACGCTCGCGTCGTCGATGAGCTGGGTCCAGACGGGACTGGTGGTCGCGCTGACGCT
Source organism: Haloarculaceae archaeon H-GB1-1 (assembly GCA_029688825.1). Lineage (GTDB taxonomy): Archaea > Halobacteriota > Halobacteria > Halobacteriales > Haloarculaceae > JARUKX01. The sequence goes on along the minus strand of JARUKX010000051.1, from coordinate 12,120 downwards.
CGGCATCGGCTACGGCGCGCTGTTCCAGGCCGAGGACCGCAACACGAAGCGCGAGGAGGACGTGGGCGGCGTCCCCGCGCGATACCTCTCGCTGCTCGTCGTCGCCTACGGAGCGGTGGCGACGCTGACGTTCCTGCTCGACGCGCCGGACGCGTTCGAGGCGACGATGGCGACGACGGTCAAGGCCATCGCAATCGGTGCCATCTTCAGCGTCGTCGGGGCGGCGACGGCCGACAGCGTGTTCTGACCGCCCCCTCGTCGAGACCGGCTCACCGCTGGTGGTCGACGAGGTGCTCCTCGTGGGCCACGGTCAGGTCCAGCACGCGCTCGGCCCAGCCAGTGAGCGAGTCCGAGGTGGCGTCGAGTTCGTCGTACAGCCGCGTGAGCGACTGATAGAGGTCGATGCCGACGACGTCGTGGGTGAGCGCCTGCTCGGCGCGCTCGGACGGCGTCGCGGCACTCGGGAGGTCGCCACCGACCGCCTCGGCGACGCCGGCGTCGAGGTAGGCCTGCCAGAACGTCGCCAATCGCTCGGCGGCCGCGTGCGCGTCGTCGTCGAGCGTCGCGTCGACCTTCGAGACGAACCGCGTCATCGCTTCCACGTCCGCCGCGGGCAGTTCCTCGTGGGGCGTCGTCGCCACCCGCTCGGCAAGTGCTTCGTCCTCTCGCGTCATGGCGTCGGCTTCGAGCAGTGGCGGGAAATCGGGTTCGGTTCGCGAGGCCAACAATCAAGACGGTTCGTGCGGACGGTCACGACATGGCGGTCAGCGAAGACGATGGGACGTATCTGCTCCGCTACCCGGAAGTCGGGGCGATCGAATCGCTGGTTGGGCTGGTACTGTTCTACCACCTCGTCGAACTCGCCACGCCGGTGTTCGTCGAGGGACTAACACCCGTTCTGCCGGGGCTGGCCCCCGAACCACTCCGGACCGGTCTCCGGCTGTTCGTCTGGTTCGTCGTCGGCGTGACGCTCGTCTCGCTGGCGACGACGAATCGGCCCCTCACGACCTACGAGTTCGACAGCGAGAGCGAACTGGCGACGTTCCTCGACGACCGGCGACCGGACACGCTCCGGTTCCGCTGGAACTTCGTCCAGGCGCTCGGCGGCGTCCTGTTCGCCGCCGCGACGTACGAGCAGTTCGTCCCCAGCTTTCTGTCGGTCAATCGCTTCCTCGTGGGCCTGGTCGGCGGGTCGACCCCGTTCCCGGCGTGGGACGTCGTCTGGGTCGTCGTCTTCTTCATCTCCTACGGGCTGTTCTCGCACGGACTCGACAGACTCGTCGTGGGAGTGATGCGCACGAACGCGTACTACGCCGTCGCACCCGAAGAGAGGTGAAGTGCACACCGGGTGGCGAATTTCGGCGTCGTCCGAGCGACGCCGTCGGCTCTGTGCCCGTGTTAGCTCGTCTCGCACAAGGATTATGCCGTCGGGGCGGCTTTGTTCAAAGGCAATGGCAACTGGTACCGTTGATTTCTTCAACGACACAGGCGGTTACGGTTTCATCGAGACTGAGGATGCGGACGAGGACGTTTTCTTCCACATGGAAGACGTTGGCGGCCCGGACCTTGAGGAAGGACAGGAACTAGAATTCGACATCGAAGAGGCTGACAAGGGTCCGCGCGCGACCAACGTCACCCGCCTGTAATTCGATTCGACACGACGTATCGTTTTTCGACTGTTTCTACCCCGTGAGCGACGGCGCTCGTCGTCGATAGTCCGAAGGAACGCCACAGCGACGGCTTTTTGCAGCCACCTGTTCCAGCGACCGACCGTGGCTTCGAAACTGAACCTCGGGCTGGCCGTGCTCGTGCTTCTGGCCGGTGGCGCGACGTATCTCGGAGTGACGGTCTATCCCCTCGCGTACGGCCCCCTGAACGGACTCGTTTCGGCCGGCATCGTGATCGCCGCTGGGTTCGTCCAGTTCGTGCTCGGAGACAGCACGGTCTGAGCGTCAGAGGGCCGCGTCGGCCCGGTAGACGATCTGCATCGGAAGCCCCGCTGCGTCGACCTCCGGATCCCTGGGGAGCGTTCGGAGGTCGCCCGGACCGGGTCGAGCGGTGAACGCGAGAACGACGGCGTCGAGCACGTCGTCGACGGTGACGTCGTGCCCGCCGGTGGCCTCGGCGACCCGCTGGACCGTCGGCGCGGCGTCGGGGTCGAACGACGCGAGCGTCGCCATGCGCTCCGCATAGCCGCCTGCGGTCCGCTTCGAGTACGACAGCGGGTCGCCCGCGAGTGCGCGAAAGCAGACCTCGGGATGGGATTCTGCGAAGACGTGTCGGGTTTCGGGGACGGTCTGGAGCAGTCTATCGACGGCCGCGATGCCGTCGCTGATGGCGAACGCCTGCTTCGAGATTCCCTGTCCCGTCTTGCGCTCGTTGACCCGCTTTGCTGTCCGGTAGCGCCGCTTGCGCGTCGCCTCGCGGACCGGTGGCGTGAAGATCGACGCGCTGCGCGACCCGAGGACCTCGCGGGCGCGGGCGTCGCACTCGCGTCCGGCGTCGCCCGATTCCACGAGTCCGATGGGAACGTCGATGAGGACTCGCTCGGCGGTCTCCTCGTAGCGCGCCCACAGCTCACCGATCTCGGCGAACACGGCGGCGTGATCGAATCCAGCGCCGTCGAATGCGACGGCGAGCCACGACCCCGAACACCAGTCAACACCAACGTACAACGGGTCGCCGGTCATTGTGGGGGAGTGCCGCTCGGCCAGCAAAAAGGTGTATGTCCCCGTCTATGGAGTCGTCTCGACGTCGACGTCGGCGGGGTAGCCGTCGGGCGAGTGGCTACTTCGTCACGTCGGTCAGCGGAACGAGTCGATGTGCCGTCATCGGACGCGTGTACCCCGACGATTCCTCTGTCACGCCCGCCGTGTAGACCTTTACCTTCTGCTGAAGGACGTGGGGTTCGCCCTTCTTGTCTTTGATCACGTCCACAGAGCGCCATGCCTCATCTTCCATGCCCGCAGTAGGAACCCAACCCACGTCATTGTTTACCGAATGTCAGACGCTCGTCGGCCACCAATTGTCAGATTGACAAGACAGGTTTAAGCCCTTCTTCCCTCGTGATTCTGGTATGGATACGCGCCCGTTCGAACTGGCTGGCTGGACGCTCGCGGTGTTCGCCGTGGTGGGAATCGGCCTCGGGCTGACCGGCTACGTGACGACGGACTTCGCGCTGGGAGCGTTCGCGGCCGATGGATCGGCGACCGCACAGACGGTCGGGCAGCTGTTCGCGGCCATCGTCGCGTTCCTGAGTCTCATCATCGTCTTCTTCCTCGGGCCGCTCGTCGCCATGGTCACGGGGCTCATCGCCGGGTCGGTCGTCTGGGAACCGACGGAGGCCGTGATAGCGGGCGGATTGGGCTCGTTCGTCGGGTTCTACATCATGCTGTTCCTGTCGGTACCCCTGCTGTTCGTCGCGCTCGACGCCAGCGGCGGCAGTGGGACGTCGAGCAGCGCTGCCCTCCAGCTCGACCCCGGGTCGCTGCTGGCTCCGGTGGCCATCGCCGGCCTCCCGACCGGACTCGTCGGGGCCGTCACCGCCGTCATCGGCAATCAGATCCAGTGAGCGTCGACGGCCGGGCAGCGGGGTCAAGTGCGAGGAGCCCGTACCACCCACCATGACCACCGACGATGCAGCGACGCGCCGACCGCGTTCGCTCGACGACGAGGCCGCGCTCGACGACCTTCTGGAAGCCGAGGACCGCGTGCTCGTGGAGTTCTACACCGAGGGCTGCAGCGCCTGTGCAGCCATGGAACCCGTGCTCGGGAACGTCGCGCGGGAGACAGAGGTCACCGTCGCGGTCTGCAACCCCCGCGACGACCCGCCGCTGGTCGACCGCTTCCAGATCACCAGCGTGCCGGCCCTCGTCGCCTTCGAGAACGGCGAGGAGGTGGGACGACTCGCCGACGGGTTCCAGGGCGTTGAAGCCGTCCTCGCGTTCCTCGAAGAGAGCTTCTGAGTCGAAATTCCCAGTGGCTGAAAACGTACGCCCGCCTTTATTCTCTCCAGATACTTATCGACATGTAGAGACGATGCAACAGTTCGACGATTCCGAGATCGAGGAGATCCTGCGACGAGAGAGCGACGGCGTGCTGGCGTTCGCGAGCGACGACGAACCGTACGCCATCCCCGTCTCCTTCGGGTACGACGGGGCGTGGATCGTCTTCCAGTTCAGCAAGGCCGACACCGGCCGGAAGATGGCGTTCATCGAGGACAACCCGGAGGTCGTGCTCGTCGTCTACGATACCAACCCGAACCACTCCGTGGAGAGCGTCCTCGCCCGCGGCACGATCAAAAAGGTCCCCGACGAGCACCAGCGCGCGGCGTTCGGCACCCTCCAGCAGAACGCCGAGTTCCCGCTCGACGGCTCGATCTGGGGTCAGCCACCGGAGGACAGCGCCATGGAGATGTACCTGCTCGAACCACGCGAGGTCAGCGGTCGCTCGTACGGAACCGGCGATATCTAGGCCTCGTGCTCCCACTTCAGTATCGTGCGGCTCTGTTCCGATCCCGGGTGCCACACGAGCCGGACCACCGCATCGCTCAGGTCGAGATAGCGATTCGGGCCGATCGGCGACCCCGTCGCTCGTTCTTCGAACGCGGTCTCGTCGATCCTGATGGTCTCGCTCGCGGTGAGATGCGTTCCAACCTGTGACTCGACGCTCGCCGACGGTTCGAGCGCCACCGCGCGACGGTCGTTCGGATTCGATTTCGAGACGCTGGCGGCCCCCGTCACGACGAGGTGTGCGTCCGCTGTAGCTAGTCGATCGCCGCTGGCGTGTGTGATTTCGAGAATCTGTCCCCCGACGGCGGGCGAGCGGTTGTACTCCACGCTCGTGGCGAACTGCGGCGCCGGGTCCTTCGTCTCGTCCCCGAAACCCGTCACGAACGCACCCACTGCGGCGGCGAGTACGGTCACGATGGCGACGAGTAGGACGACGCCGATGACTGGCCCTACCGCACGCTGGTCCCCCGGGATTCCCCTGTCTATCCCTGGCATCCAGTTCGTATCGCCGGCCAGAAACCTTAAATAATGGGATAACCGGAAGAATTATCGAACGCCAACAGGTCCGGTCACTGTTCGAACAGTGCGTCGGGTGGACTACCGGGGAGTTCGTCGCGGTCGTGTGGGGCGTCGAAGTCGAGGTCCGGGCCGACCGGGACGATGCGCTTCGGGCTCACGTCCGGATGGGTCGTGTAGTAGTGTTCCTTGATGTGGCTCATGTCCACGGTCTCGGCGACGCCGGGTAGCTGGTACAGGTCACGGAGGTACGGCCAGAGGTTGTCGTACTCCCGAACGAGCCGCCGGTTGCACATGAAGTGAGTGTGGTAGACCTGGTCGAACCGGACCAGCGTCGTGAACATGCAGACGTCGGCCTCGGTGAGTCTGTCGCCGGCGAGGTACCGCTGGTCGGCGAGCACCTCGTCGTAGTGGTCCAGCGCGTCGAACAGTTCGGCGACGGCACGGTCGTACGCCTCCTGCGTGTTCGCGAAGCCGGTCCGGTAGACGCCGTTGTTGATCGGTTCGTAGATGTCCTCGATGAGGCGGTCGACGTCCTCTCTGTACCCCTCCGGATAGAGGTCGACGTCGCGCTCGGCGACGCCGTCCATCGCCGTATCGAGCATCCGGATGATTTCGGCGGATTCGTTGTTGACGATGGTCTCCTCCCGCTTGTCCCAGAGGACGGGGACCGTGACGCGGCCGGTGAACTCGGAGTCGGCTCGCTGGTAGACCTCTCGGAGGTAGTCGACCCCCTTCACCGTGTCCGGCGTGCAGCCGTCCTTCTCCGGCGTGAACTGCCAGCCGTCGTCGGCGCGGAAGGGGTCGACGACGTCGACGCTGATCGCGTCCTCCAGTCCCTTCAATTTGCGGACGAGCAGCGCCCGGTGCGCCCACGGGCAGGCGTACGAGACGTACAGATGGTACCGTCCCGCTTCGGGACGGAAGCGAGCGTCCGGGTCGTCCTCGATGGCGTCGCGGAAGACGGTCTCCTGTCGTTCGAACTCGCCGTCCTCGTTCGTCCCCTGAAAGGCGTCCGTCCGCCACTCGCCGTCGACGAGCATGTTCATGGCCGTATGATTGCGCGCAAGGCACAAAAGCAAGGCAGTGACATCCACGTCACCGCTGTTCGTCCCCGTGCGAGACTCGCTGCTCGTCGAACGCGTCTGTGCCTCTCTATCACGGATTCGTCGCGGCTTCGACGGGTTTATTTGGGCGCTTGGCTTCGTATCGGCTAAGAGTACCCATGTCGGACAAACCAGCCTCGATGTACCGGGACATCGACAAGCCCTCGTACACCCGACGCGAGTACATCACGGGCATTCCCGGCTCGAAGATCGCACAGCACCAGATGGGCAACAAGGACGCCGACCCCGACGACTACCCGGTCCAGATCTCGCTGCTCGTCGAGGAAGCCGTCCAGCTCCGTCACGGCTCGATGGAGGCTTCCCGCCTGTCCGCGAACCGTCACCTGATCAAGGAACTCGGCGAGGGCAACTACAAGATGGTCCTCCGGAAGTTCCCCCACCAGGTCATCCGAGAGAACAAGCAGGCGACCGGTGCGGGTGCAGACCGTGTCTCCGACGGGATGCGACAGTCCTTCGGGAAGATCGTCGGGACCGCCGCACGTATCGGAGCCAACGAGCGCCTGTTCACGGCCTACTGTACCGTCGACCAGGCCGACGCCGTCAAGGAGGCGTTCCGCCGCGCGTACAACAAGATCACGCCGCCGTGCCGCATCAAGGTCGAACGCGGCGAAGAGCTGCTGGTCGCGTAACGCCACTCTCCTTTCGCGTTCTCCCCAGTGAGCGACGGCGTCGCTCGCCACGTCCCGGTCACGACGACTCACCGACTGGCGAACGCTTTTCTCTCGTCGCGCCAACGTCGCGACCATGCTCCGACTGGGGGTCGCAACGAACGCCGAAACGCTGGCCAGGATGGCCGACCCGCTCGCCGAGCGCGGCATCGAGGTCACGCACGTTCGAACGCGCGAGCGCACGCTCGATCTGACCCAGCCGCCGGAGTGGGACGTCGACGTCGGGTTCGTCTTTCCGCCACGGATGATGGAGGGCGGCGTGGCCGACGCGCTGCTCGACGTGCCGTGGGTCAACGACCGCGATGCCGTGCTGACATCGCGGAACAAGGGCCACGTGCTCGCGGCACTCGGGACCGCGGACGTGGCGGTCCCGAACACCATCGTCGTCTCGAACCCGGTCGACCAGGACGCCCTCGTCGACGCGTTCGAGCGCTTCGACCCGCCCGTGGTGGTCAAGCCGAACTCGACGACGCGCGGCGTCGGCGTTGCGAAGGCCCACGACCTCGATTCGTTCCTCGGACTCGTCGACTACCTCGACCTCGTCCACGACTACCGCGCGACGGGCGACCGCTCGTTTCTCGTCCAGGAGTTCCTCCCCGACGCTCGCGACTACCGCGCCATGGTCGTCGACGGCGAGTACGTCGGTGCCGTCGAGCGGCGACTTCCCGACGCCGCGCTCGCTGCTGGCCAGTGGAAGCACAACGTCCATCGCGGCGCGGAGGCCACCGCTGTGGACCTCCCCGATTCGCTGCGGACGTTGGCGGAGCGGACCGCTGCCGTGCTCGACATCCCGTTCCTTGGCGTCGACCTGCTCGTCACCGACGACCGAGCGGTGGTCAACGAGACGAACGCGCGACCGACCATCGACGACGCGTCGAAGTACCGCGACGGCTTCTACGACGACCTGGCCGCGCTCGTCCGGGCGCAGCGCGAGTGAGGGTCAGTCGAAGACGACCGGCCGGTCGGCGGGGACGGTCAGTCCGGCAGCGTCGCCGCGCTCGACGGGATGTTCCTGGCCCTGCACGGCGACGTCGACGTTCCCGATGGTGGTGCCCGTGGTAGTCCTCGGCATCGCGCTGCTCATCTACTTCCGGTCGCTGCTCGGCGTCACCCCCGGGTTCCTGCCGCTCGTCGCTCATCGTCTTCGTCATCGCCGTCCTGCTCGCCCTCGCGATGAACCTCGGCAACGTCACCGAGTACGTCGCCGGGGCAGAGGAGGAGTGACCACTCCCCCATTGCGGTGACCCGGTAGGCTAAAGAGGGACCGTCCAAAATCACGGGATGTCGGGCCTGTATCTCAGTCTGGTTAGAGAGAGCGGCTCATAACCGCTTCGTCCCTGGTTCAAATCCGGGCGGGCCCATGTTGTCGTCGCGAACACAACCGTGAGCGACGGCAACTGAAAGCGCACGGATTTGAACCAGACGAGTCACAGCCCGGAACGACGAGCGAAGCGAGTCGCAGGCCCGGACTGTCTCGGCGAGGTTCACAATCCGGGCGGGCCCAACCAGTTCCGAAGCGCACCCCGTCGCATTCTTGCGGTTCCTGTAGCCGGAGGTGTTTGTCTGTGAGTAAGACGGCAACCGCCGAGGACGCCGGTCTGCCGGAGTACGGTGTTCGAAACCGCTCGGAGTACTTCACCACGCTGCATCGGAACGACACGCCCAGCGACTCGGCTAGCGTGCACCCGCGACCAGCGCACTCGCCGACTCGACGTGACACCTACCGTTGTCGCGGTGGCCGAGTATCAAGCGGAGGAACGCACTGCATCCGTAGTCATCGTCCGTAGACCACTCAAACCCTCGAAAACGCCCCAATTATCGTCCAAGATAATTTGGCCGGTGGATTTATGCCCATCGACGCCTACGTCCCTGATACTGGCACCATCCTGGTGCCATACCCCCTCTTTCCACCCCACCCCATCCCCCACCCCTTTCAACCGACGAGCCATCGGCTCGTCACTCCTGTTTCAACTTCCGAGACGCGAAGCGACGGTCGGCGTCGGTATTGACGTTACAGCGCCAGCCGTCGAGTCGGACGGTTTCGACGGTGTGACCCGCCCGGATGAGCAGGTCGAGGGCGTCGCTGAGTTCGTATTCGTCGCGAGCGGACGGCTGGATCAGTTCGCACGCGTGGAAGATGGGCGGCGAGAGAACCTGACAGCCGGTGAGTGCGAGCGTCGACGGCGGGTCGTCGGGCTTCTCGACGATGCGGACCACCGACCCGTCGTCGTCGGTGACGCACACCCCGGTCGTTTTCGCCTCCGCGCGGGAGACATCCTCGACGAGCAGGGTCGCGCTGGCGTCGGCGTTCCGATGCCGTGCGACGGCCTCGTCGACGTTCGCCCGGACGACGTTATCGCCGTTGAGGAGGACGAACGGGCCGTCGATAGCGGGGTCGGCGAGTCGGACGGCGTCGCCCAGCCCGCGCTGGTCCGGCTGGTGGACGTAGGTGATCGGCGTCCCGCGGAAGGACTCGCCGTAGGCGTCCCGGATCTGGTCGGCCCGATAGCCGACGACGACGACCAGCTCCGTGACTGGCAGTTCCAGCAGCGTCTCGAAGCAGTGGGTCAACAGCGGCTTCCCGGCCACCTCGACGAGCCCCTTCGGTCGCTCGTCGGTCAGCGGTCGAAGTCTGGTTCCGCGTCCGGCTGCGGGGACGAGTGCGTGCATGGCTGTCAGAACGGGCCGCGCCGACTACAAGACGTCTTGCATCGACCGAATGCGGTCGATCAGCCGATCGATCCCGTCGTCGATGGCTGCCACCTGGTCCTCGATGTCGTCTGCCGGCACGGCACCGCTGGGGGTCGGTTGGACGAGGCCGTCGTTCTCCAGCATCCTGAGCGAGTACCGCACCTTGTGTTCCGGAAGGTCCGTTCGGTCGGACAGTCGAACGATACCGATCGGGCCCTCGGCGACGACGGCCCGCAAGACCGCCAGGTCGCGTGCCTCCTTGTCGACCTGGTTTGCCAGTCGGTCTACCATGAAACTCGATGAAGAATTCGACCCTCGGTGTGTAAACAGTTGCGGAGCGGCGTCACTTGTTGACCGGGCGACGCCGGAGTTCGTCGATCTGATCGCGAAGGCGGCCGAGTTCGGATTCCAGTTCCTCGCGCCGGTCGATGAGGCCGCTCAGTTCGTCGGTATTGACGGTCTGCTCGTTCTCCAGCGCCGCGTCGAGGGCGTCCGTGGTCGCCTGAACGAGGTACGTCGCGAATCCGAGGAGCTCCTCCGGCGATTCCTGACCGGTGAACAGTTCGACCGACCCCGAGTGTGGCGTGTACTCGATCAGCGGAACCTCCTCGTCTCGGCGGTACGTCGTCGTGGCTTCGAGCCCCGTGACCGGATTGTGGCGGTTGTTCGCCTCCTCGGTCCTGACGACGTGGAACGGTTCGGCCAGCGCCGGGTACTCCTCCGAGAGGTCGCGCAGGCGGTCGGCGGAACCGACGCCGAGCTGTGCCTCCACGTCGCCGAAGAACTGCTTCGAGCCAGCGAGACTGAACGCGACAGTGAAGAAGATGCTCTGGTTCGTCTCCGCGAGCGTCCGGATTCGCTCGCGGACCTCCGTGTCGTCGCCCTGGAGGGACAGTACCTCCAGCTCGTCGAGTAACGCCCGCACTCCCTGTTCCCGTTCGAGGAACTCCTCGACCAGAACACCGGGCATTTCCCGCCGGTCCATGTCGTCCATGCCACCCATTCGATACCCAGGCCTAAACGCTTTGCTGGGTTCGCTCCGTACCTGAGTGTTTTTGTAGGGCCGCACGCTACGCTCGGTCAGCAACGCTCGCAGGTATCTCATGAAACGCCGAACGTTCGTCCTGATTTCACTGGCAGCCCTCGGACTCGTCCTCGTGAGCTTCTTCATCATGGGGTTCAGCCGCCTCGCACTCCCCTACCGGACGGCCAGAATGCTCGCAGCACCGACGATGGGCCTCGGCGCGCTCCTGACCGCAGTGGCCATGGTTCAGTCGCTGCTGTCGGTGACGGGGATTCGGCCGCTCGAAGCGGAGGAGTAGTCCCGCCGGTCGATTCCAGACGGCCACCAATCGCCATCGTGTCGCGCGGTTATCCCCCATGATGATTTTCCGTTGGGTTTGTGAGTTACTCCCACGGACACTGTCGACGAAGCGGTCACCCGTGTCGAGTACGTCCGCTATCTCCAGAGCGCACTCGGACACCGTGTTTCAGCGCAGTCGCACTCGTCTCTGCCATCGCCTTCTGGACGACCGGTTAGCATGGCCTCTGAACCACGATTCCAGCGGGGTCGCTCCTGCTGTCCGCCCGCAGTCTGTGCATCTGGGACTGGGACCTCCTGACGACCGTCTTCGAACGTCGAGTCAGACAGCAGGCTGATTCCGGGCCGGAGCGAGACGTCACTCCCAATCGCCTCTCTCCCGAGAGCAAGGCCGACATCCTCTCCGGGTTCGACATCAGCGGCCTCGTAACCGTCCTGTGTTGCCTCGGGACCACCCTGGACGAAGTGTTCGGCGAACCCGTCGTCGGTGGCCACCTCGTCGCCGGGCTGGTCATCCGGAACCACGGCGTGCCCGCGCTCGACTACTCGACCCGGCGGGCGTGAACGACTGCCCTCGCCAACCGACACCCGTCTACAGGAGCGGAAGCGCCACCGCCGCCGTCGTGCAACTGATCACGAACCACCCCGCGTAGTTCCACCACGGCACCCCCCGCCGACGAGGGCCAGGCAGGTCGTCGGTATACGTCCAGTGACCCTCCTCGACGCCCCGGTGGTCGACCAGCACGTCGTATCCCGTCGCGAGGACGCCGGCGAGCACCACGGCCATCCACCCGTCCACCACGAGGAGGGCGACCCGAAACGCCAGATAGACCGTTCCCGTCCACCCGAACAGCACGTAGAGCGGAACCCCCAGCATCGTCGGCCCGATGTGGTGGTCCAGCCACCCCAGCGCGATCACGACCGCTTCGGCGACGAACGCCACCAGCGCACCGACGCCGAAGAACGCCAGCGTCGCTCTGCGCGGCCACGTCAACAGCGCGTGAGCCAGCGCGACCAGCCCGACCGCCACGGTCGTGCCAGCGAACTGCCGTGCGTCTGTCACGATCGGCACGTCTCGCGACCGTCGCAAAAAGATTCCGTCGGCGAATACGGTCGAGGACCGACGGCCCTCCTGAACCGCTTCCGGAGTTGAACCGATCGCGAACGCGGCCTGTTCAGCGCTGTGACCTCCAGGCCCCCAGATTCGCTCGGTCGCACTCTGGATTCTGACGGCTCGCTTCGCTCGTCGGACAGAATTTCAGAAATGCCGCCTCCCGGATTTGAAC
>JARUKX010000050.1 GCA_029688825.1 Haloarculaceae archaeon H-GB1-1 | reverse complement strand
CCCATGGTACAACAACGTTCTCCTCTTGAATGTTATTATTTTTGGCCGTCAGGAACGACGCCGTTCAAAGACGGTCGGCGAACGCCCACGGGAGTTCGGCGTAGACGGTCGCGTTCGCTTCCAGTGCATCGACGGTGGTGTACTCGTCGACGGCGTGGACGGAGTCCGTTCCCACGCCGAACTCGATCGTCGGAATCCCCGCGTTCCGGAGGTTCTTCGCGTCGCCACCCCCGGTCGCACTTCGACGATAGACGTGCGTGCCGGTGACGGATTCTGCGACGTCGGCCGTCGCTGTGACGACGGGGTCGTCCTCGTCGACGAAGGTTCCGATGGACCAACTCACGTCCTCGACGATGGTTCCCTCGCACTCGCCGATGCAGTCACGGATGTCGGCGAGGACGGACGGGGTGTGGACGCCCGGCGAGATGCGTACGTCGAGCATCGCGCGCGCGGCCTCGGGGACGCTGTTGATGGTCTCGCCGCCCTCGAAGACGCCGAGATTTATGGTGGGGTGCGTGAACAACTCGCGCGCCGCGGCCTCGCCGAGGTCCTGCGTGTAGTAAGCGACAGACTCCTCGATGATCGGCGCGACGGCCTCGTCGAGTTCGAGTTCTCGATTGGTCAGTGACCGTCGGAGGTACTGGATGCAGTCGTACAGGCGATCAACGGCGCTTTCTCCCAGCATCGGGCGGGAGCCGTGTGCGCCCTCGCCAGTGGCCTCCAGCGTGAGCCAGATGCTCCCCTTGTCGGCGACGGTGACGGCGTGGCGACCGCCCTCGCAGGTGGTCTCGCCGATGACGCAGCCGTCGGCGTCGAGCGCGTCCGCTTCGAGCATGGCCCGGACCCCCGCGTCACCGCCCGTTTCCTCGTCGCTGACGAAGGCGAACTGCAGCGTGACCGGCGGCGTGGTGTCTGTCTCCGCGAAGGCACGCGCGACCTCCACCATGGCGGCGGTGGGACCCTTCATGTCCGTCGCGCCGCGGCCGTAGATGCGGTCGCCGTCGCGCTCGCCGAGCGGGTCGAACGTCCACTCGTCCTCGTCGAACGGGACGGTGTCGAGGTGCCCCATCAGCATCAGCGTCTCCTCTCGCTCGCCGGGAATCGTTCCCACGACGTTCGGTTTCGCCGGGTCGACGGCGAACTCCGTCGTCGCGACGCCGCAGTCGTCGAGACACGACTCGATGGCCTCCATGACGGCGTCGGTCTGACCGGGCGGATTCTGCGTGTCGTACGCGAGCAGTTCGATCGTTCTCGCGACGAGATCGCCGCGGTGGTCGCGAACGAAGCGGAGCGGCGCTCGGTCGTCGTCTGCGGTATCGTCTATCATTCGTACACCGGCTGTTGCTATATCGAATACTGGGGCCGGAGGAATCATCGTTTCGGAGCGAAGCCGGTCGCCCGGGGAGGGCAGAGGGCGCTGGACGAGACGAGGAGAAGCGGACAGACTGGCGTCCCAGTGTGATCGTGAGAGAGATCGAGGGCCACTCGGCGCGCGAGTGAGATCGTGGAGGCGAGCGAAGCGGACTCTATTCGTCCGAACTGACGGGACGATGGCCTCGGTGTTTCCCAGTGGCTCCCAGGAACAGGTGTGCCAGTGCGAGTGCCGAACGTCCCGGGATGGGACCGGCCACGGACCGGGCGGATGCTCTGGGGTGGGCCGTCGGAGAACTCGGATTGGTGGGGGAGCCGCGTTGCCCCTCGTATCGCCGTCGGACTTCCGACGTGGGCTCTAAACTATACGGAACGCACTCTGCGCGTCCATCGTGAGCGAACGCTGCAAAAGCGACCGGTTACCGCTCTACCGCGACGGACTCCTCACCCATCGCCTCGTACTTGTCGCGGAACTCCTGGATGAGTTGACCCATGTTGGCGTACCAGTCGTTGAGCAGGCGCTGCATGTCGTCGGCGATCCGGTCGGGATTGGTCGGTCGATAGACGTGGTAGTAGCCACCCTGGTCGTAGTTGATCTGTTCTTTCTGGATGAACCCCGACTGAAGCAAACGTTGGACCGCCCGATACGCCGTGGAGCGCTCGCGGTCGACGCGCTCGGCGATCTCGTCGATGGTCAGAGCGTTGTTGCTCTTCGACAGCTCCTCGAAGCACTGCTTATCGAGGTCCTTCATGCCGTGGATGCATTCGAGCAGTCCTTCGCATTCCATGTCTTGCTGCAGATATTCGCTTATAGATTCAGCCATCTTTCTAGGTATTTTGGGCCTCAAATAATAAAAGTCCTGTGCAGATTGGCCACAATATCATACAATTATTCCGTTCGTCCGAGTGGCTCGAGAGCTGGTGAGTCGACGATCCACGGGAAAAGTAGAGCCGGAAACGAGAAATTACGACCGAAGTTCCGGTCAGTCCGACGGGTGGACCGACGGGGCGGACTCGGTGCGCAGTTCGCGGACGGAGCTCACGACGACGGCCCCGCTGACGAGTAGCGCTGCGCCGAGGATGATGACGAGTGCCACGACGTCCAGCACCGGCATGTCGATCGCGCCGCCGATCTTTCGCACGGCAACCGCGATCGCGCCGAGCAGGAGCATGACGCCGAAGTAGACCTTGATGTCGTCCTCGTCGACGAGACTCGTCGCGGCCGCGCCGAGCCGAGCCCCGAGGGCGCTGCCTGCCAGGAGCGGAACGACGATGGTCAGGTCGACCGCGCCGTCCATCGCGTACAGGAAGCTCCCGATACCGCCAGAGAAGACGATCTCGAACAGGTCGGTCCCGACCGCGACGGGGACCGGGACGCCGATGAGGTAGAACAGCGCGGGCATGCGGATGAAGCCGCCGCCGACGCCGAGCAGTCCCGAGAGTAGCCCCGTCGCGAATGCGACCACGAGGATCATCCACAGCGAGACCCTCACGCCACCGCGGAGCTTCATCATCGGGGGGATACGGTACGACTGGATGGTCTTCGCGATATCGGGGATGTCGTCGGCGTCTATCTCGCCGTCGTCCTCGACGTCGTGGCTCATCCCGCCACCGCCGTCGTCCTTCACGGCGTTGTAGGTGATGAAGACGCCGATGCCTCCGAGAAGTGCCACGTAGGCGACGCTGACGACGGTGTCTGCCAGCCCCATCGACTGGAGCCAGTGCAGGCCCATCTTCCCGACTTCGATGCCGCCGGTCGTCCCGGCGATCATCAACACCCCGAGCTTGTAGTCGACCTGCCCGAGGTCGCGGTGTTTCAGCGTCGCGATGACCGACGTTCCGAAGACGAACGCCAGCCCCGACGCGACCGCCACGTCCGGTTTGTAGTTCATGACCAGCAGTGCCGGCGTGACGAGGAACGAGCCACCCATCCCGAAGAATCCGAACAGGAGGCCGATCAGGACGCCGAAGCCGGCGAACATCGCCAGCAGGGAGACTGCGACTCCGAGTACCTCCATCGTCACTCTCCCTTGAGTGCCCTCGTTATGGTCGGACCGACCCACTGTTCGAGCGCGCCGTACCCGACGTACAGGACCAGCGCTTCCAGCAGGACGACACCGATGAGCATGGAGGCCCCGACGGGACCACTGACGGTTTCAAGCCCGAACATCGTTCACCTCGAACGGTTGTGTGCAATTCATGGTATTGTGCGCACCTGTGAGTATCAGACTAGACTACTTATGGTTTTGGGAATAGCGTACAATACTATATCCATGGGGTCCATGGATAAGTAATCTGAGAGTATGCATAAGTTATGGATAGCTAAGCGTGGTGCTGTGGGGTGGAAATCGGTGGTCTGAATGGGAGGTTTCAGGCTCGCGCGCGCTCGGTACTCGGCGATTGACGGTCACGACTCGTCGTACTTGGCGGTCTGCAAAAATAGAATTGTTGCGTACTTACAATACAACCTCCAGAGAACGGCCGCCCAGCCAGCCACCTGGACCGACGACGAGGCGACACCGGTCGCGGACGTTGTGAGGTGCTCGAAGGAAGACCCGTGACGGGGGAGGGAGATTCGACCGTTTCAGTCGGCGGTCGCAACGCTTGTCGCGTCGTCAGCGCGCTTGGAGCGCCAGTAGCCCTGGGCATACGCACCCAGGAACATCCCGCCGAGCGCCCACAGGACGGGGACGTTCCCGATGCCGAGGCTGGCGTACGCGGCACCCGGACAGATGCCCGAAATGCCCCAGCCAGCGCCGAAGATGACGCCGCCGACGAGGACGTTCCGATCGAACGACTTCAGCCGGCGACCGTACGGTTTCCCCGTCAGGGGGGCGTCGGTCAGGAACTTCGTGGCCAGTGCCATCGTCAGTCCGGTGACGAGTGCGCCGCCGCCCATGACGAACAGCAGGCCGAAGTCCTCGAACTGCAGGAAGTTCAGGACGACCTCGGGTTTCGTCATCCCGCTCAGTGCGAGTCCGAACCCGAAGATCAGCCCGCCGACGAGGACGACCGGAATGAACAACGGATGGCGCGCCTCTGCGTGCGCCATCAGGGGGACACCCCCAGCGCTTGCACGAGCTGCGCCGTTCCGATGGCGACCGCGAGGAACGTCGCGACGTTCACGAGCGAGGTGTTCGAGACTGACCCGACGCCGCAGACGCCATGCCCGGACGTACAGCCCTTCCCGACGCGCGTGCCGACGCCGACGAGGAAGCCGCCGCCGAGCAGTCGCCACCACTGGACGTCCGTCGTCCACGCGCCGTCGCCAACGCCGAAGGCGTAGACCGCCGCCCCCAGGACGATTCCCAGGGTGAACACGATCCGCCAGTCACGCGTCGCCAGGTAGCTCGCACGGTTGAACCGCGACTGGTCGGAGACGTACGACCAGGTCGATTCGAGGAACGTGCTCGCTCCTGCGATGATGCCCGTCGCGAGGTAGATGACCGCCACGCCGAGCCCGACGAGGATCCCACCCAGCGCGTACTGGACGACTCCGTTCGGAAAGAGCGCCTGTACCATACTATTTCCAAGTAGTGTCATGTACATACACTACTCGATTCAGTCGCTCGTCATCGCGTCCTGGCTCGCAGCACAGTTGTTCGGCCCGAGCTCCAGTTCGAACGCCTCCTCGTCGTCGGCGGACTGCTGGCCGAGGTTCGTCTCGATGATGTCGACGTAGTTGGCCGGCCGCGGCGGCATGTCCGAGAGGATGAACTCGACGAACTCGTCCTCGTCCATCCGGAGCGCGGGCATGTCCTCGACGAGCTCGCCGACGGTGGCGGCGAAGGTCCCGTCCGAACGCGGGTCGGCGGCGTCGCTGAAGTGCGCCCCGGCGACGAGCACGTCGTCGTCGAGCGCGAGCACGCGGTTCTGGAGGGTCTCGTAGAGCTGTGCCGCCGCGTCGGGCGCGCCCTCGTCGCCCTCCTCCAGGTCGGGGCGAGCGACGCTCTCGGTGAACAGGCCGTCACCCGTGAAGAGGACGGCGTCGTCGACGAGGTACGAGGTCATCCCGGACGTGTGACCGGGGGTGTACACCGTCTCGACGTCGACGTCACCGACCTCGATCACGTCGCCGTCGCTGACCGTCTCGTAGTCGCGATCGTAGTCGACGCCGCGGTCTTCCGCGGGGTCGGGGATGACCGCCTCGACGTCGTACTCGTCCGCGAGCGTGCGGACGCCGCTGATGTGGTCGGCGTGGATGTGGGTGTCGACCGCGGTGGTCAGCTCCGCACCCATCGCGCGTGCGTCCTCGACGTACTGGTCCGCGAACGCGCGAAGCGGGTCGACCACGGCTGCCTCCTCGCCGTCGACGACGAGATAGGAGAGACAGCCGCTCGAGGGCCGCTGATACTGTGCGACCGTCGCGTCCGTGTCCGCGTCGAGTTCGTAGTACTCGTAGATGGAGGCCCAGCCCTGCATGCCGCGTTCGAGGTTGACGACGTCGCGCCCTTCTTCCGCGAGCTTTCCCGCCACGTACTCGCTCGCACCGCCCTTCGCACATACGACGACTAGTGGGTCCCCTTCCGGAACCATTCCGAGGAGTTCCTCGTCGACATCCTCCAGGAAGTCGAAGTAGGGGACGTTCTCGACGGTGACGTCGTCGCCGTCGATGTGCCACTCCTCGAACTCACCCGTCGCACGCACGTCGAGCACGGTCACGTCGCTCGCACCGTCGACGCGTTCTTTCAGCGTCTCGGGGTCGATAGACTCCACCTCTGCCTCTGGTTCGGGGAACGTTGGTTCACTCATTCGCATTCGATGGTATTGGAGCCGCCAACTTAAGGTTTTGGATGGAATATTCCATACTGCACAATACTACTGTTTCGTATTGTAATGCGGGCGTCTACAATGATGCACTGTACCGCCGGATATTGCGTCTCTGAGCCGTCTTGTACTGGCCTCCGTATTCGGTATTGTGCTCACACCACTTCGTGTATTGCCCAGCCCGCCCAATAACCAACAAACTTTTTTACCCCAACCCAATATTGTCTGTTGCACACAACAGAGCTACCAACAATGAGTACTGAATACACAGTCACCGAGACGCTGGACGTGAAAGGTGCAGGCTGCCCGATTCCCGTCGTCAAGACGAAACAGGCCATCGACGACCTCGCTGCGGAGGAGGTCCTCGAAGTGGTCGCAACGGATTCCGGCAGCATGAGCGACATCCCTGGCTGGGCGGAGACCACTGCGGGCGTCGAGCTGCTCGATCAGGAGGAGACCTCCGAAGACGGCGAGGACGTGTACAAGCACTACGTCCGCAAGACCGAGCAATGAGCACCGATACCCCAGATGCGTCGGCCTCCGACGGTCCGAGTCGGAGCGAGCTCCAGGCACAGCTGGACGACCTCCAGGAGGAGCTGAACGACCTGCAATCCGAGGTCGACGATGGCGGCCCGAAGAAGATGGTCATCGTCGCGACGAAGGGGACCCTCGACATGGCCTACCCGCCGCTCATCCTCGCGAGCACGGCGGCCGCGTTCGGCTGGGACGTCACGGTCTTCCACACGTTCTGGGCGCTCGACGTACTCCACGAGGAGCAGTCGAAGGACCTCAAGCTGAGCGCCGTCGGCAACCCGAGCATGCCGATGCCCAACGCCATCGCCGCCATGCCGTTCATGGACTCGATGGCGACGAAGATGATGAAGCGCAAGCTGGACGAGGAGGGCACGGCCACCGTCGAGGAACTCATCGACATGGGACTCGATCAGGGCGTCGAGTTCCAGGCCTGCCAGATGACCATCGACCTGCTGGACTACGACGAGGACGCCTTCTACGACGGCGTCACCGTCGGCGTCGGCGCGGCCACGGCGCTGCAGGACATGGCCGATGCAGACATCCAACTGCTCGTCTGAGACCCCTTCTCAGCAGTCAGTTTTCCCGCGACCGAAGTTTCGTCACTTCGAGTCGCTTCGGGCCATCGAACTCCTCGGCCCGGAGCACGAGTGACGCACCGTCGTACCGGATCTCGTAGACGTCGAGAACGTACTCCGAGTCCCAGCTCTTGACCCGCATCAGCCCCTTGGTGTCGATTTCGACGAACGTTCGCGGCGTCTTCTGGGCCTCGATGTCCCACTCACTGCCGTCGATCTCGAAGTGCTCGCCGGCGTCTTCCTGCCAGCTGAACACACACTGGAGCTGCTGTCGGACTTCGTCGCTCCGCTCGTGGTCGACGCGTTCGGGCGTCTCGACGTCGACGCCGTAGTTCGAACACCACTTGCGCAGGGTCGGCTCGTCGAAGCGCTTGTGCGTCGGTCGACCCGAATCGACGTCGCCGTCCCGCCAGAGAATGTGCGCCGGCGACGGCTTCCCACTGAAACTCGGGTCCTTCATCGGCGTGCAAATACGGCACAACATACAATAAGCTGTCTAGGTACGTGCTATCTCGACGACGTGTTCTCGATACCCGCCACACAACGGTTTTTACCTCGCCCTCTCGAAACCCAGACGATGAGTCTAGACGACCATGCCGAAGAGCTCGCCTCCACTCTCGGCGTCGACAAATCGGAGGTCAAAAGCGACCTGCAGAACCTCGTCAACTACAGCGTTCCCATCGACGAGGCCAAGGACAGCCTGCGGCGAAAGTACGGCGACAGCTCCGGGGGTGACGCCACACCGACGAGCAAGGACGTCGCCGACATCAGCCCGAACGACAGCAACGTCACCGTGACCGCGCGCGTCCTGACCGTCGGCAAGCGCTCGATCCGCTATCAGGGCGAAAATCAGGTCATCTTCGAGGGCGAACTCGCCGACGAGACGGGGAAGATATCCTACACGGCATGGAACGACTTCGGCATCGAAGCCGGGGACACCCTCGCCATCGGCAACGCGAACGTGCGCGAGTGGGAGGGCAAGCCCGAACTGAACCTGGGCGACAGCACGAGCATCGCCCGCGAGGACGAGACGCTCGACGTCCCCTACGACGTCGGCGGTGACGCGACCCTCGATTCGCTGGCCCCGGGCGACCGCGGCGTCGCGCTGGAGGTCGTCGCGGTGGAAGTCGAACGGAAGACCATCGACGGCCGCGACGGTGAGACGGAGATCCTCAGCGGCGTGCTCGCCGACGAGTCGGGGCGACTGCCGTTCACCGACTGGGACCCTCATCCAGAGATCGCCGAGGGCGACTCGGTCCGCATCGAGAACGCGTACGTCAGGGAGTTCCGCGGCGTCCCCTCCGTGAACGTCTCGGAGTTCTCGACGGTCCGCGCGCTCGAGGTGGCCGTCGAGGCCACCGACAGCGCGCCGTCGGTCTCCGTCCGTGAGGCCGTCGATCGCGGCGGCATGTTCGACGTGATCCTCCAGGGGAACGTCATCTCCGTCCGCGACGGCTCGGGCCTCATCGAACGCTGTCCCGAGTGCAGTCGCGTCATCCAGAAGGGCCAGTGCCGAACGCACGGCGCGGTCGAGGGCGTCGACGACCTGCGCGTGAAGGCCATCCTCGACGACGGGACCGGGACCGTGACGCTCATCCTCGACGATGAACTCACCGAGCAGATCTACGGCGGTGACGTCGAGGACGCGAAAGCCCACGCCCGCGAGGAGATGGACCAGGAGGTCGTCGCCGACACCATCCGCGAGGAGATCGTCGGCCCCGAGTACGAGGTCCGCGGCCAGCTCAGCGTCGACGAGTACGGCGCGAACCTCAACGCCGTCTCCTTCGCCGAGAGCGACGACGACCCCGCCGAGCGTGCCGCCGCGCTGCTCGCGGAGGTGGGCCGATGAGCGAGTCCGAAGACGCGGCCCAGTCCGGTGCGGGCCGCCGAGAGGTCGCGTACCGACTGTTCGCGGCGGAGTTCGACGACGCGGACTTCTCCTACTCCGAGAGCGACGAGGAGCGCGCGCCGAACTACGTCATCACGCCGACCGGCGCGCGGGTCAACCGGATGTTCGTCGTCGGCGTCCTCACCGAGGTCGAGCAGGTGAGCGACGACGTGTTGCGAGCGCGCATCGTCGACCCGACGGGAGCGTTCGTCGTCTACGCCGGGCAGTACCAGCCGGACGAGATGGCGTTCCTCGAACGCGCCAGTCCGCCGATGTTCGTCGCGCTGACCGGGAAGGCACGAACGTTCCAGCCGGAGGACAGCGACCGCGTGTTCACCTCGGTCCGCCCGGAGAGCATCAGTGAGGTCGACGCGGACACGCGCGACCGGTGGGTCGTCGGCACCGCCGAGCGGACCCTCGACCGCGTGGCGACGATGGCCGACGCGCTCAGCGTCGACGCCCGCGGAGACGACCTCCGCCAGCTTCTCGTCGACGGCGGCGTCGACGACGGGCTCGCGTCCGGGGTCGCGCTCGGGCTCGAACACTACCATACCTCCGGCGCGTACCTCGACGCCCTCCGGTCGCTGTCGCTCGACGCGGGCCGCGTCGTCGCCGGCGAGAAAGACGAGGTAGACCCGCTCTCGCTCGCGCCCGACGCCGAGGGCGAAGCCGACCTGAATGCGCTCGCCGCGGGTGACGTGGCCGCTGCACCGAGCGAGGACGGGACAGATGCCGCCGTCGAGGAGGAGACCGACACCGTCGCCGACCAGACGGACGCCGAGGCCGGGGTCTCCGAACCCGCGGCTACCACTGATTCGACGGCGACCGAACCCGACGTTGACCAGGAGCCGGTCGGGAGTTCCCAGACAGCGACAGCGGCCGAAGACGCAGGCGAAGCCACCACAGGAGACACGGCCGACGTTGCTGCGACCGAGACCGACTCTGCGGAGGCCGACACATCCGAGACTGATACCGCAGCCGTGGACACGTCCGAGTCCTCGGACACCGGGGTCACCGACAGCGCGGCGCGAACGGAGACCACGACCGATACCGCCGACGATGAGACGGCTTCCGTGGAAACGTCTGAGACGGTGTCCACGGAGCCGGCGACGGACGTCGACGCCGGCGCGGACGCCGACGACGACATCGGCGACTTCGAGCCCGGCGAGTTCGACCTCGACGACGACGAACGCGAGGAGATCGAGTCCGAGTTCGGGACGGAGTTCCAGAGCGGGACCGAAGTCGACGAGCCCGGCGAAGCCGGCATCGAACCGGAGGCCGTCCCCGAACAGGCTGAACCGGATGCGGAGCCGGAGCCGTCCGCCGAACCGGACGCGGAGCCAGAGCCCGAATCCGAGCAGGAAGCGGCACCCGAGCCGGAACCGGCCGAGCAAGAGGTGGCCGAACCCGCCGAGGAGCAGGCAGCCGAATCTGCCGAAGAAGCGGCCGAACCCGCCGAGGACGTCGACCTCGAAGCGGCCGTCATGGACGCGATGCGCGACATCGACGACGGCGACGGCGCGGCCGAGGAGGACGTCGTCGCAGCGGTAGTCGACGAGTACGCCTTCGAGCCCGCGGACGTCGAGGACGCCATCCAGGAGGCGCTCATGGACGGGCTGTGCTACGAGCCCAACGACGGCGTCCTCAAGCCCATCTGATGGGCGTCGAACCGGTCCCCGGCGAGCCCGCCGCGGTGGCGAACCTCGACGGGGAGCGCGCCGTCCTCGTCGCGGACTATCACGCCGGCATCGAGGCCGGGCTTCGGCGGGAGGGCGTCGAGCTACGGGACCGCGGCGACGCGCGGCGCGAGCATCTGCTGTCCATCCTGCGCCGCGAGGACGCCGACCGGCTCGTCGTCCTGGGCGACCTCGGCCACGCCATCGGGAACCCCGGCGAGCAGGAGCGCGACGAACTCGAGGCGCTGTTCGAGGCGGTCCCGGAGTCTGTCGCGATTACGCTCGTTAAGGGCAACCACGACGGCGACGTGGAGACGCTGGTCGCGGAGTTCGACCGCGAGATCCAGCTGACGCCGAGCCACGGCATCCGGGTCGGTGACGTGGGGTTAGTCCACGGCCACACGTGGCCCGCGCCGCACGTCCTCGGAGCGGACGTCGTCTGTATGGGTCACGAACACCCGGTCGTCCGGCTGGAGGACGAGGTCGGCGGCGCGCGGATGGAGCGCGTCTGGCTCCGCGGCGACCTCCGCGCCGAGCCGTTCCGCGAGCACTACGACGACGACCTCGCGGTCGATGGCGAGCTCGTCGTGTTCCCGGGCTTCAACGACCTCTCCGGCGGGACGTGGATCAACGTCTCCGGCCAGGAGTTCCTCTCGCCGTTCCTGCCAGACGGGTTGGCCGACGGCGAGGCGTACCTGCTCGACGGCACCCGGCTCGGCGACTATCGCCGCGTTTAGGGGGGAAGCGACGTATTTAATCGATTCCCCGCACTACAACTGTCCAGATGAGTGACCAGGCAGCCACCGGTGCGAGCGCGTTCGCCGCGCTCGGGCCGGCGGTTCGCGACGCGCTTTCCGACCGTGGCTTCACCACGCCGACGGAGCCACAGCGCCGCGCGATTCCGGCGCTCGCGGAGGGCCGGGACGCCCTGGTCGTCGCACCCACGGGGACGGGCAAGACCGAGACGGCGATGCTGCCCGTCTTCGACGCAATTTCCCAGGCGGACCCGAGAGAGGGCATCTCGGCGCTGTACATCACGCCGCTGCGGGCGCTCAACCGCGACATGCGCGAGCGTCTGGAATGGTGGGGCGAGACGCTGGACGTCGACGTCGACGTCCGCCACGGCGACACCACCGACTACCAGCGCCAGAAGCAGGCTGACGACCCGCCGGACGTGCTGGTCACGACGCCCGAGACGCTGCAGGCGATGTTCACCGGGTCGAAGCTCCGGAAGGCGCTCTCCGACGTCGAGCACATAATCATCGACGAGGTGCACGAACTCGCCGCCGCGAAGCGCGGGGCACAGCTGACCATCGGGCTGGAGCATCTGCGGGACCTCGCGGGGCCGTTCCAGCGCATCGGCCTCTCGGCGACGGTGGGCGACCCGACCGAAGTCGGGAAGTTCCTCACCGGCAATCGCGGCTGCAAGATCATCGAGGTCGACGTCGGCAGTCGCATCGACATCACGGTCCGCGAGCCGGAGATCGAACCGGAGGACGAGTCGCTGGCGAGCGAACTCATGACCGAGGCCGACGTGGCGAGCCAGGTCCGGGCCATCGACGAACTCGTCGCGGAGAACGAGTCGACGCTGGTGTTCGTCAACACCCGCCAGACCGCGGAGGCGCTTGGCTCGCGGTTCAAGAAGCTCGGGACGAACATCGGCGTCCACCACGGCTCGCTGGCGAAGGAGTCCCGCATCGAGGTCGAGGACGAGTTCAAGGCCGGCGAACTCGACGCGCTGCTCTGCACCTCCTCGATGGAACTGGGCATCGACGTGGGCCACGTCGACCACGTCGTCCAGTACGGCAGCCCGAGACAGGTGTCGCGGCTGCTCCAGCGCGTCGGCAGAGCCGGGCATCGTCGGGACGCCGTCTCTCGGGGAACGGTCATCACGACGCACCCGGACGACACGCTGGAGGCGCTGGCCATCGCCAGACAGGCGACCTCCGGCCACGTCGAACCGGCGAACATCCACCACGGGAGCCTCGACACCGTCGCGAACCAGATCGCGGGTTTGGTGATGGGCAAAGGCGAAATCTCAGCGATGCGGGCCTACGAGATCATCACGGGCGCCTACCCGTTCCGCGACCTCTCGGAGCCGGCGTTCAAGGAGGTCGTCCGCCTGCTGGCCGACAACGCCGTCGTCTGGCTGGAGGAAGACGCGGACCGCCTGGAGAAACGCCGCGGGACGTGGCAGTACTTCTACCGGAACCTCTCGATGATTCCCGACGAGGCGACCTACGAGGTGTACGACATGGCCTCCGGTCGGCAGGTCGGCACGCTCGACGAGCGGTTCGTCATCAACTTCGCCCACCCCGGCGAGATCTTCATCCAGCGCGGCGAGATGTGGCGGATCACCGAGGTCGACGACGAAGAGGAGGAGGTGAAGGTCTCGCCGGTCGAGGACCCCGGCGGCGAGGTCCCGTCGTGGACCGGCCAGGAGATTCCCGTTCCGATGGCGGTCGCCCAGGAGGTCGGCGAGATGCGCGAGGTCGCCGGCCACCAGTTCGACGGCGGAGCCACGTCCGACGCTGTCGCGCGGGACTTCACCACCCGCTACGCCGGCGACGAGCACACCATCGGTGAAGCCCTCGACCCGGTCTCGAAGCAGGAGGGCATAATGCCGACCGACGACCGCGTCCTCGTCGAGTTCCGCGCGCGGACCATCGTCGTCAACGCCTGCTTCGGGACGAAGGCCAACGAGACGCTCGGCCGACTCCTCTCGGCGCTCATCGGCCAGCAAACCGGGTCGTCCGTCGGGATGGAGGCCGACCCCTACCGCATCGAGCTGGAGGTGCCGTCGGGCGTCGCCGCGCGGGACGTCGTCCGCGTCCTCGAAGAGACGGACCCCGAACACGTCGCCGGCCTCATCGAACTTAGCCTCAAAAACTCCGACTCGCTGAAGTTCAAGGTCGCGCAGGTGGCCGCGAAGTTCGGCGCGCTGAAGCGCTGGCGCGGCAAGGGTCAGTCACGATTCGGCCGCGGTCGCCTCATGAACGCACTGGAGGACACGCCCATCTACGACGAGGCCGTCCGAGAAGTGCTGCACGAGGAACTCGCCGTCGACCGGACCGCCGACGTACTCGAACGCATCCAGTCGGGCGACCTCACCGTCGAGACGCTGGGTGAACTGACCCCAATCGGGACGAGCGGCCGCTCGTCGGGACGGGAATTGCTGAGCCCCGAGAACGCCGACGCCAGCGTCATCCAGACAGTCAAGGAGCGCATCCAGAACGACCGCGTCATCCTCTTTTGCCTGCACTGCCAGGACTGGGAGACGAAGCGGAAGGTGTCGCGCGTCCGCGACCAGCCCGAATGTCCACAGTGTGGTTCGACGCAGGTCACCGCACTCAATCCGTGGGCCGACGAGGTCGTCAAAGCCGTTCGCGCCGACGAGAAAGACGACGAGCAGGAGAAACAGACGCGGCGCGCGTACCGCTCGGCCAGCCTCGTCCAGAGCCACGGCAAACAGGCCGTCGTCGCGCTCGCCGCCCGCGGCGTCGGCCCCCACAACGCCGCGCAGATAATCAACAAACTGCGGGAGGACGAGGACGACTTCTACCGCGACATCCTCTCGAAGGAACGGCAGTACGCGCGGACGCAGTCGTTCTGGGACTGACTTTCCGGGGCTTGCAGTTGCAGGACAGGGTCGCTGCGTAGAACCCCTCACGCTCCCCGCCCGACCTACACAGCTCAGAGGTTCGTCTCGAGGTGCACAGCGGCGTCGGTCACCGTTCCGATGGACTGGTGGCGAAGCTCGTACAACGACGAGTCGCTGGTCCAGCCGAGTGCCCGGGCGGTGGTCGGGTCGATCTCGGACTTCGGGTCGACGAGCGGCACGCCCTCGTCGACGCGCTCGATGGTCGCGATGCGTTCGCCGTTCGAGTCCACGACGGGCTTTCCTTCGTCAGCTTTTGACATGGGTTCGGTCATCGGTACCGATGGGTATGCCCCGAAGCATACTGATGGCCCTGCTTGCACGTGAACGGGCGCTCACTGCGTCCGTTCGATGGACGGCTCGTTCCTGGCCGCCGAGCGCGGTGCCAGCGTGTTCGCGATGAGCGTTCCGTGGCCGCGGCGAAGGCGTTCGGAGAGGGCCTGGTGTGAGACGTCGCTGTCCTCCGCGACGGCTTCGAGTTGCGTCTCCCGTGGGACTTCGTAGTACCCACGGTCGAACGCCGCCATGATGGACTCGTACTGCGCCTCCGTCAGGCCGTACTTGCCCCGGCGGAGCGAATCCGACAGTTCGTAGATGCTGTCGAAGTTGAGGTCGATCTCGTACTCGGCGCAGAAGTCGTGTGTCTTCGAGACGGAGTCGTGTTCGGGAAAGAGAACCCTGAGCGTCCAGGTCTCGTTCGCGGCGTAGGCGTCGAGAATGGTCGCGTCCTCCTCCAGCAGGATGTAGAGGATGACGCGGATGTGGGCCGTCCACTCCATCCGCAGCAGGCACTCGTCGTCGAGCTCGGCAATCACCTCGACGTTCTTCGTGCTCGGGTCGTCGTACATGACCTCGGGAAACGCGTCCATGTCGTCGGCGGAGCCCCAGAGGAACGGGAGGACGGAGTCGTCTGTGTGGGCGACGAGACGGAGGATCTCGAACTCGGGGTTGCTGAGTTCGGCGAGCGCGTGTCTGAGCGCGAACTGCTCGGCGGGAATCGACGCCTCGACGATGGTACTCATGGAACCGTGGTTCACGGTCAGAAGATTAAGTTAGACGGAGGGTACACGGGTTTGCCCGAGCTTACGCTGTCGATGGCGAATCTTACTGCTGGCCGGGTGAGAAGGACCGCGCTTGGCGGTCGCCTCGATGCCCGACGACGAGCGAGTCGACGCGCTGTTCGGCTGTCTTCGACAGGGGTACCGGACTGCCGGCTTTCGAATCGAAAGGGCGACCCCGTTGGGGGCAGGGATTCCATAGCCGCAATCGCCCTAAGGGAGGGACACGTAGATTCACGTATGGTCCCTCGAAACGACGCCGTTCGGAATCGCGTCCGACTCCTCGCGCTCGCCGCCGTCCTGCTGCTTGCGGTGACTGGCTCCGCAGTCGCCCACAGTGGCGACGACGGCGGGCATCACCACGACGGCTGGATGGGGATGCACGACGATGCAGGTGGGGTGTTCGGCACCGGTATCGGGTGGGGCTGGATGCTCCTCTGGATGATCGTCCTCGTCGGCGTGCCCGCCGCGCTGATCTACGCGCTCGTCGTGCGGGCCGGTGATGGACAGGATGAAAGCGACGCGCTCGACGTACTCCGGCGGCGGTACGCCGAAGGAGAGATCGACGACGAGGAGTACGACCGGAGACGCGAGCGACTCACGTAGTCGCCCGTCAACCTATTGAACGGTTCGTGCGCGCCAAGTAACACCTAAACGCCCCCCGGCCGACCACCCCGGCATGCGACTGGAGGAATACTGGGGCATCGGCCCGAAGACGTCCGAACTACTGGCGAGGGAACTCGGCGTCGAAGCGGCCGTCCGGGCCATCGAATCCGCGGACGTACGAACGCTCACGCAGGCCGGGCTCCCGCGGGGACGGGCGACGCGGATCCTCCGGCGAGCGACCGGCGGCCAGGCGATGAACGTCCTCGCGACGCGGGACACCCGGGAAGTGTACAAGGAAGTGCTCGACCTGGCCAGCGAGTACGCCGTCACCGACCACGCGGCCGACCGGATTCGGGTCCTGACGCCGCTGTCCACCGTCGAGGAGATGCAGGCGCGTCTCGACCGCGTGCTGGACGCGAGCGAGGCGTGGGCTGAACTCGACGAGACGACTCGCGGGACCGTCCTCGACGCGTTCTCGTCGTACGGCGGCGAAGAGGGGAGCGACCTCGCGGCGGTCCGGACCGCGCTCGCGCTGCTCGACGCCGGCATCGAGGAGGTGGCCGACGACGACGGCGTGTTCGGGCCGCTGGCCGCGCTCGACCGTGACGCGCTCTCCGACGCCGCCGCGGCGCTCGCAGGACTGGAGGGCGGTGGCGACCGCGTCGGCGAGGGTGCCGACGAGGACCTGGACCGCCTCCGCGAGCAGTTGGGTGCCGTCGAGGACCTGTCGGCCACGCCGTCGGCGGTGCTCGACGAGGTTCAGTCCGGAGCCCGCGGGACCGCCGACTTCCGGGACGGACTCGTCCAGTACGTCACCGCCGAGACTGGGGTGGACCTCGCACGCGTCCGCGAGGCAGTGCCATCCGAAGCGACGGACGCCCGAGACTTCGTGACCGAGACACTCCGCGGGCTGTCCGGCGACCTTCGGTCGGAGGTCGACGAGCGCGAGCAGGAGGTCGCCGACCGGCTGGCGGACGTCCTCGACGAGACGAGCGAGGCGGTAGAGACCGCGGTCCGGACCGTCGACGACGTGGCGCTGTACGTCTCGCTCGCCAGGTTCGCACGCGCGTACGACCTCCGGGCCGCGCGGTACGTCACCGACCGCGACGTCATCGCGGTGCGGAACGCGCGCAATCTCTCCCTGCTCGCGACAGAGTCGTCCGTGCAGGAGGTCAACTACGCCATCGGCGAGCACGACATCGAGTTCCACCGCGCGAACGCGCCGCCGCGAGACGACAGCGTGGCAGTCCTGACCGGCGCGAACAGCGGGGGGAAGACGACGCTACTGGAGACGCTCTGCCAGGTCCAGTTGCTCGCGCAGATGGGACTGCCCGTCCCCGCCGAGGAAGCCACGGTGAGCGTCGTCGATTCGGTCGTGTTCCACCGACGGCACGCGAGCTTCAACGCGGGCGTGCTGGAGGCGACGCTCCGGTCTGTCGTCCCGCCGCTGGCGGACGAGGGCCAGACGCTGATGCTCGTCGACGAGTTCGAGGCCATCACCGAACCGGGGAGCGCGGCGGACCTGCTGCACGGACTGGTCACGCTCACCGTCGAGAAGGGGGCGCTCGGCGTGTTCGTCACGCACCTCGCCGACGACCTCGAACCGCTGCCCGAGCAGGCCCGGACCGACGGCATCTTCGCCGAGGGGCTGACGCCCGACCTCGAACTCCAGGTGGACTACCAGCCGCGGTTCGGGACCGTCGGGAAGTCCACGCCGGAGTTCATCGTCTCACGCCTCGTCGCCGACGCGGGCGACCACCTCGAACGCGCCGGCTTCGAGACGCTAGCACAGGCGGTCGGCGAGTCGGCGGTCCAACGGACGCTCGCCGACGCTCGCTGGACCGAGTAGCTCTCAGGAACTGGGAACGTCCGCCGAGGTTGATATGGTGATATCGCCTACCACGGGGTATGACCGATCATCGACCCGCCCACGAAGTCGAACTCTACCGCGACGGCGACGCGTACGTCGTCATCCTCGAACTGCCGGGGTTCGACCGGGAAGACGTCGACCTCCGGTGGCAGAACAGACATCTCCACGTCTCCGCGGAGCACACGGCGGACGGCGACGACGAAAAACGAACGGTCTACCACCGCGACGTGGGAATTCCGAAGGACATCGTGGAGGACGACATCACCGCGTCGTTCGAGAACGACGTCCTCGAAGTGACCCTGCCGATCGAAGACGATAGCGACCGCTCCGGAAGACGAATCAGTATCGACTAGCCACGACGGCTACACCAGTCGGATGTTGACCATCACGAAGATGACCGCGAGCTGAAGCAGCCCCTGCAATCCGCCGAGCTTCGCGTTTCGCATCCCGATGTCGGAGATGAGATCGACGTCCGGATCCCCCGAGACGAGTTGTCGGTAGATGCGGACCTCGCCGGGCAGGATGACGCCGAACCCGATGATGGAGAGGACGGTAACGACGACGAGCGCTGCGAGAATCCAGTGGCTGATCGCCCCGATGGATTGCAGCGTCGTCGCCACCCAGCCGCCGGCTCCCAGGGCGACGACTGCCAGGACGCCCAGCGTCCGGCCGCTCGTCAGCGCGTCGAACTGCCAGCCGACGAGGACGACCACCGGAATCAGGATGGCCGCCGTCATGAGCGCGAGCCACGGCGTCGCGTTCGTGAAGTCACCCCACCTGCTCGCCAGCGTGATGCCGCCCGTGATGGTGACCATCGCCAGCACCGGCATCAGGAAGGTCATCTTCGGCGTGAACGTCGCGAAGAAGCCGGCGCGCTGGTCAGGTTCGAGCCCGCCGAGGACCGGCCCGAGGACCAGTCCCATGAAGAGGTCGATACCCGTCCAGAGCACGCCGGCCATCACGTGGACGTAGGTGAGCGCGGTGAGGTCGTTCGTCGCGAGCGCTCCCGCGAGTGCGAGTACCGGTATCGCCACCGCACCCGCGGCGAACGCCGGATTCGCCTGTTTCGCAAGACCCTGTACCCCGCGACCGCGTTCGGCGTCCCCTGTCACAGTTGCCATGGCCGGTATCGACGTCGCCGTTCCAATAAGTATTTCTCCAGCATCACGTCGTAAATGAAATGTGAACCCCGCCTCCCGGGTCCGTGCGCATCGTGGGAGCATGACCCACGACACCGCGATTTTCGGCGATTGACGAACTATTGTAACGAATAAAGATTTGACTCGAATCGGTGTACACTCTGCAATTCTCACCCCGTTCCGCTAGTATTTTATCACTCGGACTGTCACCCTGACCCATGAAATTACACGCCAGGGAGGTCAATCAGGACGTCCGGGAGCTTGGCGAACTTCTCGGAAACGTCCTCAAGGAGCAGAGCTCCCGCGAAGCGTTCGAAACGGTAGAGACGATCCGCAACGCGGCTATCGACTACCGTCGAGGTGACGCCGAGGACCGCGATGAAGTCCACCGGACCTTGGACAAGCTCACGCCCGAGATGCAGGACGTCGTCGCGCGCGCGTTCACGACTTACTTCGAACTCATCAACCTCGCCGAGGAGCGCGAACGCGTCCGCGAGATCCGCCGCGGCAGTCAGGAGGACACCCTCGAGGCCAGCGTCGAGGAGGCGATCGAGATCATGGTCGAGGAGGGTGCCGACGCCGAGACCGTCGAGTACGTCCTCGAAGACGTGCTCATCCAGCCGACGTTCACGGCCCATCCCACCGAAGCCCGCCGAAAGACGGTGAAGGCGAAGCTTCGAGAGGTCGCCCACGCCATCGAGGACCTCGACGAGATTCGACTCACCGACCGCGAACAGGAGCGTATCGAGCGCGACCTGGCCGCGGAGATCACGAGCCTCTGGCAGACCCCGCAGGTCCGCGACCGCCGTCCCGAAGTGACCGACGAGGCGCTGAACGTCCAGTGGTACATCGAGAACGTTCTGTTCGAGGTCATCGACGAGGTCTACGACGCCCTGGAGCACGCGCTCGACGACGAGTTCGACAAGGAGATCGACGTGCCGAAGCTCTACGAGTTCCGCTCGTGGGCCGGCAGCGACCGCGACGGAAACCCGTTCGTTACCCCCGAAATCACCGCACAGACGCTGGAGCGTCAGCGCTCCGTCGTCCTCCCGCTGTACCGCGACAAGCTGAAGGAGCTGTCCGGCGTGCTCAGCCAGGACGCCAGCCAGATCGAGGTCGGCGACGCATTCGAGGAGAGTCTGGAAGAGCACCGCGAGCGCCTGCCCGGAACGGCCGAGGAAGCGCGAGAGCGCTACCCGCACGAACCGTATCGCCAGAAGCTGAAGCTGATGCGCGAGAGCGTCCTCCGGGTCGACGACGTTCGCTCGGGCGGCTACGAAGGCCCCGAGGAACTCCTCGCGGACATCGAGGTCCTCGCGGACAGCCTCCGTGCGAACGGTGCCGAGGAGATCGCCGAGGCACACGTCGACCCGCTCCGCCGGAAGGTCGACACCTTCGGCTTCGTCCTCGCCAGTCTCGACCTCCGCGACCACCAGCAGAAACACACCACCGCAGTGGCCGAGGCGCTGGATCGCCAGGGCATCGACTACCGCGAGAAGGACGAGGACGAGCGCGTCGAACTCCTGACCGACGCCATCCTCCAGGACCGTCCCGTCATAGACGTGGCGGACACCGACGGCCTCTCCGAAGAAGCCGAGCGCGTCCTGACGCTGTTCGCCAGCACCGCCGACTGGCAGAAGGAGTACGGCGTCAACGCCATCGACACGTACTGCATCTCGATGACGGACGAGCCGAGCCACGTGCTCGAAGTCCTCTTCCTGGCAGATCAGGCCGGCATCGTCGACCTCCCCGGCTACTGCGGACTCGACATCGTCCCCCTACTGGAGACCGAGTACGCCCTCTCCGGCGCACGACGCATCATGGGCACGCTGTTCGAGAACGAGGCCTACTCGCAGGCGCTCGCCGCCCGCGGCAACGTCCAGGAGATCATGCTGGGCTACTCCGACTCCAACAAGGAGAACGGTTTCCTCGCGGCCAACTGGAGCCTCTACAAGAACCAGAAGCGCCTGGCCGAGATCACCGACGACTACGACGTCGAGATGCGGCTGTTCCACGGTCGCGGCGGATCCATCTCCCGCGGCGGCGGCCCGATGAACGACGCGCTGCTCGCACTGCCCTCCGAGACCGTCAGCGGGCAGGTCAAGTTCACCGAACAGGGCGAGGCCATCTCCGAGAAGTACGCCAACCCCCGCATCGCCGAACGCAACCTCGAACAGATGCTCAACGCGCAGCTCCGCTCGCGCTACAACGCGATGCAGCACTCGGGTGAAGAGGTCCCCGAGGAGTGGCAGGAGGTCATGGAGATAGCCGCCGACGCCGCTCGCGAGGAGTATCAGGACCTGCTGGAGACAGACGGCTTCGTCGACTTCTTCGAGCAGGCGACGCCCATCACCGTCATCGAGAACCTCAACCTCGGTTCGCGCCCGGCGTCCCGAAGCGAGGACCGCAGCGTCGAGGACCTGCGGGCGATTCCGTGGGTGTTCTCCTGGACGCAGGCCCGCTGTATCATCACCGGCTGGTACTCGCTCGCCGCCGGCTTCCAGGCCTACCTCGACCAGGGCGGCGACGTCGAGACCCTCCAGGAGATGTACGAGAACTGGCCGTTCTTCCGGACGAAGCTCGACAACGCATCGCTCGCGCTCGCCCGCACCGACATGGAGATCGCCGAGGAGTACGCCGGCCTCGCCACCGACGACCTGCGCGAGAAGATCTTCCCGCGCATCCGAGAGGAGTACGAGGCCGCACGCGAGATGATGAACGAGATCGCCGGCCGGGAGACGCTCGTCAAGCGAGCGTGGCTGGCGGAGAACCTCGGCCGCCGCAACCCCTACGTCGACCCGCTGAACATGCTGCAGGTGCGCCTGCTCAAGCAGAGCCACCTCACCGAGACGGAACAGCGGACCCTGCGGCTGACGGTGCAAGGTATCGCAGCCGGCATGAAGAACACCGG
>JARUKX010000005.1 GCA_029688825.1 Haloarculaceae archaeon H-GB1-1 | reverse complement strand
TGCCCGGAGATACGCCCGCGGCGACTCGCCCCCGCGACGCGGCCGCGCTCGCCGCGCGAGCAGCGTCTCCAGCCGCTCGTAGGCGCGCTCGGCGTCGGCGTCGGGGGAGCGACGGCGCTGATAGCGGAGCCCCACCGCGCGTCTCACGCGACCGACGACGCCCAGTCGACGGACGCCGGTCACCGCACCCACCAGGACGACGAGTCCGAGCGCGAGCCCCGCCCCCTTCGATGGATCGAACGCCTCATCGTCGCTATATGGGGTTGCCATGCGGGGCGTCCGCTGCACGTCCGATCCGGCCGTCGTCGCGTTCGGTTCGGTTTCTCTGGGCGTCGGCGTGGTCGCGTTGTTCGCGGCGATCTGGCCAGGGATGGGGGTGTCGTTGCCCGACACTGTCGTCGTCGACTGCACCGCCGCGTTCTCCGCCGTGCGCCGCGGCCCGGCTGGCGTCGGGTCGAAGCGGACCCAGCCCTGTTCCGGGAAGTACACTTCGACCCACATGTGCGACTGGAGGCCGCGGACGAGATACTCGTCCTCGTCGACCTTCTCGCCGGGCGTGTAGCCGACCGCCACGCGGGCCGGCACGCCCTGGGTGCGGAGCATCACGACCATCGTCGACGCGAAGTAGGTGCAGTAGCCGGCGTCCATCTCGTAGAGGAACGCGTCCGCGACGTCGCCCTCCGGGCGGGCGACGTCCAGCGAGTAGTTCTTCTGCGTCTCCAGATAGCGTTCGACCTGCGCCGCCTTGTCGTACGGCGTCTCCGCATCTGCAGTCACGTTGGCGGTGAGGGTTCCCACTCTGTCGGGCGTGCTCGACGGGACCTGGAGGTACCTGTCCTCGATCCTGGCCGAGTAGTTCGTCCCGGTCTGCCGGAGGGTCCGGGCATCGGCGTCGAGCACTTCGCTCCTGACGGTGTAGTTCGTCCCGGCTGTGAGCTGCGACGTCGGCCGGAAGCCGCCCAGTGACGTGACTCGGGTGCGGTTCGACACGTCGCCGGAGATCGTGGTCGGTTTCCAGGCCGCGGGCACCGCACGGAGCGGTCCCTCGAGAGTGTACTCCTGCGTGATGGTGTGAGTCTCGCCAGCGGGCGACCGGAGTCGACCCCCGTAGGCCCGCGTCTCGCCAGTCCGGAGCCAGCCGTCGCCGGTGTATCGGTCGTACGCACCGACGCGCCAGTACGTCTGCTCGCTCGCACGGACGGTGAAGCGCTTCTTCGACGAGAGGCTGATTGCGCCCTGTAGCTGGACGCTGTTGGAGTTGCTGACCAGCGAGGTTTCGAGGTTCCTGGCCGTCGGTTCGTCGGTGCTGGATTCGCTGCCCGGATAGTCGAACGACGGGTCGAACGTCTGTGCGGCCCCGCCGGGGACCAGGCTGACGGAGAGCGCGACGACGACCATCAGCGCCAGGACGACGGCGACGCGCTCGGCTGCGAACAGGTCGCCACCG
This sequence comes from Haloarculaceae archaeon H-GB1-1, assembly GCA_029688825.1. Classification (GTDB taxonomy): domain Archaea; phylum Halobacteriota; class Halobacteria; order Halobacteriales; family Haloarculaceae; genus JARUKX01. The sequence goes on along the minus strand of JARUKX010000005.1, from coordinate 181,430 downwards.
GTCCGGTCGAGGTCGCCGAGACCGAGCGCGGCGGCCGCGCCGACGACTCCGAGGAGCGCGGTCACCGTTCCGGCGTCCCCCGAGAGGACGAGGAACCCGAGGGCCGCCCCTCCGCTCGCGACGGCGATGTCGTATCGGCGACGGACGGCCGCGTACCACGCCACGAACACGGGGGCGGGAGCGAACCCCAGGGCCCACAGGTCCGCGTTCAGGATCTCCAGCACCGACTTGCCGGTCATGTACGCTGCCGTGTCCGCCAGGAGATAGCCGAGCGTCGGATCGTTCGGCAACTGTTGCAAGTGCCAGGAGAGGCCACCGCCTAGCAGCACCAGGCCGAGGACAACTGCCAGCCGCGGACCGACGTATCTGGCGACGGCCGTCGCGGCGACGAGCGTCACACCGACGGTGAGCACGAGCTGTGACGGATCGCCCGAGACGTCGACGATGCGGTATAGCACCCGCAGCGACGAGCCGAGCAGTAGCGCGACGCTCGCCAGCGCCAGCACGCGTACGGGGCCGGGGACGCCACGGTCCTCCGTCACGCCGCACCTCCCGCGCGCTGCCGGGGCCCGTCTGGCGCCCCATCATCGCGAGCACCGGACCGACACAGCGTCTCGAAGTCGAACTCCTCTCCGTGCACGACGACCGCGACGCCGCCGGAGCCCGGCCTGACTTCGACGTCTGCGCGGTCGCGCGCCGAGCCGGAGATCTCGCCGCCGTCCGTCCGTGCCAACGTCGACAACAGGCGCGACCGGTGGGACTGCCCGCTGCCGGACGCAACCTCGGTCTCGGGGACGACGAGTTCGACGCGGTACCCGGCGTCGAGCGCGACCGTCGCGAGACTCGCCGCCGCGCTCGCCAGCCCGTCGACGCGTGCTGTCCCGTGGAGGGCTATTGACACGTCGCCGCTCCCGTCCAGTTCGGTGTCGAGTTCGGTGACGAACAGCTGCCCCGGCCGTCTCGCACTGGACTTCCAGTGGATCTTCCGCATCGGGTCGCCGCGGACGTACTCCCTGATGCGGGCGAATCCACCGCTCTCGACCGCGTGGGACCCCCCTGCGGCCTGAACGAGCTGTGCAGCATCGGTGGTGAGTCGCCGCACCCGCGGGTAGACGAGGATGCGTTCGGCTCGGTCGCTGTCGAAGGTCCGCTCGAACAGCCCGAGCGCGTCCCTGACGCGGACCGTCACGGGACCGAGCCGGTGCTCGCCGCGACGGTCGAATTCGACCTCGTACCGGACGGTCGCGGGGAGCGTCGCATCGACGGCGTGGACCAGCGTCACCTGCGGTGAGCCGGCGAACGCGCGGCTGCCGGCCGACTCGTCGAGTCGCCGCGTGGTCCGAGTGGGGAGCGACGACTCGGGGCTGGCGCGTGCTTCGAAGCCCTCAGGGACCGCGTCGATGACCGTCGCCGTCGAGCCGTCGGCTCCGTCGACCGACAGTTCGACGGTCCGTGACTCGCCGGGGAAGCCGGGGTCGAGCGTGCTGCGTTCGACCGACGGCGGGTCGGTTCGCCACACCTGGACGAGGCCGACGACCAGCCCGACGACCGCCGGTGCGACGACGGCGTTCAACGCCCGCGCGCCGAACAGCGAGGCCATGGCCATCGCGAGGACGACGACGCCCCCGGTCGCGTAGCCGCGTCGTGTCGGTCGCATCAGTCGATGGAGACGGCGGTGAGTGCTTCCTCGACGAGGTCGGTCGCGGTCTCGTAGCCGCTCCCCAGCCGAATCCGATGCGGGAACACGACCGGGACCTCGGTCTGGACGTCGTCGGGAATCACGTAGTCTCGCCCGTCGAGGGCGGCCCGCGCCTGTGCCGCTCGTAGCGCGGCGAGCGACCCGCGCGGGCTCACGCCAATGTCTGCCCGCGTTCGCGTGAACCGCGCGAGCCGGGTCACGTACGAGCGTATCTCCTCGGAGGCGTACACCTCCGAGACGGCGTCTCGGGCGTCCCGCAGATCGGCCACCGTCGCGACCGACGACAGTTCGCCTATCGGGTGGTGTCCCGTGAGTCGTCCCAGAAGCGCGGTCTCGTCGGCTTCTTCGGGATAGCCGAGTCGCAGTTTCTTCGTGAATCGGTCCCGTTGGGCGAGCGGAAGCTCGTATGTGGGACCACGCTCGACGTCGTTCTGCGTCGCGATGACGGTGAACGGCTGTGGGATGACGTGCGTCTCACCGTCGACGGTCACCTGCGCCTCCTCCATCGCTTCCAGGAGGGAACTCTGCGTCTTCGGCGGTGCGCGGTTGATCTCGTCGGCGAGCACGACGTTCGCGAACACCGGGCCGGGCCGGAACTCGAACTCGCCTGCGTGTTCGTCGTAGACGTTCACCCCCGTCACGTCGCTCGGGAGCATGTCGGGCGTGAACTGGACGCGCTCGAAGTCGCCGTCGAACGACTGGGCGATTGCCCGCGCGAGCATCGTCTTACCGACGCCGGGTACGTCCTCGACGAGTACGTGGCCGCGGCCGAACAGCGCCGTGAGGACGTGGACGACTTCTGGTCGGTGGCCGACGATGACGCGCTGGACGTTCTCGATGATGCGATCCGCGAGGGCTTCGACTTCCGAGAGGGCGGTATCGGACTGCCCGGACGGGGCAGCGGGACTGGAGTCTGTCATGTGTGGCGACGTTCGGCAGCGGGGCCGTCGGGTCCGCGATCGTGGTCCGATACCGTGGATCGGTGGACTTGCGGATGTCCGACGAAGTGATGCGTTGCCGGCTATGTGTAGCGACCACACGGTAAAGACCTTCACGGTGGTCTGAGGTGATCCGGTGACGTTCCGGTTGCCTACGCCGCGCCGGGCTCTGGTTGCACGACGACGACCGCGCCGTCACTGTCGAATATCTGCCACGTGTCGCCGCTCCGCGCGTCGAGGGCACGTAACTCGTTGCTCCCGTCGACGTGAACCACGTCGACCGTGCCGTCGCCGTCCCAGTCGAAGGCCCCCATCGACGCCGCGCTCACCTGGTAGCTGGGCGTGAACGTCCCGTCGGCTCCCGCGTCGTTCGCCAGGTCGATGCCCTGGTCGCCGCCGTCCTGGTGGGGGACCTCCAGCAGCCCGTCGCCGTCGTAGTCCGCCGGTCGGCCCGTCGCGTTCTCGTCCGAGACGGTCACGCCCGTCGTCGCTCTGTTGTCGGCGGCGTCGACGTAGCGGAGTTCGCCGGCGCTGTCGACGTAGACGACGTCCTGGTCGCCGTCGTCGTCGAAATCACCGACCCCGGCGACCGACGCCGCGCCGCTCAGGATCGTCGTGGCCGTCCCGTCCGGTTCGACGTCCGTGAGCGTCCCCTGTCCGCGGACGTAGACGACTTCGACGGTTCCGTCGGCGTCCCAGTCGCCGACGCCGAGATGCGTGGCGTTGACCGTCCCGCCCGGGTCGAGGACCGTCTCTTCACCCCCGTCGTCGATCATCCGTAGCTCGTCGCTGGCTGTGACGTACGGCACGTCCACTCGACCGTCGTCGTCGACGTCGTGGGTCGCCGGGCCGACCGCGTCCACGGTCGCACTCGTCGCGTACGTCTCTACCGCACCCGACGGCGTGACCGTCCGCAGCGATCCGTCACCGTCGGCGACGTAGGAGACGCGGGTTCGCCGGAGGTCGAGGGGTTGCAGCGCGGCGACGCCGTGCTCGGTCACTACCTTCACCCGCGTCGGGTCCGGCGACCGCAACGCGATGCGGAGTCGGTCCTCGACGCGCCACACGTCGGTGTCGACGCCTTCGACGGTCACGTCGTCCATGTCCGACTGTGGGTAGTAGCTGCCGTTGACGAGCACGTCCGTGTGATCGACGGCGAGGTCGCTGCCGCCAGTGTTCGTGACGTTGAACACGAGTTGGCCGAGCGTGAGGTTCGTGTCCGATATCTCGACGGCGGTCTCGCCCTGTTCCTGCCACTCCGTGACGTCGTCTTCCCTGGCGTCGGCGTACAGCTCGGCGTTGTTCTGCATCACGCCGACGAACGCCGCGGTCGACAGCAGGATGGCGAACCCGATCACGGCGAAGGCGCCGCTCGTGCTAAAGCCCATCCGCGTCCCCCCCGTCGCGTCGGGCGGCTCCCCCACTCGCCGCCGACGGATTCGGTCGGACCATCGAGCCTGATCTACGCCCACGTTCGACCGCTGCCTGCTTAACGTTCCCCCTCGACGCTGAAGGCGAACTCTCCCGACGACGCTATCCCGAAGGCATATGACGCAGGGTTTCCGAGCACGAATATGGAAAACGTACATCCGGGACAGCGCGTCGCGGTCCTCGCCGACGCGCAGAACCTCTATCACACTGCCCGGAGTCTCTACACGCGGAACATCGACTACGCGGCGCTGCTCGACGAATGTGTTCGTGATCGGCAGCTCTCCCGGGCCATCGCCTACGTCATCAAAGCGAACGCACCCGACGAGGAGACCTTCTTCGACGCGCTCGAAGACATCGGCTTCGAGACTCGCATCAAGGAGATCAAGACCTTCGGCGACGGCTCGAAGAAGGCCGACTGGGACGTCGGGATGAGCCTCGACGCCGTCTCGCTGGCGAGCCACGTCGACACCATCGTCCTCTGCACCGGCGACGGGGACTTCTCGCGGCTCTGTCGCCACCTCCAGCACGAGGGCGTCCGCGTCGAGGTCATGGCCTTTGGCGAGTCGACCGCCGAGGAACTGATCGCCGCGGCCGACGACTTCCTCGATCTGAGCGACGACCCCGACGAGTTCCTACTCTAGCTCGGCGTCGATACTCGCGCCCATCTCGGCAGCACCGACCAGGTCCGTACACACGTCACAGCGAACTGACTCGTCTTCTCCAAGCAACACGAGCGGCACGCCCGCGAGGACGACCTCCGTCCGGTCGAGTCGCCGAACGCCACTACCCGAATCGTCGCCGCAGGCCCCGCACTTCCGGGTGGCGGACAACTGCACAGCGTCCGACCCAGACCGCGATGCCACCCCGTGTGTGCGTGTCGTGTACGCCGACGCCGGCGGGCGGTTCGCCGTCCGATACACCAGGCCGACTGTCACCACGGCCGCGACGACGACCAGCGGGACGAGGACGAACCGGACGGCGACGCCGAGCAGCGGCCCGGTCAGCCTGAGCACGCCCACTGCGAGGACGACTGCGAGGGCTGCACCGAGCAGGCCGGTCAGCCACCGCCTGGCGTCGGCGACCATGGCGCTACGGTGACGCCGAGGCGTTCGACCCGCCTGTCTCGTTGGCGACCGGTTCGACCTCTTTGGTCAGCGTGAGGCCGCTGTCGCCGGTCACGTACACCGTGTTGCCGTTGCTCTTCAGCGCCTCGATGTAGCGCAACTGGAGGACTTCGGGGTTGTTGCGGAGCCCCTTCCCTTTGATGCGGATCTTCGTCGCCTCCGCCTCGGCTTCGATCTTCTTGCGCTCTTTTTGCTTCTGTGCGACCTTGATCTCGTACTGGGCTTCCTCGATCTTCTGCTGTTTGATCTTCTTCTGCTCGATGCTCTTCGCGTAGTCCGATGGCAGTCGGACGTTCCGGATCTGGACCGCTTCGAGGGTCAGTCCGCTCCCATCGAACTGCTGGACGAGCGCGTTGCGGACGGCCTTCCGGAGCGCGGTCTGTCCCTCACCCGTGTAGATGTTCGTCACGTCGAGGTTCCCACCTTGCGTTCGGAGCGTCGACCTGACGGTCGGTCGGATGAGCCGTATCTCGGCGGTTTCCATGTTCCGATAGCGACTGTGGAACTCGGGGGCGGTCGCCGCCGTCACGCGGTAGCGGACGGTGACGTCCACGTCGACCTGGAGGCCGTCGTTGGTCAGCACACGGATGCTGTCGTCCTTCGTCGCCTTCGTTCCCTCACCGGATTGGTGGCTCATCGTGTACGTCTGGGGCCGCGTCGGGATGGTGACCGTGCTCTCGACGAACGGCGTGATGAAGAGCCAGCCGGGCTTGAGTGCCGTGCCGGTGACTGCGCCCTGGTTCTTCACGACCTTCACGTGTCCTTCGTCGACGGTCTCGAACGCGAGTCCGCCGCCGATCAGCGCCATTGCGACCACGAAGACGAGTCCGTAGGTCAGTGCTCGACCGGCGATACCGCTCGCGTCGATCGGCGGGTCGCCGTCGACAGGGGACCAGAACCACTACTCATTACGGATACGGCTGCTCGGAGCGGGGTCTAAATATCACCGAAATCCGACTCGAAACTGCGGGAGGGGGCGGACGTCGGCGAGGAGTAACTACTCGTCGGGGAACGATGGGAACGTCGAGAAATCAGCTGTCGCTCACGGGCGAATCGCAGGTCCGAGCTTCGAGACGCGGCCGGATTACACCGGGCGGCCGGATTCGGAGGTGCCGATGAGCAGCGAGCCAGCGGCCATTCCGAGCGACGCGATCCCCGCGCCGACGAGCAGCGGGACGCTCGTGTCGCCCTGTGTGACGCCCGTCCCCATCAGAACGGCACCGCTCGCGACCAGTAGCAGGAGTCCGAGTCCGACGTTTCGTACGTTCGTTGCCATGCAGCCACCTATGCCAGCCATCCAATATAAACGCTTCAGAACGCACTACTATTGTATGATTAATCGTGTGGGTTTGTGGGGATGAGGTATGATACCTATGTACGAACCGTCGAAGAAGGGTTTTAGTCCGTGCTCGGCAATCCACTCCCAATGGAGAAACGCGAGCGGTCCCTGCTGCGACGCGTTGCGGACTATCAGTTCGGTTCGGGGGCGAGTGAGGCGTTGTTCTCGGCGGACGGACTCTCGGTGACGCACACGTCGTCGGGACGGCCACGGCAAGTCCACGCGGACGCGGGTCGACTGGTGACCTACGCCGTCGACGGTCGATTCACGCTCGGTCTCGAAGGCGGCCGACTGCTTCACGAGGCGCTCGACGGCTCGTCGTATCGCGTCGTCGTCGGGGACGAGAGCGAACCGTTCGTCAGCGACGGCAAGAACACCTTCGCGAAGTTCGTCAGTGCAGCCGACGAGGCTATCCGTCCTGGCGACGAGGTTCTGGTCGTGCACGAGGACGGCCACCTGCTGGCAGTCGGACGCGCCGAACTGTCCGGACCGGCGATGCTCGATTTCGAGACTGGAATGGCGGTCAAAGTCAGGGAGGGTGTCGCAGAGTGAACAGGGCACAGGAACGCGGACTCGTCCTCCTCGGTGCCGCGCTGTTGCTCCTCGGCGTTACCTTCGGCGGGAGTGCAGCCGTCTCGACGACCGCAGAGGTGCGCAGCGACAACGCCAGCGAGACCCTCGTCGGAATCCAGGGCGGCGGCGTCGGCCTCCACGAGGACGGCCGCGTCGCGATGTTCGACGAATCGGGGACGCGCACGTGGGCCATCCAGAACGCAGACAGCTACTTCGACGTGACCCAGCAGGACGACGGCACGATCCTCGCCGGGTTCATGCATAGCGGCTACGAGAACTGCGGCCCCTACGACGCGCCGTGCTCGCGGACCGGCTTTCGCGTCCTCGACCCCGACGCCGACGACCCGGTCGTCTTCGAATACACTTACCCGGTGCGGACCAAGAAGAACAGCGAGACGCACGACGTCGAGAAGCTGCCTAACGGCCGCTATCTCGTCTCCGGGATGGACGAGGAGCGGATCTTCGTCGTCGACGCGAACGGGACGGTGACGTGGCAGTGGAACGCGGCCGACTACTACGAATCACCGCCGGACCCCACGAAGACCGACTGGCTCCACCTCAACGACGTCGACCGCATCGGGGACGGACGCTATCTCGTCTCCATCCGGAACGCAAACCAGCTCGTCGTCGTCGAGCGCGGTGAGGGCGTCGTCGAAGTCATCAACGAGGACGACGACGCCACCGAGGAGTCGGAGTGTACGATGGGTGGTCGACTCAACGACGCCAACGGCGACGGCGACGTCAACTGCGGCGACCCGGACGTCATGGACGAACAGCACAATCCCCAGTGGCTGAGCGAGGACGCCGTCCTCGTCGCCGATAGCGGGAACGACCGCGTCGTCGAACTCCACCGCAACGCGACGACCGGCGAGTGGGAGGTCGCGTGGGCCATCTCGGAGGCCAACGGCGTCGAGTTCGCGTGGCCCCGCGACGCCGACCGACTCCCGAACGGGAACACCCTCATCACGGACTCCGCGAACGCTCGCGTCGTCGAGGTGACGCAGGACGGCGAGACGGTCTGGAGCGCCTCGATGGCGAACAACCACTTCCCGTACGAGGCCGAACGGCTGCCCGACGGCGAGACCGTCGGCGGCCCCGTCTACGAGAACGGAACGGTCCAGACCGAGACGACAGACCGCGTTCCGGGGCTCACGCCCGCGCTGGCGATGCTCCGGACATCCATGCCGCTGCCGGTGTGGCTCTCCGAACTCCACCTCGGCGTCGGGCTCGTCTCGCTCGGACTGTCCGTCGCCGGGATTCGGTCGCTGCTCCTGGGTCGGGGTCCGTAGCGCCGGCGTCACCCGCTCTCGCCGGCGACGAACCGTGGACCAGGAAGGCTTTTTTGTCCGGGGGGCCGACGGCCAGGTAGAACCATGTTTGGAGGAGGCGGCGGCATGAACCCCCGCAAGATGAAGCAGATGATGAAACAGATGGGCATCGACATGAAGGACATCGATGCCGAGGAGGTCGTCATCCGGACCGGCGACGAGGAACTGGTCTTCACCGACGCCGACGTCCAGCTGATGGAGGCCCAGGGCCAGAAGACCTACCAGGTCGTCGGCGAGCCGGAATCTCGAGCGCTCGGCAGCGGCTCCGAATCGTCAGCGACAGACGACGATGCGGACGAACCGGACGCTGGCGACGCAGAGATTCCGGATAGCGACGTGGAGATCGTGGCTCAGCGAACCGGCGTCAGCGAGGACGACGCACGCGAGGCACTCGAAGCGACCGACGGCGATCTCGCCGCTGCCGTCGAGCGTCTAGAGTGACGCTCCTGTTCGTCCGCGACGACCGCGAGTACCTGCTGGAACCGGGTGAGACGTTCGAGTCCGACCTCGGCATCCTGGAGGTCCCGGAAGACGTCCAGCCGGGCGACGTCGTCCAGACGCATCTCGGCGAGCGATTCACGGCGCGGAAGCTCCGCGGTCCCGACCTGTTCAACCACTTAGAGCGGACGGGCGCGCCGATGATGCCCCGTGACATCGGGCTCATCGTGGGCCACACGGGCGCGAGCGGCGGCGACCGCGTCCTCGACGCCGGCACCGGGACCGGCGTCCTTTCCGCGTATCTCGGCCGAATCGGTGCCGACGTCACGACGTTCGAGCAAGACCCCGAGTTCGCGGACGTCGCACGGGAGAACATGGCGCTGGCCGGCGTCGGCGACGCCGTCGACGTCCGGACCGGCGACGTGACCGACACCCTCGCCGAGCTGGAGACGTACGACCTCATCACGCTCGACACCGCGGACGCCGCGACCGTCGTGGAGCGCGCGCCGAATCTCCTCGCCGACGGCGGCTACGTCGCCGTCTACTCGCCGTTCGTCGAGCAGACTCGGGAGGTCGTCGCCGCAGCACACGAGGTCGGTCTGACCGGCGTCGAAACGCTGGAAACCATCCAGCGCGAGATGGACTTCGACGACCGAGGGTCGCGACCCTCGACGGCCGGGGTCGGCCACACCGGCTATCTCACGTTCGGTCGACGGACGTAGCCGCACGCGCCGAGTCAGCGGAGACGGAGAACAGAACCGCGCTCAGTGGTCGTCTTCGCGCCACTTCTGGCCGCACTTCGTGCACTCGAAGAAGCGCGTCTCGCTCTCGTCGGCCGCGCGGATCTGCTTCATCTCCCAGAAGGCGCGGTCGTTGTCGCATTCGGGACACTGGGCTTCGGTCGACGGGCGGGCGTCCTCCTCGGACTCGCTCATGTCGACGATCTCGCTCTCCTCCTGGCCCTGTGTGGTGACCATCTGCTTCTCCGCAGCGGTGTCGCGGTCCTTCTCGTAGCCGCAACTGCCACAGGTCCAGGTTCCGTCGTCCGCTTTCATCATCGAACCGCACTCGTCGCAGAATTCCATACCCACCGGTAACCCGTTGGGAACAAATAAGTCTCGGGATTCCACCCGGTCAGCTGTTCGGAGCCCACTCGTCGCAGGCGTCCATGTCGTCCATGAGCTCGGCCTGCAGGCCGCAGTAGGGGACCATCCGGCCGTCGGTTCGGACGTACTTGAAGTGGTCGCAGTTGCCGCAGTACTCGTCGGGCTGGCCGCGCGTGGAGACGGTCTCGACGGGTTCGCCGCCGGTCCCGCTGTCGTCGGCCTTCGCCGCCCCGCCGTCGCTGACGGTCGGGGCGTTCGGCGTGGGACTTGTGGGCGTGGGGTCGGGTTCGGTCTTCGGGTCGAAGTCGTTCCCGAACAGGCCGATGCCGCCCATCGGGAGGGAATCGTCCTCCTGGACGATGCGGACCTTGCCTTCTTTGGTCACTTCCATCTTCGCGGTGCCGCCGGGGTCGCTCCGGGTCTTGAACGTCGCCACGGCGACGAACAGGCTCAGGAACGTCGTGATCGCGCCGAAGAAGTAGATGCCGGTGGTCAACAGCGCGAGCGTCGCGTCGCCGGAGTTCAGCCACTGGTACGGGTAGGCGTGGACGAAGACGGTCACGCCGAGGACGGACACGCTCGCGCCGATGATGGCGGATGCGCGGAGCCGTCGCCCGGTCGGTAACACGGCGAAGACGCCCAGCAGCGCCGCTGGAACGCCCAGTCCGGCGAGTACGCCGCCGAGTTCGCGCGCTTCGAACAGCCCCGCACCCATCGCCGTCAGGAGGTTCGTCGTCGCGACGACGATGCCCGCGACGACCATCGCCGTCCCGACGAGGAACAGCCCGACGCCGAGGTGGAGCCGTCGCGTGCTCGCGACCCACCGGACGCGCCCCTCGTACACCTCTGTCAGGCTCGACATGGCATGACATCGTGTTTGACTCGCCAAAAGGGTGCGTCAGACGGTCGTCACACGCGCCCGCGTCACGACGAGTGTTCCGAAAGCACTAATCTCCGGGGGCGAAAATCGGGGGATATGGCCGAAGACGAGTCCGAGGACGAGGAACCTGCCGTCGAACTTGGCGAGGGCGAGCCGGTCGAGGGCGTACCACTTGCACGCGTGGCCTCGCGACTGATGTGGGGCATGCCGAAGAGCGACGTCGAGGCCCGCGAAGGCGAGACCGAGATCCGCACGCCTGACGGCCCGCAGGCGCTCGGGAACGTCCTCGCGGAGGTCGACAACCCCTACTTCACGTCGCGCCAGGAGTTCGTCGACGACGTCCGGTCCGTCGTCGGGACCGGTCCCGTCCCGACCGCGTCCGACGAGTGAGTTCGGGATAGCGTTTTCTGCCAGGGAGACGTCCGTGTGCGTATGCTCCCGATAGACCCATCGGTCATCGACCCGGACGACATCGGCGAGAAGGAGACCACGCTGGAGATGGCCCACGAGGACGCCGTCGAGCACGTCCGCGAGACGTTCGCGGCCGTCGGGTTCGGATTCCCCGTCGAGTTCTCCCCCTCCGAGCTACTGAACGAGAAGGTCGACGCCGACCGCGACCCCTACTACGTCCTCGGTGCGTGCAATCCGGCGGTCGCCGACCGCGCGCTCGACGAGACGAAGAAGATCGGCGGGCTGTTCCCCTGTGGCGTCGTCATCTGGCAGGACGAACCCGGCGTCCAGCACGTCTATCACGTCTCCATCATGCGCATCGCTCGCCTGACCGGCATGGCTCCCGACGACGAGGCATGGGCGGACATCATTGCCGACACCGGTGAGATGGTCGAGGAAGCGTACGCGAATCTCTGAGACGAGAGCTTTTCGAGCGCGAGAAGGAAGTGCGAGGAGCCTTCGGCGGGCGACCGTCGCACGTCTTCGACGCTCCAGGCAGTGCCGACGGCCGCGTCCAGCGACCGTCAGGTCTCCTCGTCGTCCCGTTCGCGCAACTTCTCGACCTCCGCTTCGAGTTCTTCGACCCGCGCTTGCAGTTCCGACCGGCTGGGCCGGTCGTCGTCGCCACGCGTCACCAGGTACGCGCCGCCGCCGAGAAGCAGGAGCGCGGGCAGGCCGATGAGCAGGACGAACACGAGCAAGAGGATGAGTAGCTCCGGGCCACCGGGAACGCCGGGGAACAGCGGGATGGTGGGGAGGGGGAGGTGCATACTCCATCTCCGCCCGGCGCTCTGAAAAACCTTCACGCCCGCTCAGAAGTCGCCCAGCGAGGTCTGGACCCCGGCCACCAGGTTCGATTTCCGGCGGAGGCGGTCGAACGTGACCGGGAGGTGTGGCGAAAGCTGACGGATGGCCCCGTGGAACGTCTCGGCGACGCCGCGCTCGCCCTCGAACGCGTGGCGGATGCCCTCGCGGACCTGCCAGACGCCGACGGGTGCCCAGTAGTCGTTCGTGATCTCCCGGAGGACGAGACACTTCGCCTGCCGATTCCTGTCACGGAGGTGTTCGAGGACGCCGAGTCGGGCCGCGTAGTACGCGCCGGCCGTCTCCTCGACGTAGCCGGTGCGACCCTCGTAGCTCTCGTAGGCGCTCGACATGTAATACCCGCCCTCGGGTCGGGGATTCCAGACGCTCTCGGGCGCTTTCATCTCCACGAACTCGAACTCCCACTGGCCGGGCGCGAGAACGACCCAGTAGCGATTGCCGACGTACTCGTTGGTCCAGACCGACACCTCGTCGACGCTGGCCTGATTGCGGAGTCCTCCGCGGATGAACTTGCTGACGGTGTCGTCCACGGCGGTGATGGACCACCGCGTCGGGACGAGCCGTCGGTTCTCACCGCGACCCAGCGCGCCCGCCGAGAGGATGTTGTTGATGTCGTAGACGTCGAAGCCACGCTGGTAGAGGTAGTTCATCGCGCCCTCGGCCTGCCACTCGTCGTCTTCGAGCGTCTTCTCCACGGGGCGGGGAACGTGCGGGTTTTCGGCGAGGTCCGCTCGCTCCGCCGTGGCGCTCGGTCCAGTGGGCGTGCGGACGCTGTCGGCGTCGAGGTCGAAGTCGGGTTTGCCGTCGAGGCCGACCTCCACGTCGACGGGTCGGTCGGCGATGGCGACCTCGCGCTGGACGCCGACGAAGCCGTCCCACACGTCGTTGACGTCGACGTTGGCCGAGCGCCGGGAGTTCAACAGTCCCGTCCGGCGCTGGAGGACGTCGTCGATGCCGAGTCCCTGCTGGTACCACGCACCGCTGGTGGCGAACTCGGTGGCGTCGGCTTCGTGGTCGACCGGAGAGAGCAGCCCCGTCGACACGCGGGGGTAGTTCGTCCGCCCGACGAAGATCTCGGGCGCGGTCGACCCGAACAGCGCGTCGCCCTGCAACGTCTCGTCGAGCTGCCGCTGGACGTCCTCGAGGTGGTCAGTGATGGCGTAGGACTTCTCCTTGGCCAGCCGGCGGCGCTCGGCGGCCTCGTCGCGCTCGAAGTCCTCGATGAACTCGTCGAGACGCATCTACTGACAGGGAAGTTGGCGACGGACTTGAACGTTCGTTCCCGGCGACGGTCCCAATGAACTATGCCGGTGTACTCCTTCGTGGGTCACATGCCACTCGGGGTCCCCTGGCCGGTGCTCGGCTCGGTCGTATCCGGACTGGGGTCGCTGGCGCTGCTGCCGTATCTCTGGCCCTACCGGAATCGGCCCGGCGCGCGGATGTGGTTCGGCGTCCTCGCCACGATGGCGCTGTGGTCGCTGTCCTACGGCGTCGCGCTGCTCGTGTTCGAGCCGGGGCTCCGGCTGTTGCTCGAAGCGCCGATCTGGCTCGCTATCAACTGGCTGAGCGTCTTCTTTCTCGGATTCGCGCTATCGTACACGGGCCGAGCCCGATTGCTCCGGTCGAAGTGGATGGGCCTCATCGTGCTGTTCGAACTGACCTCGACCGGCGTCGTCGCGACGAACTCCATCCATCATCTCGTCTGGTCGAACTACCACATCGACCCCGTCTTCGGCGTCGCGACCGTGTCGTTCACGCCCGGGCCGTGGCTGTTCCTGCAGTGGGCGGTCATGTACCTCTGTGTCGGGACGGGTATCGTCTTCCTCGTCGAGACGGTCGCGAGCTACGGGCCGCTGTATCGCACGCAGGCCGCGGTAATCGCTTTCTCGCCGGTTCTTCCCGCGGGCGCGAGTCTGTTGTGGCTGTTCGAACTCGGCCCGGTCCCGCAGCTGAACCTGACGCCGCTGATGTTCCTGCCGCATCTCGTCCTCGACGTCTACGCCCTCTTCCGGAGCGACATGTTCGAGCTGTCGCCGGCGACCCGCCGCGCCGGCGAGCGGGCGGCCATCGACGACCTGGGAAGCGCCGTCCTCGTTCTGGACGACGAGGGCCGGGTCATCGACCTGAACGATGAAGCGTCGCGGGTGCTGGACCTCGAGGAACCCGACGCTCTGGGGCAGGACGCCGAGCGGATTCTCGACACCGAGCTCGGTCTCGGCGGCTCGGCGCAGAGGGTTTCGCTCCGGACGAACGGCGAACGCGCCGAGTTCAAAATTGTGACGTCGCCGTTCGAGACGAACCGGGGGACCGTCGGCGGCTACACGCTCGTCCTGCAGGACGTGACCACCGAACGGCAGCGAAAGCAACGGCTGGAGGTCCTGAACCGCATCCTTCGGCACAATCTGCGAAACGACATGAACGTCGTCCAACTGTACGCCGACGAACTCTCCGAGCGGAGCGATGGTCCGGAGGAGACGTCGATGGCGACCGCCATCGAGGAGAAATCGAGCGGGCTCGTCGACCTGGCGGAGAAGGCGCGCGCTGCTGCGCAGACGCTCGACGAACTCGACGACGAACGAGTCCGCGTGGCCGAACTCCTCGACGCCGTGGCCGTCGACTATCGTGACGCATACCCGGACGCGACGGTACGAGTGGCCGTTCCGGACGACCTCGTCGTCGAGACGAATCCCCGGATTCTGGAACTCGTCTTCGAGAACGCGATCGAGAACGGACTGGAACACGCCGCACACGACGAACCGACCGTCGAGGTGACCTTTCGGGAGGTGAGCGGAGACGGCGACTCCGTCGTCGTCGCGGTCAGCGACGACGGACCGGGCGTTCCCGACCACGAGGTTGCGGTCGTCACCGACGGCGAGGAGGACGCGCTGAACCACGGCAGCGGCCTCGGACTGTGGCTGATTCGCTGGGGGACGACGGCCCTCGGCGGGGACCTGTCCTTCACCACCGGTGATGCGGGAACGACGGTCGAGATCCGGCTCCCTGGACGTCTGGAGGGCTGAGAAACCGGTCACGTCGCTGTCGACGGGACTGTGGCACGGCGAAAACGGGATGGTGGTGTCGAGACGGCTACTGCTGGATACCCATCGCCTCGATCTGTTCCTGGTATCGGTTTCGAATGGTGACTTCGGTCACCTGCGCGACGTCGGCGACCTCCCGTTGTGTCTTCTTCTCGTTACACAAAAGCGAGGCAGCGTAGATGGCGGCGGCGGCGTACCCCGTCGGGGACTTTCCGGAGAGCATCCCCTTCTCGGCGGTCGTCTCGATGATCTCGTGGGCCTTCGATTGGACCTCCTCGGAGAGTTCGAGTTCCGAGGTGAACCGGGGGACGTACTTTTTGGGGTCCACCGGTCTCATCTCCAGGCCGAGTTCCTGGGAGACGTACCGGTAGGTGCGACCGATCTCCTTGCGGTCGACCCGGGAGACGTCCGCGATCTCTTCGAGACTGCGAGGGATGCCCTCCTTCCGGCACGCCGCGTAGAGGGCCGACGTGGCGACGCCTTCGATGGAGCGCCCGCGGATGAGGTCGGCGTCGAGCGCGCGCCGGTAGATGACCGACGCGACCTCGCGAACCGTTCGGGGGACGCCCAGCGCGGATGCCATGCGGTCGATCTCGCTGAGTGCGAACTGGAGGTTCCGCTCGCCAGCGTCCTTCGTCCGGATACGCTCTTGCCACTTGCGGAGCCGATGCATCTGGCTCCGTTTCTTCGAGGGGATGGACCGCCCGTAGGCGTCCTGGTCCTTCCAGTCGATGGTCGTGGTCAGGCCCTTGTCGTGCATCGTCCGCGTCGTCGGCGCACCGACGCGAGACTTCTCCTGTCGTTCCTCGTGGTTGAACGCTCGCCATTCGGGGCCCGGGTCGATGGTGTCTTCCTCGACGACGAGACCGCAGTCCTCGCAAATGAGCTCACTGCGGTCAGCGCTCTTGACGAGGTCCGCTGACGTACATTCCGGACACGTTCGGGTGGTTTCCGTCTCGGCCTCCACGTCGCTCTCCGTCTCGTCGCTACGTTCCCGCTGACGGCTGGGCCGTGTCATCGCATTTAACTGATAGGAGTGGCCAGAGACTTAAAGGATTGCCAACATTTTTCAGGAACGGTCTGGCCCCGCGGCGCTCCACCCGGAACGGAAACGGTTTACTCGGTCGTCGGCCACCTCCCAGCAATGCCGGTCATCGAGTGTGACGTCGAGAACGCGCGCAGTCGGCTGGAAGACGCGGGTGTGGAGATTCTCCCGGGGAACACCGAACACGAGCGATGGCGAGCCTATCGCGGCGACGCGACGGCTATCGCCTACGACGACAAGGTCGTGATACAGGGGTCGAACCCGAGCGACATCGAGGCCCTGATTCGCGACGGCGGCGGCCGCGCGCACGTCTACTTCGACGGGGCCGCTCGCGGGAATCCCGGTCCGTCGGCTATCGGGTGGGTCGTCGTCACGAGCGACGGAATCGTCTCCGAGGGTGGGGAGACGATCGGTCGTGCGACGAACAATCAGGCCGAGTACCAGGCACTCCTGAAGGCGCTGGAAACGGCCACGGACTACGGGTTCAACGAAGTCGACGTCCGCGGTGACTCCGAACTCATCGTCAAGCAGGTCCGGGGCGAGTACGACGCCAACGACCCGACGCTCCGGGAACATCGCGTCACGGTCCGGGAACTGCTGGACAGATTCGACGAGTGGACCCTCGAACACGTTCCGCGAGAGATCAACGACCGCGCGGACGAACTGGCCAACGCGGCTCTCGACGATGCCTGAGTCCGTCCCTCCCGCTGACGTCGCTGACGAAGTCGAGCGTCTCACGCGCCTCGCCCGTGATGTCGTCGACGAGGAGGAGGCCGAGGCGTATCTCGCCGAACGAGCGTCGCTCCTCTCGGAGTACGACTACACCGCCCGCGTCCGGGAAGACGACGACGGCGACGTTCTCGTCCTCTATCCCTCGGAGTGGGTCGAAAACGGGGTGGTCCAGCCCGACCGAATCGAGGACGTGGACCGTGGTATCGAGCGCCGACTCGACGGGGCGGGCGACGCCGAGGACTGGGACGACGTCGACGAACACAACCGAGCACTCGTCGCGACCGTCGCGGACCGACACGGTGCCGTTCACGCAGCCAACGTCTCCGCGTTCGCGGACTTCATGAGCAACCACTACGCGCGGCCCCTGGACGGCGCGACGAACGACATGGTCGTGGAGTTCCTGACCGAGTACTATCCGCGTAACGCGTGGCCATCTCCCCAGGAAAAAGCCGTCGTCGAGGAATCGGTCGCGCTGGCCTTCGAGGCAGCTGACGAACCGGTTCCTACTGCTGTGCGTCGATGATCGCTCGCAGGTCGTCCGCTCGGTCGCCGTCGGTGACGATCTTCGAGAACTCCCAGCCGAGTTGATCGAGGACGGCCTCGTACCCCTCGTCGGTCAGCGCGTACTGGTTCGTTCGCTTGTCGAGTTCGCTCTTCTCGACGAGCCCCATCTCGACGAGATCGTCCAGGTTCGGGTAGAGACGACCGTGGTTGACTTCCGCGGCGTAGTAGTCTTCGAGTTCTCGTTTGATAGCCAGACCATACCGAGGCTCTTCGGAGAGGATAATCAGTATGTTCTGCTGAAATGCGGTCAGTTCGCGTGCGACTTCGGGACTCTCGCTAACTGTTTGTGCCTCTGACATACTCGGCAAGTAGCGTTCAGGATATTTAACACTTGCCAAACTGTGCAACCTGGAACGCTCGACATCCAGTGGTATTATCGAGTATTTAGAAACCACTTACTCCAGTATCAGCGGTTCATACTGGTGGCAACGTGGTGAGATGACGTACCAAATGACGGCGTAGATGCCGAAAGGACTTTTTGGTCGCCTCGTTCACTCCGAGGTGATGACGAACCTCTGGGAAGACCTCGAGACGGGCCCGAACCCGCCCGAGGAGATCTACGCAGTCGTCGAGTGCCTGAAAGGCGAACGCAACAAGTACGAGTACGACAAGGACGTCCCCGGCGTCGTTCTCGACCGCGTTCTCCACAGCAACGTCCACTACCCCTCCGACTACGGGTTCATCCCGCAGTCGTACTACGACGACGAGGACCCCTTCGACGTCCTCGTCCTCGTCGAGGATCAGACGTTCCCTGGCTGCATCATCGAGGCTCGCCCGGTCGCACTGATGAAGATGGACGACGACGGCGAGCAGGACGACAAGGTCATCGCCGTCCCGTCCGAGGACCCGCGCTACGACCACATCGAGGACCTCGAAGACATCCCGCAGCAGACCCTCGACGAGATCGACGAGTTCTTCGCGACGTACAAGAACCTCGAGGAAGGCAAGGAAGTCGAGACGCTGGGCTGGGAGGACAAGCAGTCCGCGATGGACGCGATCGAGCACGCCCAGGACCTCTACGAAGAGAACTTCGCGTAACGAAACGCGCGACTCCCCGACCGTTTCTGCAACGACCGCCACCACCAGCTATGCCCTCCGGTAATGACGGCAACCGTTGCCGATGAAGTATAATTATGGGTAATACTATACGTCGTGGTCACCTATCTCGAACCACGATGGCAACCAGAAACGCTTCCGTGGGAATGAACCACCCGACGGTCGTTCCGGAGAACTTCGACCCGGAGTCCGTGCAGTGTCCGACGTGTGGCCGCCCGCTCTCGGACCACTAACTTTGCCGCTTTCGGTGACGACCCCCCGTCTCGGCCGCGAGAAGAAGGTTCTTGTGCACGAAGGCGGTATGCGCCGTTATGGGACTATTCGACCGTCTTCGTGGCGACGACGGCCCTCGCGTCGCCTTCTTCGGTATCGACGGAGTACCTTTCAGCCTGCTCGCGGAGCATTCCGACGAGTTCCCGAACATCGCCTCGCTCATCGAGGATGGTAGTGCCGGTGCCATCGACAGCATCGTGCCCCCAGAGTCGAGCGCCTGCTGGCCCGCGCTGACGACCGGCGTCAACCCCGGCGAGACCGGCGTCTACGGCTTCCAGGACCGCGAGGTCGGCTCGTACGACACGTACGTTCCCATGGGCCGTGACGTGCAGGCGACGCGCGTGTGGGACCGCGTCGAAGACGCGGGCCGCGACGCCACCGTCCTGAACGTTCCCGTCACGTTCCCACCCCAGCGCGACGTCCAGCGGATGGTCAGCGGCTTCCTCTCGCCCGGCGTCGACAAGTCCGCGTACCCCGACGAACTCCGGGAGTACCTCGAATCGAACGACTACCGCATCGACGTCAACGCGAAACTCGGCCACGACGACGACAAGGCCGCGTTCATCGAGGACGCCCACGAAACCCTCGAAAAACGGTTCGAGACGTTCAAACACTACGTCGAACAGGACGACTGGGACCTCTTATTCGGCGTCTTCATGACGACCGACCGCGTCAACCACTTCCTGTTCAAGGACTACGAGCAGGACGGCGAGTACAGCGAGGAGTTCTTCGAGTTCTACCGGACGGTCGACGAGTACCTCGGTCGGCTCCGCGACCTGCTTCCGGACGACGTGACCATGATGGTCGCCTCCGACCACGGCTTCACGACACTCAACTACGAGGTCCACTTCAACGAGTGGCTCCAGCAGGAGGGCTGGCTCTCCTACCAGGACGACGACCACTCCGAACTCGGCGACATCGCCGACGAGACGAAGGCCTACTCGCTCATCCCCGGTCGCTTCTACATCAACCTCGAAGGCCGCGAGCCACGCGGGACCGTACCCGAAGCGGAGTACGAGGACGTGCGCGCCGAACTCAAAGAGAAACTGGAGAACCTGGAAGGCCCGGACGGCCGCAAAGTCGCCGACCAGGTCGTCACGAAGGAGGAGGCCTTCCGCGGCGACCACGACGACATCGCCCCGGACCTCACCGTCGTCCCCAACCACGGCTTCGACCTCAAGGCCGGCTTCAAGGGCGGCTCAGACGTGTTCGGCGTCGGCCCCCGGAACGGCATGCACAGCTTCGACAACGCGACGCTCATCGTGGACGACCCCGACGCCCGCATCGCCGACGTCGACCTCTACGACATCTCGCCGACCATCCTCGACCTGATGGAGATCGAGTTCGACCGCACCGAGTTCGACGGCTCCAGTCTGGTCTGAGCGGTCGGCTGTTGCGTTGCTGAGCGGCCGGCTGTGACGATACTGAGCGGTCGGCTGTGGCGGTCAGCATCCGGCAGCTTCGCCGCCGGTTCGCTTCGGACTCGGCGTCGCCGAGTCCGAAGGTCGTTTTTCCCCAAGTTTTTGGAAGAGGGGTGCCGCAGGCACCCCCTCTTGTAAAAAGTGGTTTCAGAAGAGGTTGTCCAGCTTGTCGTTCTTGAACTCGGCGGCGGGGTCGCGCTGGTGTTCCTGCTCGGCTTCGTGGGCCTCGCGTGCGCGTTCCATGAACTCGTCGACGCGGTTGGAGCGCTCGATGCCGCCGAGCAGGACGAGCGCGCCGACGCGGTCGCTCTCCATCGGGAAGTCACCGCCGCGTACCTCCAGGCTCCCGGTCTGGTCTTCGACCCAACTCCGGGCGCGCTCGACGCCCTTGCGGGAGATGCGGTCTGGCTGGCCCGCGATGACCAGCAGGCCGGTCTCGGCCTCGACGACGTTAGGGACGCTCATTCCGGTGAGGAGGGCGTTCCGGGTGATGGAGGTGATGGTGTTGACGTTCTCGCCGGCGTCCTCGCTCGCGGGGGCGCTGGCGTATCCGAGCGCGGCCATGCCGCCCGGACGGAGGGTGTTGATGATCTCGCTGGAGTCGACGACGCTCTCGCCCACGCCCTCCGTTATCTCGCCGGAGGCGAGCAGGAGGCCGATGCGCTGGGCGATGGCGTCGTTGATGTTGTCGAATCCCTCTTCGACGCTCTCCTGGGCGCTGTGCCAGGCGTCGTTGTCGATGAGAAGGGTGGCGTCGGCTTCTCGCGTCACGGTCTTGAGCGACCGGCCGGCGTTGGCCTGGTAGATGGAGCCCTCGTTACGGCCGGGGAGGATGCCGAGAACGTAGACGGGAACGTCGTAGATCCGAGCGAGTTCGCGGGCGAGGACCGGTGCGCCTCCGCTTCCGGTCCCCCCGCCGAGGCCGGCCACGACGAAGATGCCTTCGGCTTCGGAGGTGAGCGAGCCCTCCAGCCCGTCCATCACCTCGATGGCCTCGTCGGCCATGATCTCCGAGCCGAGTTCGTTGTCTCCCCCGACGCCGTGGCCTTTCACTCGATCCTGGCCGATGAGCATCGTGTCGATGTCCAACTCTCTGAGGTCGGCTCCGGCGGTGTTCACCGCCATCGCGCTTTTGACAGCGCCGAACCCCATCTCGTAATCGAATTCGGCAAGCGCCTGGGTGACTTTCCCACCCGCTTGCCCGACACCAATCAGGACGACTTTCATACGATAGTGATTGGAGCAAGTACTTTATCAACGTTTGGCCACTCCGAAATTTGATATACCAGTGGGAGGCGACGACCGAGCATGACGGACACGGACGTCGAGGCCCTGGAACGGCGGCTCCGAACGGTCGAGCGAGCGCTCGGCGACGACGAAACGCATACGAAGCCGCTGTCGACGGCCGACGTAGCTGACACAACCGAGTTCGAGCGACGACTCGACGCGTTGGAGTCGGATCTCACGGAACTACAGGCCGCAGTCCAGGCGATTCGCGGCTACGTCGGGAACGTTCGCTCGGTCAACGATGAGGTCGCCGACCGGGCGGAAACCGCGCTCGCGAAAGTCGAGGCGCTGGAAGCCGACCGACAGTCGCAGGCGGTCGAGCGCGGGTCGCCAGGCGATGGAGGTCGAACGCGCTCGAGTGCGCCTCGTACGGCGATCGCTCACGATGACCGCGCGCGCGGTCCGTCGGGACCGACCCGACCGAATGCCGCCGAGGCTACCGACGGCGGACTCGACCGCCGCACGGCGACCACGGGCGGCCAGTCGACGTCGGACTGGGGACTCGACGACGAACCGGAATCCCCCGCCGACGAGACCTCTCACGGGCTCCTCGCTCGGGTTCGGGACCTGCTGTAGTGTTGAGAGCAGTCCTCGCCGTCGTCCTGGCTGTGGCGCTGCTCGGGGTGAGCCTGCCGGCGCTCGACGAGGCGCGCGTCAAGCGGACCGACGTCCGCGTCGGGTCGGAGCTGGAGGGCCTCGCCGACGAGATGCGACTTCTCCAGCGCGGGGACGCGGCGGTCCCGTCCGGAACTCCCGGTGCGCGAGTGGCGACGACGTTCAGCGTACCGCACCGGTCCTGGGCCGCGGCGGGCGTCGAGTTCGTCTCGCTTTCGACTACGGATGGCGGGCGTGCGCGATTCGGATGGCGAGCAGACGGGGGCCGCCGCCACGTCCAGCGCGTTCCCGACGTGCGGCTGTCGGTTGCCGGCCCGTCGGACTCGCTGGTTCTCACCACCGGCGGTCGCCACCGACTACACCTCCGTCTCGTCCGGACCGACAGCGAGCGCGTCGTCGTCGTCGCACGCCCTGACGTTTAAGGCGGAAACCGAGCCCAGACCGGCCCATGCGAAATCACCTCTCCCGCCTTCGGCCCGGGGCCACCGGGGCCGACACGGAGGCGAGCTGCCGGTGTGACACGCGCTTCGAAGGCGACCGCCTCCATCTCGACGCCGACGGCTGTCCCGGACGCGGTATTCTCGCCGACGCGTCCGACTGCCGTCGAACCGTCGTCGAGTCGCTGACGCGGCGAGACGCGACCGCTGTCCACACGCACGCGGACGGAATCGAACGCGTCTACGACGGTGACGCTGGGGCACTGTTCACTGCTGCCGGTCGGTTCACGGACGCCGTCGCGGTCCACGACGACCGGCTGGCCGACCGAACGAAGACCGACCCGTTGCAGGCCGCCGCCGAAGCCAGCGGGCGCGCGGGCGCAGTGCGTCGGCTCGCTGTCGATACGGGACTCGCCGACGGTGGGCACCGATTCGACTCGTACGACGACCTCTCGCCCGCGGTCGGGCCGGCGGTCAGTCGATCACGACTGCGGACGAACCCGCCGAACGCAGCCCGACTCAGAGAGCGGCGTGACCTCTCGACCGACGCGGTCGTCCGGGTCTACGACGCGGTCGACGACGAACTCGGGACCTATCACGTGGTTCCCGCCGAACACCGCCTCGAACCTGACGCGGCCGCCCTCCTCCATCGGGCCTACGAACGGCTCGCATCCGGAGCCGAGGAGAGCGAACGTGCGCCCTCACGCGCCGTGCGTGCCGTCGCACCCGAGGCCGCGCCGGTCGAGACGCTGACGGCGGTCGTCCGGAAGCACGCCCGCGGCTTCGGCGTCCTCGAAGACCTCTTCGCCGACCCCGAGATCTCGGATGTCTTCGCGACCGCACCGGTCGACGACAATCCGCTCCGGGTTCGCTGTGACGGCGAGATGCTCCGGACGAACGTCCGACTCACGCCCGACGGGGCCGCTGCACTCGCATCTCGGTTTCGCAGGGAGTGCGGTCGGGCCTTCTCGCGCGCGTCGCCGCGCCTCGACGCCGCCGTCTCCATCGGCGGTCGACGGGTCAGGGTCGCCGGCCTGACCGGGCCCGCCAGCGACGGCTTTGCCTTCGCCTTCCGCGCCGGCGACCGCGAGGCCTGGACGCTGGCCGCGCTCGTCGCCAACGGCACGCTCACTGCCTCGGCAGCGGCGCTGTTGTCGCTCGCTGTCGAACGTGGGTGTGCGATTCTGATCGCCGGGCCTCGCGGTGCCGGCAAGACGACGCTTCTGGGGTCGCTGCTGTGGGAACTCCCCGCAACCGTTCGAACGGTGGCCATCGAGGACACGCCGGAACTCCCGGTCGCGGCGCTCCAGGACGGCGGCCGCGACGTGCAGCAGCTGAGTGCGACGACAGAGGGGCCCGGATTGACGCCGACGGCTGCGCTTCGAACGGCGCTGCGACTCGGGGAGGGCGCGCTCGTCGTCGGTGAGATTCGCGGCGAGGAGGCGAGCGTCCTCTACGAGGCGATGCGCGTCGGCGCGAACGCGAGCGCCGTCATGGGGACGATACACGGCGACGGCGGCGCGGACGTCAGGGAACGGCTGGTCTCGGATCTCGGCGTTCCCGCATCGTCGTTCGGCGTGACCGACCTGCTGGTGACGCTCGAATCGGTCGCGACCGCCGACGGGACCGAGCGTCGGGTTCGGGTCGTCCAGGAGGTCGTCGGCGACGGCGACGACCAGCGCTTTCCGGCGTTGTTCGAACGCGATGGCGACGACCTCGCGGCCACCGGCCGACTCGACCGCGGGAACGCTCACGTCATTTCGACGCTCGCGCGACCGACCGAACAGTATGCCGACGTCCGTGCGGCCTTGCAAGCCCGTACGACGTGGTTCGAGGAGCTGAGCGCGACGGGCCGCACCGACAGCGAGGCCGTCGTCAGGGCCCACGCCGAGCGACGCACATGAGGGGGACGCTCGTCCACGCGCTGGCGCGTCTGTATCCTTGGGCCGTCGCCGACGATGCCGACCTCGACCGCGCCCTGTCGTTCCTCGATGCGCCGCTGACTGCCACCGAGGTGATCCGCGCTGGCTACGGCGCTGGGCTGGCGCTGCTGGGGACTGGCCTCGCTTGCCTCGTCGCCGTCCCACAACGAATTCGGCCGGTCGTGCTGCTGGCCGCGGGCCTCGCGGCGTTCGGCGCGATGAGTGGCGTCCCTGCGACGGTTCGCCTCGCAGCGCGAGCGCGGCGGACGAGCGCGCTGGGTGCCGCGCCGGGGCTGGTGAGTCGCGCCGTCCTGCGGATGCGTCTGGCACCTGCACCGGAAGCCGCTGCGACCTTCGCGGCGGAGACCGGAACCGGCCCGCTGGCGGCGAGCCTGCGCGAACACGTCCGCCGGACTACGGGAACGGGCGCGACGGGCCTCGACGCCTTCGGGCGGGAGTGGGGGACGTGGTTCCCGGCGCTCCGGCGTTCGCTCGCGCTCGTCGGGACTGCCGGAGCTGAACCGGCGGGCGAGCGGGCGCGAACGCTGGACCGGGCACTCGACGCGGTCCTCGATGGGACGAGGGACTCGACGGCTGAGTTTGCCGTCTCCGTCCGCCGGCCGGCGACCGCAGTGTACGCTTTCGGCGTCTTGCTGCCGCTCGCGCTGGTCGCGCTGCTGCCGGCGGCGAGCGCGGCCGGCGTCGGCGTCTCGACGATGCTTCTGGTGGTCGGATACGACCTCTTGCTGCCGCTCGCGGTGGCCGGCCTCGGTGCGTGGCTGCTCGCCCGCAGACCGGTCGCGTTTCCAGCGCCCGCCGTGCCGCGGACGCATCCCGACCTCCCCGACGGCGCTCGAAATGCCGTGCTGGCTGGCGTCGGTGCGGGCATCCTCGCGGGAGTGGTCGCGACGACCATGCTCTCGCCGTGGACGGTGCCGCTGGCTGTCGGAGGTGCCACAGCCGGCGCGGCCCTGTTCGTCCGCTATCGACCGGCGATGGCAGTCAGGCGACGCGTCACCGCGGTCGAGGACGGACTGGACGACGCGCTGGCGCTGGTCGGCCGGAGGGTCCAGCGCGGACAGGCGGTCGAAACGGCCGTCGAACGCGCCGCGGACGAGCTCACTGGCGAGACGGCGACCGTGTTCGCCGCTGCGGCCCGCCGCCAGCGACAGCTCGGCGTTGGCGTCCGTGCGGCGTTCCTCGACGACCACGGGGCGCTATCGACGATTCCCAGCGCCCGCGCGAGAAGCGTCGCCGAACTGCTCGCGCTCGCTGCGACCGAGGGTCGACCGGCGGGAGCCGCTGTCGTGTCGATGGCCGAGCACCTCTCGGACCTCGGCCGCGTCGAGGAGGAGACGCGCCGCGACCTCGCGAGCGTCACGGGAACGCTGCTGAACACGGCGGCCGTGTTCGCACCGCTCGTCGCGGGTGCGACCGTCGCGCTCGCGGACGCCATCGGCCGCGTCGACGCCGAACTCGGTGGATCGGTGCCGGAAACGTCCACGCTCGGCCTCACCGTCGGTGTGTACGTCCTCGTCCTGGCGGCGCTCCTCTCGGCCCTGGCGAGCGGCCTCGAACGCGGATTCGACCGGACGCTCGTCGGGTATCGCGCCGGCGGGGCGTTGCTGTCCGCCACGACCGTCTTCCTCGTGACGCAGTTCGCAGTGGGACTGTTCGTCTGAAGGTTTATCACCGAATACGCGACCAACCCCGCCATGTTCGATGCGCCAGTCGACGCCTGGTACACGTGGGTCGGCGTCGCGACGGTCAGCCTCGCGGTGTTCGGCGTCGTGCTCGGCTTGCCGGCCGTCGCGCCGCCGGACGCGGCGACGCTCGCCGAAACGGTCGATTCCGTCGCCAGCAGCCCCTACGAAGCGAGTGCGACGGTCGAAGTCCGTGCCGAACGTCTGCGACTCGGCTCGACGGCGGTCGTCCTTCGGAATCGTGAGGGGACCTCACACGCGACCTTCGCGTACGCACCCGTCGTTCCCGTCGTGAACTCGACGCTGCTCGGGGCAGTCGTCGATGGTCGGCCGCCACATCGGGTCTTCGACTCGAAGGTGGCGTTCCGAACCGCGCTGGACCGCGCCCGGAACCGACCGGCGAGGTGGCGAGACGCACCGCCGGAACTGACCGTTCGTCGCGTCACGTGGGAGGGGATCAATGGCACGCTCGTCGGCGCGTAGGGGCCAGACCGAGCCAATCGCCGCGCTGGTCGCCGTCGTGGCCATCTGCCTGGGACTGTCGCTGTACGTCGGCGTCCTCGACGGGGCACTCCCCGACTCCCGCGACAGGCAGGTGGCCGACCACGCGGTGGATACCGTCGAACGAGCCAGCAGCGTCGCCGGCGTCGTTCGTCCATCGCGATTGTCGACGGCTCGCTCGACGGCCCCCGACGGCTACCGCTGCAACGTCACGCTCGTGGTCGACGACCGTCGCTGGACTGCGGGTCCTGCCCCACCGAATCGCACGCAGACGGCGTCGCGGCGAGTCAGCGCACGA
Source organism: Haloarculaceae archaeon H-GB1-1 (assembly GCA_029688825.1). Classification (GTDB taxonomy): domain Archaea; phylum Halobacteriota; class Halobacteria; order Halobacteriales; family Haloarculaceae; genus JARUKX01. Next base: position 154,407 of record JARUKX010000005.1, on the reverse strand, counting down.
ATCGGCCCGGGTCGTATCAGGCCGGGAACGCTTCGGGTGGTGGTCTGGTCGTGAGGGCTGTGAGTACCGTCCTCGACGGAATGGTCTTTCTCCTGCTGGTGAGTGCCGCCGCCTCGATGCTCGTCTTCGCCCGCCCAGCGCCGCTGGCCCCGACGCACGCAGCGGCCGACACCGCCGATGTCGTGGCGACGACGACGGCAACAGTCGAGTACGAGATCGGTGGAGTCGCTCCGAGGGGCGGCCCGAACGCGACCGAACGGACCGCTCACGGCACGCTCGCCGAGTTGCTCGCCGCGGCGGCCGTCGCCGACCCCGCCGTCGAGGGGACCGCGGCGGGAAGCGGCCCGTCGTCGTTCGAGACGGCGGTCGCGAACGCGACCCGGAACGCGACGAGACGCCGTGGAGGATACGCCCAGGTTCGAGCGGTCTGGGCACCGTATCCGGGGGCGCCGCTGTCCGGCACTGTGACCGCCGGGCCGACGCCGCCGCAATCAGCCGACGTTCACGCCGCGACCCTCGTGGTCCCGAGCGGCGTCGGTGACGCTGGTGTCGTGACCGATTCGCCGACGCCCGAGTTCGACGCGCTCGCGGACAGACTCGCACGCGCGGTGGTCCGGACGTTGTTCGAGCCACGCAGCAGTCGGCTGGCGCTCTCCGGGCCGGCGACCGTCTCCGGGTCGACCGTCCAGCGCTACGACCGACTCTCGGAATCGCTGGGCGTCCCGGTCTCTGACGCGCTCGCCCGGCGGAACGCGACCGCCGCGAACCAGCGCCTCGAAGCTGCCCTCGCGACACGGTTCGAGCGGGACCTCACGGAGCGGTACGAGAGCCCAGCGAACGCCACGCAGGCAGTGCGCGTACGGACCGTCAGAATCACCGTCAGGACGTGGTCGGCGTGATGGACGACCGCGCTCGCGTCCCGTTCGCGCTCGTCGGCGTCGTCTTGCTCGTCGGCAGTGCGACGCTCACGGCGACGCTCGGACACCGGCCGTTACCGACCGAGCCCGCGGTCGACGAGTCCATCGAGCGGACGTCGGCAGCGACGCGGACCGCCCTCCGAGGGGCCGCCGTCACCGCGGGTCAAAACGCCGCCGCGACGCCGGTCCTGTCGCGAGCCAACACCTCGACGGGTCGCGTCCTGAACGCGTCACAGCCGTACCGTGACGCCCTTCGCGTGCGCATCTACGTGCGCGCCAGACAGCGGCTGGACGCCATCCGCCACCGGCGAGCCGGCGTCACGACGACGGCGTCACTGCCGGCGACGCCAAATGCGACTGCACTGCGGAAGGCGAAACGCCGGGTGGACGTCGAATCGGTCGGGCCGAACGGAACGAAACTGCAGGTGACGATAGCGAACGTGACGGTCACGGCGCGACGGGATGGCGAGGTGGTCGGCCGGTCGCGCTTCTCGCCGACCGTCGTCGTCTCGACGCCGACGCTGGCGCTCCATCGACGCGTGAGTGCGTACGAAGACCGTCTCAACCGCGGTATCTCACGTCCCGGACTCGGGCAGCGACTCACCGCACGGATGTACGCGGTCACCTGGGCGCGCGGGTACGCACAGTACGGCGGCGCACCCGTCGAGAACGTCGTCGCCAACCGCCACGTCGAGTTGATGACCAACGGCGCGTTGCTGGCCGAGCAGCGGTACGCCTTCGGGACGAGCGACCCCGGGGCGCGGCGGGCGCTCGCGGTCGGCACGGCACGGACGGGCGTCGCCGACCTCACGGCCACGAGCCCGAACGCACAGCGGTGGTCACAGCGACTTCTCCGCCCGAACGCCGCCGTTCCGTCGACGGTGCCGCGGCTCGCGTCCGATGCCGACGCGGCGGGCCCGAACTCGACGATGCAGGTCGGTGTGAACCGGACGGCTGTCGACGTCTTCAGGCGGACGACGTCCGAGGAGAACCTCACGGCAATCCTGCGGTCGACCTACAGCGCGGAGGTTCGCGTCCACACCTCGGTCGAGACCGTCGAGCAGGCACCGAGACCGGAACTGAAGGAACTGAATCGGTCTCGCTGGACGCTTCAGAAGGACTACGTCGGCACGTCGGCTCGCACGCTCGATACGTTCGAGCCGACGACGCCCGAGGTCGAGAACGGCCACGTCATCGCGACCTACGGGCGAATCGTGCGGGTCAACCACCGACACGTGGGCAAGTGGCGCTGGCGCGGTCTCTCCCGTGAGACGACCAACGTCACGGCCTCTCGCAAACGCGTCCGCGTCACGCTCGTCGGGACCCACGCCCGGACCGCACACGGCCCGAACCGGACGATTCGGACGGTCCACGAACGCGGTCGCGGGCCGCTCGACGGCCCGAACCTCGCGAACGTCACGGGGAAGGCCCACGCAACGCTGGTCGAGGAGCGCGGCGGACCGGGACACGTCGCCGAACAGGCTGCGATGGGCGAAACCGGAACCCTCTCGCGCGTCGTCTACGGCGAGCGCCCGGCCGACCTCTCCCGGTGGGTGTACGCGGACCTGATGGGGCTTCGCGAGCACATACGGGACGTCACCGTGACCGTCCGCCGGGGAAAAGTCGGCACCTACGAGACGAACCCGCCAGCGGAACTGGCCGAGGCCGTCCGCGAGCGTCGCGCAGAACTGGTGGGCGCGCCCGACAGCTACCACGGCGTCGCCGACCGGGCGCGGGTCGCGGTCCGTGCGGCGTACGTCGACCGCGTCATCGCCGCGCTGGAGCGACGCGCCGACCGCAGGCGACGGCAGGGCCGGGCGCTCGACGAGCGACTGCAACGGAAAGGTGCGGGCTCGCTGGGGACGCTCAGGGAGGGCCTTGCGGTCCGTGACGAGCCTCGGGACGTCGCTCGGGAGCGCGGGCTCGCGACCACGGTCGACGCCAGCCCGCAGTATCTCACGGTGTCGTCCGTTGGTCACGACCTCGTCCCGGCGGTTCCGGAGGGAGAGACGCGCCGTCCCCTGGCCGCCCGGAACCTGAACGTCGTGACGGTCCCGTACGACGACGTGGTGAGCGGTCTGTTCGACGTCGCGTTCCTCTCGCCGGAGCGGACCCGGCTCTCCTCGGCGGCACGTGCGCTACGCGCGGCCAACGAGACGCTCGAAACGCGCGCGAATCGCTCGCTCCGAATCCGTCGCGACCGGCTGCAACACGACGTCGAGCGAGGCAACGAGGAAATCAGGTGGTGGTTGCTGCTGGTGCTGGACCAGCGCGGCGTCGGCGACACAGAGGCCGAGCGCGAGCGCGTCCTCGACGAGGCTCTCGGTCGCTGGGATAGCTCTGCCGACCGGGCGCTGGCGCTCTCCAACGGGTCGGCGACGGACGCCATCGTCGCTGTCGCGGCCCGGCGGCATCCGGATGCGGTCGGCACCACCGTCGCGCGAGACAGGCTCCGGATTCGGCTCTCGGGTGCGATTCGCGCGTCGGTCAGGAGTTCGTCGGTGCAGCCCCGACAGCGGCGGGTCAACGAGTCCGTCACGCGGACGCAAGCGGTCGTCGACGGCGAACTGCGACGCATCGCCGAGAAGCGGGCGAAAGACCGCGCCGCAGCGGCGGTCACTGACGCGGGCAACCGGACGGCCCAGCGGGTGGTCAACCACACGCTCGAGGAAGTGCCCGCCGGGCTTCCGGTCGCGCCCGCGCCGGGGTACTGGTACGCGACGGTGAACGTCTGGCACGTCGAGGCCCGCGGGGAGTACGAGCGCTTCGTCGTCCGCGCTCACCGTGGGACACCGGAGAGCGGTGGCGGAACCGTCGCGTACGTTCGGGACGGTTCCGTCGCTCGACTGGACGTGGACGGCGACGGGTCCGCCGAACGACTCGGCCGAGCCGACCGCATCTCGTTCGAGACAGAGACCGTCGTCGTGGTGGTCGTCCCGCCGGGGAAGGCAGGCATGGGCGACAAGGATGGAAACTGGGACGAGCGATCGGCGGGCTGGCCGGACCCCGGGTCCCCGGACTGAGAGTGATAGGCACTTGTAGGGTGGGTCCGTACCCCTGGCCATGCTCAGAGGGGAATTCGACGACGCCGCGGAGTCGACGCCGGAGGAGTTGCGCGAATCGTACGAGTCGGTGCTCGCCGAGGTCGTCGAATCGGTCGGTATCGAGACGGTCGTCGACGAGACTGGACTGGGTCGCGAGCGGGTCTCGGCACTGCTCGAGGGCGAATCACCGGAGCTGACGGTCTCGGAAGCGGCGGGGATTCTCGCACTTGCCGACGAGTGGCCGGACGCCGAGGCCATCCAGTTCGAGGCCCAGGACATCCTCCTCATGGGGATGACATCGGCCGTGCTGGACGTGGACTCCCTGGCCTCGAAGCTCGACGGTGACACGGACGCGAAGACGATTCAGGCGATGATCGAGGGTCGCCATCCGATGACGCTCGAACAGTACGCGAAGATCCATCACCTCGTCACGACCGACCGATGAGAGTCGTCATCCTCGGCTGCGGGTACGTCGGCGTCGAACTCGGTCGGCAGCTGGCCGACGACCACGAGGTCGTTGGCGTCCGCCGCTCGGAGAGTGGCGTCGCCGCGATCGAAGACGCGGGATTCCGCGGCGTGCAGGCGGACGTGACCGACGCCGACTCGCTCGCCGCCGTCCCTGACGCTGACGCGGTCGTCTTCGCGGCGAGTTCCGGGGGTCGCGGTGCCGAGGCGGCCCGGGAGGTGTACGTGGCTGGGCTTCGGACGGCCATCGACCACTTCGGCCAGCGTGCCGACGCACCCGAGCGGTTCGTCTACACGTCAAGTACGGGCGTCTACGGCGACCACGACGGGGCGTGGGTGGACGAGGAGACGCCGCTGGAGCCGACGACGGCGAAGACGGAGGTTCTGGCCGAGGCCGAACGGGTGGCACGCGAGCGACCACAGGAGTACGGGGCGCACGGAGCCGTCGCGCGCTTCGCCGGCCTGTACGGCCCGGACCGCTACCGACTCGAACGGTACCTGGAGGGGCCGGTCACCGAGGGCTACCTGAACATGGTCCACCGCGACGACGCGGCCGGCGCAGTCCGGTTCCTGCTGACGGAGGACGTTCGCGAAGATATCGTCCTCGTCGTCGACGACGAGCCGGTCTCGAAGTGGCCGTTCGCGGACTGGCTCGCCGACGAGTGCGGCGTCGAGCACCCGCCGAAGCAGACCATCGCGGACCGACTCGCAGATCCGGACGTTTCAGAGACGGTTCGTCGTCGCCTGCAGACGAGCAAACGCTGCTCGAACGAACGGCTCCGCGAACTCGGCTACGAGTTCGCGTATCCGACGTATCGAGAGGGCTACCGGGCGGCTATCGACGCGTACCTCGCAGCTGCGGACTGAGTGGACGGGCGGCGAGGTTCGACCGCCGTGGTATCGGCTCGATTATGGATGGGTGCTTGCATAGGCATGGAATCGGGCCGAAGGTTCTTGTTGGTGGAAGGTGCACGTACCCGCGTATGCCGCGTTCAGCCGCCGCTGGCGTCGCGTCGAAGCTCGACGCCGTGACGGCGGTCGTCCGAAACGATCCTCTGGTGGCCGCCCTCGCCGTCCTCGGAGTGGTCGTCCTCGGAGTGGGGATCTACTGGCTCGTCGGTCGACTCCGACCGACGGCGGGGAGTGGCCTCTCGGCCGTTCTCGGCCGCTACGATCGGGTCTCCGTGCTGATGCACCCGAATCCCGATCCGGACGCGATGTCGTGTGCGATGGCCGTGGCGGAGCTGGCTGAAGCAAGTGATACGGAAACGGTCTTACAGTATCCGGGGCAGATCCGACATCAGGAGAACAGGGCGTTCGAGACCGTTCTGGACGTTCGTTTCGACCGGGTCGAGTCCTCCGCGGACCTGTCGGGCGAGGCGGTCGTCCTCGTCGACCACAACGAGCCGCGCGGGTTCCACGGCGCTGCCGAGGTGAGGCCGAAGGCCGTCGTCGACCATCATCCCGGCGCTGGCACCGGCCAGGAGTTCACGGACATTCGCGTCGATTACGGCGCGTGTGCCACCGTCTTCGCGGAGTACTTCAGGGAACTCGGGTACGAGTCGGTCGAACCCGACGAGGTGAACGACGGGACGTCGTCGCTGTCGCCCGCGGTCGCGACTGGACTGTTGTACGGCATCCTCTCGGACACGAAGGACCTGACGAAGGGGTGCACCGACCAAGAGTTCGAGGCGGCGTCGTACCTCTATCCCGCAGTCGACGAGAACGCGCTCGACCGCATCGCGAACCCGGAGGTCGACGCGGAGGTGCTCGACGTGAAAGCCCGGGCGATCCAGAACCGGACGGTTCAGAACGCGTTCGCGTTCAGCGACGTGGGCGAGGTGTCGAACGTCGACGCTATCCCGCAGGCGGCCGACGAACTGCTCCGGCTGGAGGGCGTGACGGCCGTCGTCATCGCCGGCGAGCACGACGGCACGTGGCACCTCTCCGGCCGGTCTCGCGACGACCGCGTCCACATGGGGAAGGTGCTCGAATCGACCGTCGACGACATCCCGATGGCGAACGCTGGCGGGCACGCGCGGATGGGCGGCGGACAACTCTCTCTGGAGCACATGCGCGGGCTCGGACCGAGCGACGGCCTGAGTCGGCCGCAGTTCGTGGACCGACTGTTCGCTGCGATGGCTGGCGACCGCTGACCGGCGCGTCGCCGACGGACGGTTTTTACCCGCAGCGAGCCGAGTGTCGGTATGGCCACGAAGGACGCGACCTGGGCGTATCGCGACGCCCACGACGAGTTCGCCCGGACCTACTTCCGCCGGTGCGGCCGGGGCGTCGTCTCAAGCATCGGACTCGGAACCTACCTCGGCGACCCGACCGACGAGGTGGACGACGGGTATCGCGACGCCATCGTCCGCGCACTGGAGGGCGGCAGCAACGTCGTGGATACCGCTATCAACTATCGCCACCAGCGGAGCGAGCGGGTCGTCGGCGAGGCGATCGACCGCGCCGACGTGGACCGCGACGCCGTCTTCGTCTCGACGAAGGGCGGCTTCGTCCCGTTCGACGAGGACCGGCCGGACGACCCGGGTGCGTACGTCCAGTCGGAATACGTCGATTCAGGGCTCGTCGATCCGGAAGACCTGGTCGCCGGGCAACACTGCATCGCGCCGGACTATCTCGACGACCAACTGGACCGCTCGTTGGAGAATCTCGGCCTCGATACCGTCGACTGCTACTACGTTCACAATCCGGAGACGCAGCTCCAGAACAACTCGGCCGACGCGGTGTACGACCAACTGGAGGAGTCCTTCACGCGGCTGGAGGAGCGGGCGGCCGACGACGACCTCCGCCACTACGGGCTCGCGACGTGGGAGGCCTTCCGGGTGCCCAGCGACCACGAGAGCTACCTGTCGCTGTCGGAGATCATCTCGCGAGCCCGCGCAGCGGCGAAGTCGGCGGGGAACGCAGCCACGCACTTCCGCGCCCTCCAGCTCCCGTTCAACGTCCTCATGGCGGACGCGTTCACCGTCGAAGCACAGTCGGACGCCGACGGGCCGACGAGCGTCCTCTGGCTGGCCCACGAGGCGGGTCTGAACGTCTTCACCAGCGCGTCGCTCGCACAGGGTCGGCTCGCGAAGACGATGCCGGACGCCGTCGCCGACCGGCTCGCCGGCGAGACGACCGCACAGCGCGCGCTCAACTTCGCTCGGAGCGCCCCGGGCGTGACCTGCTCGCTCGTCGGGACGTCGACGCCGGAACACGTCGACGAGAACATCGCTGCGGGGACGTTCGAACCGCTCGGTGCGGACTCCTTCGACGCGATCTTCGAGTGACTACCCGATCTGCTTCCACTGCTCGCCGCATTCGGGACAGACGCGCACCGTGCCCACCTCGTCGGGGTCGTTTTCGGTCTTGAGCTGGGCGTCACAGACAGAACAGGTCAGACGTTCGTAGACGTCTTTCTCGATGTCGCCTGCGCGCAGCCCCTTGCGGACTGAATCCATGTCCAGTGGTTTGTGAGCAAGTGGCAAAAACCCCGCGGGCGTTTCGGAACCTTTGAACACGCCATGGGCCAAGTTCGGCCGTGTCTCGTCGCCACGTCTTCGGCTCCCTCTGCGTGATGGTGTTCCTGGTCAACCTGGGCCGGGTCGTCTTCGCGCCACTGCTCGAACCGTTGCAGGTCGCATTCGAGGTGAACGCCGGTGCCGTCGGGTTCGTGGCCTCGGCGGCGTGGATAGGGAGCGCACTGCCGCGGATTCCGACGGGATGGCTCCTGACGAAGTATCCGCGTCAGCACGTCATCCTGGCGAGCGGTGGCGTCCTGACTGCCGCCTCGCTGCTCGCGCCGATGGCGAACCGGATTCCGACGCTCGCGTTCGGGGCGTTCCTGATGGGGCTGGCCAGCGGGTCGTACTTCATCGCCGCGAACCCCCTCGTGAGCGAGCTCTTTCCGGACCGCGTCGGTCGGATGATGGGGACGCACGGGATGTCGAGTCAGCTCGGTGCGGTCGCGGCGTCGTTCATCGTCATCGCCGCGCTGCGGGTTGGCACCTGGCGCACGACGTTCTACTGGATGGCGACGGCGGCCTTGCTCAGTACGCTCCTGTTCGCCGTCCTCGCACGGCGGGCGGAACTCCCATCCGCCGGAACTGCCGACCGAGCACTCCTCGAAGCGATCCGTGCCCAGTGGCGCATCGTCCTGACCGGGGTGCTCGTCGTCGGCGCGACCGGATTCGTCTGGCAGGGTGTGTTCAACTTCTACGACTCCTACATGATCGCGAAGGGACTCACGCAGTCCCAGGGGCAGTTGTTGCTGTCGGTACTGTTCGCCGCGGGCGTCCCGGCGTTCTTTATCATCGGGCGACTCGCGGATCGTCTGCCGCTGGTTCCGCTCCTGCTGTCGGTCATCGGCTCGTTCGTCCTCAGTATTCTGCTCCTGACCGTCGTCGAGGGGCTGTACGCGGTCGTGGCCGTCACGCTGCTCGTCGGCTTCGCCATCCACGGCCTCTTCCCGGCGGCCGATACGTACTTGCTGGCGTCGCTTCCGGATCGTCACCGCGCGAGCGCCTACGCGGCCTACAGCGCGTCGATGATGGTCATCCAGGCGGGGGGAAGCTGGGCCGTCGGGACGCTCACCGACATGCAGCTCCACTACGACGTCATCTTCCAGGGGTTCGCGATCGGACTCGCCGCGGTCCTGGTGACGCTGCTGTTCGCGCATCGGGCGGGACATCTGCCGGCCCGTGCGCGGGCGTGAACGGGCGGCTCGCGGGCCGTAGGCCCGCTCGCCAAGACGAGGGGTCTCTCGGTCCCTCGCGACCCGCGACCTTTTGACAGTTCGGTCGCAAGAACCTGGCGATGGAGTACGTTCAGGAGCTGGTGACCACGCTCCACGACTTCGGCGGGGCCTCTCCCGACGCACCGCTCGCCGAGACGACGGTGGTCGTCCCCCTCACCGAACGTGACCACGGGAGTCCGGCGGCCGAGCGAGTCTTCCGCATCCTCTCGTCGCTCGACCTCGACTCCGTCCTGGTGGCGTTGCACGCCGACCGGACGGCGGTCACGGAGGTGACGGAGTGGCTCGGTGGGTTCGACCCGACCCCGGAGGTCCTGTGGTGTACGGCACCCCCAGTCGAGCAACTGCTTGCCCAGCACGGTCTCGGCGGCGGTGCCGGGAAGGGTCGGGACGTCTGGCTGGCGCTCGGGATTGCGGCCGCTCGGTCCTCGTACGTCGTCGTTCACGACGCCGACGCGACGTCGTACGGGCCGTCGCACGTGCCGAAGCTCTGCGCGCCGCTGGCGAACGGCCACGACTTCGTAAAAGGCTACTATGCGCGCGTCGAGGACGGACGACTGTACGGTCGGCTGTTCCGACTGTTCTTCACGCCGCTCGTCCGGGAGTTGGCACAGTCCCACGATGCGCCTATCCTGCGGTACCTCTCGGCGTTCCGGTACGCCCTCGCCGGCGAGTTCGCGGCGACCGCGAGTCTCGCACGGCAGCTCCGGGTTCAGCGAGACTGGGGACTGGAGGTCGGGACGCTCGGGGACGCGTTCGCTGGGGCCGGGTTCGAGCGGTCGGCGCAGGTGGACCTTGGCGTCCACGAGCACGATCATCGGGCCGTGTCGGGCGAGCAGGGGTTGGGGTCGATGGCGGACCAGGTCGGGCGGGCGCTGTTTCGCGTCGTGGAGGATGCCGGCGTCGACCCCGACTACGGATCGCTTCCGGCACGCTATCGGGCGGCGGCACGCCGGCTCGTCGAGCAGTACGCCGCCGACGCGGCGTTCAACGGCCTGGACTACGACGCGGCCGGCGAGCGCGAGCAGGTGCGGACGTACGCTGACGCAGTCCGACCACCGGAGGCCGATACGCGGTTGCCCGCGTGGTCCGAGACGGATCTCGACCCGGTCGCGGTGGGCGACGCCGCCAGGGACGCGCTCGGGACGTGCCCAGAACGCTGAACACGACCGAGCCGAATGGAGTCGATATGGACGTGACTGCGGACGAGCTAGCGGGCATCGTGGACCTGTTCGATGCCCTCACTCGCGAAGAGCTGGCGCAGGCCCTGTCGGAACTGGCGTTCAAACGACGGGAAGACGTGGCTGCGGAGGCGTTCGACGACGACGTCGAGGCCGCACTGTCGTCGTACCACCTCGTCGCCGTGCCCGCAGCGGAGGAGGACTTCCTCGTCACTGGCCCGAGCGCGTTCCCGTCGCTGCCGGCGGACGCCGAGGACCTGCCGCACATTCTCGACGTCCCCGAGCGTCGGGTCGACCACGACCGGCTGGCCCGCGTGGTCTCCGAGCGCTTCGAAGCGGACGTGTCGTCCGCGCTGGCCGAGGACGACACGGACCGCATCAAAACGCTTCTCGAAGTGAGCTACGACCTCCCGGTGTGGGCTGACGTCGACGTCGAGGCTTCGCGTGCGCGGCTCGACGACGCGCTCGCGTGACCGGAACCCAGGAGCGATGCGTCGAGGGCACCACTGCTGTCGGACCAATTAAGACCGTCAAACGCATGCGTACCGGTATGGACTTCGAAGCGGTGGCCCGGTTCTCCCCGACCGAGGTAACTGGCGAGGAGCGCGAGGCCGCCGTCTTCGTCCCCGTCATCGAGCGAGCGGACGGCTACTACCTCCTGTTCACCAAACGGGCCGAGCACCTCCCCGACCACCCCGGGCAGATGAGCTTCCCCGGCGGCGGATACGAGCCGGCAGACGAGGATCTGGTCACGACCGCGATGCGCGAGGCCGACGAGGAGATCGGTCTGGACCCGAGCGAGGTGACTGTCGTGGGTCGACTCGACGACATCCGGACGATCACGCGGTACGCGGTCCGGCCGTTCGTCGCGACGATTCCCGACCGCGAGTACGTGCCCGGCGACGAGGAGGTCGCTGAGATCGCCGTCCTGCCGGTCGCGGAACTCATCGACCTAAGCAACTACGAGAGCGAGCGGCGCGACCACCCCCACTACGGCGACATTCGCCTCCACTTCTTCCACGTCGACGACTACACCGTGTGGGGGGCGACCGCCCGGATGCTGGTCCAGTTCCTCGATCTGGCGACCGGTTGGGAGATGCCGGCGGAGGTCGACCGCGTCGCCGACGCCGACGCGGACCTGCCCTGATCTGCCGGAGGTGGGCGATTCTCGATCGACGACTGACACAACGATAGTGTTTTCCCGCACGGTCGGGTTACGACCGATAGGTTGGTCCCCGACCACCTGGTGGGTCGACGGGACCGGTGATGTCAATGTTGAAAGGTGCAACGCTCGCGCAGGCCGGCCTCGACGGAGTGGCGCTCAAACCCACGGAAGTCGACGTCAGCCGGGCCGCCGCGCTCGACGTCGAGGTTATCACGATAGACTACGAGGGCAACGAGCACGTCCCCGACGCGGACGTGCTCACCGACCTCGCTGCGGACAAGTCCGTCCGCGTGACCGCACCAGTCCGGGCGGACGGATTCGATCCGCAGGGTGACGACTCGCTCCTTTCGTCGTTGCCGGCTCCCGTCGACCCGGTGCTCGTCGCTGGGAATCCGGCGTACCTGACCGACGAGGAGTGCAGGCGACCCGTCGCACCGCGACTGGACGCCGCCGCTGACGGCGACCACTGGGTCGGCACCGAGGGAGTCGAGCGCACCGCCCTCGCAGTGGGCGGCACCCAGTTCGAACTCCTCTCCCGAACGTCGATGCGCGACCTGCAGTCGCTCCGGGCGGCCGGGTTCGACGGCGAACTGGCGCTGTACGCGCCGACGGTCGTCACGGACGACGAGGACGCTATTCTCGACGGCCTCGGTGCCTACCTCTCGCGTCGCCGTCCGGTCAGACAGGCGCTCCCCGAGGGCGCTCGGACCGACAGCGCGGCCGAGGGACGAGCAAGGAACGTCCTGTTGCAGGCCGCGAGCGACTACGCGCTCGTGGGGACGCAGAGCGACGTCGCCGACCGCGTCGAGCAGTTCCGCGAGGCCGGCGCTGACGTCGTCGTCGGCTACCCCGCACGCGGGCTGGATCCCGTGCTGGAGTAGATGGCTGACCACGTCGCGGTCGTCGGTGCGGGCGCGGTCGGCGTGACGGCGGCCGTCGACCTCGCCAGCGGCGGTGCGTCGGTCACGCTCTTCGACCGCGACGAACCGGGGAGCGGCGCGTCCGGACGCGCGGCCGGGATCGTCTACGACGCGTTCGCGGACCGCCGGGACGCGCAGATTGCCCAGCGGGCGCTGGAGCGGTTCTTCGAGTTGGCCGATCGTGACGCGATCGACCTCGTCCGGACGCCGTACGTCTGGCTCGCTCGCGATGGCGACGAGCGCCGCGCCGACGCGATTCGCGAGCAGGTCCCCCGCATGCGTGAGCACGGCTGTCGGGTCTCGCTGCTCGACCCCGCGGCCCTCGGTGAGCGATTCCCGACGCTCGAAACCGACGACGTGGTCGTCGCCGCCGTCGCCGAGAACGCGGGCGTCCTCTCGCCGGAGACCTACGTCGAGACGATGGCCGCCCGCGCCCGAGTGGCCGGCGTCACGCTGCGTCCGAACGTCGAGGTGAGCGTCCGGGAGGGCGGCGTCGTCGAGACCTCCGACGGGACGGAATCGTTCGACGCCGTCCTCGTCGCCGCGGGTGCGCACACGAAGCGCGTGCTCGCCGACGCTGGGGTTCCGATTCCGATGAAGCCCTACCGCGTGCAGGCGCTCGTCACCGAGCAGTTCCCGGACGTGCCGACGCTGTACGACGCGTCCGGTGAGTACTACCTCCGCCCGAAGGGCGGGGGCCTGCTCGTCGGCGACGGCACCGAACCCGTCGAGGCCGACCCCGACGACTACGACCGGTCAGGGGACGCGGCCTTCGAGTCCGACGCCGTCGCGTCCGTCGAGCGGGCTACCGGCATCGAACCCGAGATTCGGCGGTCCTGGGCCGGTCTCTGTACTGCGACGCCCGACCGCGATCCGCTGCTCGGACGGGTCGACGACGGCCTCTACGTCGCGACCGGATGGCACGGCCACGGCTTCATGCGCGCCCCCGCGCTCGGCGAAGCGGTCGCTGCGGAGATTCGCGGCGGGGTGGGAATCCCGTCGTTCGACCCCGGCCGATTCGACGGCGACGAGTCGTTCGAGGTCGTCGAGGGGATGGCCATCGAGTGACCCGGAGAGAAGAACGCGGCTACTCTTCGGTCGATTCCTCGTCTGCGGCGTCCTCGCCAGTCGCTTGCTCGCTCTCGGCAGCCTCCTGCTCGCTCACGTCGATGTCGACGCGGTCGTCGGACGCCGTCGCCTTCGGTATCCTGACCACGAGCGTGCCGTTGTCTTCGAGGGTCGCCTTCGTCCCCTCGGGGTCCACGACGGCCGATTCGGGGAGGGTCACGCGACCGTCGAGCGAGAGCCCGCGGCCGGGATAGCGCATCTCGAATCCCTCGTGGAAGTCCCGGAAGCGGTCGATGCGGACCTCGACGACGTTGTCCTGGAGCCGTGCCTGCACGTCGCTGGCCGTCGCGCCCGGCGCGTCGAACACCGCGAGGAAGGCGTCGTCGCTCTCCAGCAGGTCGGCAGGCAGGGGCTTTCGCTCCTGTGCGCGCCCGACCGCGCGCCCGACGTTCTCCATCACGGCGTTCCCCAGCGACTTGCCGAACTCGCGCATCATACGACGATCTCCTCCAGTTCCTCGCCGGACCCGCAGTAGGGACACGTGAAGTCCTGGACGCCGACGTCGTCGGGCATGTCGTAGGTGTAGTGCAACTCGGCCATGTCGAGTTCACAGGCCGAGTTCGTGCATCTGACCTCGAGGGTGGCGGGCATACCCTACTCTAGGGGGAGCGAGCCTAAGAAAGCGGCGGCGCTCGTGCCGCGTGACCGTCGACTCGTCCCGTGTAGTCACGGTTTTACCCGTCGAGTGGCTACGAGCGTCCATGACTGACCCGGCTTCGCTCGCCGTCACCATCGTCGACGGCTACGTCGACGAGCCGGCGCACTTCGGCGTGCCGCCGTACATCTCGACGTACCCGCGGTACACCGCCGGGGGGCTGGTGGACGCAGGCGTCCCCGCCGAGAACGTGACCTACCACACCATCGACGCCCTCCGGGAGGACCGCTCGCGCTGGCGGGACGTCGAGGAGGCGGACCTCATGATATACGTCGGCGGCATGACGGTCCCCGGGAAGTACGTCGGCGGGACGCCGGCCGAACCCGACGAAGTTCGCAAACTGGCCTGGACGGCTGACGGGACGAGTCTGATGGGCGGCCCGGTCCGGTTCGGCGTCGGCGAGGAGAACGCCGGCGGCGTGGAGACCGCACGGGACGACCTCGACTTCGACTTCCTCGCGATGGCCGACGTGGAGGCCGCGGTCCACGACCTCGTCGAGAACGGGCTGGAGGGGTTCAACGACCGCTATCGGGACGTCTCCGAGGAGAACCGCTGGGCGCGGAAGGGCGCGTTCGTCGTCGAGCAACACCCGAACCACCCGGACTACCTCATCGCGGAACTCGAAACCTCTCGGGGCTGTCCCTACCGCTGCTCGTTCTGCACGGAGCCGATGTACGGCGACCCGGACTTCCGCTCGCCGGAGAACGTCGTCGCCGAGGTCGACGTCCTCTCGAACCACGGCGTGACCGACTTCCGACTGGGCCGGCAGGCCGACATCCTCGCGTACGGCGGCGACGGCGAGAAGCCCAACCCCGACGCGCTTCGCGCCCTCTACGGCGGCATCCGCGAGGTGGTGCCCGACGTCGATACGCTCCACCTCGACAACATGAACCCCGTGACCATCGTGGAGTACCCCGACCTCTCGCGTGAGGGGATTCGGGTCATCGCCGAGCACAACACGCCCGGCGATACCGCGGCGTTCGGCCTGGAGAGCGCCGACCCCCGAGTACAGGAAGCGAACAACCTCCTCGTCACCGCGGATGAATGCTTCGAGGCGGTGAAGATCGTCAACGAGGAAGCGGGCTGGCGGCCGGGGGAAGAGACGAAGCTTGGCCCGTCCGTCGGCGAGGACGCGTCCGCGCGCCTCCCCAAGCTCCTGCCCGGCATCAACCTCCTGCACGGCCTGGAGGGCGAGCGCCGCGAGACGTTCGACCACAACCGCCGGTTCCTCCAGCGCATCCTCGACGAGGGGCTGATGGTCCGGCGCATCAACATCCGGCAGGTGATGTCCTTCGAGGGGACTGAGATGTCCGAGACGGGTGCGGACATCGCGAACGACCACAAGAAGCTGTTCAAGCAGTACAAGCGCGAGGTCCGCGAGGAGATCGACAATCCGATGCTCCAGCGGGTCGCGCCACCCGGCACGATCCTGCCGGACGTCCACCTGGAGTACCACCAGGACGGCAAGACGTTCGGCCGCCAACTGGGGACGTACTCGCTGCTCGTGGCGATTCCCGGCGAGCGCGACCTCGGACAGGTGCTCGACGTGGCGATAACCGACCACGGGTATCGCTCCGTCACGGGCGTCCCATACCCGCTCGACGTGAACAGCGCGTCGATGGACGAACTGCGGGCGCTGCCCGGCGTCGGAAGCCAGACCGCCGGAGACATCGTGGTGAACAGGCCCTACGAGACGGTCTCGGAGGTCGGCGACGTCGACCTCGGACGCTTCGCGAGGGCGCAGTCGCCCGAACGAGCGGACTGATGCCCGGGGGCCGATTATCGCGTCAGTGGACACAACAGAAGGTACTTTTGAGTTCGTGGCCTTACCGAAAGCAATGAGTTCCCCAGTCGAGGTGAGCGTGGTTCTCCCCGCCTACAACGAGGAGAACACCATCGAGCGGACCGTCGAGGTCACGCTCGACACGCTCGCGTCGTTCCTTCCAGCGGGGACGTTCGAGGTCATCGTCGCCGAAGACGGCTGTGACGACCGGACGCCGGATATCGCCGACAGGCTCGCCGACGAGGACGACCGCGTGCGCCACATCCACAGCGACGAGCGGCTGGGCCGCGGCGGTGCGCTCGGGTACGCCTTCCGCCGTGCCTCGGGTGACACCCTCGTCTACTTCGATACGGACCTCGCGACCGACATGCGCCACCTCGAAGAGCTCGTCGAGAGCGTCCGCAGCGGCGAGTACGACGTGGCCACGGGCTCGCGGTGGCTGCCGGAGAACCGGGCCGACCGCCCGGCCAAACGAGGGGTGCCGAGTTACGGCTTCAACACCCTCGTCCGGCTGTTCCTCCGCTCGGACGTGCAGGACCACCAGTGCGGGTTCAAGGCGTTCGACCGCGCTGCGCTGATGGACCTGCTCGACGACGTCGAAGACGACCACTGGTTCTGGGACACCGAACTGCTCGTCCGCGCCCAACGAGAGGGCTACCGGGTCAAGGAATTCTCCGTCGACTGGACGCCGAAGGGCGACAGCAAGGTCGACGTCGTCCGGGACGTCTTCGGCATGGGCAGCCAGATCGTCCGGACCTGGTGGCAACTGTCGGTCAGTCCGCGACTCACGCGCCGCGTCTCCCTCGGCGTCGGGTCGCTGCTGGTCTTCGTCGCCCTCGCGCTGATGACCGTCTACCTCGACCCCTCCGAGGTCCTCGCGCGGATGAGCGAGGCGGACCCGACGCTGGTGGCGCTCGCCGCCGTCGTCTACGTCTTCTCGTGGCCGCTTCGGGGCTATCGGTACCGCGACATCCTCGGCGAAATCGGGTACAGAGAGAAGACCGGCTTCCTGACCGGGGCCATCTTCATCAGTCAGACCGGGAACCTCGTCTTCCCTGCCCGCGCCGGTGACGCGGTCCGCGCGTACGTCGTGAAGGCGCGACGGTCGATCCCCTACGCCTCCGGCTTCGCGTCGCTCGCCGTAGAGCGGGTCTTCGACCTGCTGACCATCACGCTGCTGGCGGGGACGGTCATGCTCGGTCTCGTCGCGACGGGGCAGGTGACCGACGTCCAGTCGGCACTGCTCGGCAGCGCCCTCGGCAGCGAGCGGGCGGCGAGCGGCCAGACGGCGCTGTACGTCGCTACGGGGGTCGGTCTCGCTGCCATCGGGTCGGTGGCGCTCATCGTCGCCAGCGCCCGGAGCGACCGGAACTACGTCCGGGGAGCGGTCACCGCGATCAGCAACGACTCCTACGCCGACTACGTGGCGTCGGTCATCGAGCGCTTCGCGGGCGACGTCCAGACCGTCGCGGGCGACGGCCGAGCGTTCGCGCGCGTCGGCGCGTCGAGCCTGCTCATCTGGTCGCTGGACGTGTTGACCGCGCTGCTCGTGTTCGCGGCGTTCGACGTGAACGTCTCGCTGGTCACGCTCGTCGCCGTCGGGTTCTTCGCGGTCAGCGTGGGCAACCTCGCGAAGGTCCTGCCGCTGTCGCCGGGCGGCGTCGGCCTTTACGAAGGGGCCTTCTCACTGCTTGTCGTCGGGCTGATTCCGGCCGTCGGCTGGGAGGTGGCGCTCGGCGCGGCCATCGTCGACCACGCCGTCAAGAACGTCGTGACGGTGCTCGGCGGCGTCATCTCGATGGGCTGGCTGAACGTCTCGCTCACGACGGCGGTCGAAGAGAGCAAGTCGGCGAGCGAAGCCGAGCCGACGCCGACTGACGATTGAGTGAGCAGAAGCCCTTTGCCGGTCGGTCGAAATCGCACGTTCATGGACGAGGCGTTCGCTATCGTCGACCCCGAGGACGTGGATACCGGGCTGTTCAACACCTGTGACGTCTCGCATCGAAAGCTCACCGAGCCGCTGGGGTGTTCGGAGATGCGGGTCAATCAGGTACGCCTCGAACCCGGCGACGTGACGACGCCGCACGCCCACGAGGGGCAGGAGGAGGTGTTCGTCGCGATGACCGACGGCCGCATCGAGATCGACGACGAGGTCCGAGACGTCTCGCGGGGGACGGTCGTGCGCGTCGGTCCCGAGCCGATGCGGAGTCTGCGGAACGACAGGGACGAGGAGACCCAGGTCTGGCTGGCGTTCGGCGCGCCGCCGGTCGGGACCATCGACGGCTTCGGCTCGTACGTCGTGGCCGACGAGTAAGGCTGGCTGTCACTCGCGGACGAACGGTCCGACCGCACCCGCAACGGCGTGGACGAGCGACGACTCGCGGTCGATGATGCCGTCCGTGAGGACGCCCGCCGCTCCCTCCCGTTTCGCGATGCCGTCGGTGTCGAGCCGGTCGTCCATGACGGGGCCGAGTTCCTCGCCGGCGCGGAGTCTGGCGGCGACTTCCTCGGGCAACTGGAGCGCGGGGCCGGAGCCGAGCGCCGTCTCCTCGCCGTCGGTCGCGGCGGCCCACATCACGAGCCACAGTCCGGAACAGTCGTCGAGGTCCGTGACCCCGCCCTCGATTCCGATACCCAACGCGGCGCTCGTGGCGTCGCGTGCGGCGTGCGCGCGGTTGCGTGCACCCTCGACGGTCTCGGCGCGCCCGAACGGCTGTTCGGAGACACCGGAGTCGATGCCGACCGCGGCAACGGCTGTCGCGTACCCGTCCAGTGCGGTCCTGACCGCTGCGACCTTGACGGGATTCGTGCTTCCGACGGCGATGTCCATACCTCTAGATAAGAATCCAGACACTTTGAAGTTCGCCATTCCACACTTGAATGAGAATGGTATTGATTCCCAATCGGGTGTTTCAAGCCGTCTGCTGCCGCCGCCGAATTCTATACCACAAGTTTTAAATGAATTTCGAAAACATTCAATTCCTACATAGTCATCCGGGGTTTTCCATCGTCGATGCATCCCGGATAGCACGTGCCAACGATGAGCAATTCGAACGTCACAGCGCGAACGCGCACGAACGAAGTATCACGAGAAGAAGAACGGGAATCTGAGGAGACGGCGTGTCCCGAGTGCAGCGGCAACCTCGTCATGCAGGGGGCGGAGACGGTCTGTCAGGACTGCGGCCTGGTCGTGGAGACCGACGAGATCGACCGCGGCCCGGAGTGGCGAGCCTTCGACGCCAAGGAGAAGGACGAGAAGAGCCGCGTCGGTGCCCCGACGACGAACATGATGCACGACAAGGGGCTGTCGACGAACATCGACTGGCGCGACAAGGACGCCTACGGAAACTCCCTCGGTTCGAACCAGCGGAAGAAGATGCAGCGACTCCGGAAGTGGAACGAGCGGTTCCGTACCCGCGACTCCAAGGAGCGCAACCTCAAGCAGGCGCTCGGCGAGATCGACCGGATGGCGAGCGCGCTCGGCCTGCCCGAGAACGTCCGCGAGACGGCGTCGGTCATCTACCGCCGCGCGCTCGACGAGGACCTGCTGCCCGGTCGCTCCATCGAGGGCGTCTCCACGTCGTCGGTCTACGCCGCAGCGCGACAGGCCGGCGTCCCCCGAAGCCTCGACGAGATCACGGAGGTCTCCCGCGTCGAGAAGAGCGAGATCGCACGCACCTACCGCTACGTCGTCCGCGAACTCGGCCTGGAGGTCCAACCCGCTGACCCCGAGAGCTACGTTCCGCGGTTCGCCTCGGACCTCGACCTCTCGGAGGAGGCCGAACTCCGCGCCCGGAAGCTCCTCCAGAACGCGAAAGAGCAGGGCGTCCACTCGGGGAAGTCGCCGGTCGGGCTCGCCGCTGCCGCCGTCTACGCGGCCGCGCTCCTGACCAACGAGAAGACGACCCAGGCCGCAGTCAGCGAGGTCGCGGACATCTCGGAAGTCACCATCCGAAACCGCTACCACGAACTGCTGGAGGCCGAGCAGGGCCTTCCGATGGCCTGAATCGAGTCAGTTCGAGCTTGCCCTCGGGGGATAATCAGTCCTGATAACTGTGGGGTCACGTTTACTGTCGGCGCTCTCGACGAAACGAGTACTGACATACATGTCATCCCAGACAGCCTTATCCGTCGATCTCGGGGCGCAGGAAGACGTCGACGTAGCCGACCTCGGCGACGCGATAGACGAACTCCTGGAGACGTCGAAGAACGTCTCGCAGAGTTCGAACCAGATCAGCGAACTCGCGTCCGAGCAGTCGGAGAACATGCGCGAGGTCGCGAGCGAGGTCTCGAACCTCAGCGCAACCGTCGAGGAGGTCGCCTCCAGCGCGAGCCAGGTGAAGTCCGTCAGCACGGAGGCGCGTGGTCTCGCTGCGCGCGGGCGAGAGGTGGCCGACGACGCCATCGACGCGATGGAGTCCGTCGACGATGCCAACGAGGACGTTTCCACGGACGTCCACACGCTCCGAGAGCGCATCGACGAGATCGACGAGATCGTGGAGGTCATCAACGACATCGCCGACCAGACGAACATGCTCGCGCTGAACGCGTCCATCGAAGCCGCTCGGGCCGGCGAGGCCGGGAGCGGCTTCGCGGTCGTCGCAGACGAGGTGAAGTCGCTGGCAGAGGAGTCCCAGCAGAACGCGACCGAGATCGAGAGCCTCGTCGCGAACATCAAATCCGATACGGAGGACACCGTCGAGAGCATCGCGGACGCGAACGACCAGGTCGAGGAGGGGATCGACCAGGTCACCGAGGCGGTGGACATCCTGAAGGACATCGACGACGCGGTCGAGGAAGCCGCTCGCGGTGCCGAGGAGGTCGCGAGCGCGACCGACGAACAGGCGACGAGCACCGAGGAGGTCGCCAGCATGGTCGACATGACCGCCGAGAGCGCCGAGGAAGTCGCCGCGGAGGTCGAGGATATCGCCGACGCGAACGAACAGCAGACCGCGCAGATTACCGAGATTCGCTCGGCGCTGGACGAACTGGACGAGTGACGCTCACGAATTCGGTTCGTCGAACGTCACGTCGGTGACCTCGGAGCGCGCGACGTCTTCGCTCTCAGTTGGGGCCACCGTCCAGCCGTGTGCGGTATCGTCGGCGACGAGCGCCGTCAGCCCCAGTCCGCTCGCCGAGGTCGTCGCCGACGTGTTCGAGGACTGTCCCTTTGGCCGTGGAATTCGTATGACCTTTTTCCCCGTCCCGAGAAGCGACGCCATGAACTTCGATTCGTTCGTGCTGACGGCCAGCACGGCCGACCTCGCCGACGAACCGGACGCACGCGACCACGCGGACGCCGTGGAGTATCGGATGGACCTCGCCGACGACCCGCTGGCGGCGCTTGCGGAGTACGACGGTGACCTCTCCATCCTCGTCACGAACCGCGCCGACTGGGAGGGCGGCGAAGCGGCCGATACGCCGGCCCGTCTGGACGCGCTCTGCTCTGCGGTCGAGAACGAGGCCGTCGAAGCGGTGGACGTCGAACTGCAGACGCTCGACGACGGTGACGGGCAGCGCGTCGTCGAGCACGCCCACGACAACGGCGCGAGCGTCGTGGTCTCGACGCACGACTTCGAGGTGACGCCCGACCGGGAGACCCTCGAAGACTGGCTCTCCCGGGCGTCCTCGGTGGGCGACGTGGGGAAGGTCGCAGTGACAGCGCACTCGCCAGACGACGTGCTCGACCTGCTCGCGGCGACCCGGTCACGAACCGTCGCGGGAGAGACGGTGGCGACGATGGCGATGGGCGAAGCAGGCCGTCACTCACGGGCCGTCGCCCCGCTGTACGGGTCGCGAATCGGCTACGCACCCGTCGACCCCGCAGACGCCACGGCTCCGGGGCAGTACGACCTCGCGACGCTCTCGGACCTCGTCGCGAAACTGGAGGGCCGCTGACTGGAGTCGCAAAGTTAAGGTGGGTTCATGTCCCACGACGGGGATAGTGACGGTAAACTCCCGAAAACGACCGTGGCTCGCGGTCGTCTTGGCACTGGTGTACCCGGGGCTGGGTCACGTCTATCTCCGCGAATGGCTGCGAGCGCTGCTGTGGTTCGGCCTCGTCATCACGTCGAGCACGCTCGTGATTCCAGACACGGTCGTCCCGGAGCAGCCCTCGCTTGACGCTATCGTGACGGCGAGCCAGCAACTGCCGACCGGTGCTATCGCGCTCCTGTTCGCGCTCACCGTGTTGAGCATGGTCGACGCGTACTGGGTCGCCTCGCGGAATGCACACCGCCACGACGTCCAGAACGCGGCGAACTGCCCCTTCTGCGGCAAGGAACTCGACGACGACCTCGAGTTCTGCCACTGGTGCACCTCGCGACTGGACGACGTTCCGAACTGACGACGATTCTCGGTCCGTCTCGCCGTCGGGTCAAGAGTTTTCAGGCGTCCACTCGACCCCTCTCGTATGGATAGACGCGAATACGCATTCGAGGGGACCAAGCCCGACGTGCACGGCTACGCGCACGTGAGCCGCGAGGCGACGGTCGTCGGCGACGTCTCCATCGACGCAAACGCGAACGTCTGGCCCGGTGCGGTCCTCCGTGGCGACGTCGGTCCGGTCGAAGTCGGTCGCGAGTCGGCAATCGGCGACAACGCGGTCCTCCACGCGTCGACGGTCGGCGAGAACGTGATGGTCGGCCACGGGGCCGTCCTGAACGACAGCGCCGTCGAGGACGGCGCGCTCGTCGGCTTCAATTCGACGGTCTCCGAGGCAGTCATCGGGTCCGGAAGCATCGTCGCGATGGGGACGGTCGTCCCGCCCGGCTACGAGGTCCCGCCCGACTCGTTCGTCCGCGGGATGCCGGCCTCCGTGACGCCGCTGTCGGAGACGAACATCGACCCCGAAGCCGTCTTCGAGGCGTTCCACTCCGGCGATTACGCCAACCTCGCCCAGCGCCACGAGGACCTGTTCTCGTAGCGTCCCGGCAGTATCCGGTGGAACCGTAACACTGAACCAGACACTCCGGTTTTTCAGGGCATGACCGAACTCACCGACCTGGTCCAGCGGGCGCTCTCGGAGGAGACCGCCGCGGAGTTCGACGACCGGGTCCGCGAGCAGGCCGCCACGTTGCGGGACGAGATATCTGCCGGAAACCTCGACAACGAGGCGTTCACGCTCGGCCTGGAGGTCGAGGTGTACGCCGTCCGCGGCGGGTCGGCCCGGGCCGACGGTGGGACGACGCAGGCGCTCGACGGGATGCGACTCGCCCGACTTCCCGACGCCGTGTTCGACTCCGCCGTCAACAAGGAACTCGGCCTGCACAACGCCGAACTCAACACCGACCCGACTGCGTTCGACGAGGCCGGACTCGCCGAGCAAGCGACGGACCTGACGACCCAGCTCTCGACCGCGCGAGAGCTCGCCGGCGAGGAGTACGACGTCGTCCTCGACGCAATGTGGGGCGTGCCGGGTCCCGAGGGAAGCGACGCGTACCTGACCGACACGGTGACCGAGGACGGCGTCGTCGTGGCGCAGAACATGCGGCAGGCCCCGCGGTACGTGGCACTGGACAACGAGGCGCTCCGGCTCGCTGGCGGGTCGCTCGATTTCTCCGTCGCAGGCTTCGAGTACGCGTTCCCCTCGATCATCTTCGAGTCGCTGACCAGTTCCATCCAGCCACACCTCCAGATTCCAGCGACCGAGGAGTTCCCGCAGTACTTCGCCGTGGCCATCCGGACCATGGCGCCGCTGCTGGCGCTGGCTTCGAACTCGCCGTTCCTCCCGGGCGACCTCTACGGCGACGTGGCCGACCCGGAAACGCTCGTCGAGGAGACCGCCCACGAACTCCGCATCGCTGCCTTCGAGCAGTCGATGAACCAGACGCCGAACCGGAAGGTCCGCGTCCCCGACGACATCGACTCCCGGACGGATGTCGTCGACGCCGTGGTCGAGGACGACCGCTTCGCGCCGTTCCTGGAGGAGTGGGTCCGCGACCCCGACGACGACCTCGACTTCGGCGAGCGGTTCTTCGAGTACGGCCACGCGCGCGGCACGTTCTGGCGCTGGGTGCGCTGCGTGATCGGCGGCGACGCCGTCGACGGCGCGGCCGACGAGCGCTCGATGCGCATCGAGTACCGCCCGCTGCCGACCCAGCCGACCATCCGGGACAACGTGGGGCTGCTGGCGCTGACCGCCGGCCTGCTTCGCGGGCTCGTCGAGGCCGATCACCCGCTCCCGTCGCTCGACTGGGATGCGACCCGCGAGAGCTTCTACGACGTGGTCGACAACGGACTGGACGCCGAGTTCGCCTGGATCAGCGCCGACGGCGAGCGGACGAGCGACCCCGAGGTCGTCTTCGACGAGGTGTTCGAGTACGCACGCGAGGGGCTCGCCGCGCAGGGCTTCGACGCCGACGCTCGCGACCGCTACCTGCGGCCGTTCGAGGCTCGCTGGGAGGCACGCACGGCCCCGAGCGACTGGAAGAAGGCGCAGGTCCGAGACAACCTGGCCGACGGAGAGTCACTCGAAGAGGCCATCGTCGCCATGCAGGAGTCGTACGTCGCGCGGAGTCGCGAGACCGAGTCGTTCGCCGAGTGGCTCTGAGCGCCGGCCACCGTCGGGCACGAGCAATCCCCACGCAGTGAGAATGACCGCCGACGTTCTTTCTTTTGGGCCGCCTCTCTTCAGTTATGACGTCGAACACCTCCGACCGCGTCTACGAGATCCACCTGACCGAAGGCGTCGCCGACGTTCCCGCGAAGGTCACGAGTCCCCGTCTGGAGTTCTACGATTCGGGCGTGTGGGCCGACAACGACGACGAGACGCGCGACTTCTTCCCGTATCACCGCATCGAGTTCATCCGCGAGAAGCCGACGCCGGCGGCGAGCGCAGACGAAGACACCGAGAAAGCTGAGATGGACACCTCGCCGGAACAGCATCCGGTCGAGTAGTCACGCTCTCTCGACGCCCGTGCCGCGCTCGACCGCGGCGAGGTCGAGTTCGCCGTCCGGCATCTCCACGCCGGTGTAGGCATCGTCGGCGAGCAACAGCGACCCGTCGAGGTCCGCGTACTCGACGAGCGGCGCGAGATGCGCCGCGGCGGCGATGGACGCGTTCGACTCGATCATACAGCCGAGCATCACGTCCAGCCCGCTCGCGTGCGCGGCGCGGATCTGCTCCAGCGCCGGCCCGACGCCGCCGCACTTCATCAGCTTCACGACGACGATATCAGCAACGGCGGCGTCTCCCGCTCGCGCGCCGCCGATGCGGGGAACGTCGGCGGCGGTGACGCACGATTCGTCCGCGGCGACCGGGATCGCGCCCTGCTCGCGGACGAACCGGAGGTCCCCCACGTCCGCGCCGGGGACCGGCTGTTCGACGAACTCGACGTCGTGGGCGGCGAGCACGTCCGTCATCTCGACGGCCTCGTGTGGTCCCCACGCGCCGTTGGCGTCGACTCTGATGGTCGCGTCGGGTGCGGCGGCACGGACGGTCTCGACCACCTCGCGGTCCCTCTCGGTGCCGACCTTCACCTTCAGGACGTCGTACCCGTCGGCGATGGCCGCGTTCGTCTTCTCCGCCATTCGGTCGAGGTCGGCCAGCCCGATGGTGAACGAGGTCGCGGGCGTCGCCTCGGGGTCGAGTCCGAGAACGCGGTACAGCGGCGCGTCGAGCGAGCGGGCGTGGCGGTCCCAGCAGGCGATGCTCACCGCCGCGCGTGCCGCGGGGTTGTCGCCCACCGTCTCCGCGAGCCGCCGCTCGATTCGCTGGAGATTCGACGCGTCGACCTCCTTCACCGCCTCCACCAGTCCGGGTAGCACGGCCTCGACCGTCTCGGCTGTTTCGCCGTAGTAGGCCGAGGGGGCCGCGCCGCCGATTCCGGTCGTCCCGTCCGCGTCGATGCTGACGCTCACCGTCTCGGCGACGGCCATCGACCCGCGACTGATTGCGAACTCGTCGGCCAGCGGCAGGTCGTGGCGCTCGATGGCGGTGTTCATAGTAGTGCGTCGAGCAGTGGCCCGACGCCGTGGCGCACTGGGTCGGTCGCGGGCGCGTCGATTGCGTCGGCGTAGGCCCGGACGGCCGTCTCAGCGTGGTCGTCGTCGAGTCCCGTCGTGTTCAGTGCCCCGCCGACGACCGTCGCCTCCCGGACGGGGGCGGCGAGTCGCTCGTACAGGTCGACGTAGCTCGGTGGCGGCGGAATCTCGAAGTCCTCGTAGCCGTGGATGGCCTGTCGGCCTGCTTCGTGACACAGGACGAGGCTGTCCGGCATGGCTCCGTGGAGGATGCTGGTCGTCACGCCCGAGTACGCGGGATGGGTGATCGAGCCCTGCCCCTCGACGAACAGGACGTCGTGATCCGCGGCGCGGTCGACGACCATCCGCTCGACGGCTCCCGCTGCGAAGTCGCTGATGGTGCGGTCGACGACGATGCCACGGTCCGCGCTGTCGTCCGTGCAGTCGGCCTCGATCATCACGCCGGTCTGCCCCGTCGGAACGAAGCCGGCCTCGACGCCCCGTTCGCGGGCCGCCTGGACGAGCGCGAGCGTGGTCGTCATCTTCCCGGTCGAGCAGTCGGTCCCTACCGTCAGGACCACGTCCGCGTCGACCTCGCCTGCGATCCCCTCCGCGACGGAGAGGTCGTCGGGCGACTTCCGGACGTCCCAGAGTTCGCAGTCGTGCTCGTCGGCGAGCGTCGCGAACGTCGGGTCGTCGCGCAGGAAGTAGTGCAACCCGGAGATGACGTCACACCCGCGTCGCAACGCCGCGGTCACGTCGGGTCGCCAGGACTCCTCGAAGCCGCCACCGATCGGTGCGATGCCGACGACGAGCGCGTCGACGTCGGCTTCGACGTCGTCCATCTCCGCGACGATGGGGGCGTCCTGAACGTCGCCGACGTGGTCGCTGACGCGGTCGCCGGCGTGGTCGCGGTCGAGAACGGCCGCGACCTCGTAGTCCGCGTATCTGAGGATTCCCACGGCCGTTTTGGCGACGTCGGGAAACTTCTCGTGAGCCAGAATGGCAACGCGCATATCGTCACGTCGGCAGGGGCCGGCTTGAATCCCTCGGCGGTGGACGTGCGCTCGAAGCCCGCAGTGCAGAACGCGTGCCGGTCAGAGGGCGGTGAGCCGGACCGTCCAGAACTCTCGGAAGGCGTCGTCGAGTGCGGGTTCGGGCCCGCCGGTCGCGTCGACGGTCGACGTCGCGTCGGCCACCTCCTCGAACGACGAGAGGACGCTCCGCTCGCCGACGACGTAGAGGCGGTCGGTGGGGAGGTCCGCGAGCGCCTCGCGACAGCGGTCGAGGTGATTCTCGATCTGCTCGTCGCGGAGGCGTTCGAAGCGCGCCTGCGAGAATCCGCCCTTCGAGTGCTTGCTCTTGAGGTCGCTGTCGAACCCCTGGAAAGCGGTCCGCTCGCGGCCGTCGTAGACGCCGAGGGCGAACAGGTCAGAGCGGACGAGCGCCAGCGCGAACTCACCCGTCGGCTCGAACCAGCGGCGCTCGAACTCGAAGCGGTCGCTCCAGGTCTCGAAGGCGTCGGGAGCGTCGGGGACGGAGAGCGTCGCCGCCGTCAGGCCGGCGTCGTCGGTCACGGCCAGACACGGCGCGCTCCGGCCGACGAGGCCCGCACGGTCGCCGAACGCGTCGCGGACTGGTTCGGCGAGGTCGTGTTCGGCGTCGACGAGCGCGGTGAACGCTCCCTCCGGGCCGGTCTCGAAGGATTCCAGGCGGTCGAGGACCGCGCCGAGGCGCTCTCCCCTGAGCATCTCGGTCCGGCGCGAGGTCGATTCGGCGTCCGACCGGCCGCGGCGCTCCAGTTCGCCTTCGAGTTCGGCGATGCGGTCCTCCAGTCGATTGACCTGCCGCTCCGCTTCCTGTCGAGCGCTGACGGCGTCCGCGCGTTTGTCCTTCGCGGCGTCACGCTCGCGTTCGAGATGGTGGACCTCCTCCTCGAGTTCGGCGATGCGCTCTTTCAGCGCGGCGCGTCCGAGCAACTCGTCGAGCATGTGCCGGAGAAGGTAGTCGGCGAGACATAAATCCGGTCGTGTCGGGGACTATCCGGACGTCGCGATCAGATGCCCGCCGACGCGGGAAAGTTCGACTCGTCGGACAGTCCCAGGAGGTCGTTCGCCCGGTCCGCTTCCGCCAGCAAGACCTCCTCGAGCGTCGGTGGGTTCCGAATCCGCGTGCTCTCCAGCACGTCCTCGGGGATGGCGAGCGTGTCCTGCGGGACTGTGTCGTCGCCGTGGACCGCGAGGTGGTGCGAGCCGACTTTCATCACGAGCGGGAGGTCCACCCGCTCGACGCCGTCTCCGGTGGCATACAGTTGCCTGTTGACCTGCTCGTGTTGCTCGCGACACATGGTTGCTGCCTCCCCGTCGGTCGGCTCGACGTAGAGCCGTCCGACGTAGTACTCGCTGGAGAATCGTTCGAACATCGTTGCATGCTACCGTAGACCATACCCATTGATAAACATTTGCAGGGGGTTTTTTGTCGAACCGCAATCCGGCGTCGCCACTTCGAGTGACGATTGGCTGTCACGATGCCGGCGTGCAAGAGGGAGTCAGAACAGCGAGAGGTCGCCGGTGACCCGGTCGACGACGTCGTCGTCGTCGGGGCCGACGGCGAGCGCCGTGACGGTTCCCGGCTCTAGTTGCGTGTGTCCAGCGTCCCGAACGATGGCGTGTGGAACGCGTTCGGCGTCCGCCTTCTCCGCCAGTTCGAAGAGTTCCGACTCGCTGGTGGCTTTGAGGACGACCTTCTTCTGGCCGCTGCCCTTCCAGGCACGACGCGTCCGTGCGTCGGCCTCTTCGTACGCCATGAGCGAGGCGTGGGCGACCTGCGCGGCGAGCTTGCCCTCACCCATGCCGACGTCGGCGCGTGCGACGATGGCCTGCTTCATGGCACGACGGACGCGTCGGCTCCCTAAATCGTTGACTACTTGACGGTACCCTCCGCAGCCGAGGGCGTGCTGCCCTCCATTCGCGCCCTCTTGCTAGACCCTGGCTCGTTCTTCGAGTCCCACGAATCGCAACTGAACGGCCTCACTGCGCTGCTGCTGGCCGGCGTGCTCGCAATCGCCATCACGACCGTCGTGAGCGTCGGGCTGTGGCAACTGTCCGAGCAGATGACCGGGAAAACGACCATCGACAACCCCGAACGGCCACCGGACTGGGTCTGCGACGGCGAGACGTTCTCCGAGATGGAGACCAGTCCGAGCGGCTGCGACCAGCCAACGCAGATTCAGGTCGAGGTCGGTGACCTGTTCTGGGAGCAGGTCCAGGAGGTGCTCCCGTACCTCGCAATCGGGGTGGGTATCGTCTGGCTCGTCACCGGCGTCGGCCTGCACGTCCTCTCGTATCTCGTCGGCGGGGACGGCTCGGTCGGGGATTCGCTCGCCATAACGGCAGTGGGGATGATTCCGTCTCTCGTCACGACCACCGTTGGCATGGCACTGCTCGTCACCGTCGCACAGGGGGCCGAGCTCGGGGCGTCGAGTCCCTCGGTGCTCGTCGAGCAGGTCCGAGACCTCGGCCGCGGACCGTCCGGACTCGTCACGACGGGGCTCCAGGTCGTCGGCGTGGCCTGGCAGACGTACGTTTGGCTGGGCGGTATCGCCGTCCTCCACGACCTCCAGCGCCGACAGGCCGCCGTTCCAGCGGGCATCGCCGGCTTCGTCGCGTTACTCGTCACCGTCACCTGAGGGTCGGAACCGGGAAATTTAGGCGTCCCCTCGTCTACGGTGCGCGTATGATACTCTCCGACGCGGACATTCTCCGGCGGCTCGAAGAGGGAGACCTCGTCGTCGAGCCGCTCGACGACCCCGACATCCAGATCCAACCCGCCTCCGTCGACCTTCGGTTAGGCCGGGAGTTCCTGGAGTTCCAGCACGCCAACATCCCCTGCATCCACCCGAACAGTCAGCAGGAGGTCTCCGAGTACGTCGAGGAGACCCACGTCGAGGAGGACGGCGAGTACATCCTCCACCCCGGCGACTTCGTCCTCGGGACGACCTACGAGCGCGTCGAGATTCCGGCCGACCTCATCGCCCACGTCGAGGGCCGCTCGTCGCTCGGGCGACTCGCTATCGTGGTGCACGCCACAGCGGGACTGTGTGACCCCGGGTACCAAGGGCAAATCACCCTCGAACTGTCGAATCTCGGCACCGCTCCGGTCGCGCTCACACCCGGCATGCGCATCTCGCAGCTCACCTTCACCGAACTGAAGACCCCCGCAGAGCGCCCCTACGGTGCCGAACGTGGGTCGAAGTATCAGGGCCAGAAAGGGCCGCAGGCATCGAAGATCCAGGGGGATCGCGAATTTGGAGGCGACCAATGACCCGGCGCGAGCACTGCGAGCGTCGGGGTATCCCGTCGGCGAAACATTCGCAGGAGTTCGGAGGTGACCAATGAGGTGTCACGAGCGCTGCGAGTGGCAGTTCATCCCGTCAGCGAGAAACTCGCCACAGACGGCGAGGAACGAGCCATGAAGTTCGTCGAGGAGGTCGTGGTCGAGGAGTTCCTGCCGACGTTCCGGTCGATGCTGGCCGAGGCGTTGCGTGAGCGGGACCTCACGCAGTCGGAGGTGGCCGACCTGCTCGGCATCAGTCAAAGCGCGGTGTCGAAGTACGTCCACGGAGAGGTCGAGCGAAACGAGCGGCTGCTCGCCGACGAGCGGATGACGGAGCTGGTCGAGCGGCTGGCCGAGGGGCTTGCCGAGGGCGAGATGAGTCCGGTCCAGGCGCTCGTCGAGGCGGAGGTGTTCGTTCGGAAGCTCGAACGCGGCGACTTACTGGCCCGGCTCCACGAGGACGCCGTCCCCGAACTCGCCGCGTACGACGGGGACCGATTCGCGGTCCACGACCCCGATAGCGCCGTGCGGAAGTCCGAACGGGTGCTGTCGTCGCTCCGGCGGGGGCTGCGCATCCTGGAGACGACGGACGGCTTCGCCGGCCACATCCCGGCGGTCGGGTCGAACCTCGTGGAGTGTCTGCCGGACCCGCAGGGAATCGAGGACGTGGCGGCCGTTCCGGGACGGATGCTGGACCTGAAGGGACAGGTGACGGTGCCCGCCGAACCAGAGTTCGGCGTGAGCGAGTACGTCGCATCGGTCCTGCTGGCCGCGCGGAACGCGGGCAGCGACGCGCGGGCGGCGCTGAATGTCCGGTACGACCCCGAGACGCTGGACCGACTGGCCGAACTCGGTCACGTCGCGGTCGAGTTCGACGCGGAGGCGGAGTTCGAGCCCGCCATCGAGTCCGCGGTGACGGAAGCACTCGCCAGCGCGGCGACCGACGAGTCGGCGACGCCGACCGTGATCTATCAGACGGGCGGCCTCGGCGTGGAACCGATCATCTACGTCCTCGCGGCCGACGCGCCGAGCGCCGCGGCGGTCCTCCGGGACCTGTGACCGACGCGCGGGACTTCTACGACCGGCGGGCGGCGGCGTACGACCGAGTAGCGACGCTGCCTCCGCTCGGCCGCTGGCGTCGGCGGACGGTCGACAGCCTCGACCTCGAACCCGGCGACACCGTCGTCGAGATGGGGTGTGGGACCGGCGGCAATCTGCGCCTGCTCGGGGAGCGCGTCGGTCCGTCGGGCAGCGTCGTCGGCGTCGATTTCTCCCGTGGTGCGCTCGACACCGCCCGACAGCGCGTCGCTCGCGAGGGGTTGGCGAACGTCCACCTCGTCCACGGCGACGCGACGCGCCCTCCGGTGTCTGAACCGATCGACGCGCTGCTTGCGACGTTCGTCGTCGGGATGTTCGACGATCCCGAGTCGGCCGTCGAGACGTGGTGTGACCTCGTGGGACCCGGCGGTCGACTCGCGCTGCTGAACGCCCAGCGGAGCCGGCAGGGGGCGGCCGCCGTGCTGAACCCAGCGTTCGACTGGCTCGTCGGCGCCGTCAATCCGGGACCGGGCGCTGGGGCCGGAACCAGGCTCGGCCGTCGTGTCGCGGCGGCACGGCGGACGCTCGCAGACGAGACCGTCGAGCGCCGATACGAGACGTTCGCGGGCGGATTCCTCGGGCTCCAGGTGGGACGGGTCCGGCCGTAGGGTCCGGTCTCGACGAACGCGACGGCCTGGTCTGTGTGTCCAGCGCGGTCACAGAGCTGCAAGGAGGAAGCCCACGACGTCAGTCGCGGGTTACTGACGGCTCGTACGTGGCGGCATGCTCGGCACAGAACTCCGGCGAGCGTACCTGTGCGTCGATGACGCCCGACTGTCGGTGGGGATTCGCCAGTCGGCAGGACTCGTCGTCGCAGAACGCCTCGCCAGTCGTCAGGTAGTGGTACGCCTGCAAGACGTATCCCTTCAGGACGTCCGCCGTCCGGTGGTCGTCCTCGACGAGGAAGTCGCCGTCGACCTCGGATTCGAGGACCTCACGCGGCGGCGTATCGCCCGCGACCATGGCGCGTTGCTGTTTCGCTTTGTAGTAGGATTCGGGCTTCGCCGGGGCCTCGTACAGGCCGGGCACGGAGACCGGGGTGAGGGGGCCGAGTACGTGGACTCGCTTGTGCCAGCGGCCGTCGTGGGTGCCCCAGGTCCCGATGACCCGGCCGAGCAGGGGAACGTGGAGGTGCTGGAGAGAACGCTCGTCAGGGGGGAGTCGCCTCCGCAGGGCTCGCTGGACGGCGAAACCGTCGTAGACGACACCACCGGCGCGCTCGGGGGCGTCCAGCGCACGTCGCTCGTAGCGAACGATGCCCAGCATGTCGGTGCCCGTCTCGCGTTCGTAGGGAGACAGGACGCGGGCGTTCGCGAAGGCGTCCGCGAGCTCGTCGTCGGCGTACAGGGAACAGAATCGGTCGCGGACCGTCACCGCTGCAGGGACGCGGTCCTGGAGCCACGATGCGATAGCCTCCGCGTTCGCGTTGGTGGTGGGTGACCGATAGAGTGTGACGACCGCGACCATATTCTCTGGTTGTATTCCTCGATGAAGTCGGTTGCGGTCGCGTCGATACCGTCGGGTTCAGGACAGGAACGACGCGGCCTTCGTCCGTCCGAGTTCCATCAGGTGCTCGACGAACGATGGGTCGCGGTTGAGCTTCGAGGAGTACGAGAGGTCCATGTCGAGCTGAATCCACCGGACGTCGACGTGCTTGTAGCGGTCGGGCGTCAGCGATTCATCGGCGACCCACTCGTTGACCTGCTCGATGAACTCGACCTCCTGCATGAGCGAGAGGTTCCCGGCGAGTTCGTTGCGGCGGTCGTCGATCGCCTCGGTACTCTTGGGTTCGGTCGCCCTCGTCATCGGGTTAATCTGGACGATCCAGATCTCGTCGGGCTTTCGCTCCGCCTCGGGGATGTCGCTCAGGAAGTTCCGGATGGGCGGATTCTGGGAGAACAGTCCGTCCCAGTGTGGGTCGTCCGCCAGCGTGACCGCCTCGAACAGCGTGGGCACTGCCGTCGAGGCCAGCACTTCGTCGGCGGTGAGGTCTGTGCCGTCGTGAATCGTGAACTTCCCGTCGGCGACGTTGACGGAACTGACGAACAGGTTGGGGTCGTCGTCACCGGCGAGTTCAGGGAGCTCATCGAAGTCGACCTGCCGCTCCAGCACCCTCCGAACTTCGGTGTGTCCGAGTTCCGAGAGCGGGTTCAGGTAGGGGCTCATCTTCGGGAGCGGTACTCCCTGTGACTCCATCGAGGTCAGCAACACGCCGGTGTCGTTCAGCGACTGCTCGACCACCGTTCTGGCCGACAGATCGTGCCACAGTGCATCGAGACGCTCAACGGCCTCGGTCTCGTCGCCGACGAGGAGGCCGTACCAGGCGGTCGTCGCACAGAGCGCGCCTCCGGACGTGCCGCTCAGCGCGACGAGTGTGTGGTCGTCCGGCATGTTCGGAAGCAGTTTCTGGAGCACGCCAGCGGTGAACGCGGTGTGGCTACCGCCACCCTGGCAGGCGATCGCAACGTTCGTCTCGGGGGTGGTCGACATCTCCTGGACACCTCTGTATCCCGTCCTCTGGCGACGAGCCAGCTGCTCGTGACGAGAACCGTACGCGCAGCTATCGAATGCGGAACTCGTCGCTGCCAGCGGGGACCATCCTATTATTCGGATGCCTGTCACTTAAACGCTCAGGGCGGACGAGCAGTCGAGCGGTAGGCAGGTTACTCCTCCTGCTGGGTCCACCCGAGCCAGTCCTGAAAGCGCTCCCAGATGGCGAACGAGGTGAGGAGAAAGCCGACGAGGAAGGCGATCAGCGCGAGGAACACGAACGGGAGGAAGCGAGTCGTCCCGAACAGCACGAGCAGGGCCGTCGAGGTCACGAACGAGAGGACGACGAACCCGCGGACGGTGTCGGGGAGGAGGTCTGACAGCACGGTGGGTCGACTGTCAGCCCACGAGCACTTAAACGCGACTCTCCGAACGTGACGGCCCGGGATAGCCGTGTCAGTCGTCTGCGGGGCTGGCGCGGGAGGTCACGTCGACGGGTGCGGCGTCGACGCCGAGTTCGTCGATGGCCTCCTGTGCGGCGCGCTTGCCTGAGACGAGCATCGCTCCGAACGTCGGTCCCATCCGCGGGAGACCGTAGGTCGTGGCGACGCTCATGCCGGTCGCGATGAGGCCGTCGTGGACGACGCCGGTGTGCTCGACGACGGCGTCTTCGGACTTACCGACCCACATCGAGTCGTGGCCCGGTGAGTCGTGACCGGGCGCGCCGTAGGAGTCGTCGCCGGTCTGGTCCATCCCGGAGTTCGATTTTGCGTCCTCGATGCCGGGCGCGTTCAGGACGCCGCGTTCGTCGAGTTTCTTGATGGCCATGGCGTCGTGGCCCGTGGCGTCGATGACGAGGTCCGCCTCGACGGCGATGGGGTCGACGCAGGTGATCTCGCGGGGCAGTGCGTGGACTGGCGTCCAGTTCATCACGATACCGCCGACGCGGTGGTCCTCCCGGATGACCACGTCGGTGAACTCCGTCATGTTCTGCATCTTCGCCCCGGCGTCACAGGCGGCCTTGATGAGTCCCGAACACGCCTCCGGGCCGTTGGCCACGTAGAGGCCGTCGGTGTCCTTCGCGGGTTTGTGGTCCACGTCGAGTTCGTCGAGGACGTTCTGGGCCGGGTCGCGGACTGTTACCTTGTTCATCAGGAAACCGCCGAGCCAGAAGCCGCCACCGAGGTAGTTGTTCTTCTCGACGACCATCGTCTTCACGCCGCGCTCGGAGAGTTCCTTCGCCGCCATCAGCCCCGACGGGCCGCCGCCGATGACGATGACGTCGCTGTCGCTGAAGTCCATGAACTCCTCGGTCCACTCCTGTCCGATTGCACGGGTCACGTCGGCCTCGCCGACGTCGCTGAACTTGTCGAAATTGTCGCTCATACCACTGGATGATATTCTAGGGTAATACAAATGGTTTGTGGTGCGAGCCACGCGTTCGGTCGTGCAGTGACACAGCAAAACACAAGTAAAGTTTCACTAGTCAAAACAGGATTTCTATAAGTCAAATAGATTTGCACTAGGTAAGATTTAATTGTATAGGTCCGAGACGACGAACCGAACACATGGACGAGGTCAGTGATGCCCGTCGCCGCGTCTTGCAGGGCGTCGCCGCGGGCTGCATCGGTCTTGCGGGCTGTAGTGGGGGACAGAATTCGGATGCGGAGACGACCGCCGGGGGGTCTGCGCAGGACGTGACGTTCCGCGTCGGCTCGCCGTGGTCGCCCGACTCGCTCGACCCGGCGATCAACGGCTGGCTCTGGCGACGCATCAACGTCGTCGAGCCGTTGCTGACCGTCGACTACGACGCGTCGGTGACGACCGGACTCGCCGAATCGTACGAACTGGCCGACGACGACGTGACGTGGCGGTTCTCGCTCAAAGACGGCGTCACGTTCCACGACGGCAGTTCGCTGACCGCCGAGGACGCCGTCTTCTCGCTGGAACGCGTCTTCGACTCGGGGTCACTGTCCGGGCTTCCGGTGACGTCCGTCTCCGCCGAGGACGAGCGGACCGTCGTCGTCGAGACCGGCCAGCCGTTCGCGCCGCTGCCCGCGCACCTCACGCGCGGCAGCGCCGCAATCGTCTCGAAGGGCTCGCTCGATTCCGAGGGCAACGTCACGAAACCCGTCGGCACCGGTCCGTTCCAGTTCGAGAGCTGGGAATCGGGCACGTCGATCACCGCCAGTGCGTTCTCGGAGTACCACGGGACGACTGCGACGGTCGACGAACTCGTGTACGAAGGAATCACGGACTCCCAGACGCGCCTGCTCAAACTGGAGAACGACGAACTCGACATGGCGCGTATCCTCCCGAACTCGAACGTCGAGACGCTGGAGGGTTCGGACTCGCTCCACTCGCACGCCTACGAGATCCCGCGGGCGCGCTATCTCGTCTTCGACACGCAGTCCGAACCGTTCGCGGACCGTCGCGTCCGCCGAGCGGTGATGCACGCCGTCGACCGGCAGGCCGTGGTCGACTCCGTGCTGGAGGGGCTCGGCTCGACGGCAGTCGGGCCGTTCCCGCCGGCCGTCACCGACTGGGCGAACGAGGACCTCGAACCGTACGCGCACGACCCGGACCGAGCGCGCACGCTCCTGTCCGAGGCGGGCTGGGAACAGGGCGAGAACGGTCGCCAGCGGGACGGTTCCGACCTGTCCGTCGACATCTGGACGTACAGTACGCGCCCGCTGCTTCCCGTCATCGCCGAGGTCGTCCAGACGCAACTGGGCGAGGTCGGCTTCGACGTCTCCGTCCGCACCATGGAGTCGGGCACCATCGAGGAACGCGCCAACTCCGAGGACTTCGGGATGGTGCTGTGGTCGAACTCCGTTCTGTGGTACCCCGACCCCGACCGACTCACGGACTTCGTCCACTCCGAGGACGCGACGATGTTCAGCGGCTACGCGAACGACGAGGTCGACGACCTGCTCGCCCGCGGTCGGCGGACGGCCGACGAAGCCGAGCGCAAGCAGATATACGACGAGGTGCAGGCGAAGATGCAGGAGGACGTCCCCATCGGGTGGCTGACCTACTACACGAACGTCGTCGGGACCCGCGCGGACGTCTCCGGATACGAACCGCACCCCACCGAGAGCTGCTACCACCTCGAATCCGTCTCGAAGTAGTTCGATGTCGTGTCACTTCGTGCTGCGACGGGTGGCGACCGCGCTGATCGTTCTGCTCGGCGTCTCGGTCGCGACCTACGGGATGGTGTTCCTCACGCCGGGCGACCCGGCCGAGACCATCCTCTCTCAGCGGATGGGCGGTGACACGCCTTCCGAAGCGGCCGTCGAGGAGTTCCGCCAGCAGCACGGCTTCGACGACCCGTTCGTCGTCCAGTACGCCGACTGGATGGGCGACGTGGTCCGCGGCGACCTGGGAACCTCGTACTACTCGGGACGACCCGTTTCGGCCCTCCTCTGGTCCCGATTGCCCAACACGATAGCGCTCGCGGCCGCGTCGCTCGTCGTCGCGCTCGCCATCTCGCTGCCGGCGGGCGTGATGAGCGCCGCGAACCCCGGCGGACTCACCGATTACGGGTCGCGAATTGGCGCGCTCGTCGGCGTCTCGATGCCGAACTTCTGGCTGGGGTATCTGCTCATCATCGTCTTCTCACTCCAGCTCGGCATGTTTCCGGTCGCCGGTGCTGGGGGACTCGAGTATCTGGTCCTCCCCGCGTTCACGCTCGGGTCGGGGATGGCGGCCGTCATCACGCGGCTCGTGCGCTCGTCGATGCTGGACGTCCTCGACGCCGAGTACGTCCGCACTGCCCGTTCGAAGGGGCTCCGCGAACGCATCGTCGTGTACAAACACGCGCTGCGGAACGCGCTCATCCCGGTGGTGACCATCGTCGGCTTGCAGTTCAGCTACGTTCTCAACGGTGCGGTCATCGTCGAGGCTGTCTTTCACCGCCCGGGTCTGGGGACGCTGCTCGTCGACGCCGTGTTCGCCCGTGACTACCCGGTCGTTCAGGGGGTCACACTGGTCGTCGGCGTCGTATTCGTCGCCTCGAATCTCCTCGTCGACGTGGCGTATCGCTATCTGGACCCGCGCATCGACCTCGGGAGGGAGCGGCCGTGAGTAGCCGGTGGCGGCGAGTCATCGCGGACAACCGCCTCGGAGCGGTGGGCGGCGTCCTCGTCGTCGCGCTGGTCCTGGCGGCGCTCCTCGGTCCCGCAGTCTATCCACCGGACCCGACAGAACAGCACCTCACGGAGCGCCTGCAACCTCCCTCGGCCGCCCATCCGCTCGGGACCGACGAACTCGGCCGTGACGTACTCGCGAGGCTCCTCGCTGGCGCGCGCATCTCGCTCGGCGTCGCCGTCCTCGTCACTACGGTCCGGGTCCTGCTCGGCACGCTAGTCGGCCTCGTCGCTGGCTACGCGGGCGGGTGGGTGGACGAGGCCCTGATGCGGTTCGTGGACGTCGTGCTGGCGTTCCCCGGCATCGTGCTGGCGCTCATCGTCGCTGGCGTCCTCGGTCCGAGCCTCCTGAACGTCACCCTCGCGCTCGCTGTCGTGGGCTGGTCGTCGTACGCGCGGCTCGTCCGGGGGAACGTCCTCGCGGTCAAAGAGCGCGGGTTCGTCTCGGCCGCGCGGCTCGCCGGTCTGTCTCCGTTCGGGATCGCCCGCAGGCACGTCCTGCCGAACGTCATGGGGTCGGTCGTCGTGCTCGCGACGCTAGACGTCGGTGGCGTCATCCTCGCGACGGCGGGGCTGTCGTTCCTGGGCCTCGGTGCCCAACCACCCACGCCGGAGTGGGGGACGATGCTCGCCTCCGGCCGCAACTATCTTCGGCAGGCCTGGTGGCTCGTGAACGTCCCCGGCGTCGCCATCGTCCTGGTCGTCCTCGGCTTCAATCTGCTCGGCGACGCCGCGCGCGACGCGCTCGACCCGCGCGAGGAGTCGACGCTGGAACGACTTTGAGGTCGACCCACTACAGATATTCGACGAGCGAGTCGGCGAGTTTCTTCTCGGCCCGACGCAGGTGGTCCTCGGCGGTTCGACGCTCCACGCCGACCGCGTCCGCGATCGCTGCCGTCGTCGTCTCCCGCGGGAGTTCGTAGTAGCCGCGCTCGTACGCGGTGACGAACACCTCTCGCTGGCGGGCCGAGAGGTCCGGCAGGAGCGCGTCGACGGTGAGCAGCGGGGCGTCGGGCGTCACGGATCGAATCTCGCGTTTCGCTTCCACCGTCACCGAGAACTCTGCTGTGAGGTCGCGGTACACCGCCGAGAGCGCGTCGGCGTCGAGCGCGAGCGCGCGAACCAGTTTCGCGCCGTCGACGTACTTCAGCGGCGGGACGAGCAGACAGCCGTGGGCAGCGAGGTAGCCCTCGACGTTGTTCTCCATCCGTGCGGTCAGGCACTCGGCCGTGACGAGCACCTGCTCGTCGCCCTGGGTCATGCGCTCGCTGACGCCGACCGTCCGCTCCACCTCCTCGCGCACGCGATCACCGCCGTCGCCGCTGACGTGCAGCAGGTCGCAGTGGTCGTTGCACCACAGTTCGATGGTGGTGTCGGTCCCGTCGGTCGCGCGCTCGTACGCCCCGCCACCGGCGACGCGAAGAAGGGCCTCGTACATAGATACCGAATCGCACGACATATATAAAAGCATAGCCGTACGGAGAGGGTGTTCTATCCGACTGGCGACCGTTGTTCGAGGCATGGCACAGCAGTCTTCGTCCGACGAGCAACACGACGTCGGCGAGCCGTCCGAACAGTGGCGCGAGTACCAGGGCGCGCCGACGGGCACCGACATCGAATGCGAGGGGTGGCGACAGGAAGCCGCCCTGCGGATGCTGAACAACAACCTCGACCCGGAGGTGGGCGAGAAGCCCGAGGAACTGGTCGTCTACGGCGGGACCGGCCGCGCCGCCCGCTCGTGGGACGCATACGACGCAATCATGGCCGAACTCCGCGACCTCGACGACACCGAGACGCTGCTCGTCCAGAGCGGCAAGCCCGTGGGTCGCTTCGAGACCCACGAGATGGCCCCACGAGTGCTCATCGCGAACTCGAACCTCGTCGGGAAGTGGGACGACTGGGAGCACTTCCACGAACTCGAAGCGAAGGGACTCATCATGTACGGGCAGATGACCGCCGGCTCGTGGGCCTACATCGGCACGCAGGGCATCATCCAGGGCACCTACGAGACGCTGGCCGAACTCTCCGAGCAGCACTATCCCGAGACAGACGGTCTGCGGGGTAAAATCGTCATCACTGGCGGTCTCGGCGGCATGGGCGGCGCACAGCCGCTCGCGGTCACGATGAACCACGGCGTCTGCATCGCCGCGGAGGTCGACGAGGACCGCATCGACCGCCGCATCGAGACCGACTACTGCCAGGACAAGACCGACGACCTCGATACGGCCATCGAGCGCGCACAGGAGGCCGCCGCGAACGGCGAGCCGTACAGCGTTGGCGTCCACATGAACGCCGCCGACATGCTGGAGGGCATGCTCGAACGCGGGTTCGTCCCGGACGTGGTCACCGACCAGACGAGTGCTCACGACGAACTCGAAGGCTACTATCCGTCCGGCTACACCGTCGCGGAGGCCGACGAACTCCGCGCGAACGACCCAGAGCGATACGTCGCCGAGAGCCTGGACACCATGGAGCGCCACGTGCAGGGCATCCTCGACATGCAGGACGAGGGTGCCATCGCCTTCGAGTACGGCAACAACATCCGCGGGCAGGTGCAGGACCACCGGGAGATGGCGGACGCGTTCGACTTCCCCGGCTTCGTCCCGGCCTACATTCGGCCGCTGTTCTGCCAGGGCAAGGGGCCGTTTCGCTGGGCCGCGCTCTCGGGCGACCCCGCAGACATCCACCGCACCGACGAGGCCGTCACGGAACTGTTCCCGGAGAAGGACGCGCTGCATCGCTGGATCGACCTCGCGCAGGAACAGGTCTCCTTCCAGGGGCTTCCCTCACGGGTCTGCTGGCTGGGGTACGAAGGGGATGACGACGGGCTCACCGAGCGCGCCCGATTCGCGCTCCGCATCAACGACCTCGTCGCGGAGGGCGAGATTCGCGCCCCGGTCGTCGTGACTCGGGACCACCTCGACGCCGGAAGCGTCGCGTCGCCGAACCGCGAGACGGAGGCCATGAAGGACGGTTCGGACGCCGTCGCCGACTGGCCAATCCTGAACGCCCTCCTCAACTGCGCGGCCGGCGCGGACATCGTCAGCGTCCACGACGGGGGCGGCGTCGGCATCGGCAACGCGCTGCACACGAACAACCACGTCGTCCTCGACGGCACCGACCTCGCCGCCGAGAAGGCCCGGCGGGTGTTCACGACCGATCCCGGCATGGGCGTGATTCGCCACGCCGACGCGGGCTACGAGGTGGCGCTCGAACAGGCCGAGAAGGACGACGTGGCGATACCCATGCGGGACCGAGAGCGATGACCGGACTCACTTCTCCTGTGGAGTGGGAGGGTCCCTCCGGCGACCCCAACGACGAGCAGTTCGGGGACGTCGTAGACGCCATCGACCTCGACGAAGCGGACGCCCACCGGGCGGTCCTCGTCGGCGAACCCTACGACGGGGCCGTCATCGGTCGCAAGGGGGCGAGCGAGGGCCCCATCGCACTCCGGCGCGAACTCGCGGCCACGAAGACCCACCATCTCCAGACGGGACCCGTCGCCTCGCTCGCGGACCTCGGGGACGTCGAGATTCCTGAAGGGACCGTCGCGACCGTACAGGAGGCCGTTCGGGAGGTCACCGCGAAGGTCCACGACACGGACGCCGTTCCGGTGTTCCTCGGCGGCGACAACTCTCTCACCGTCCCCAACGCCGCGCCGCTGCTCGAATCTGGGTCCGTCGGCGCGCTCAGCTTCGACGCGCACCTCGACTCTCGGGAGGTCCGAGATGGTCCGACGAGCGGGACGCCCTACCGCCAACTGCTCGAAGCGGGTCTGGACGGCTTCTCCGTCGTGGGCGCGCGGCACTTCGAGACCTCGACGGTGTATCACGACTACGTCCACGAGCAGGGTGGACACGTCGTCACGCCTGACGAGGTCGCCGCCGCCCCCATCGACGCGGTCGACGACGCCATCGCCTCGCTGGGCGACGTGGACGCCATCTACGTCAGCCTCGACCTCGACGTGCTCGACGCCGCCGCGGCACCGGGGGTCAGCGCCCCCACGCCGGGCGGCATCACGACGCGGGAACTGTTCGCCATGCTCGACCACGTCGGCACGCACGGTCGCGTCGCCGGCTTCGAGGTCGTCGAGTGCGCGCCGCCGCTGGGCACGGACGACCGGACCGCACGCGTCGGCGCGCGGTCGGTGGCGCACTTCCTCAGCAGCATCTCCGACGCCGGAACCGACGCGGGGGTGGGTCGATGAGCGACCTCACGACCGTCGTCCACGGCGCGAACGAACTCGTCGTCGGCCCCGGTGACGACCCACTCGAAACGTACGGGGACGGCGCGCTCGCGGTGGTCGATGGAGAGGTTGCCGCCGTCGGACCCACGGCGGACGTCCTCCGAGAGTACCCCGCGGAGAACGCCGCCGAGGCCATCGACGCCAGCGGCCGCGCGGTCGTCCCCGGCTTCGTGGACCCGCACACCCACGCGCTGTTCGCCGGCGACCGCTCCGACGAGTTCGCCGCGAAGCTCCGCGGGAAGTCCTATCAGGACATCCTCGCGGAGGGCGGCGGCATCCTTCGAACTGTCCGCGCGGTCCGGGAGGCCGACGCCGAGACGCTCCTCGCGAATCTACTCGGCCACCTCGACACGATGCTCGCCAACGGGACGACCACCGTCGAGGTGAAGTCCGGGTACGGGCTGGACACCGAGACGGAACTCCGGATGCTCGACGTCATCGAGCAGGCCGACCGCCGCCACCCCGTCGACGTCGTGCCGACGTTCATGGGCGCACACGCCATCCCGCAGGGCCGCGACGGCGACGACTACACGGACGAGGTCGTCGCCGAGCAGATTCCCGCGGTCGAATCGCAGGGCATCGCGGAGTTCTGCGACGTCTTCTGCGAGGAAGGGGTCTTCACCGTCGAGCAATCTCGCCGCGTCCTCCGGGCCGGCGAGGAGGCCGGCATGACGCCGAAGGTCCACGCGGAGGAACTCGCCCACGTCGGCGGCACCCAGCTCGCCGCCGAGCTGGAGGCGGCGAGCGCCGACCACCTCCTCTACGCGACCGACGACGACATTGACGCACTCGTCGAAGCGGGCGTGACGCCCGTCCTCCTTCCCGGGACGGCGTTCGGTCTCGGTGCTGAGTACGCCGACGCGGAGGCGTTCCTCGACGCCGGCGCGCCGGTGGCCGTCGCGACGGACTTCAACCCCAACTGCCACGCCCACAGCATGGGCTTCGCGATGTCGCTGTCCTGCGTCGAGA
Source organism: Haloarculaceae archaeon H-GB1-1 (assembly GCA_029688825.1). Taxonomy (GTDB): domain Archaea; phylum Halobacteriota; class Halobacteria; order Halobacteriales; family Haloarculaceae; genus JARUKX01. Next base: position 111,144 of record JARUKX010000005.1, on the reverse strand, counting down.
TGGGGATGACGCCCGCAGACGCCCTGGTCGCCGGGACGCGCAACGCCGCGCTCGCGCTCGACCGCACGGCTGGACTCGGAACGCTCTCTGCGGGCGCTCCGGCGGACTTCGCCGTCCTCGACGCGCCGACGCACGTCCACGTCCCCTACCAGTACGGGACGAACGTCGTCGATACCGTCTGCAAGGCCGGCGAGACCGTTGTCGAGGGAGGGGACTCCAACGTATGCGTGACGGACGCGCGATCAACGGACATGCAACGCGGAGGGCACCATGAGTGAGGTCGTCCTCGACGGCGAGTCGCTGACGCCTGCGGAGGTCGTCGCCGTCGCGCGGGAGAACGTTCCCGTCGAGATCGCCGACGAGGCTCGCGAGACGGTCCGCGAGTCCCGCGAACGCGTCGAGGCCGTGCTGGAGAGCGGAGAAGCGGTCTACGGCGTCAACACCGGTTTCGGCGAACTCGTCGACGAGCGCATCCCGCCCGAAGACCTCGAATCGCTCCAGGTCAACCTCGTCCGCAGCCACGCCGCCGGCGTCGGACGCGAACTGACACGCGAGGAGGTCCGCGGCATGATGCTCGCCCGCGTCAACACGCTCGTGAAGGGCTACTCCGGCATCCGCGAGCGCGTCGTCGACCACCTCGTGAGGCTGCTGAACGAGGGCGTGCACCCGGTCGTTCCCGCACAGGGGAGCCTCGGTGCGAGCGGCGACCTCGCGCCGCTGGCGCACATGTCGCTCGTCCTCATCGGCGAGGGAGAAGCCGACTGCCGCCGTCCCGGCGAGGACGACCCACAGCGCGTGGACGGCGAGACGGCGCTCCAAACGGTCGGTCTCGACCCGCTCTCGTTGCAGGCGAAGGAAGGACTGGCGCTCATCAACGGCACGCAGCTGACCGTCGCCATCGCCGCCCTCGCCCTGCACGACGCCGAGACGCTGCGGAAGAGCGCGGACGTGACCGGCGCGCTCACGACCGAGGTCACGCTGGGCTCGACGGTGCCCAGCCACGAGGCAATCCAGGCGGTCCGCCCGCACGCTGGACAGACCGCCTCGGCGCGGAACGTCCGCCGACTCACCGCCGACTCCGAAATCGTCGAGTCCCACCGAAACTGCGACCGCGTGCAGGACGCCTACTCGCTCCGGTGTCTCCCACAGGTCCACGGCGCAGTCCGTGACGCGCTGGCCCACCTCCGGGAGGCCGTCGAGACCGAACTCAACAGCGCGACGGACAATCCGCTGCTGTTCGCCCGCGAGGACGCCCCCGACCGCGCCAGCGGCACCGCGGAGGCGGCCGTCCTCTCCGGCGGCAACTTCCACGGCGAACCGCTCGCGCTGCGGCTCGACTACGCCCAGAGCGCGCTGACCGAACTCGCCGCGATGAGCGAGCGCCGCGTCGACCGCATGGTCAACCCCAACGTGCAGGAACCACACCTCCCGCCGTTTCTGACCGAACGGAGTGGGCTGCACTCGGGCTACATGATCGCGCAGTACTCCGCCGCGGCGCTCCTGAACGAGTGTCGCTCGACGGGGCGGCCATCCATCGACACGACGCCGGTCAGCGGCAATCAGGAAGACCACGTCAGCATGAGCGCGCAGTCGGCGCTCTCGTTCCGCAGCGTGCTGGAGAACGTCCAGACCGTCGTGGGCATCGAACTCCTGTGTGCCGCACAGGCCGCCGAGTTCCTCCCTGACGCGGACGAACTCGACGACACCGACATCGAACACGGCGTCGGGACCGGTGTGGCCTACGAGACGCTCCGGGAGGTCGTCCCGAAACTCGACGCCGACCGCGAGACGCACGTCGACGTCGACCGGGCGCGCACGCTCGTCGCCTCCGGACTGCTGGCCGAGCGGGTCGAGGGCGTCGTCGACCTGGAGTGAGCTACGCGAGGTCCCCGCTCCGAATCGCGTCTTCTGCGGCGGCGAGCGCGTCGTCGGCGTCGAACTCGTCGACGACCGTTCGCAGCTCGGACGCCGGCGCGTCCTGCAGGTCGCGAGCGTGGTCGGTCACGTTCGGAATCGCGCGCATGATGTTGTCGACGATGGGGACCGCGGCGGTCTGGGCCGACCGGGAGAGGGGGTTGAGGTCGACGACGATCTCGGTCTTGCCCATCTCGGCCAGCGCCGCGGCTCGATCGCCGTCCTCCAGCGGCACGACGACGACGTCGGCCTCGTAGATGCCGTCGGCGTCGACCGTCGCGCGCTCGTGGTCGATGCCGGGGATCCGAGCGTCCGCGGTCTGGCCCTTCACGTCGGTCGCGCCGTGTTCGTGCAGATGCTCGACGATGGCGTTCAGCCGTTCCTCTGTCCGGTGGAAGATGTTCACTTCCAGCGCCGCGTCGACCACTGCGGCCAGTTCGACCATCTCGCCGGGGACGAGTGCGGCGACGTTGCCGTTGACGGAGAGAACTGGGTGGTCCGCCAGGAGGAGGTGCGCGGCGGCGGCGCGTTCGGCGGCGTCGGCGCTGGGGATTGTCGTCTCGCCGAGCAGGTAGTCGAGCGCTTCGCCGCGCCCTTCGGCGATGAGGCCCTGTTTGCTCGTAATCCCCTTCTCGACCCCTGCCTCGATGCGGTGGCGGGTCAGCAGCGACTGATAGCGCGGGTGACTCTCCGGAACGTCGAACTCCTCGCCCATACGTTCCCTGCATCTCGCCGGCGTGAAAAGCTGCCGCTTCACTCGGGACGCAAGCGCGCGCCAGCGGGGTCGATCTCACAGACAGCGGCGTCGTAGCCGGCGTCGGAGAGGCCGGACCCGAGCGCGAAGACGGTCTCGCCGAGCATCGCCATCGAGGCCGTCCCCCCCGCGTCCGCGACGTCCTCGACGACTGAACGGATTCCGGGCGTCAGGATGCCCGCCTCCCGCGCGAATCGGCGCGAGGCGGTCATGAACGTCTCCATGGTTGGGTCGCCGACGAGCGACGACAACGCCCGCTCGCCCGCCGCAGAGAGCGTCTCCGTGTCGCCCGTGATGACGTCCGCCGTCGCCAGCTCTCCGAACGTGCAGTACTCCACGCGCCGTCGCGCCGGAATTCCGTCGAGGGTGTTGTGCTGTGGGCCGCCGGGTTCGAGGCGGATGGCCGCGCCGCCACGGGATTGTGCGACGACGTCACCGAGGCCGCTCCCGGCCTGCACCTCGGCCCCGTGAGCGACCGTCACCAGTTCGTTCTCGGAGAGCGCGCGGCCGAACGCCTCGTTCGCGGCGAGCGCCGTCCCCAGGGCCATCGCTCCGGAGACGCCGAACCCCGACCCGAGTGGCAGGTCCGTCTCGGCGCGGACCGTCGCCCGGACGCCGAGGGCGTCCAGCACGGTCTCGACGGCGTCCATCTCGATGGTCGATCCGTCGAGCCAGATGGTCGACTCGTCCGTGGTCGGCTCGACCGCCACCGTCACGCCGTCGGAGAGCGCGAGTCCCGCGCCACGTGACCCGGTCTTCGTCGGATCGTCGGCCCGCTCGACGGAGAAAAACCCCGTCACGTGGCCGGGGACGAACGCCCGCGTCGCGTCGTCGGTCATCGCTCGATGCTCCGTCGTCGCCGTGTAAAACGGTGTTGAGAACAGGTGGGCTTTTGGCCGCTCGCATCTGCGGTCCTGTATGGCGCAGATTCGACTGCCGCTGTTGCCGACGTGGGCACGCTGGCTCGCCGTCGTCGCGGTCGCCGTCATCATCTTCTACGCGTCCGTCGTGGTCGTTCCGCCGAGTGAGCCCGTCGTCCCCGGAAAACCCGACTTCGTCCCGCTCGACAAGTGGCGACACTTCCTCGCGTACGCCGGCTTCGCGGGGACGCTCGCCTACGCCACGACCGACTGGGAGCGCCCTCGCTGGCAGATCGCCGCGGTCGTCGTCGGAACCGCAGTCGCGTTCGGTATCGGCGTCGAGTTCGCACAGGCGCAGGTTCCCTATCGGTACTTCAGCGTCGAGGACGCCTACGCGAACGCTCTCGGGGGTCTTCTGGTCACGCCGTTGCTGCGGCTCCAGCGGCACGTCGAGTGGGTCGGCGTGACGGAGCTCTCACCCTAGCGGGGCAGACCGATTTTCAGAGTTCGAGAACCCACGTTCGGGTATAAACCGGTATTGTGTGTAAGTGTGGATATTGGAGCAATACGAATGAGAACGATTCAGATGGTGACGGACGCGCTTCGATCGGCACTGTCGTTTGGGGACGACGAGGGCACGGATAGTGGGCCACGAACAGCTGAGATCGACGGCAAACCGGTGCAAAGCGACGGTGGGGTCGAGATGGCCTCGACACACGACGACCAGTTCTTCCAGCCCGTCGAAACGCGTGGGCTTCGCAGTCGCGAGGAGGTCGAAGCTATCGTCGACGACAGCCTCCAGCAGGTGATGGACACCGCCGGTATCGCACAGCGTATCGTGGACACGGACTTCAACGTCATCCGCCAGAACCGGCGCATGAAGGAGATGTCCGGCGTCGGCGAGGACTCCATCGCGGAGGTGTACTGCTACCAGCAGATGAACAACGACCACGTCTGCGGGACCGACGACTGCACGCTCAAGCAGTTGGTCGACGGCGAGGAAGACCGCGTCGAGGTCGAAGTACCGAAAGAGACCTACGACGGCGAGGAGGTGTTCACCCGCATCATCGCGGAACCGATCTACGACGACGAGGGGAACGTCGTCGCCATCTCCGAGAGCTTCCGCGACCTGACCGACGTGAAGCAGGTCGCCGACGACGTGGAGGCAGTCGCCAGCGAGGTCAAGCGAGGGAACCTCGACGTCGAGGTCGACACGGAGGGACTGGACGGGTATCACCGCGACATGGCCGTGTCGTTCAACGAGATGATCGGCGTGGTTCAGCGAGCCGTCGACGAGGTCGCTGCGGTCAGCCACCAACTGAACGACGATTCGGCCACAACCACGGATGCGTCCGAGGATCTACCGGGAACGTTCGGCGACATCGTCGCGGAGCTGAACGAGGCCGCGTCTGCCCAACTGGAAGAGATGGAACGCCGACAGCGCGTGGCGACCCAGGTCGAGACTGCCGTCGACGAACTCCTCGACGCGTCGGCCGACGTGGCAGACAGCTCCACGGACATCAGTGACCTCGCCAATCAGCAGTCCGAGCACATGTCGGAGGTCTCCGGCGAGGTCGCGAGTCTCAGCGCGACCGTCGAGGAGATCGCCGCCAGCACGCAGGAGGTGAACGCGGCCGCGACGGAGGCGGAGTCGCTCGCCGAGACGGGCAAAGCCGACGCCCAGGAAGCGATCGACGTCATGGAGTCCATCGACGAGGCCGCCGACGAGGTGACCGACGACGTGCAGAACCTCCGGAGTGTGGTCGAGGAGATAGACGCCATCGTGGAGGTCATCAACGACATCGCCGAGCAGACGAACATCCTCGCGCTGAACGCCTCCATCGAGGCCGCGCGCGCCGGGCAGGCCGGCAGCGGCTTCGCGGTCGTCGCCGACGAGGTGAAGTCGCTCGCAGAGGAGTCCCAGGACCGAGCGGGCGAGATCGAGTCGATGGTCACCACGATCAAGAACGACACCGAGGACACCGTGACGAGCCTGGAGGACACCAACGACGAGATTGCCCACGGCATCGACATCGTCGAAGGATCGATGTCCGTCCTCGAAGACATCGCAAGTCACGTCGAGGAGACCGCGGAGGGCATCGAAGAAGTCGCCAGAGCGACCGACGATCAGGCCGCGAGCACCGAGGAAGTCGCAAGCATGGTCGACCAGAGCGCCCAGCGTGCCGAAGCCGTCGCCGACGAGGTCGAGGACGTCGCGGCCGTCAACGAACAGCAGGTCGCCAGAATCAACGACATCGACGAGACGGTCGCACGGCTGAACGACGCCGAGTAGCGGCCCGCAGGAACGCGTCGTCTTCGTTCGTCTCGCTCACCATCTTCGCCACTCACGGCTCCAGTAGTTTTCGTTCGCGTGTTCGAGGTCGCAGTGCGACCTCGGGCTCACGGACGCCGACGGTGACGATTTTGCGGCAGTCGCCTCGGGAGCGTCGCTGGCTCCCGGGCCTTCGTCAGGGACTCAGACGTTGCCGGTCCCGTGGGAAGAGAACCGCTTCGCGGATGTTCTCCAGGCCGAGGATGGTCATGACGAGGCGCTCGGCACCCATGCCCCAGCCGGCGTGCGGCGGCATGCCGTACTTGAACATCTTGGTGTAGTACTCGAACTCGTCGGGGTTGAGACCCTGCTGTTCGAAGCCTTCGATGAGCTGGTCGTAGCGGTGTTCGCGCTGGCCGCCGGAGACGAGTTCCAGATCCGGGTGCATCAGGTCGAAGCCGGTCGAGAGCTGCTCGTCGTCCTCGTGGTCCATGATGTAGAACGGCTTGACCTCGCTGGGCCAGTCGGTGACGAAGTAGTGGCCGCCGACGTCGTCGCCGAGGGCCTTCTCGGCCTCCGTGGAGAGGTCGTCGCCCCAGACGAGTTGCTCGTCGAGCGCGCCGGTGGCGTTGACTCGTTCGATGGCCTCCTCGTAGGAGATGCGCGGGAAGTCCGCGTCGGGGACCTCGAACTCAGCGGCGAGGTCCAGCGCTTCGAGCTGCTCCTCGCAGTTCTCGGCGACGGCCTCGTAGGCGGCGACGACGACGTCTTCGGCGACGTCCATCGCGTCGTTGTGGTCGCAGAACGCGCCCTCGAAGTCGATGGAGGTCGCCTCGTTGAGGTGCCGCGGCGTGTTGTGCTCCTCCGCGCGGAAGATGGGGCCGATCTCGAAGACCCGCTCGACGCCGGAGCCCGCGATGAGCTGCTTGAACAGCTGCGGGCTCTGGTTCATGAAGGCCTCTTCGCCGAAGTACGTGATGGGGAACAGCTCGGTGCCGCCCTCTGTACCCGTGGCGACGATCTTCGGCGTGTTGATCTCGGTGCAGTCGTGGGTCCGGAAGGTCTCGCGGACCGCGCGCTGGATCTCGGCTCGGATCTCGAAGACGGCCTTCACCTCGTCCTTGCGGAGGTCGAGCGTGCGGTTGTCCAGTCGCGTCGAGAGTTCGGCGTCGACCTTGCCGGAGGGGTCGAGCGGGAGTTCGGGGTCGGCTTCCGAGATGACCTCCAGCGACTGGGGGACGATCTCGACACCGGTCGGCGCGCGGTCTTCCTCCTCGACGTCGCCGCTGACGGAGACGACGCTCTCGCGGTGGACGCCCAGCCCCGTCTCGACGAGGTCGTCGTCCATCTCGTCTTTCTCGAACTTGACCTGAATCTTGCCGGTCGAGTCCCGGAGAATCAGGAATGCGATGCCACCGAGGTCACGGACCTCGTGGACCCAGCCGGCGACGGTGACGCTGTCGCCTGGCTCGGCGTCCGCGGTGTACGTGCGGTCTTCCATGCGGGTGCGTTCTGGTGGCCCGGACTTAAGGACAGCCTTTCGGCTCCGTCGTACTGCTGGCTGGAACTTCGTGGGGAATTTCGGCCCACGGGAGTCGGGAATTCGTCGCAGGCGTCCGGCCGACAGTATCAGGAGAGGTGCTTCCGTGCGAGTGCTTCGTGCGCTCGCCGCAAGCGTTCGGAGACGGCCTGCTTGGAGATGTTCAGCTCCTCCGCCAACTCGGCCATCGATGCGGCGCGTGGAATCTCGAAGAATCCTCGGGCGAGGGCCACTCGCAGGACCTCACGCTGTTCGTCGGAGAGGGTGGTCCCCATCCGCGGCTCGCTTGGGTAGACTGTCTGGAGGTCGAAGGCGATGTCGTTGTCGCGACACCACTCCCGGAAGGCCCGCAACGTCTCGTGGTCCGGACAGCGAAGCTCGACGTGCCACTCCCCGTCGACGTACCGTTCACCGAGTTGCTCGGCACCGAGAGCGATCCAGGTGGGGTAGACCGTCACGTCCGTCTCGCTGCTCGCCGCGATGCGATAGTAGGCGTGGTCGCCGGGCTCGGAGAATCGGTGGAAGTCGGCCACAGTCTCGTCGTCGGCCATGGCCGACTCGAACGCCTCGGCGTCGTCACAGGTCGCCCAGGTGAAGATGACGGGGCACTGGTGGTCGATCGCGACCTCGTTGACGACCTCCAGTTCGACGTTCGGTATCTCGTCGAACGTCGGGCTCAGCATCAGCTTCGAGGAGGCGATGCTGAATTCGGCGATGAGAGACACGGGTAACTGTTGACCTAATCGAGTATCAATTTGTGGGGTTACTGTAACATCTGTCGCGGTTTACGACCACGAATCCTCCATCGGTGACGGACCGTTCGATGAGATCCACGTGACTGCGACGCTACCGATCCGAAAATGCCTCCCGTGAGCGGTCGAGTTCGCCTCTTCTAATTGGCCGCGTGTCACGTCGAGTTTTCCGCCCGTCCTGCGGGTGGCCACGGCATGTCGCTCTAAGACAGACCGTTTCCGACGCACCACTTCGTGAGGCGGTTGCGCGTCTGGTGGTCGGGAAATCGCAGCTGACCGTCCCACACCACTCCGCCTGTCCGAGCGACCGCGCTCGCTCAGGCGTCCTTCGCGCCGTCGACGGTGTCCTGAACCGCCTCGACGCCCTCGGCGTGGACGAGGTCGCCGACGACGACCACGTCCGCGTGCTCGGCCATGGTGTACGCCGAGTCGTAGTCGTGGATGCCGCCGCCGTAGAACAGCGTCGTCTCGTCCAGCGCGTCGGCGGCGGCCTCGACCTTCTCCGGGTCGCCGAAGGTGCCGGAGTACTCGACGTAGACGATCTCCTGGCCGAACATCCGCTCGGCAACCTTGGCGTAGGCCGCAACGTCCTCGGCGGTCTGCTCGCAGTCTGCCTGCGTGAGCTGCGCGACCGCCGCGTCGGGATTCAGGACGATGTAGGCTTCGAGCGTCGTCTTGTCCCACGCGAGGTCCTCGTCCAGCCGCGCCCACTCCTTGTGTGCGCCGACCGTCCAGAACAGGTCGCCCGCGTTGAGGACCGTCGGAACGAGGTAGCCGTCGAGGGCGTCGTCGTCGACGACGACCGTGGGGTCGCTCGGCTCCTGGTACAGCGCGACGTCGTACTTCCGGCAGGCGTCGATGACCCGCTGCATCTTGTCCGCGGTCACGTCCAGCGTGCCACCGATCTCGATGGCGTCCGTCCCGGTCTCACAGACGTCCTCGAAGGTCTCTCCGTCTACCAACTCCTTGTCGGGGTCCAGTTTGACGATGTGGTCCCACTCGTCCCACGGGGCGCTCATACGCCGTCAATTCAAACCGTCGAGTAAAACGTCTTCGAAAGCCGATTATTCGGCTAACTCGGCCTGCCAGTCCGTCACCTGCGACGCGCTGACGCCCTGGACCTCGTTGGCGATGATCTCGGCGTCCGCGTCGGCCAGCGCGTCGGGGGACTCGATACCAGCGGCTTCCAGCTTCTCGGCGGTCGCGGATCCGATACCGCTCAGATCTTCGAGGTCGTCGACGGCCTGTCGCGCCTGGTACTCGGCGTAGTTACAGATGGGACAGCCAAGCTCCCACGGCTCGTCGCCGCTGTGGACGACGAGTTCGGGGAGGTCGTGCTCCTCGCAGTAGTCGTCGGTCACTTCGATCTCGCCACGGCGCGGCAGTGGCAGCGAGTAGTCGCAGTCGGGGTAGCGGTCGCAGCCGACCAGTCTGGACCCGGAGCGGAGCTTCTTGATGGCGAGTTCGCCACCGTGTTCCTCCCCGCACTCGGGACAGGCCCCGATGACCGTATCCTCGCTCTCGTCGGCCTCGTCGGCGCGACACTGCGGACAGCCGTGGACGAACGTGTCGCGGCCGGCGAGCATCTTGACGTGCTTGAGGCCGTGCTCCTCGCACTCCTCGTCGAGCACGAGCGGTTCGCCGTTGCTCGGGAGCGGGAGCGTGTACCGACAGTCGGGGAAGCCGTCGCAGCCGACGAAGAAGTCCCCGCGGCGACTCTTGCGGACGAGGAGGTCGTGATCGCTCTCCGGGCACGACCCCAGACGGCGGTCGGCCTTCAGCGACTCCTGAAGGTGCTCGCCGATCTCCTCGTGGGACTCGCGCAGTTCCTCGAAGACGCGGTCGAGCATCTCGCGAGACTCGTCGGTCACCTCGTCGAGCGTCGACTCGCCACTCGCGATGGCGGACATGTCCGCCTCCAGTTGGGCGGTCATCTCGTCGCTGACGACGTGGTCGGCGAACTCCTCGGCGGCCTCGACGACGGCCTTCGCGAGCGACGTCGGTCGCGGCGGGTCGTTCTCGATGTAGCCGCGGTCGTAGAGCTTCTCGATGGTGTTGTGCCGGGTCGCCTTCGTTCCGAGGCCCAGCGACTCCATCTTCTGGATGAGTCGGGACTGGCCGTAGCGGCGGGGCGGCTGGGTCTGCTTGTCCTCCAGTCGGACCTCGGAGATGTCGAGCACCTCGCCCTCCTCGACGTCGGGCAGGTGGTTCTCGCTGGCGCTGGAGTAGGGGTAGACCGCGTGGTAGCCGGGTTCGAGCAGGCGCTTGCCGTTGGCCTTCAGCTGGCGGCCGTTCGCCTCCGCGACGACGCGCAGGTGTTCCCAGGTGGCCGGCTCGGCGACGGTCGCGAAGAACCGCCGGACGACGAGTTCGTAGACCTCCCACTCGTCGGAGTCGAGTTCGCTCCGCTTCGGGAGTTCGCCGGTCGGGTGAATCGGCGGGTGGTCGGTCGTCTCGTTCTCGCCGCGGGTGGGCTCGATCTCGTCGAGGTCCAGCAGCGACGCGGCGTCCTCGCCGAACGTGCGGTCGCCGGTGAACGCGTCGAGCAGTTCCTCGGGGTCGAGGTCGTCCGGATACACCGTGTTGTCCGTCCGCGGGTACGTCACGTAGCCGGCCGTGTACAGCTCCTCGGCGATGGACATCGCGCGCTGGGCGGAGTAGCCGAGCGAGCCCGCGGCGCTGATGAACGCCGTCGTGTTGAACGGCGTCGGCGGGTCGTCGGTGCGGGTCCGGCGGCGGACGGAGGTGACCGTCGTCGACTTCGCGTCTTGCAGGTCCGCGTAGGCCGCGTCGGCTGCGTCTTCGTCCCAGACGCGTTCGGCTTCCTTGCCGTCGTCGTCGTAGAAGTACTGCGCCTCGAACTCGTCGCCGTTCTTCCCGACGTCGGTGAACAGCTCCCAGTAGTCCTCGGGGTCGAACGCCTCGATCTCGCGCTCCCGGTCGACGATGAGCTTCAGCGTCGGCGACTGCACGCGGCCCACCGAGATGAAGTCGTTGCCCAGTTGACGGGCCGACAGCGAGAGGAAACGCGTCAACGCCGCGCCCCAGATCAGGTCGATGATCTGCCTGGCTTCGCCGGCTGCCGCGAGGTCGAAGTCGAGGTCCGACGGGTTCGCGAAGGCGTTCTTCACTTCGTTGTCGGTGATCGACGAGAAGCGGACGCGCTTGATCGGGACGTCCGTCACGTCGCGGATGAGTTCGTACGCCTCCTTCCCGATGAGTTCGCCCTCGCGGTCGTAGTCCGTCGCGATGACCGCCTCGTCGGCCTTCAGGGCCAGCCCCTTCAGCGTCCGGACGATGTTCTCTTTGGTGGGCGATTTGACGATGTCCGCGTCGATGAGTTCGACGGGCTCGACGTCGCGCCAGTCGTTGTACTCCGGCGGGAAGTCGACGCCGACGACGTGGCCCGAGAGCCCGACGCAGCGCTTGCCGCCCCACTTGTACACGTTCACGCCGTTCTCGCGCGTGGCGGTCGCGCTCTCGCCACTCAGAATCTCGGCGATTCGCCGTGCAGCGTTGTCCTTCTCCGTGATTATCAGCTCCACAGCGGCTCACCTCCTCGCGTTGGACTGTCGGTCATTGTGAGGGGATACGCGGGGATTCGTTTCTAAAGGTTTCGGCAAACTGGAAGACAGCGCGGGTGCGCGCACGCGTGAGGAGGCCTATACTGCGGGATTCCGGTTCACAGCGCAGCGGACCCCCTCCGAATCCGCCGCGCGAAGGGCGCTCCCGGTGAGCAGGAGCACCGATGCCGCGAGGAAGAGTCCGCCGACGGGCGACGTCGGGTCCATGAACGCCCAGTAGACCGGGCTCGCCGCAGCGCCGAACAGGACGCCGACCGCTCCGTACAGTGCCGGAGCGCAGCAACAACAGGCCGTCGCGCCCGACGAGGCGAACGCGCCGAGCATCGACCGTGCCGACTCGACCTCCCCGATGGCGGCCCACTGCTGAGCGACGAGGCCCACGTTCAGGGCGACGAGGCCGCCCAGCAGGACCACGAGCAACAGCGTCCCGACCGAGACGTATCCCGAGAGCGGTATCGCAGGCAGGTAGAACTCGACGGCGGGCCAGTACACCAGTGGTGAGGCGACGCGGTACGTCGTGACGAAGCCGTCGCGCGGGACGCCCGCGGCGAGGTCGGGGTTAACCGTCAGCGTCCCTGCGGAGAAGGCGAAGAAGACGGCGAAGAACGCGAACGCGACGGCAGCGGCCGCCTTCGCCCGGAGGTCGGAGAAGCCGGCCCGGATTCGGTCACCACCGTCGACGTGCAGGACGTACGCCACGCCGATCGGGACGGCGGCGGCGAGCAGGTACCCCAGCGGATTCGTCAGTCCGCCGGTGGGCATGACCGAGGGGTACATCACCCACGCCGCCAGCGCCATCCCGAGGAAGGTGTACCGCGGCCTGGTCGGCCAGTAGATGCGGCCGACGACGAGGCTGCCCATGGCCAGGAGCGCGCCGGCGATGGCGTTCACGATGGGGAACAGGTCCGTCCACTCGGGCGTCGCCCGTGGGGCGACCTGTATCTCGACGAGACCGATGCTCCCGAAGACGGCGAGGGCGATGCCGCCGAAAAGGACCCCGACCGCGAAGCGCGCGTCGAGCAGTTGTCGGGTGAACGCCCGCCACCCGACCGCCGCGACGGCCAGTCCCCCGAGGACAAGGAACAGCAACAGCCAGTGGGGCGTGCCAGCGTGGGTCGTCCCACTGTGGGCCGCCGCCGTCCCGACCGCGAACGGCAGGCCGGCCAGAAGAACAATCCAGCGTCTGGAGTGGCTCATTGGTCGATACTTCGTGGCGAGCGGTTTGGACGTTCTGGTACGACTCGCGAATGCGACCGCGTCGCAAGAACGGCCCTCGATGGCGGGAACAGCCCTATTCGCCTCCGCAGCCAATGAGTGGGTATGCCCGACGACGAAACCGCCGTCACCGCCGAGCGACCGGACAGCCCAATCCACACCACCGGGACCGACCACGTCACGATCTGGGGCAGCAACGCCGCGGACACCATCGCGTTCTACCGTGATCTCCTCGGCATGCCACTCGTCCTGCGCCAGCCGAACCTCGACGACCCGTCCCAGACCCACCTGTTCTTCGACACGGGAGACGGACGCATCCTCACCGTCTTCGTCAGCGACGAGCGCACGTCGAACCAGCGCCCGCTCCGCACGCAGACCGGCGGCGTCCACCACCTCTGTTTCAGCGTCGCACCGGAGGACTTCGGCGACGTGATGGCCGCGCTCGACGACGCCGGGCGGGGGTACAACGTCTTCGACCGCGGCGTCTTCCACTCGCTGTACACCCGTGACAACAACGGCCTCGTCGTCGAACTCTCGACGGACAAGTACGAGGTGCCCGACGACCGCCGCGGCGAGGTGCTGGCGACCGCCCAGCGCATCCGCGAGGAGGCAGGGGCGGAGTACGCCCAGGACGAACACCTGGAGGCTGCATTGGAGGAACTGGGCATCGAGGTCGTGAAACACGACCTTCCGGACGCGGAAAGCGGCGTCGGCGGGGTTCGCTGAGGGCCGTGACGGCCGGTCCCGCGGCGGCTTGCCAGTGCAAGCGTCTTCTCCTTGGCGATGGTACGGCTACGATACCTTGCCGCCATGACCACAGCAAACGCATCCGTCCTGAACCGTGCCAGCATCGTCTCGACCATCGTCGACGCCGCGCTCGCGTTCGTTCGCGGACGGCCGGGAAGCGGCCTCCTCCTGCTCGGTGCCGCCGCGCTCTCGACGCGAGTTCCCGGATTGGGGACGGCCGTCTCGCTGTTGCTCAGAGTAGCGCGGCGGTTCGGAAGGTAGTCGGGTTAGACCGACGTGGCGTGACCGGCGAGCCGTCGAGACGGTAATCACATCTACTGTCGCAGTTTTCCGGCGGCTCGCATGTGAGAAATTATTATGTTGGTCTCCGAGAGAGTACGATCGTGTATCGACGTCGATTTCTCGCCGTCACGGGGACCGTTTCGGGAGTCGGGGTCGCAGGATGTCAGTCGAACGGGTCCGACTCCGATACCGTGACGGAGTCAAACGGGAGTGTCACGACCGCGACCACGGCGACGACCCGGCCGGGTCCCGAGGCTCGCGACGAGATTTTCGTCAGTCCAACGGGGAGCGACGATGCCACGGGGTCCCGGAAAGACCCGCTGGACTCGATTCAGGACGCGTTCGACGTCGCGACGCCCGGTGACACCATCACTGCTCTCCCGGGCGAGTACACGGAGACCGTCACTACCGTCCGGAGCGGCGAGCCCGACGCACCGATTACGCTCACCGGTCCTCCCGACGCCGTTTTCAGGGGGTCGCCCAAGATAGACGACCCGTTCGTCTGGGGCGGGTTGAACATCTGGCACTCGCACATTCACGTCCGCGGGCTCACGTTCGACGGGCTCGCCGACCCAGCCAATCCCGACGAGATGTCCTCGTACGTCCGGTCGGTGATCGGTGCCCGTCACGTGGCGTACTCGCCGGACCACTACCACCGGAATCTGGTCATCAAACCGCACGCAGTCGGCAACTCCAGTCGGGCGCTCATCCAGGTGTCCCGCGTCGAGGACGCCGAAATCGGGGAGTTCGAAGTCTTCGGCCCGGCTGGAATGGCGATGCTGAAGTTCGGTGACAAACACCACAACGGCGAGGTCGTCTACATCGGGACCGCTCCGACGACCCTCGGGAAGGAACAGCAAATGCGGCAGTTGCCGAAGATAGCCCACGAACCGGACACGTCCAGTGGCGTCCACGTCCACCACATCGACAACAGTGCCGGTCACCCCAACGCCGAGTTCATCGACGCCAAGCCGGGCACCTCGAACGTGACGATCGAGTACTGTACGAGCAGCGGGTCGAGCCATCCGACGATGCGACACGGCATCGGGTTTCGGAGTGCGATTCGACTCGCGGCTCGCGACTCCGTGGTCCGCTGGTGTGACATCTCGAACAATTCGGGCCACGGAATCGGTATCGCACCGGTGTACAGCCGCTTTGAGGATTTCTCGGGTGAGGAGGACCTTCCGGAGGAGTACTTCGATGCGTCGACCGGCAACGCGGTGTACGGGAACGAACTCACGGACAACGAGGAGAGCGCGATTGCGGTCATGCCAGATACAGGGCTCGAAGCGCAGGACGTCATCTGTGGGAACGACTACACTGGAAAAACGGCAGGCGAGCCAGCGACGTCGTGTCCGGACCGCATTCCGTCCGGTGACGGAGTCGGACACCTCGGCGGAGATAGCCCCTGGAACTGACCGGTTCCGTCGGTCTCGTCGAACTGCCCGGCGACGTCAGGCTCGAATCGAGGCTCCGGACGAAGCGTCACCACGTGACGATCCGTGCCAGCACGAACACGAGCAACGCGGCCAGCAGCGCGCCGAGTAGTGATTCGATGCCGGCGAGGAACCGTGCCCAGGGGCCGATCGGTTGGATGTCGCCGTACCCGAGTGTGGCGAACGTGACGACGCTGAAGTAGAGACTCTTGAACAGCACCCTCCCGACCCACCACATCGGTGCTACCTCGGGGTTCTGGATCACGTAGGTAATGTCCTGGCCATCCCGGCCCTCCTGGATTCCGCCCGTGAGCGGGAACATGACGGCGAACAGGACGATGACGAACAGGGACGTGAGAAGTACCCGGTAGGGACTCTCCCCGTAGCGCATCACCCACCGCGAGAGTTCCTGTTTGAGTGCCGATGTGTACCTCTGTTTCTCCCATGCGAGTCGTCGTCGCGTGTCTTTCTCCATGAAGTAGCTCTGCCGGGCCAACTCCGCGAGACCGTTGGACTGATAGAGTGTCTGCAGTTGCCGATACACCCACGCGGCGGCGTCGAGCGGCTGGTCCTCGACGATGTCCGGTGGAGCGTTTTCCCGGTCGTAGACGTTGACGTCCCCGATCGTGGTCCCGCCGCCGATGTGCATGTCGGTGAGAATGGTCTCGTGTAGCCGAGCGTCGGTGAGCGTCGCCTGTCGAAGGTCGGCGTTGGTGAGGATCGCTCCTTCGAGGTTCGCCCCCTCGAAGTCGGCATTGATCGCGCTCACGTCCGACATGTTCGCCAGCGTCAGGTCCGCCTCGCTGAAGTCCGTTCCCTTCACGTCCGCACCGGCGAAGTCCGCCCCGATAAGCGACCGACCGCGGAACAGATCCTCGGTGGCGAACACCGCTTCTCGGAGATACGCTCCGTCGAGGTCGTCCCCGTTCCCGACCTCGGCCTCGTCGAGCATCTTGCTCGTCTTCTCCTCGACGGGGGCGTGCCAGAAACACCGGTCGTGGTCCTCCCAGACGGGACGCTCGCACGGCTCGGCCTCGATGTCGTCGTGAACCTGGCCGACCGTGAGCCGGTAGTCGCATCGCTCTTGGTCCGCGTCAGACATAGCGGGGACTACTCCACCGACTGTCAAAACGCCTGTGCGAGCGTGTGAAAGGGCGTTCCTCCGGTCGTCGGTCCCGGTGGCACCCCGTGGCGTGAAAACTGGACCGGAGCGTCCGAATACTACGTCAGTTCGTCCCGCAGGAGCTGATTGACCTGTCCGGGGTCCGCGCTCCCGCCGGTCTTCTGCATGACCTGGCCGACGAGGAAGTTCAGTGCGCCGTCCTCGCCTGCGTGGAAGTCCTCGACGGCGTCGGGGTTCTCTTCGATGGCTTCGGTGACGGCGGCGGCGACCTCGTCCTCGCCCGTCTTGCCGAGTCCCTCCTGTTCGACGATGGTGTCGGGATCGAGTTCGTCGTCGAGCATCGACCGCAGAACCGTCTCGCGGGCGTTCTTCGCGGTGATCTCCTCCTCGGCGACGAGTTCGACCAGTCGCGTCACCTCGTCGAAGCGGTCGGCGACGTCGGTGAGCAGCATGTCGCGGTAGTTCAGTTCGCCGAGGAGGTTGTCGGCGACCCACGTCGCGGCGAGGTCGGGGTCGAACTGCTCGGCGACGTCCTCGTAGAAGTCCGCGACCTGCTTCGTCGAGGTGAGCTTCGATGCGGCCTCGTCGCTCAGGCCGTACTCGGACTGGAAGCGCTCGCGGCGGGCGTCGGGGAGTTCCGGAATCGGAATCTCGTCCTTCCAGTGGCTCACCCGGAGCGGCGGGAGGTCGGCCTCGCGGAAGTACCGGTAGTCCTTCTCCTCTTCCTTCGAGCGCATCGAGAGCGTGATCCCCTTCGACTCGTCCCAGTGGCGGGTCTCTTGCTCGACGGCGCGGCCGCGGCTGATGGCGTTCTTCTGGCGCGTCTCCTCGTAGGCCAGCGCCTTCTCCGCGCCCTTGTGGCTGGAGATGTTCTTGACCTCGGTCCGGTTGGCGTCTTCGAGGACGGACGCGTCGATCGTGCCGTCGCCGGAGACTTCCTCGGCGTCGACGATGGAGAGGTTCGCGTCGACGCGGAGCGAGCCGTCACGGGTCGCGTCGAACACGCCCAGATATTCGAGGACCTCCTCCAGTTTGGCGAGGAAGGCACGGACCTCGTCGGGGCTGCGGAAGTCGGGTCGGGTGACGATCTCCATCAGCGGCGTGCCCGCACGGTTGTAGTCGACGAGCGTGTAGTCGGCAGTGTCGATGGAGCCGCCCTTGTGCTGGAGGCTGCCGGGGTCCTCTTCGAGGTGTGCGCGACGGATACCGACGCTCGTCCGTTGTCCCTCGACGGAGAACTCCAGTTCCCCGTCCTGGCAGATCGGCGCGTCGTACTGGGTGATCTGGAAGTTCTTCGGGAGGTCGGGGTAGTAGTAGTTCTTCCGGTGGAACGTCGTCTCCTCGGGGATGTCGGCGTCGATGGCCTTACCGATCTTGACGGCGGCCTCGACGGCCCCCTCGTTCAGGACGGGCAGCGCGCCGGGGAGGCCGAGACAGACGGGACAGGTGTGCGTGTTCGGCTCGTCGTCCTCCACGTCTGTCGAACAACCACAGAAGATCTTCGTCTCCGTTTCGAGTTGGACGTGGACCTCCAGGCCGATGACAGTCGCGAGGTCCCCGCTCTCGACGGCTTTGGCGGTCATTACCCGCGGTTCGGTATGGTCCGGCTAAAGGCTAACGACCCGCCGTCGAGAGGTCCGTCAGACGCTCTCTCCGTCGGCGAGACGCTGCGCGGCGTCGTTGAGGTCGCTGACCTGTGTGACCTGCTGTTCGTTGGCCGCAGCGACGTCGCTGATCTCGCTGGCGATGTCGTCGAGTTCTTCGACGGCATCGTCTATCATCCCGGCCACAGCGGCGGCGCTCGACGCCTGATCGTCCGTGGCGTCGGCGACCTCCTGTATCCCCTCGGAGGTCTCGGTGACGGCGGCGACGATGTCGGTCAGTTTCTCCATCGACTGCTCGACGCGGTCGATGCCGTCTTCGACCTGGTCCGTCGTCGTCTCCAGGCTGTCGACAGTCTCCTCCGTGTCGTCCTGGATGGTCGTCACGAGCGACTCGATCTCGCCGGCGTAGTCCTGGGACTCCTCGGCGAGGCTCTTGACCTCGTCGGCGACGACTGCGAAGCCGCTTCCCGCTTCCCCTGCGCGCGCGGCCTCGATGGACGCGTTCAGCGCGAGGATGTTCGTCTGTTCGGCGATGTCGTTGATGACCTCGACGACGTCGTCGATCTCGCTCACTCGGTCCTGAAGCTGGTCGACCTCGTCGGCCACGGACTCGGCGGAGTCGCTCACGTCGTGCATCACGTCGATGGCCTGCTCCGCGGAATCCTGCCCTTCGACGGCGAGGTCCTCGGCCCTCGAACTCGTCGCGTCCACCTCGTCGGCCGTCGACGCGACCTCTTCGATGGTCGCGCTGAGGTTCGACACCTCCCGAGAGATGTCCTCCATGTTGTCGGTCTGCTTGCCAGCGATGGCGTCGATGTCGTTCGTGCTCTCGGCGATGTCGGTGGCGGCCTGTTCCAGTTCGAACGTCGCCTCTGAAATCTCTCCGGCGACTTCCCGTTGTCGATCCAGTTCATCCTCGACGTCGGAGTAGGAGTCGATGTAGGTGTCCATCACCACCTGCTGGTCCAGCAAGAGCAGCTTCATGACCGACATCGACCGTTCGACGACCATCTCCATCGCGTCGTCGACGGCGTCGGTCACGGCCGCTTCGACGTCGGCTGGCTCGGAATCGTCACGGACGCTCTCTTTCACCTCGGCCTGCACGTCCTCTCCGATCGCTTCGAGCAACCCCTCGTAGTAGAGCGAGTACGCGCCCAGATACACCTTCGGCCCGAGATCCAGCATGTCGTGGAGCTTCCCGATTCGCGCTCGCCGCTCGAAGTACTCTTCTCCGTAGGACCCACGGCCGAGGTCGCGGAGGTACTCCGTCTGCGTCCGCTTGAGCGCGTCCACGCCCTTCGAGGACCGGTCGAAGAACTTCGCCGACTTCGGGTCCGATTGCAGGTGCTCGTAGAACTCTTCGACGAGGTCGTCGGCGACGCCGTCGAACGTGTCCTGCATCTCCTCCAACCGGCGTTCGTCGGCCTCGTCGAACTTCGTGAACCGTTTTCGCCACTCCATCTCCGCGCTGTCGATCCCGATATTCTCCGTGAGCTCCTTTCCGTCGACCGTTGACCTGGTTTCTCCTGAGATATACGGATCCGTATCCATGCCTTCCATCGGGCCAAGAGTATCCCACAACGTCATTTAGCTCTTCCTGGTAAATTATCACTCTTGAAAAGCCGAATATGTATGGTATTGTCTT
Source organism: Haloarculaceae archaeon H-GB1-1 (assembly GCA_029688825.1). Lineage (GTDB taxonomy): Archaea > Halobacteriota > Halobacteria > Halobacteriales > Haloarculaceae > JARUKX01. Next base: position 91,416 of record JARUKX010000005.1, on the reverse strand, counting down.
ACATTCATATGCGTTTGGATAGTTCCTTCGAAGGTACTCTCGCTCACCTATCAATTCTCGTGTCAATGTCTGACGAGCCTTTATGGCGGGTGAGCGACCCAATCAGTGTATGTCTCCCAATCGCGTCGAGAAATTAGAGGAACGCGTCAAGGAACTGGAAGCCTCCGTCGAGGGACTCACGGACGAACTCGTCGAATGCAAGGTTCGCATCCGTGAACTGGAGAACGCCATCGACGAGGACCTCGGCGTTTCGGCCGAGAGCGACGCCGAGACACCGAAATCTCCAGCGGAAACGTCGGCCGACACACCTAAGGCAGAGGGGAGCGACGAGGGCGACAACACGGAGTCAGAGTCCAGCGACATCATCGTCGCCTGATTCTGGACTCCCCACGAGCGTCCCATGCACATCAAAGAGCTCGTACTTGACAACTTCAAGAGCTTCGGCAGAAAGACTCGCATTCCGTTCTACGAGGACTTCACGACCGTCAGCGGCCCGAACGGCTCCGGAAAATCGAACATCATCGACTCGGTCCTGTTCGCGCTCGGACTCGCCCGTACCTCGGGCATCCGCGCCGAGAAGCTGACCGATCTCATCTACAACGCAGGCCACCACGAGGAAGACGCCGAGTTCTCCGGCGAACGCGAGGCCAGCGTCGAGGTCATCCTGAACAATTCCGACGGAACACTCGACCGTTCGCAGGTCAGCAACGCCGCGGGCACCGAGAACGTCGGCGACGTCGACGAGATCTCGATCAAGCGCCGCGTCAAGGAGACCGACGCCAACTACTACTCCTACTACTACATCAACGGCCGCTCGGTCAATCTCTCGGACATCCAGGATCTCCTGGCCCAGGCCGGCGTCACCCCGGAGGGATACAACGTCGTCATGCAGGGCGACGTGACCGAGATCATCAACATGACGCCGTACTCTCGTCGGGAGATCATCGACGAGATCGCGGGGGTCGCGGAGTTCGACGCCAAGAAGGCCGACGCCTTCGAGGAACTGGAGGTCGTCGAGGAGCGCATCGACGAGGCCACGCTCCGAATCGAGGAGAAGCAAGACCGACTGGAACAACTCGAAGACGAGCGCGAGACCGCGCTGCAGTACCAGGACCTCCGCGAGACGAAAGAGGAGTACGAGGGCTACCGAAAGGCCGCGGAACTCGAGGACAAGCGCGAGGAACACGACCGGTATTCCACGAAGGTCGAGACCCTGGAGTCCGACCTCGAGGAACTCCAGGTCGAACTCGACGAGCGCCAGGGCAAGGTCATGCGCCTGGAGGACGACCTCGCCGAACTGAACGACGAGATCGAGCACAAGGGCGAGGACGAACAGCTACGCATCAAGCGCGAGATAGAGGAGGTCAAAGGCGACGTCGCCCGGCTGAACGACGCCATCGAGACGGCCGAGGAGAAGATCGACGAGGCCGAGAGCGAGCGTCGGCAGGCGTTCGTCCAGATCGACCGCAAGCAGGAGACCGTCGAGGACATCGAGAGCGAGATGCGCGAGACGAAGGTCGCGAAGTCCTCGCTCAAGGCGGACGTGCAGTCGAAGGAGGCCGAACTCGCCGAGGTCGAAGCCCGCATCGACGAGGTCGGCGAGGAGTTCGAGGAGGTCAAAGAGCAACTCGACGAGAAGCGGGCGACGCTGGAGGAGCTGAAATCGGAGAAGAACGACCTCCAGCGCGAGCAGGACCGCCTGCTCGACGAGGCTCGTCGTCGCTCGAACGAACAGCGAGAGAAGAAGGAGCAGATCGAGGCCACCGAGGAGCAGATTCCGGACCTCGAGGCCGAGATCGAGGACCTCGAGGACGAACTCTGGAAGGCCGAGCAGAACAAGGAGAACATCGCGCAGGTCGTCGCGAACCTCAAACAGGAGAAACAGGAGCTACAGTCGGACCTCGACGACGTCGAGGACGAACTCAACGCGGCCCAACAGGAGTACGCAGAACTCGAAGCCCGCGCCGGGCAGTCGGGCGATTCGGGCTACGGACGGTCGGTCACGACGGTCCTGAACGGCGGCATCGACGGCGTCCACGGGACCGTCGGCCAGCTCGGCGGCGTCGACCCACAGTACGCGACGGCCTGTGAGACCGCTGCGGGCGGTCGACTGGCGAACGTCGTCGTGGACGACGACTCCATCGGCCAGCGCTGTATCGACTACCTCAAGTCACGGAACGCGGGTCGAGCCACGTTCCTGCCGATTACGCAGATGCACCAGCGGTCGCTGCCGTCGCTTCCGAACGACCCTGGCGTCGTCGACTTCGCGTACAACCTCGTGGACTTCGACTCGGAGTACGCGGGCGTGTTCGCGTACGTGCTCGGAGACACCGTGGTCGTCGAGGACCTCGACACCGCCAGGGAGTACATGGGCGACTACCGGCTCGTCACGCTCGACGGCGACCTCGTCGAGAAGAGCGGTGCGATGACCGGCGGATCGAAGAAGGGGTCGCGGTACTCCTTCTCCGGCGGCAAGGGCCAGCTCGAACGGGTCGCACAGCGTATCAACGAACTCGAAGACGAGCGCCGGTCCATCCGCGGCGACGTCCGAGACGTCGAGGAGCGGCTCGACGACGCCCGCGACCGGCAGTCCGAGGCCGCCGACCAGGTCCGCGAAATCGAGGCCGACGTCGAACGTCGGCAGAACGACATCGAGGAGGCGCGGGAACGCATCGAGACCCTCACCGAGGAACTCGACGCCATCGAGGACGAGCGCGAGGAGGTCTCCGACCGGATGGACGAACTGGAGGCCGACCTCGAAGCGAAGAACGAGGAGATCGCGGTCGTCGAGGCCGACATCGAGGAGCTAGAGTCGGAGGTCGAGGACTCGGAACTCCCGAAACTCACCTCGGAGGCCGACGAGCTACGGGCCGACATCGACGAACTGACTGACCAGATCGACGACCTCGACGGCGACCTGAACGAACTCGGTCTGGAGAAGGAGTACGCCGAGGACGCCATCGACGACCTCCACGACAAGATCGAGGCCGCACAGAACCGCAAGGCCGAGCAGCAAGAGAAGATCGCGGACCTCGAGGAGAAGATCGCGGACCGCAAAGAGGTCCTCGCGGAGAAGGAGGAGGCCGTTGCGGACCTCGAAGACGAACTGGCCGACCTCAAAGAGGAGCGCGCGGCCCTGAAAGACGACCTCGACGCCGCGAAAGAGGCCCGCGACGAGCAGAAAGAGCGGGCCAACGCCGTCGAGAGCAAGCTCTCGAACGCGCGCGAGGAGGTCGAACGCCTCGACTGGGAGATCGACGAACTCGAAGCCCAGGTCGGCGACTACGACCCTGAAGACGTGCCCGACCACGACGAGGTCGAATCGGAGATTGCTCGTCTGGAGGGTGAGATGGAGGCGCTGGAGCCGGTGAACATGCTCGCCATCGACGAGTACGACCGCGTCGCCGAGGAACTCGACGACTTCGAGGAGAAGAAGGCGACGCTCGTCGAGGAGGCGGAGGGCATCCGCGACCGCATCGAGAGCTACGAGGCGCGCAAGAAGGAGACGTTCATGGACGCGTACGACGCCATCAACGACCACTTCGAGGACATCTTCGCGCGCCTCTCCAACGGCGAAGGGCATCTCCACCTGGAGAACGAGGACGACCCGTTCGAGGACGGCCTGACGATGAAGGCCCAGCCCGGCGACAAGCCCATCCAGCGACTCAACGCCATGAGCGGGGGCGAGAAGTCCCTGACTGCGCTGGCGTTCATCTTCGCCATCCAGCGGTACAACCCCGCGCCGTTCTACGCGCTCGACGAGGTCGACGCCTTCCTCGACGCCGCGAACGCCGAACTCGTCGGCGAACTGGTCGACGAACTGGCCGGCGACGCGCAGTTCGTCGTCGTCAGCCACCGCTCGGCGCTGCTGGAGCGGTCCGAGCGGGCAATCGGCGTCACGATGCAGGACGATAACGTGAGCGCCGTGACCGGCATCGACCTCTCCGGGGAGGTGCCCGCGGATGACTGACGACGACATTCCGCTGAACATCACGGGGCACGATAGTCGAAGCCGTCCGGGCGAGACCGAGGACTCGTCGGCCGACGACGACGTTCCCGCCCCGGGCGACCCCGTGACGAACGGGTCCTCGACGCCCGACGTGGACGAAGCCCCGACCGAGAGCGAGGCGGACGACGATGAGGTCGAACCCGTCGAGGTCCTCGTGAATCTCGCCGACGACGGCGAGATCGACCCGTGGGACATCGACATCGTGGCCGTGACGGACAAGTTCCTGAACCGACTGGACGAGGCCGACCTCCGGACGTCCGGTCGGGCGCTGTTCTACGCGAGCGTCCTCTTGCGGATGAAGGGCGACGCGATGCTCGACGAGGGCGACGACGAGGAGGAACCGTGGGACGAGCCGTGGGAGCAGCCGCTGGCCGACGACCAGCCGGTCGACGGGCCGGATCCGTTCGCGTCGCTGGAGCAGGAGATGGACCGGCGACTGGAGCGCAAGCGGACCCGCGGCATGCCCCAGACGCTCGACGAACTCGTGCGCGACCTGCGGGACGCCGAACGCGATTCCTGGTGGAAGGAGTCCCGGACCTACGACACGACGGACTCGCCACACGGCTTTCAGCGCGGGATGCAGGAACTGGACTACCGGAGCGGCGACGACCTGCGGATGGACGACGAGCCCACCGAGGCCGACGTGACGGGGACGGCCCACGCGGAGGACATCGACAGCATCATCGACGACGTGGAGGCCGCCCTGCGGGAGCACTACGACGCCGGCCGCGAGGAAGTGCTGTACCGCGAGATCGAGGACGCTGGCGGCTCTCGCGTCGAGACGTTCCTCGGATTGCTCTTTCTCTCCCATCGGGGGCAGGTCCGACTGCAGCAGGACGAGTGCTTCGGCGACCTCTGGATTCAGGACCCGGCTGCGGCGACGGGGTCCGAAGAGGCCATCGCCGACTGAGCGAAGTCGGTCGTGAGGGAGTGATTTTCGCGTGTCGGGTCAGTGAGCGACGGGTCTCGAGGCGCCGAAAACTTAATGTATTATAATGTGGTATGTGATACCACACCATGACGCCGACCAAACTCAGAGAACGCCTCCGGGAGTCCGAAGACCGCGTCGACGTGGAGGCGTATCTCCGGGCGCTCGAATACGTTCGTGACGACGGCCGACGATAAGGTTCGTGACGGTGCGAACTAGACGAGCAGACCATTCTCTAGCGCGGTGATGAGTAGCGTGAGGACCGGCACGCTGAGGACCGTCGTGACGAACACGACCGTACTGGCGTATTCGGCGATGGAGAGCCCGCCGACGGTCGCGCCGTCGCCGAATTCGACGAGGAGGATGAGCGGCGTCACCGCCGACGGCGTCGCGGTCTCCAGCACGAAGGTCCGTGCGACGGTTTGGTCCGCGAATCCCACGGCCACCGCGACGCCGAGGCCGACGACCGGCGCGACGAGCGTCTTCAGCGCGGTCGGCGTCCCGACCTTCGTCAGCGCGGCCCGGTAGTCCGTTCGGGAGAGCTGGAGGCCGAGGATCAACAGCATGAGCGGAATCGCCGCGTTGCCGACGAGCCTGATTGCGGACATCACGGTCCCGTTCGTCGGGGGGACGACGCCCGCCCACCGAGCGCCGAGAGCGGCCAGCACGGCGTAGACCAGCGGGATTGTGAAGACCTGCTTCAGCCCGCTGGCCAGCCCCCGATTGGAGCTTCGTGACGCGACGTAGACGCCGAGTGTGTACAGCAGGACGCCCTGGGCGGTCATGAAGACGACCGCGGTCGACCGCCCTGTCCCGCCGAACGCGAACGACGACAGCGGGACGCCGTAGTTCCCCGAGTTCGAGAACGCTGCGACGAGGACGAGTGCACTCAGCAGTGGCTCGCGCTCTCCGAGCGCACGCCCGACGAGTTCGGACACGACCACCATGCCGAGCGTGAACCCGAGGACGCCGGCTGCGATGCTGCCGAGGGTTCGCGGGTCCAGGCTCGTCGTCGCGAGGCTGTCGAAGACGAGCGCCGGCACGAGCACGTAGACGGTGACCGTGTTGAGCGGATCCGGGTCGACGTCGCGTACTCGTCCGAGGACGAAGCCCCCGGCTGCGATGGCGACGATGGGAAGGATGGCCGATTCGAAGATTGACGCCAGCGACACGAGAGTGGTCTCTCGAGCCACCGGTACAATCTCTTCGACTTGGAGCGACCGATCTTGGTGGCTCCCGGAGGGTGCGAGCGCACCTCGGAGCCGTGGCTACTCGGCGGGGTGGAGTTCCAAGCGTCCCGAACTGTCGATGTTCACGATGAACCCGTCGTAGTTGAGGGCGATTTCGACGGGCTCGGTGACGCGCGCTCCAGACTCGATGAGCAGTTCGTCGAGCGCTTCCGGATCGACCACCTCGTACAGCGGTTGGATCGACTCTACTTCCCGTCCTCTCACTGACGCGACGCTCTCGACGAGTGCTGAACTGGGGGGATCGGCGTGGGACCACGCGTCCACCGTCTCGACGTACACAGATTCCCTCTCGTCGCCGTTATCTGTCATGTGCCCCCCACTCCGTTGTAGTGCTCTGACATGTGGACCGTGCATGCTGACTCATGCGTGACTTCACGTATATGTACCGTATGAGTAAAGTTGACGGTATTGTGAGGAAGTGGGTGAAACGTACTACCGGGAGAGGAAAACGTTTTACGGTGGTGTAAAGTACACTTTACTGTAAAGGGTGCTTTACACATGATGTGCGCTCCAACGGCCGCTCCCGTCCGAACGAAAACCGACCGTAACTGCACCGCTCTCGACCGTCGTGCGACCGTCCGGGGTCGCGCAGGTGTCCGCGTCGCCCGAGGAGGCGAGCGGCGATGACCCTGACGTCGACCCGCGAATCGACGCATCGCTCGGCGTACGCCGGACTCTGGATGCTCGCCGGCCTCGCGCTCGGCGGCCTGACCTGGTTCGGCCGACCACTGTTCGGCGTCGGCCTCTACGTGGTCGCCGTCCTCGGCGCGCTCGCGGTGACCGCTCGCTACCGAGGGCCGCTGTTCGACGAGCGAGATGCGTCGATACACCGCGAGGCGAGCGCGTACACGCTGGCGCTGTTCGGCGTCGGGTCCGCCGTCGTCTTTCCCGCGCTGACAGCACTGTACGCTGTCGGACGGTTCTCGTGGGGGCCCGCGACGACCGCCATCGCGCTGTTCGTCGCCGTCATCTACGTCGTCTACGGCGTCACGGCCATGGTCCTGTCGCGACGACACTGATCATGCAGAACGACCTCCCACGGCGGCGAGAGGAGTGCGGCCTCAGTCAGGGAGACCTGGCAATGGCCGTCGACGTGACCCGCCAGACCATCAACGCAATCGAGCGCGACCGGTACGACCCGTCGCTCGAACTGGCGTTCGCGCTGGCGGCCCACTTCGACTGTCGTATCGAAGATATCTTTCGGCCGGACGAGTAGGTCACCCACGTCGTTTTCACAAACTGTACCGGTTGTCACTCGAGGTGTCACTGTAGATTAATAGGAGAAAAGACATCTTCTTCTCCAGAGGTCTCCATTGGACGGTGATGATCGCCTGTACAACCCGTATTGACGGTGGTCCGCTATGACTGCCCTCCCGCGCGAAAGCGCCACGACCCCATCGCTTGACTCACTGCTGGCGCTCCTCGACGATGGGGACCGACGGTCGATTCTCCGGTATCTGCTCGCCGCCGACGACGTCGTCCCCCGGTCGGCCCTGGTCGACCACCTCGAGCACCCGCGGATGCAGTCCAACGGCGGGACGACAGAACACGATCTCGCGGCGGCACTGCATCACGTTCACCTCCCGATGCTCGCCAGCGCCGACGTCGTCGAGTTCGTGGCCGACCGACGGGGAGTCAGATACACTGGCGGCGATAGACTCGAACGACTCCTGGAGGTCACCGAGGAGATGGAGGCTGGTGGCGCGCCCGGCTGACCGACGCTCTGCGTCGAACATCGGGTCGCTACCCGAAGGGACGGACTGTGAGTTCCTGAATGACAGTGTCGTCAGTCGTCGAACTGCCACGTGAACATCGCCCGGACCACGACCAGCAGGCTGTTCGTCTCGCCAACGCCCCAGATAGCCGTTTCCTCCCGGCCACAGTCGCCGTCCTCGACGAGCACGCTGACCATCGCTCTGGTCTCGTCGACGAGCAGTAACCGTCCGGCGGGCGTCTTGGTCCCGTCCCAGATGGACTCGAACGTCGTCGCGTTCGGAACCTCCCCGAGGATGTTCGTTTCGACGGCGTCCGAAGCGCCGGCAAGTCTGATGTCAACGGTTCGGTCCGCGGCGTCTCGAAGCGCATCGAGTTCGCGTGACCCGAGCAACCCCGAAGTCGTCATGTAGGTCACGCTCTCCGTTGCCTCTTCGATGAACTCGATTGCCCGGTTCTCGACGGCGGGTCGACCGGTCACCGTCCAGACGCCGCGCTGTTCCTCGAACGTCGAGTCCGGCTCGAACATCTCCAGCGCGTCGACCAGCTCGTCCACGCGCTGGCTGTACTCCTGACGAAACGTTCGCTCCGCTGTCTCCGAGGAAACCGGCCAGAATCGCTTCGGCGACCCTTTCCGGACGTCGAGGAGTCCGCGAGCGGAGAGTTCGTCCGCTGCGTCGTACACTCGCGTCCGCGGTACGTCCGCGACGTGACTCACGTCCTGAGCCGTGCCCTCACCGAGCGACACCAGCGCGACGAACGTCCGGGCAGCGTAGGTGCTCAGTCCCAGCGCTCGTAACTGCTCGATAGCGGTCACCCGCGCATGGTCCCGGGAGTCTTCTACCATAGTGGCCTCGCAGTACGAAAGCTGTCACAGGTGACCTGTGACAGGACACGATCTCGGGAATGGTTGGGACCCTTCCGATTATCGTGCCACCTGGTCGTACTCCCTCCCACCGTTTAACCTTGCTGTGATTAATTGAGTAACACAGTCTCGAGATCGGACTGCCCTATACCGAAAGGAGGAATTGACTTAGGAGGCCGGCCCGTAGAAGTTACACGCTATCAGCATTCCGATAGTTCGGTTGGGACCCATGACAGAAATCTCTCATCAAACGCAGGCGATAGAGCTGTTACAGCAACTCGGGATGAAGGAGTACGAGGCGAAATGCTTCGTCGCTCTCACCCGCGTGCCGAAAGCGACCGCGAAGGAGATCGCCGACATTTCCGAGGTGCCCCGGACGAGGGTCTACGACGCGATTCGCGTGCTGGAAGCGCAGGGCATGGTCGAGACCCAGCACTCGAACCCACAGGTCTTCCGGGCGGTCCCTATCACGGAGGCCGTGGCCTCGCTCCGAGACGAGTACCAGATGCGCGCCGAGACCCTTCGGAAACACCTGGAGAACGTGGATATCGCCGAACCGGCCGACGAGGAAGTCACCCACGAAGTGTGGGCGCTCACCGGGTCGACGGCGATCAGGAATCGGTCGCGGGACCTCCTGGAGAACGCGACCGACGAGATAGTTCTCGTCATCGGGACCGACGCGGCGTTCACCGACGACCTGGCTGAGACGCTGCGAGACCGGATTGCCGCAGGCGTTTCCGTCGTCATCGGGACCGTCGACGAGTCGCTCCAGTCCCGTATTCGTGAATCCCTTCCCGGGGCTGACGTGTTCGTCTCGGGGCTGGAGTGGCTGAACCCGGACCACGATGGCGGGACCTCCGAGGCCATCAGTCGGTTGATCCTGGTCGACCGGAGCGCAATCCTCATCGGCACTTCACACGACGGCGCCTCGGTGTCGGGAACACACGAACAGGCTATCTTCGGTCGCGGCTTCTCCAACGGGCTCGTCGTCATCTTTCGCCGGTTGCTCTCGACCGGCCTCTTGCCGGCGGTCGACCCCGCCGTGGACCACGACGACTGACCGTTCGTCGCTCGGTTGCGTGGACGTGTTTCCGGTGAGCGTATGCGCCGTCACGAACGCTCTTTTCAGCGTGAGTGTGCGCTGCCACGAACGCTCTTTTCAGCGTGAGTGTGCGCCGTCACGAACGCTCAGTCAGCGTGCGTGTGCGGTAGGCCTATCTGGCCCGCGCCGTTTGTCCCCACCAATGAGTACGGACGACCGGACGATTGCCGCGTATCTCGTCGACGCCTTCACGGACGACCCGCTCGCCGGCAACCCCGCGGGCGTCGTTCCGGACGCCGACGACCTGACCGACGAGCAGCGCCAGCAGATCGCGAACGAACTCGGCGCGAGCGAGACGGCGTTCGTCTCCACGGCCGACGAGGCCGAGTTCCGCCTCTCGTACTTCACGCCGGAGACGGAGGTCGACCTCTGTGGACACGCGACCGTCGCGACCTTCGCGCACCTCTTCGACCGAGGCGACCTGGAGACCGGCGCGCACACCGTCGAGACGAACACCGGGACGCTCGCGTTCTCGGTCGACGAGGACGGCACCGTCTGGCTGACGCCGAACAGGCCGGAGATTCGACCGGCGGAGTGTACCCACGAGCGGGTCGCGGACGCGCTCGGCGTCGACGTGGCTTCGCTCCGCGACGTCGGTGCGGACCTCCCGTTGTCCACTGGCGACGCCGGCGCGTCGTTCCTCCTCGTCCCGGTGAACTACTTCGAGCATCTGCGGGACGCGTCCCCGGACATGGGTGCCATCGCCGACCTGAGCGAGGACCTCGACGTCGACGGCGTGTACGCGTTCACCTTCGACACGCTGGACGCCGAGGCGACCCTCCACGGGCGCGCGTTCGCGCCGCGGGACGGGGTTCCCGAGGACCCGGTCACGGGCACGGCGTCGGCGGCGGTCAGCGAGTACCTCGTCCGCGAGGGCGCGCTGGACGCCGATATCGAGGAGGTCGTCTGCGAGCAGGGCCACTTCCTCGACCGCCCCGGCCGCGTCCGCGTCGACGTCTCCGGCGAGGTCCGCATCGGCGGGCGGGCCGTGACGGTCCTCGACGGCTCGTTGCTCGTCCCCGAAGACAGCGACGACGACATCATCGAAGTCTGACCGACGAGGCCACGCGTAGGCGCAACCGCTTTAGCCCCGAGACTCGCAGTCGAATCCGATGAGTCAGGCTGAGGCCGCCCATCGGATGGACCCACAGGACTTCGAGCGGGTCCTCTCCTCTATGTGCACCGAACCCCATCCAGCGGCCCGACAGGCGGCCGAGCGCTTCCTCGCGACGAACCCCGGCGACCCCGAGACCTATCGGACCGTCGCCGACCTGGAACGCGAAGCCGTCTCGCTGCTCGGTGATCTCACCGGACTGGCCGACCCAGCGGGCTACGTCGCCAGCGGCGGCACGGAGGCGAACCTCCAGGCCGTCCGCATCGCCCGCAACCGGGCCGCGACCGACGACCCGAACGTGGTCGTCCCGGAGAGCGCACACTTCTCGTTCACGAAGGCAGCGGACGTCATGGACGTGGAACTTCGCACCGTTCCCACGTCGGACTACCGAGCGGACCTGGACGCCGTCGACGCCGCCATCGACGACGACACCGTCCTCGTGGTCGGCGTCGCGGGAACGACGGAGTACGGACGCGTCGACCCGATTCCCGCGCTCGCGGACCTCGCCCACGACGCGGACGCGCTGTGTCACGTCGACGCCGCGTTCGGTGGCTTCGTCCTCCCCTTCACCGACCACGAGTGGCACTTCGGCCACGCCGGCGTGGACACGATGACCGTCGACCCGCACAAGATGGGGCAGGCGGCCATCCCCGCCGGCGGGCTGCTCGCACGGTCGGACTCGCTGCTCGACGAACTGGCGATCGACACGCCGTATCTCGAATCGACCTCGCAGGTGACGCTGACGGGCACCCGCAGCGGCGCGGGCGTGGCGAGCGCCGTCGCCGCCATGGAGCAGCTCTGGCCCGACGGCTACCGCGAGCAGTACCGTCGCTCGCAGCGAAACGCCGAGTGGCTGGCCGGGCAACTCCGCGAGCGAGATTACGACGTCGTCGACCCCGAACTCCCCATCGTCGCCGCCGACGTCTCGGGGACGATGGTCGACGTCCTCCGCGACCGCGGGTGGCGGCTGGCCCGTACCGGCGAGGGCGAGATGCGCGTCGTCTGTATGCCCCACGTCACGCGCTCGACGCTCCGGTCGTTCGTCGCCGACCTCGACTGGTACTGACTCCTAACGAGGGCACATACCAACACTTACCACTGCCGGCCCCGAACCCGCGCTCGTGTTACCCCCGTGGGTCCTCGCTTCGACGCTCCTGAGTAACATTCTGGGCGGTCTCGGCGAAGCGCTTCGAATCGCCGTCGAGACGGCTGCGGGACCGACGGGACTGCTCATCATCGCCGTCTACTCGTTCCTCATCGCAGTCGTGCTGCCCATGCCGAGCGAGATCGTCCTCGTCCCGGCGTCACATCTCAACCTCGGCCTGCCCTACTGGGCCAACCTCGGCCTGGTGATGCTCGTCAGCGGGCTCGGCAAGGCCATCGGCAGCGTCTTCGCGTTCCACATCGGCCAGGAGGCCAAGAGCTACGGGCCGCTGGTGCGCCGCATCCAGCAGTCCCGCTTCGACATCATCGCGTGGTCCGAGCGCCGGACCATCGAGATCGCGAAGCGCTACGGCTACGTCGGGCTGGCGATGGCGCTGTCGGTCCCCTTCTTCCCCGACACGCTCTCCATCTACGCGTTCACGGTCCTGGAGGACGACTACGTGAAGTTCGCGGCGGCGACCTTCGCGGGCAGCATCGGACGACTGCTGGTGACCGTTGGCCTCGTCGGCGGCGTCGGATACGCCATCTCGCTGTAGGACGAACCTTCTTCCCCGTGGTGGCTGCACGTCTAGCCTGTATGACCGCCTCCAGACGACGGTTCCTCTGCGGACTCGGCTCCGTGCTGGCGACCACTGCCGTCGCGGGCTGTTCCAGCGGCGGCGAGGAACCCACCGACGCGGCAGGGACGACGCCAACGACCACGCGAACGACGACGGAGACGACCACGACCGCCACCCCGACGGACACCGCTACCTCGACGCCGACGGACACGCCGACACCGACCGAGACGGCGACGCCGACCCCGACCGCGACCGCGACGCCAATCGAGCCGACGCCTACCGGGACGACTGCTCAGGACGAGTACCCCGACTACGAGTGGGGAAAGCTGGACGACGCCTCGCCGACCGAGACCGCGACGGTCAAGCTGAAGAACATCGCCTTCTCGCCGCTCATCGCGTCCGTCTCGGCGGGGACGACGGTCACCTTCCAGAACAAGGACGGCGTGCCCCACACCGTGACCATGCCGAAACTCGGCGTCGACGTCACCCTCTCCGGCGGCGAGCAGGTCCACGTTACGTTCACTACGGCCGGCACCTACGACATCGTCTGTACCGTCCACCCGCCGGGAATGGTCGGCCGCGTCGTCGTCGCGTAGCACCTGCCGGAAACCGGCGGCTTTTACACCACCTCGCCGGTATCCAGAGGTATGAGTCACCAGGAGTATCCGACGGACTCCCCTGCAGTGGTCACCGTCGGGTTGCCCTACGCCAACGGCGACCTGCACGTCGGCCACCTGCGCGGGTACGTCTGCGGCGACGCCTACGCCCGGTCGCTCCGCCGCATCGGCCAACAGACAGCGTTCGTCTGCGGGTCCGACATGCACGGGACGCCCATCGCCGTGAACGCCGCGAAGGAGGGCGTCTCCCCCGAGGAGTTCGCGCTGGAGTACCACGAGAAGTACGAGGCGACGTTCCCGAAGTTCAACGTCGACTTCGACAACTACGGCCACACCCACGACGAGACGAACACCGAGATGACGAAGTCGTTCGTTCGCTCGTGGATCGACAACGACCACGTCATCGAGAAGGAGATCCAGGTCGCCTGGGACACCGAGGAGGACCAGCCGCTTCCGGACCGCTTCGTCGAGGGCACCTGTCCGTACTGCGGCGAACACGCCCGCGGTGACGAGTGCGACGAGGGCTGTCAGCGCCACCTCGAACCCGGTGAGATCGAGAACCCCGTCTCGACGCTGACCGGCAACCCCGCCGAGTACCGCACCCGAGAGCACAAGTTCCTGAAGCTCTCGGACTTCCAGGAGTACCTCTCGGGCTTCCTCGACCGCCTCGAAGGCACCGACAACGCGAAGAACCAGCCCCGGGAGTGGGTCGAGGGCGATCTGCAGGACCTCTGTATCACGCGGGACATGGAGTGGGGCATCGACTATCCCGACGAAACCGATGGAGACGGTGGAACCACCGAGGAGGACCTCGTCCTCTACGTCTGGGTCGACGCCCCTATCGAGTACGTCTCCTCGACGAAGCAGTACACCGAGCGCGTCGGGGCCGACACCTACGACTGGGAGCAGGTCTGGAAGGACGACGGCGAGATCGTCCACGTCATCGGCCGCGACATCATCCAGCACCACACCGTCTTCTGGCCGGCCATGCTGAAGGGCGCGGCGTTCAACGAACCGCGGTCGATCCTCGCGACCGGCTTCGTCAACATCGACGGGAAGGCGCTCTCGACGTCGCGGAACCGCGCCGTCTGGGCCGATGAGTACCTCGACACGGACTTCCATCCGGACCTGTTCCGCTACTACATCGTCACGGGCTCCGGGCTGGAGAAGGACGTCGACTTCTCCTGGGACCGCTTCGCCGAGCGCGTCAACGGCGAACTCGTCGGCAACCTCGGCAACTTCGTCTACCGGTCGCTGCTGTTCGCCCAGCGAAACTACGACGGCACGCCGGACGTCGAGGTCAGCGACGACGTTCGCGAGCGCATCCAGCAGGGCATCGAGGCGTTCGAGGCCGCCGTCAACGACTACGACCTCCGCGGGATCGGGCAGGTCGCCATCGACCTCGCCGACTACGGCAACGAGTACATCCAGCGCAACGAACCCTGGAAGCTCACCGACGACGACCCGGAGCGCGCCGCGCAGGTCATCCGCGACTGCGTCCAGCTCTCGAAGGCCTGCGCTGTCCTGATGCAGCCCGTCCTTCCCGAGACGGCCGAGTCCCTGTGGACCCAGTTCGGCGAAGACGGACAGATCGCCGACGCCGCACTGGAGGAGGCACTCGTCGCACCGCCCGCCGAGTTCGACGCACCCGACGAACTGTTCAGTAAGGTCGAGGACGAGACGGTGGCGGAACTGAACGAGACGCTCCGCGACCGGGTCGAAACCGCGGCCGCAGAAAGCGACAACGATACCACGGACGAGGGTGAGGACACGAATATGGACATCGAACCACTCGCCGATGAGCGAATCAGTTTCGACGACTTCGAGGCGCTGGACATCCGCGTCGGGCAGATCGAGTCGGCCGAGCCGATCGAGGACTCGGACAAGCTCGTGAAGCTCGAAGTCGACATCGGCCACGAGGTCCGGCAGGTCGTCGCCGGCATCCAGCAGCTCCACGACGTCGACGACCTCCCCGGAACGAAGGTCGTGCTACTGGCGAACATGGAGAAAGCCGAGCTGTTCGGCGTCGAATCCAACGGCATGGTCCTCGCCGCGGGCGAGGAGGCTGACCTCCTCACAACGCACGAGGACGCCCCGGTCGGAACGAAGGTCCGCTGAGAGCCCTTTTGTAATCACACTTCCTATTCCAACGCATGGCTGACGACGACACCTGGCAGTTCGAGCTCTCGGACCTGCCACCGCTGGACGGCGAGGAGGAGACGCAAGGTGAGGGAAACGTCGCCGGCGAGTTCAATCCCCCAAGCCCCGTCGAACCCGAGGAACTGTCGCTTGAGAATGCCGTCTTCGTCCTGCTGGGAATCGTCGCGACGCTGCTCTTTCTCCTGGGACCGTCGCTCGACGCGGCCAGTTTGAGCACGACGGCGATGCTCGCCATCGCGGCCGGCGTCGGTGTCGTCTTCGGCGTCTTCTACCGGCTGTTCACGACGTGAGAGACTGCCGCGAAACCCACCGAACCCCGAAGCGTTAACCGCGATGGGCGCCTAGATTCTGCCATGGCGGACATCCTCGCAGCGAGCAATCTGGCGCTGTTGCTCGTCCTCTCAGGTGCCTTCCTGGTCATCGCCGAAGCGTTCGCTCCCGGCGCACACTTTATCGTCCTCGGCGTCGCCCTCCTGGTCGCGGGCCTCATCGGGTTGTTCCTGCCAGCCGGCCTCGGAATCCTCACGCCAGTCATCCTCGCCGCACTCGTCATCGTCGTCGGCGGGGCGTCGCTGTACGTCTATCGACAGTTCGACTTCTACGGCGGGAAGGGCGAGGGCCGGACGAGCGACTCGTCGTCGCTTCGCGGCAAAGTGGGTCGCGTCACGGAGCACGTCACCGAGACCGACGGACAGGTGAAGCTCGAGGACGGCGGCTTCAATCCGAACTATCAGGCCCGTGCGATGGACGGCGAACTGGAGGTGGGGACGAAGGTCATCGTCATCGACCCCGGCGGCGGGAACGTCCTGACCGTCGAGTCGTTCGACGTCGACGACCTCGACCGGAAGCTCGCCGAAGCGCGCGAGCGGGACGCGGAGGACGAGACGAACGCCGAGACGGACCCAGCCTGATCGTTTCGACTCCGGGTTCGGTGGCTGCCCGCAGAAGGCTTTTCTTTCGACCCTGCTAAGAGCGACTGTTATGCTCCCCGCATTGCCCCTGCAACTGGGGTTCGGCTTTCCCGTGGTCGCGATACTCTTCTTGATTATCGCGGTCGTGATGGTGTCGCAGATGGTCGAGATCGTCAACGCGTACGAGAAGCGTGCGTTGACGGTCTTCGGCGAGTACCGAAAACTGCTCGAACCGGGTATCAACTTCGTGCCGCCGTTCGTCTCGAAGACGTACGCCTTCGACATGCGAACGCAGACGCTCGACGTCCCGCGCCAGGAGGCGATCACCCGCGACAACTCGCCGGTGACGGCCGACGCCGTCGTCTACATCAAGGTGATGGACGCGAAGAAGGCGTTCCTCGAAGTCGACAACTACAAACGGGCGGTCTCCAATCTCGCGCAGACGACGCTCCGGGCCGTACTCGGCGACATGGAACTCGACGACACGCTCAACAAACGCCAGGAGATCAACGCGAAGATCCGCCGCGAACTCGACGAACCCACCGACGAGTGGGGGATTCGCGTCGAGAGCGTCGAGGTCCGAGAGGTCAATCCGTCACAGGAAGTCCAGCAGGCCATGGAGCAGCAGACGTCCGCCGAGCGCCGTCGCCGTGCCATGATTCTCGAAGCGCAAGGTGAACGTCGCTCCGCCATCGAGACGGCCGAGGGTGACAAGCAGTCCAACATCATCCGCGCACAGGGTGAAAAGCAGAGCCAGATTCTCGAGGCACAGGGTGACGCTATCTCCACCGTCCTCCGAGCGAAGTCCGCCGAGTCGATGGGCGAACGCGCCGTCATCGACAAGGGGATGGAGACGCTGGAGGCCATCGGTCAGGGCGAGTCGACGACGTTCGTCCTGCCGCAGGAACTCACGTCGCTCGTGGGTCGGTACGGCAAGCACCTGACCGGTGGCGACGTGAGCGAGGTCACGGACGGTCAGTCCCTGGACAGCCTGGATTTCGATTCGGAGACCCGGGAACTCCTCGGGCTCGACGACATCGAAGAGATCATCGGTGCCATCAGCAACGAGGCTGAGGTCGACGTCGAGAACATGGAGGAGGAGGCCCAGGCCATCATGCAGGGCGACGACCCGGCTGACATGAAGAGCCCCGACGAGGTCATCGAGGAGATGGACGCCGAACTCGAAGGAAGCGCCAGCTCCGAGTCGCCGACCGAATCGGGAACCGGGACGGAAACCGAGACCGAGACCGAGACCGAATAAGGCAGCGAAGCGGTTTTACCTCCGCTCCATGTAGAGTCAGCTAATGGGCCGGGATGAGGGTGTCGACGAGAGCAAGCGAGCCACGCTTCGGCGATTCGCCGCCGTCGGTGCCGCCTCGCCGCTCGTCGGACTCGCTGGCGGTCGTGAGGGCGACGGCGACAGCGACGCGCGCGACGCCATCGCCGGCTATCTCGCCACCACACCGGGTGCGCACTTCTCGAAGATCCGCGACGACCTCAAACTCGGAACCGGCGAGACGCAGTACCACCTGAAGCGACTCACGGAAGACGGCGTCGTCGAGAGCACTCGCGACGGCGATTACCGGCGGTTCTTCCCCGAGGGTCGGTTCACTGCGTTCGATCAGACGGTCCTCGGATTCCTCCGCCGGGAGACGCCGCGCGGCATCGTGCTGGCGCTGCTCGGCGACCCCGAGGCGTCGGCCGGTGACATCGCCGCCGATCTGGACGTCTCACGGCCGACGGTCAGCAAGTACGCGGCGAAACTCGACGAGGCGGGCGTCCTCTCCCGCGAGAACGGCTACGAACTCGTCGAACCCGAGAAGACGCTGTTGCTCGTCGTTCGCTACGCCGATTCGCTGGGTCCCGACGCAGAGACGCTGGCGAACGACGCGGCGTCGCTGCTCAGCTACGACCCTACGTCGTGACCTTCCACGTGGTCGAAGAGGAATAGCCCCACTTCTCGACTTCGATTCCGTTGGCGTCGTCGCGCACCGCCGGCATGTTCGTCCCGACTTCCTTCGCCGACAGCCCGAGTTCGTCCGCGATAAGCCGTGACTTGAAGTAGGTCTGCTGCCCGACGTGGTCGCGGAGGTACTCGAGGATGCGACGCTGCTTCTCCGAGAGGTCCGTCGTGCCCGATGCGGCGGTAGTGCTCATTGCTATCTAACACGTGAACTGCTCGGGCTATAGTGGGTTTGGTACAGTCGGTTAACGCCACGCAGTCTTGCGGTTTTCGGTGCTAACCGCGGCGACGACGAGCGACCACGTTGGGTCAGTGGTACGTTTCGGTAACGGGTCTAGAAGAGGGAGAAGATGCCGGGGTCGTGGTTCCGTCCGCGACCGGGTCAGATGTCTTCGTCGATGATCTCGCCGACGGCGAAGTTGGACTTGACCTCGGTCACTTCTACCTTCACTCGCTCGCCGACGTCTGCACCGGGAACGATGATGACGTATCCTCGCTCGACGCGAGCGATCCCGTCGCCCTGCTTGCCGATGTCTTCGATTTCGACGTAGCGTATCTCGCCTGGCTCGACCGGTGGCTGCGGTTCCGTCGGTGCCCCAGTCTTCTCGGTCCCCCCATCGGATTCCTCGGCGTCGAGTTCGCTCGCGATGAGCGCGACGCGGTAGGTCTCGTCGGGGTCGACGGACCCCGTCTCGATTTCTCGTCGCGGTACTTCGATCACGTAGCGGTCGCCCTCCGCCGAGACGTCCGCACTGAACAGACACAGTAGTTTATCTGAGATCTCCAACGTTAGACCTCCGATGAGGTATGATGGGCGATGTGTTAAGAAATTACCGACAGTTTACACCACAGTATCGGCTCTCTGCGCCGGAATTCACTGTACACTCGATCCGTCGGGTCGCTTCGCCCCTTCCGAATCGTGGACGACCACGCCGTCAGTCTCGGCCGGTTCGTAGTTGTCCCTGACTCCGATGGCCTCGTCGAGTTCCCGGACCGCACGCGCTTTGAGCGCTGCCGCAAGCTCCTCGGCCTCCTCTCGGGAGATGTCCCGACCGAGCCCCTCGCATTCGTGCGCGCGGACGAGCCCCTCCCGGTCGACGGCCTCGCCCATCGGCTGGCTGGTACCGCCGAGCGCGACGCTGAACGGGTAGGTCCGGCAGATGAGCGGCCGGTCGGCATGGACGGAGCAACTGCCAGTTCCGGCTTCGTCCTCGGCGTAGAAGGTACAGTCGCCGCAGGCGTCGGTCTGGAGCGCCCACTCGAACGTCTCGCCGGTCGGGCCATCGTCGCCGTCGGTGAGTCCGTACGGCATCGGCCGGGCGACGTCGCGCCAGTCGAGATCGGCGTCCGCGTCCATCAGGTGTCGGATCTCGTCGGGAAAGACGGTCGCCGTGTGCGGTTCGGCGTCACCGCCGTCGTCTCCGCAGTCGACGGCCTTGCAGCACGCACCACAGCGAGTGCACTCGAAGCCGATGGCCTCGATGGCGTCCGCGAGTTCGTCGACGTCGAGCGACCGCGCACGGTCGCGCTCAGCTTCGAGCGACTCCATGTCTCCCGGTTCGGCTCGGCCGGGAAAAGGGCTCGGGTCAGCAGGGGCCGGCTCGGTGGCCGTCCCACTCGATCCGCTGCTCGACGGCGAGCTTTTCGAGGTGTGCCCGGACGGTCGCTTCTGCCATCTCGCGGACGCCGGTCAGGTCCTTCTCGTAGGCTGCGTCACAGACCTCGGAGACGGTCTGTGCGCCCCGCTCGACGGCAGCCAGGACTCGTCGCTCGCGAGTCAGTCGGTGGCTGACGAGTCGGCGACACGTCCCGCGGACGTCGGTGACGACGGGGCCGTGACCGGGGAACAGCCGGGACGGTGCGCCAGCGTGGACCCGCCTGAGGGAACTCAGATAGCTGCGGAGGTCGCCCTCCGGTGCGGCCACGGCCACGCTTCCCTCGGCGATGGCGAGGTCGCCACAGACGAGGCCGTCGGGATGGCAAAACGAGACGTGTTCCGCGGCGTGGCCCGGTGTGTCCAGCACCCCGATTGCCCCGTCGTCGGTCGGTATCGACTCTCCGCCGAGGAAGGTCCGGTCCGGCTCGATGCCCGCCGTCTCTCGAAAGGCTGCTTCCCGTCCACGCCGCGCCCAGACGGTCGCGTCTGTCACGTCGGCGTAGTGGGCGACGGCGGCGCAATGGTCGGGATGGTGGTGCGTCACGGCGACGTGGGAGACGGAGCGCTCTGCGACCTGCCGGTCGAGTTCCTGCGAGCGACCGCCGGGGTCGACGAGAAGGGCGTCGTCGGTCCCCAGCAGATAGGCGTTCGTCTGGCCCGTCGGAACGCCGTGGCCAACGTCCACCCCGACCCCGGTGACGGCCATCTCAGACGTCGAGGAAGTAGACCTGCTTTCGGGCGTCGGTGAAGCTGTACCGCGACTCGACGAGGTCGGATTCCTCCAGCCGGTTCAGCGCGTAGCGGACGGTGCGGTCTGGCAGCAACGACTTCTCGGCGAGTTCGCCCTGCGGAAGCGGCTCGTCGGTCTCGAGGACCTTCGCGACGAGTTTGGCGCTCGGCGGCAGCTCCTCCAGACGGTCGCGGAACTCGGGCTGGGAGAACACGTCCCGTTTCAGTTGCCCGTTCTCATGCGTCGTACTCATACACATTCATCATCTGGCGTCAGTGGTAAAACTAGGCTATATGTGTGACTAACCACTCTAAAATATATTACTGTGTATTAGGTCCACGAACCTGGGTTGCCCTTTTTGCCAATTGTTACCATAGATTCGCGTATGGATGCCATCCCACCGGCCTTCCACGACCTGTTCGACAAGGCGACTTTCGCCCACTTCGCGACGCTGTTGCCGAGCGGTGTTCCCCACGTCACGCCGGTGTGGGTCGATTACGACGCCGAACGCGACCACGTCCTGGTCAACACAGTCCGGGGTCGCCGGAAGGAGCGCAACGTCAGCCGCGACCCGCGAGTCGGGGTGAGCATGATCGACCCCGACGACTCGTATCGCTTCTGTTCGGTGTGGGGGGAGGTGGTCGAGATGACCGAAGACGGTGCAGTCGCGCACATCGACGACCTCGCTCGGCGATACATGGGCGTCGACGAGTACCCCAACAAGGACCAGGAGGACGGTGCTCGAGTGGTCCTGCACGTCAAGCCCGAGGGAGTCGCGACGTCGTAGCAACCCCTGGTTTCGAACGCGGTTCTCCGGTGACGTTGGACGATATCCAGTATCGTTTTATTCCCTGGCTTGTGAGATTGGCCTACCGTGAAGGGCCAGGAGTGGTATCAAGAGGACGACGTCGCGGAATCCTACGAGGATAAACGCTTTTCCCGCGGCGGACGCCTCATCGACCGACGCGAGAAACAGGCCGTACTGGACGCCTTGCAGCCGGTCGAGGAGAAGAACGTTCTCGAAATCGCGTGTGGGACCGGTCGGTTCACCGTGATGCTCGCCGAGCGCGGCGCGGACATCGTCGGGCTGGACATCTCCGGCCCCATGCTCCAGCAGGGTCGCCAGAAGGCCCAGGCCACGGGCGTGGACGACCACCTGGAGTTCATGCGCGGGGACGCCGCCCGGCTGCCCTTCCCCGACGACCACTTCGACGCCGTCTTCGCCATGCGATTCTTCCACCTCGCGGATACGCCCGCGGCCTTCCTCAGCGAGATGCGCCGCGTCGCTCGCGAACTGGTCTTCTTCGACACGTTCAATCGCTTCAGCACGCGCTCGATCTACAACTGGGCGCTCCCGATGGGGTCGCGGCTGTACTCCCGCAGCGAGGTCACGAGACTCCTCGACGACGCGGGCCTGCAGTTGGCGAACGAGGACCACGACTTCGTCCTCCCCTACGGGTTCTACCGGAAGATTCCGAACGGACTGGCGTCCTCGTTCTGGGACGCCGATCAGGCCATCGGCGGGTCTCCAGTTGGAGACAACTTCGCCTCGGTCTCCTACTGGACGGCCGAGGTCGCCTGAAGGCCACGACCTTTTTACCCTTTGGGTGGTGTACAGGGTAGTATGCAGCTCTCGGTAGTCATTCCGACGCTCAACGGCCGAGAGCAACTTTCCCGGACGTTGGACGCGTTGGCGGCCCACGCCCCCGACGTCGAGGTCATCGTCGTCAACGGTCCGTCCGCCGACGGGACGACCGGGATGGTCCAGGACCACGACGTCGTCGACGTGCTCGTCGAGATCGCCGACCGGACGGTCAACGCAGCCCGGAACGCGGGCATCGACCACGCGACCGGCGACGTGGTGGCACTGGTCAATCAGGGACTGGTCGTCGACGAGGGCTGGATCGATGCGCTACTGGCCGGACTGGAGGAGGAAGCCGTCGTCACCGGGCCGACGCACGAGCGGATGCGGGCCGGCATGGCGACGGAGACGTTCGAGGAACGGACCATCTCGGGGCGCGAGGTGAGCTACGTCAACGGTGGGAACATGGCGATGCGCCGACGCGTGCTCGACGATCTCGACGGCTTCGACGAGTATCTCGATATCGGCGGCGCTCGGGACCTCGCCCATCGGTTGCCGCGATTCGACTACGGCGTGGCCTGGCAGCCGTCGATGTGCGTCCAGCGCGAGTTCGAGGCCGACGGCGGCATCAGACGGACCGACTGGGGCTGGAAGTACCGATCGCTCGCCTACCGACTGGTGAAGAACTACGGCATTCGACCGACCGTGCTGCGTCGGCTCGTCTCCCACGCCGGACGAGACGCCCTCTCGACGCTCCGCGAGGTCGTCCGCGGCGACGCCCGCCCGTCGAACTGGCTCAGCACTGGCCGGACGGTCCTCGGCAACATCGCCGTCGGACTCAAGGACGGGTTCTGGTCGCGGAACGTGGACCGAACTGCTCGACGGAACCCGAAGGGTCGGTCGACGAGGACGGACAGGGCCGTCGCGGTCTACGACTGGCGCTGAGGACGCGTTCTGACTGTGGCTCAGTACCCGGCGGCGAGCTGCGCGAAGTTCCGATAGGTCCGCGGTGCGGTCACGTCGGCGAACGAGTGCTCGGTCGCCGCCCACCCGAAGTCGGCGCGGAGGCGATCGAGCAGGTCGGCCGTGAACTCTGGATGATACTGGACGGTCCACAGCGGCGCGTCTCGGTGTCGCGTCGCGAACAGCGGGTAGTCCGGGAGCGAGGCGATGGGTTCGAGCCCGTCCCCCGCGCCCGTGACGACGTCCCCGTGGGCCGCGGGCAGGACGGACGAAACGCCGTCGAACAGCGGATCGGCCGTCAGGTCGGCGTCGACGAGACTGGCCCGGAGACCGCGGTGTTCGACCGTGCCACCGAGGGCATCGTTGACGATCTGGTGACCGAAGCACACGCCGAGCGTCGGAATCCGCTCCTCGACGAGTTTCCGAATCAACACCTTCTGGTCGTTCATCCACGGGTATTCGTCGGCCTCGTAGACGCCGGCGGTGCTGCCGGAGATGACGACACCGTCCACGCCGTCGAGGGCCGGTTGGCCACCGCGCGCTGCGAACTCGTAGACCTCGTGGTCCGGGAGGTGGCGACGCAGTGCTTCGACGTGATAGCGTTTGTCGGGCGCGACCTCGTTGGCCAGAACGAGCAACATCGACCGACGCTAGGGTGGCCGCTCTCTTAAAGCTCGTCGTGGGCCGGCGCTACGGGCGTTGGTGGCGGTATTCGCGGTGGACAATACGCTTAAACGATTGGTAACACATCCTCCACTTGGCGGTTGTCGTGACGACCGCCCGCAGGGATATCCTGTCGATTGCGCTTGCAAGTGGCTCCATCTTACCCTCACCGCTTGCTTTCCCCGCAAGAACCCGCTTACTGAGTCTCGTCGAACAGTGACTTCGTCGACACGTCCCCGGTGGTCTCCTCAGGGTTCGCCACGGCGGGGAAGCCACACGTCAGGCATCGTTGGGCGAGATAGCACCACCGGACGACCTCACCACAGTTCGGACACACGTCGTCAGGGGTCCCACAGCACGTGTCGGGAATCCGTGAGAGGGGGCCGTACATGGCTCCGGTGTGGTCTCACACCGCCCTCCCTGTTTGTTAGCGACTGCTTATCGGCCGTCCGTCGCTATCGCCGCCGAGACGGCCACCAGGGTCAGACGTGTGGCTGACGGATTTCTCGACGACTGAAACCGAACGTCCGGATTCATCGTCGCTGGGTCCGTATCACCACACGAGGTGACCCGAGATGACGACGACCGTCCGGCAACCGCCCGTGACAGCCCAGCGAGTACCCCCACGTCGGGTCGACGTGACGGACGCCACCTACGGGGACGTGGTTGCGCTGGGCGTCGGACCAGCGGCGTACTTCGAGCGACGGGGTGGCCGAACCGAACTGGTCGCCCCGTGAGGACGCTCATTCTTCGACGGCGTACGCTTCGAGCGTCTGCAACGGGACGTCGTCGAGCACCGCGCGACTCGTGGCGTCGAGTGCGACCGGCGGTGCGCAGTCGGCGTCGTAGGCCTCCAGCCAGCGCGGCACGCAGACGCACCAGTGGTCGCCCGGTTCGAGCCCCGGGAACTAGAGGTCGGGTCGCGGCGTCGTCAGGTCGTTCCCCTGCTCGGCGCTGTGTTGCAGGAACTCCTCGGTCATCACCGAGCATATCTCGTGGCGGCCGGGGTCACGCGGACTCGCCCGGCAGTGACCGTCGCGCTCGAACCCCGTCTTGGGGTCCGTACTGCACGGTCGCAATTCGGTTCCGTACACGTTCTCGTCACTGGTCATCGGTGGTGTGTCGGCCCGTCCGCGGGTAAGTGTACTGCTCGGGGAGACGGTGCGCTCGACAAGCCGTTCCCTAGCGGAACCGCGCGAGGAGCCGGCGGCTCCCGCCACGGAGCGAATACCGGGACCACGACCATTCCAGTGAGACCCACGCGAGCGCGGTCAGCAGGGACGCGACCGCGAACACGAGGTCGCTGAAGTGGACCCACTGCGGCGCGACGTACAGCAGGCCGTTCACGACGAGACTCGGCGCGAGCGTCTTCATCGCAAGCCACAGTCGGTCGCTCGCCCGACCGACGACGCCGGACTCCGGCTCGTCGTGTCCGCTGGCGTTTCGGGAGGCGGCCAGGCGTCGGTCCGCGATGGGTCCCGAACTCTCGTCGCCGGTGCCGAGTCGTTCCACGTCGTAGGGCATCCCGATCTGGAGCGACCAGACGACGCGGTCGCGCGGGTCGACTTCGACGACTCGGTCGCCGTGGGTGTCCACGACGAGCGTGTTGCCGTTCGGGAGGCGGTCGGCGTCGCGCGGCCACTGCAGCGACGCGTCGCGCCACGTCCACGTTCGATTCCACGTCGTGTTGGAATACTGGTATTCGAGGATGCGGTTGTTCTCGCTGTCGGCAACGAGGACGTTCGGTTCACCCGACGGGCCTCGAATCAGGTCGGGATTGTGCTGTTCGTAGAGGGTCTCGTGGTCGTCGTCGCTGCCCAGCGTGAGCGACTCGTTCAGGCCCGATTCTGGGTCGACGAAGACCACCTGGTCCTGGTTCCGGAGACTGATCATCAGCCGTCCGTCGGCGAGGACTTCCACGTCGTTCACGTGCGTCCAATCGCCGCGGTCGCCGCCGCTATCTCGCGGGAAGTCCTCGCTGGCGTTCCACTGCCAGGTTATCTCGTCGGTTCGCGTGTCGACGACGTACACGCGGTCGTGGACGATGTCCGCGACGGCGAGGTGCGTCTCGTTGATCCGGTCGGCGTCGTGCCAGCGGGCAGAGTAGACCCGCGGCGTCAGCTTCTCGTAGACTGTCGTCGAGTCGCCGGTCGTCAGGTTCACGCGCTCGACGACGTTCCGCGTACACCGATTCGCCTCGAACTCGGAACATGCGGCTCCGCTGAAGTGGCTCGACGCGACGTACTCGACCGTGTATCGCTCGCCCTGGACGGGGTCGACGTCGAAGTAGACGCGGTAGGTGTCGTCGTAGTAAACGACGCTCCCGTTCCGAGTCACGGCCAGCAGCTCCGCGCGCTCGTCGGAGACGTAGAACCCCTGGGTGGCGACGACAGTGATCTCCGTGCCGGACAGCGAGTGCGCGGACGTCCCGCTCGTGGGGGTGGCGTTCGTAGTCGTTGCGGTCTCGATTCCGTCGGACTCGTTCGCCGTCGCTGCCGCACGGTCTGCGACGCCCGTCTGTGTGCCCGCGTTCGCGAAGCCGTAGGCAAGCGTGCCGCCACAGACGAGGAGGACCGACAGCAGGGCGATTCGGAGGGTGGATTTCGATGGGCGAGCCATTCGGTAGTGTTACGATACGTTCCGCGTGCCGGGAGATACGGTTTCCAGGCGGAAAACTGCGCTTCGAGTCTCGAGTCAGGCGTCGTCGCCGTCCCACGCCGCGCGACAGTCGTCGTCGCAGAAGTGAGCGGTCTGGACCTGGTCGTCTTCCACCCACGTGATGACGCGGTGGTTGGGGTCGTTCACGATGCTGTCACCACAGGTCGAACATTCGGGGGCGTCTTCCTCGGAGACGTCCTCGGCGTGGTCGGATGTCGGGTCAACCATTTATCGTATACGTCCCCGTGGTGGTACTTAACCTCACATATCCGCGCCAGCTTAGCGGTCCCGAACGACGGACTCTCCGGGGGTAGTCGTCGCGCCCGAGGAGAGCTTCACGCCGGGGCTGAGCGAGGTGTTGATGGCGGTTTTGGCCCCGTCGCCGGCCACGACGCCGAACTTCCGTCGTCCCGTGTCGACGCGGTCGCCCTTGACCGTGAACTGCACCGATTCCTCGTCGTGTCGGAGGTTCGCCACTTGCGTCCCCGCGCCGAGGTTGACGTCCTGGCCGAGGACGCTGTCGCCGCAGTACGTGACGTGTGGAACGTTCGAGCCCGCGCGAACGACGCTGTTCTTCACCTCGACGCCGTGGCCGACGTGGGTGTCCGCGCCCAGCATCGTCGCGCCGCGGACGTACGCGTTCGGGCCGACGGACGCGCCGGAACGGACGAGGACCGGCCCTTCGACGACGACGCCGGGCTCGATAGTCGCGCCCTCCTCGACGACGACGGTGCCGCGGAGTTCGGCGTCGCCGCGCACATCGCCGTCGATGCGGCGGTCGAGTTCGCCCAGCTTCCACTCGTTCGCCTCCAGCAGCTCCCACGGCCGGCCGACGCCGAGCCAGCGGTCGATGTCGACGGTCTCGACCTCGTACTCGTCGATGACGCGAGCGAGCACGTCCGTAATCTCGTACTCGCCGCGCTCGCTCATCTCGACGTCGAGCCACTCGCGTGCCTCGGCGGGGAAGTGGTACGCCCCGACGTTGACGAGGTTCGACGGCGGGTCGTCGGGCTTCTCGACGATGCTCGTGACGGCGTCGCCGTTCGTCTCGAAGACGCCGAACGGTCGCGGGTCGTCGACGGGGTACGCGCCGATGGACGGGGACGTCTCGAACAGGGCCGCCAGCCCGCCCGTGTCGTAGAGGTCGTCGCCGTTGAGGACGACGAAGTCCCCTTCGAGGTGGTCCCGGGCCATCCGGACAGCGTGGGCGGTTCCGAGCTGTTCGTCCTGTACGGCATAGGAGACCGGGACGCCGCGGTATTCCGCGCCGAAGAACTCGCGGACGAGGTCCTGTTCGTAGCCGACGACGAGGATCAGTTCGTCGACGCCGGCCTCGACGGCGGCGTCGGCCGTGTGGGCGGCGAGCGGTCGGTCCGCGACGGGGAGCATCGGTTTCGGCGTCGCATCCGTTAGAGGGCGCATCCGGGTGCCTTCACCCGCAGCGAGGATGACAGCTTGCATGAACGTCGCGTCGCCAGCGACGCCAAAGAAGCTACTGGCTCCGGTAGCAGTGGCGTTTGGTACCAACAGTGATGTGCGGGTGGCCCGAACCAGGGGACGATGGGATCATGGACCGCCGAGCAGATGGGCGATCTGTCCGGCGCGACGGTCGTCGTCACGGGCGCGAACAGCGGGATCGGCTTCGAGGCGACCCGGGAGTTCGCGCGCCACGGCGCGACGGTCGTCATGGCCTGCCGGAGCGTCGAGCGCGGCGAGCGGGCGCGGACGACCCTCCTCGAAGACGACCCCGCGGGGTCGCTGACCGTCGTCGAACTCGACCTCGCGGACCTCGATTCGGTCCGATCGTTCGCCGAGTCGGTCCGCGACTCCGCCGACGGCCTCGACGTCCTGTGCAACAACGCGGGCGTCATGGCGATTCCGCGGCGCGAGACAGCAGACGGCTTCGAGATGCAGTTCGGCGTGAACCACCTGGGACACTTCGAGCTCACCGGACGGCTGCTCGACCTGCTGCGCGATTCGCCCGGCGAGTCTCGGGTGGTCACGACCTCTAGCGAGACCCACCGGGGCGGAGCGATAGACTTCGAGGACCTCCAGCACGAACGGTCGTACAGCCGCTGGGGAGCGTACGCACAGAGCAAGCTGGCGAACCTCCTGTTCGCGTACGAACTCCAGCGGCGACTCGACGCCGCGGCGGCGTCGGTCGTCAGCACTGCCGTCCACCCCGGGTACGCGGACACGTCCCTGCAGCGCCGCGGACCGGAGATGGAGGGGTCGACGCTCAGGCTCCAGGCGATGCGACTCGCGAACGCCGTCTTCGCCCAGAGCGCCGCGAAGGGCGCGCTGCCCATCCTCTACGCGGCGACGGCCCAGGCCCTCGACGGGGGCGAGTACGTCGGTCCCGGCGGCCTCTTCGGGATGCGGGGCCTGCCCGAGGTGGGGGAATCGAGCAGTCGCTCCCGGGACCGCGACCTCGCGCGCAGGCTCTGGACCGTCTCGGAGGATCTGACCGGCGTCGAGTACGACCTCCCACCGTCGGGGTAGCGACGTCGCGTTCGAATTCCTGCCAACGCTTTAGCGGATCGCGCCCAAACCCGCAGTCGAATGGACGACTCGTTCCCGGTTCGTGCACAGTTCGACGGCGAGTCCGTCGCTCCGGCGGCGACGTTCGAGCGGTCGGCCCGCTGGCGGATCACCGTCGGCGACTACGAGGCGACCGTCTCTGTGGCTGCGGAGGAAGCGGGCTTCGTCGCCTCGCTCTCGTTCGCGGACCTCGATGAGACCTATCCGCTGACCCTCGACGCCGAGCGGACGGCACGGAACGACGGCCGGTTCGTCTTCGTTCCCGCCGTCCAGCGCGACGACTTCACGTTCGTCCTGCAGTGGACCGACCCAGAGCCACCGCCCGCTCGGGCGCGGTGCGCGACCATCTCGCATCCGGTGTTCGAACTGGCCGTCGGCGACCGCATCGCGGTGGAGACTGCGCCCGCGAGCGCCGAGACGGGCTACGACCCGCGGTCGCACAGCTATCGCGGCCGCGTCGTCGCGGTGGACGACCAGCGGGGCTACTTCTGGACCGACCCCCGCGGGCTGGAGGCGGCGGAACTCGGCCGCGTGACCTTCGAGGTCCCCGACACCGGCGGGCGGTTCGACGTCGTGGCGCGAAGCGACCCGACGGACGACGGTCTCCATCTGACCCTCGACGGCGGGACCTGGACCGCCGCCGTCGTCTTCCTGGACGTTCGCGGTCGGGACGTCGCGGGCCTCCCGGTCGACGAGCGTCGACCTGACGGCGAGGACATGCCCGATACGCTCCGGGAACTTCTCGACGCCGACCGGGAGTGGTTCGACGCCGACGCCCAGGCGCTCCTCGCCGTCGTGGACGGACAGGACGTACCCGTGACGGTCGAGTACGAGTCCGAGGACGGGGCGACGCGCTCTCTCACCGGCGAGGCCGCTGCGTTCCACCCGACCGGCTGGCTGCCCGCGGACGCATCTGAACGTCGGCCGGCGTACCACCTCTACGTCGAGGTCGACGACCGCGAGTACTACCTGCCGGTCGACGCGTACCCCGAGGAGACGACCGCCGATCCGCTCCTGTTCGAGGCGCGGCGCGACGACGAGCGCGACGCGGTGGTCGGTCGGCTGCTCGACGTGCGCGTCGGCTGAGTTCGCCGAGCCACAACACCCACGTACGCTGGCCCCCTGGCACCGCGTATGGGATTCGGAAGTACCGCGAAGAAGATCCAGAAAGTCGCCTCGATGGCGGAGAAGACGTACGGAAAGGTGAACGAGGTGGTCTCGGACCTCGAAGCGCTCAGAGACGACTTCGAGGACACGAGCGACCGGGTCGTCGAACTGGAGCGCGAACTCGCCACCCAGCGGGCCGTTCTCGAGGCGCTCGCCGAGCGGGAGGGCGTCGACGTCGAGGAAGTCGTCGCGGACGCCGACGTGACCGTCGAAACGGGCAATGGGGAGTCGGCCGACGACGCGCCAGCGACGGCCGAGTGAATCTCCGCGGGCGAGCCGACCGTCGACCGGAGGCCGTGACCCGCTGCATCTGGACACAGTATTCTGCGGGCGAACCTATCGGCGCACCCAACGACTATCCAGCGCTTGGCTGTACGTTCCGCTATGGTGTCTCGTCGAACTGCGGTCGTCGCCGCCTTTCTCGCGGGCCTCGCGGTCGGTGGGCTCGCCGTGACCGCTGTCGTACCCACCGAGCGAAGCCTCGACCCCGAGAGTCCGCCACACTCGATCGCGACGGCCAGCGGCTGTCTCCCCGACTCGTATCCCGACGTCGGGAACTGGGTGTTCACGACCAGTAGCGACGACGGGGAACTGATGGTGTTGAACCTGACCGTCGAACACCCGCCGAACCGAACGGTCGAGACGGACCTCAGCTACGTCGGAAACGGGAGCTATCGCTTCTCGATTCGGACCGTCGAGGCCGAGAAGGCCGGGACGCCGGACTGTCCCACTGGATCGACCGTCGAACTCTCGGCGACGTTCCCGGACGGATTCGACTCCGTAACGGTCGTTCGAGACGGCGAGGAAGTGACGACCGTCCAGGACACGCCGGATAGCGGACCCACGCTGCGGTGGCTGAACGTCTCGGGATCGTGACGCGGTGACGAGCTGTAGCGGCTACTCGACCGGCAGCCCGAGCGCGCCGAGGTCGACGTACTCGGCCACGACGTCCGCCGCTGCCTCGTAGGGGGATTGCCGCTCCGCCGCCGCGGCGGGGCGCTCGACGCCAGCGTGGTCGTACACCGCCGCGACGAACGCCTCCCGCGCGGACTCGTTCTCGAAGACGCCGTGGAGGTAGGTTCCGACGACTCGGTCGGTCGCGGCGCTGTCGGGACCGAGCGGGTGGGACAGGGCGTCCTCGTCGGTCGGCCGCGAGTCCCCCATGTGTATCTCGTAGCCCGCGACGGTCCCGTTCGCATCGGCCAGCAGCCCATGCTCCGCCCCGTCGATCTCGCGCTCGACGGCGACGACGGTCTTCTCGGAGGAGAATTCGGTCTCGACGGGGAGGAGGCCGAACCCATCGACCGCGTCTAGGTCGTCCGTGCTCTCCACGCCGGCGTTCGTGATGCGCTCGCCGAGCATCTGGTAGCCGCCGCAGAGGCCGACGACGGGGCCGTCGAAGGCAGCCAGCGCGTCGTCGAACCCGGCCCGTTGCAGCGCCTGGAGGTCGTCGACCGTATTTTTGGTGCCGGGGAGAACGACCGCGTCGGCGTCGGTGAGGTCGTCCGGCGGCGGAACGTACGCGACGCGGACGCCGGGGACGCGAGCGAGCGGCTCCATGTCGGTGAAGTTCGAGATTCGCGGGAGTCGCGGCACCGCGACGGTCACGGTGCGCGCGTCGGCGACGCCGTCGTCGTCTCCCAACACGGCACGGCCCTGCGTCGAGGGCAGAGAGACGCTGTCCTCTGCGGGGAGGCCGGGATCGTCGTACGGCAGGACGCCGAGGACTGGTACGCCGGTCCGCTCCTCTATCTCCTCGATGCCGGGCTCCAGTAGCGAGCGGTCGCCGCGGAACTTGTTGATCACCACGCCGACGACGTTCTCGTACACGTCCTCGGGCATCAGTTCCAGCGTACCGTAGATGGCGGCGAAGACGCCGCCGCGCTCGATGTCGGCGACGAGCAGCACGTCGGCGTCCGCGAAGTCGACGACCTCTCGGTTCGGAAGGTCGCGGTCGGTGAGGTTGATTTCGGCGACGCTGCCCGCGCCCTCGGCGACGAGGACGTCGTAGTCGTCCGCGAGCCGCTCGTACGATTCGACCGCGGCGGTGCGGGCGTCCTCCCAGTGATTCTCGTAGTAGCCGCGGGACTCGTAGTGGTCGACGGCGTCGCCCTGAACGACGAGCTGGCTCTCGCCGTCGCCGCGGGGCTTCAGCAGCACGGGGTTCATGTCCGTCGTGGCCTGCACCTCCGCGGCGCGGGCCTGGACGTACTGTGAGACCCCGATTTCGCCGAACCCGTCGGAGGGTGACGCCACTGCGCGGGCGTTGTTGGACATGTTCTGGGCCTTGAACGGCGCGACAGCGACCCCCTGTCGTGCGAGGTGTCGACAGAGCCCGGCGGTCACCACGCTCTTGCCGACGTGACTCGCCGTGCCGGCGACGAGAAGCGTCCGCGTCGACGTACCGTCGTCGCTTGCCGCGGGCATCTCAGTACTCGGTGCCCTTGCGGGCCGGCTGGCCCGCCTCGATGGGGTGTTTCTCCTTGCGCACGTTGGTCACGAGGTCCGCCGCGTCGTAGAGGAACTCGGGCTTCTCGTGGCCGCCCGTGAGGACGAGTTCGAGGTTCTCGGGCTTGTCCGCGATCAGGTCCAGCAGGTCGTCCGGGTCGATGAGGCCGCGGTTGGCCGCGTAGACGACCTCGTCGAGGATGAGCATGTGGACGCCGTCCTCGGCCGGCCCGTCGAGTGCGAGCGGGCCGTCGACGTCGCGAGCGGCCTCGACCAGCTCTTTCGCTCGCGCGAAGCCGGCATCGGCCTCGGTTTCGTGGGCTTGCTCGTCCTCTTCCGTGGAGGGACCGCGGTCGTGCCAGCCGTAGTGGCCGGCGTTCTCGTAGGTGAATCCGGGGAACGCTTCGATGGCGTTGTACTCCCCGCGGACGTCCTCGACGCTGTCCGCGCCGCCCTTCATGAACTGGAGCATGTGGACGCGGAAGCCGTGGCCGGCCGCGCGGAAGCCCATCCCCATCGCGGAGGTGGTCTTGCCCTTGCCGTCGCCCCACCAGACCTGGACGAGGCCGAATTCCTCGGGTGCGCTGGGGTGGATGTCCTGTGCTTCGGGTGTGTGGCCCTTGCCGGGCGTGTCGGTGTCTTCCGTCATAGATTGTCGATGAGGGCGTCGAACGCGCCGTGTTCCGCGTGCGTGTGGCAGTACGTACCCACGGACTCGTAGGTGATGAGGCCATCGTGTTCGCCGTCGATTCCGTCGCCGCGCTCCATCTCGAAGGCGAAGCGGGCGTCCGTCCCTACGTCCGCGCTGGAGTAGTGGAACTCGTGACCGGTGAGCCGGTCGCCCTCGTCGGCGGTCGGGACGTCGCGGGTCGTGCGGAGTTCGACGTGGTCGAGCGCCTGGTACATCCCCTTCATCTCGACATCGGCGGGGAGGATGCCGGCCATCTCGTAGGTGTCGCCGTCTTTCGTGGTGAGCGACTCGCACATGGCCATCAGACCGCCGCACTCGCCGACGACGGGCAGCCCCTCGCTCGCACGGTCCGCCAGCGTCGCGAGGGCGTCGCTCTCCGACAGCTCCTCGGGGTGGAGTTCGGGGTAGCCGCCGGGGAGGTAGACGCCGTCACAGTCGGGGAGGGCGTCGCCGTCCGTCGGCGCGAAGGTGACCACCTCGGCGCGCTCGCGCAGCCGTTCGAGCGTGGCCGGGTAGACGAAGCAGAACGCCGAGTCCTGCGCGACGGCGACCGTTCGGTCCGTGACCGAGCGGCCCGCCGAGAAGTCGGGTTCCGGCGGGTCGCCGGCCGCGTCGAGCAGGGCCTGCGCGTCGAGGTGTTCGGCGGCACTCTCCAGCGCCTCTTCGTCGAGCGGTGCCTCCTCGCCCATGTGCAGGCCGAGGTGTCGGTCGGGAATCTCCAGATCGCCCGACGGCGCGATGCGGCCGAAGAACTCCATTCCCTCCGGGAGCGCGTCGCGGATGCCCTCCTCGTGGCGGCCGCCGTGGGCGCGCTGGGCGACGATGCCGGCGACCTCGACGTCGCGACCGGCCTCGCGGGCGTACTCGCGGAAGCCGAGCGCGGTCGCACCGACGCTCTCCATGCCCGCCTTCGCGTCGACGACGAGGACGACGGGGAGGTCGAGCGCGTCGGCGACCATCGCGGTCGAGGACTTCGAGCCGTCGTACAGGCCCATCACGCCTTCGACGACGCAGACGTCGCCGTGGCCGCGGTGATAGTTCCGGACGATGCCCTCCTCGCCCTGCATCCAGACGTCGAGCGTGCGGGAGGGTTTGCCGGTCAGCGCGGCGTGGTGGCTCGGGTCGATGAAGTCGGGGCCGGCCTTCGCCGGCTGGACGTCCGCGCCGGCGTCCTCCAGCGCGCGGATGACGGCCAGCGTCGCGACGGTCTTGCCGACGCCCGAACTCGTCCCGCCGAGGACGAATCCCTGCATCGTCATTCGGCGGCCGTGCCGGCGTGTTCGGCGGCGGGGTGTTCCTCGGGAACGTCCGCGAGCAGGCGGTCGTAGACGGCTACGACGCGCTCGCGGACGGCGGCCATCTCGACGTCGGACTCGGCCGCGAGGCCGAGCGCGCCGCCCATGCCGACGCCCTCCTTCGCCTCGCCCCGGACGTACGCGTCCATCGCGGGGTGGTCCGTCTCGGCGAACTCGGGGTCGGTGGCGGTCAGGTCGAGGTCGAGGTCGGCGGCCAGTTCCTGCACGTCGGAACTCTCGTCGGCGGCGATGAACGAGGTCGTGAACTGC
Source organism: Haloarculaceae archaeon H-GB1-1 (assembly GCA_029688825.1). Classification (GTDB taxonomy): domain Archaea; phylum Halobacteriota; class Halobacteria; order Halobacteriales; family Haloarculaceae; genus JARUKX01. The sequence goes on along the minus strand of JARUKX010000005.1, from coordinate 56,395 downwards.
GAGAACGACTCCGTGACGCCGTAGTGTCGGACGAGCGCGGCCGCGGCGCTCATCTGGGTGCCGCCGCCGAGCGTGACCTCGGTGCCCGACTCCAGCGCGCCGACGGTGAGGCCAGCGACGGTCGTGAGGACCGGGTCGCCAGCAGCCGCGACGGCTTCGAGCGGGTCGCCCGCGGCGTCGCCGGGTTCGAGACCGCTCGCGTCCAGGGCCTCGCTTACGACGTCGCGTTTGAGTTCGAGGGGGTTCTCGGGAAGCGACGAGGAGACGTCAGTGCGCTCGCCCAGCGCCGTGAGGACGCCGAGCGCCGTCGTCGTGCCGCCGGGGATGGTCTCGGCGACGACGATCTCGTCGTCGGGGAGCGCCTGGCCGTACGCGCGGGCGCTCTCGAACTTCGCCTCGGCCTCGGGAACGGCGACCTCCTCGCGAACGTCGTTCCCGGCCGGACCGGGCATCTCGACGGACGGTGCGCTCGTCTGGCTCGCCGCGCCGGCGTCGACGACGACGGTCTCGAACTCCAGGCACTCTCGGACGGCCCGGGAGATGACCGCCGGCGTCGGACAGCCGGTCGGGCTGACCGGGACGACCGGCGTCTCGACGGGCTCGCCGTAGGTGAGTATCTCGGCGTCCGCGCTCGGCGTGTGGACCATCAGGTCCGGATTTGCGCCTGCCGCGCTGATGCCGTCGATCTTCGCCGTTTCCGTGTTTCCGATGGTGAGTACGAATTTCATAGGCCGTGACTCCCGACGCGCCGAACCGCGTCGTATTCCATGTCTGGTTGAACTAACACAAACTGACTTTAATTGTTCGGTCGCTTTGCGGTCTCGACTCACACAGGCTGGCGAGGGCAAAAAGCCCGGCGGGTGTACAAGTAAAATTGAAGTAATCCCACTGAGGTTTGTATACACGATGATGCCCTGGTCCCTTCGACGACTCGCCGGGTGCAGCCACTCGGACGGGACTGGGTTCTCGCGGGCGTCGCCGGAGGTGGCCAAGCGGTGACCGACGGTCGAGGAACGCTCGTCGGCGTTCGACTGTCACACGACGTGGCCGACGTCGACGCCCTCGAGGCCGCTCGGGCCGACGAGGTGGACGTCCTCGGGACGGTCCTCGATTCGCCCGGTGTCTCGGAGGCCTTCGCGCTCGCGACGTGCAACCGAATCGAGGCGTACGCCGTCGCAGACGACGAGACTGCGGGATTCCGGGCACTCTCGGAGACGCCCATCGCCGGGCGTTCGGAGTGCGTTCGGATGGATCAGACGACGTGTCTCGAACACCTCCTCAGGGTCGCGGCGGGCCTCGAATCGCTCGTCGTCGGTGAGGACGAGATCCTCGGGCAGGTCGAACGAGGCTACGAGACCGCTCGCAGCGTGGACGCGGTCGGGCCGGTACTGGAGACTGTCGTCACGAAGGCCATCCGCGTGGGCAAACGCGCACGCACGGAGACGGCCATCAACGAAGGCGCAGGCTCGGTCGCGACTGCTGCGACGGACCTGCTGGGGCGTGAGGCTCCCCTGGCGGGGGCGACGGCGCTGGTCGTCGGTGCTGGACGGATGGGTGCAGCCGCCGCCCGCGCTCTCGCGTCGAGCGCCGCGGACACGCTCGTCGTCGCCAATCGAACGCCGGAGCGGGCGCGACTGGTGTGCGAGGACCTCACAGCGCAAGCGTCGCCGGCCAGCCTGTCCGATCTCGATGGCCTCCTCGACGAGGCGGATACCGTCGTCACCGCGACGGCCAGTCCCGACCCCGTCGTCGACGAGGACACAGTAGCGGGGGCGGGCGAGACGTTCTTCGTCGACATCGCCCAGCCGCGGGACGTCTCACCCGCAGTCGCGGACCACCCGTCCTGTCGGGTGGCCACGTTGGACGATTTCGACGCGGTGTCGGAGTCCATCCGGGATCGTCGGCGCGAGGCCGTCCGAGAAGTCGAGGCGCTGGTCACCGACGCTGTCCCGGACCTGCGAACGCAACTCCGACGGCGGCGCGTCGACGGTGCCATCGCCACCCTCTACGGCGACGCAGAGCGCGTGAAGCAACGACAGGTCGAGGTGGCTCTCGAACGACTCGACGCCAGTGGCGGACTCGATGCCGACGAGCGCGACGTCGTAGAGTCGCTCGCGGACGCGCTCGTATCGCGGCTGCTCGCGGACCCGACGGCAGCGCTCCGTCGGGCCGCCGCCGAGGACGACCCCGAGCGAGTCGCCGCCCTCACGAGGCTGTTCGAACTCGACGATCGTCGTGACGCGGATCCGGGCTCGGAGGAACCCGTACATCAGTCACTGGGGCGCATCGTCGACGATTGACTCGGCTGGAATCGGCCCGACTGGTCTCTCGCTGTTTCACCGCCAGTCACGCTCCCTGTAGCAGTCTGCGTGCCGCGTCCGGAACCGGATCGGACACTGTCCCAAGGATTATTAGGGACGGCGACGAGCGTCTAAACAACCTCAATTGAGTTATCTAAACCATGATTGATTATTCCCGAGGTGGTGACCGATGACGACCGCGCTCGTCCTGGTCGGCCGCTCGGCCGCGGGCGCGGGCGACGTCCTGGCGACGCACGCAGCCAGACTGCGGGAGCGAGCCGTCGCCGACGAGGTGACGACGCTGCAGTACGACCACGACCCGGTGGCTGAGATCGCGGACGAACTCGCCGCCGTCGAGGCAGAGACGGTGTTCGTCTCCCCGCTGGTCGTCGAACGCGAGCACTTCCCCGCTCGGGACGTCGAGAGGGTGACCGACCGGACCGTCCACGTTTGCGAGCCACTGGGCTGGAGCCCCGCACTGACGGACGCCGTTCTCGACCGTGCCGACGCCAACGTCTCCACTCCCGCTGCGGCGACGCTGGTCCTCGTCGGACTGGGCCGGAGTTCCGCCAGCGACAGGGACCTCGCCGTCGCGTATCACGCCGACCGCATCCGCGAACGCGACGTCTACGCGCAGGTCCTCGACGGGTACCTGTTGCAGAACCCGGCCGTCGAGTGCGTCCGGTACGACGTCGCCACCGAGGAGGTCGTGGTCGTCCCGGTGTTCCCGGCTCGCTGTCAGGCGACGGAGGAGCGGATTCCGAAGGCGCTCGGGTTCGAGCCGGACGGCATCGCCGCACCCCTCGGCGCGCATCCGCGGGTGACGGACTGTATCCAGGCCGAGTTGGCTCGCGAGCGCGTCCTCCGCGAGGGGAGCCGTTCCGTCCCCGGTGGGGCGGAGGGCGGTCCCCGACTGGCCGCTGACGGACTCGGTGACCCGACCGACCCGTGACCCATGTGCTACCGACCGCGGTGTGACCGGTGTGACGAAGTCGTGGACGTCGGCCAGTGCGTCTGTCGGGACTGCGTTCGCGAATGCTGGCCCGATACCGCCGAGTGAACTCGGCAGGTACTACAGGGTCGAGTCCGTACTGTCGCCCATGTCACGGTATCGCTGTACCGAATGTGAGACGGAGTTCGAAACGGACACCGGGATTCCGCCCAAGCGATGTCCGAACGACGACTGCGGGGCGAAGTTCGACGGTGGCTGGACGGACAACATCGTCCGCCTGTCGTAGGCTACTCGTCGCCGTCTGCCTGCTCGTACGCTTTCTTCAGCCGGTGATACGCCTCGTTTACCTCGTGAAGATTGGGGAACGTCGCCATCGCGCCTCGGAGGTGGTCCATGTGTGAGGCCTCCTCGACGTCGGGGTCGTCCACGATACGGAGTCTCCGACGTGCCCGTTCGAGCTTCTGCATTTCGGCCTCGCGCTCCTCCCGCCGCCAGAGGTTCGGAAACGCCTCCGGGAGGGCGTGCGTTCAGAGCTCGACGCGACAGTCCGTCGTCGGCCGGGCGATACACAGCAGGCCGAACCCCTCGCGTCGTTGCTCGTCGTTCAGTGCCGCTGGCTCCCGGTCGTACTCGACATCTCCGTCGAGCAACGGCCCAGTACAGCTGACGCACTCTCCCTTTCGGCAGCCGTGTCGAAGGTCGATGTCGGCGTCGTCGGTCGCTTCGAGGATGGTCGCCTCCTCGTCGGTCTCGACCGTCTGGCGGGTCCCGTCCTCCCAGACGAGCTCCAGTGTGTGGTGGTCGGTACCACTTGGCATGCCATCATTGCTATCTCGTCGTCCGCCATCACGCTACTGGTTCAGATATCACTCGTGATATCGCCTCGATCGGGAGCCACTGTCGTCCTCGCGCCCGTTACCGACCTGCTCCCAACAGTATAAGGGTCAGCCCTCGAAACCTCCTGACGATGTTCGACCCCGAGGACCTCGACGCGATCCGCGAGGGCAAGCGCGAGTGGGAGTCCGAGACCCTCGACCCGACGCTGGACCGGTTCGGCGAGCGCAAGGAGACGTTCACGACCGACACCGAGGGAACGCCGGTCGAGCGCCTGTACACGCCCGCCGACGTCGCCGACCTCGACTACGACGACGACCTCGGTTTCCCCGGCGAGGAGCCGTTCACACGTGGGGTCTACTCCACCATGTACCGCGGTCGCCTCTGGACGATGCGACAGTATGCGGGGATGGGGACCGCCGCCGAGACCAACGACCGGTATCACTACCTCCTCGACCAGGGTCAGACCGGCCTCTCCATGGCGTTCGACCTGCCGACCCAGATGGGCTACGACTCCGATCACGAACTGGCCGCGGGAGAAGTCGGCAAGTCCGGCGTCGCCATCGACTCGCTTCGGGACATGGAGACCGTCTTCGAAGGCATACCGCTCGACGAGGTCTCGACCTCGATGACGATCAACGCCCCCGCGAGCGTGCTGCTCGCGATGTACATCGCCATCGGCGACCAGCAGGGCGTCCCGCGCGAGCAGCTCCGCGGAACCATCCAGAACGACATCCTCAAGGAGTACGTCGCGCGCAACACCTACATCTACCCGCCGGAGGCGTCGATGCGCATCATCACCGACGTCTTCGAGTACTGTGCCGACGAGGTGCCGAAGTTCAACACGATCTCTATCTCCGGCTATCACATCCGTGAGGCCGGCGCGACCGCCGCACAGGAGCTCGCGTTCACGCTCGGTAACGGCATCGAGTACGTCGAGGCCGCCCTCGAAGCAGGCCTCGACATCGACGAGTTCGTCCCCCAACTGTCGTTCTTCTTCGCCGCGCACAACGACGTCCTCGAAGAGGTCGCGAAGTTCCGCGCCGCGCGACGGATGTGGGCCACCATCATGGAGGAGCGATTCGGCGCCGAGACCGCCGCCGCGAAACAGCTGAAGTTCCACACGCAGACCGCCGGCTCGACGTTGACCGCCCAGCAGGTCGAGAACAACGTCGTTCGGGTCGCGTATCAGGCACTCGCTGCCGTCCTCGGCGGCACGCAGAGCCTCCACACCAACGGGAAGGACGAGGCTCTCTCGCTCCCGACCGAGCAGAGCGTCCGGACCGCGCTCCGAACGCAGCAGATTCTCGCCCACGAGTCCGGCGTCGCCGACACCATCGACCCGCTCGCCGGGAGCTACTACGTCGAGAGCCTGACAGACGAGGTCGAGGCCGATGCGTTCGATCTCCTCGATACCGTCGACGAGAAGGGTGGGATGCGCGAAGCGATCGAATCGCAGTGGGTCCAGCGCCAGATCCAGGACGTCGCCTTCGAGCGCCAGCGCGAGATCGACTCGGGCGAACGCGTCATCGTCGGCGTCAACGAGTACACGGTCGAGGAGGACCCGGACGCGGACCTCGAAACCGTCTCCGAGGAGGACGAACGCCGCCAGTGCGAACGCGTCGCTGCGGTGCGCGAGGAGCGCGACGGCGAGGCGGTCGACGACGCGCTGGCGGCGCTCCGCGAGGCCGCCGAGGGCGACGCGAACGTCATGCCCTACGTCGTCGACGCGGTGAAAGCCTACGCGACGACGGGCGAGATATGCGACGTGTTCCGCGACGTCTTCGGGGAGTACCGCCCCGGTGCGGCCGTCTAGACGGCGCAACGCTTACGCTCGCCCGCGTCCATTGCTCTGGCCATGGACGGTGGGGGAATCGCTGTCGGGGAACTCGTCGACGAACCGCTCCGGAATGGAGAGTCTTCGGACCGACTCGCACTCGCCGAGACCGCGGCCGCACGCGAACGCGTTCAATCGTATCTGATGGCGACCGGCTCCATCTGTTGTGACGGCGAGACCGTCTGGCACTTCGGCCGCCGCGTCGTCAACGAGGGGTTCGTCGTGACCGAACTCAGTACCGACGAGCGGGACGTGACGCTCTGTCTGTTGCCCGCCCAGGGAACTGTGCTGTTCGACCGCGGCGGGCCGCTGCTGGAGAACGACTGCGTGGCCGCGTTCCTGAGCGGATATCTGGAGTTCCACGAGGGGTCGTTCGAACTGCACGCCCAGCCGTTCGGCGAGCGGCGGCCGCTGGCGGCGCTCGTCGAGGCCCTCGAAGCGGCCGGCCTCATCCACGACCCAGTCTCCGGGCCGTTCGCCGATGCCTTCGGCCGGTTCGAGCAGGGACTGGACGACCGCCTCGCCGAGTAGCCCACCGATTTTTGTCCCGGCGGGGTCACCCTCTCGTATGAGGTTCCACCACACCGGCATCGCCACCGACGACGCCGACGCCCTTGCCGACCTGTTCGGCGACCTGCTCGACGCGCCGCTCGTCCACGAGGAGGAACTGGACGACCTGCGTGTGGTCTTCCTCGAACTCGAGGGAAGCTACTTCGAACTCCTCGAACCGCTCGACGAGGACGGAACCGTCGCCCGCTACCTCGACCGCAACGGACCAGGCATCCACCACGTCGCGCTCTCGACCGCCGACGTCGCGGCCGCGCTCGACACGGCCCGAAACTGCGGCGTCGAGTTGATCGACGAGGAACCGCGCCCCGGTGCGTGGGGCCACGAGGTCGCCTTCCTGCATCCCGCTTCGACCGGCGGCGTGCTGGTCGAGTTCGTCGGGGAACACTGAACCGGCCCTTCGGAGCGGTCGCCAGCGGAACGCTCTGGGAACGTCCCCGTGTGGCCACCGGATACCTGCACAGCGGTAGTCAGATATGTCAACCCTACCCAACCTAAAATACCGTCGCCTGCGTACACTAAGCTATGAGCGATTCCAGTGAAGACGGCCCAACCTACCACTACACGTTCGACCCGTCCCTGCAGGACCCCGTCTACGACGTCGTCGAGACGATTGCCGACCTCGAAGGGGTCGAAGTCGACGAACTCCCGTCGGTGCACGAGACCGTGGACGGGATGGTGGACAACGTCTTCTCGAACCCTCCGGCCCCCGAAGCGCAGGTCGAAGTCTCGTTCACCTACGCGGGCTACCGGATCAGACTGCACCAGGACGGCAACGCGACGTTCATCAAGGTCGCGTGACCGGACCGCCGTCGACGCCGTTGCCCATCGAACGAGTTCGCTCGCCCCTCCAGTCAGAATGCATTTGTGGCAGTGAATGAGAACGTTCGGCCATGTCGCCCTCCAGACGAACCGTCCTCCGGGCAGTCACGAGCACCGCAGCCCTGGCACTCACGGGCTGTCAGGGTGCCGGGACGGGAGATTCGATGGACACAGACCGGAACGGGAGTGAATCGGCCACGACGTCCCACAACGAAGGGACGACCGGTCGGGAAAAGCGGTTCGTGGTCTGGCTCGACGGCCCCGACGAGCGTCATCTTCTCTTCGATGGCGGCGACGTCAGGAACGTCGGTGCCGTCAAAGAGCGTAGCGGAAGATACTCCGTTCCGATCACGCTGTCGGACGAGGCGACGGCGTCGGTCAGCGAGACGTTCCGGACCGACGGGGTCGACGAGGACAGAGAGGCGTTCGAGATAGTCGTCGAGTTCGACGGCGAAGAAACGGGCCGCTACGACATCGCTGGGTCGCTGGCGGCCGAGATAGCCGAGGGCGACTGGGATGGACAGTTCCTCCTCGTCGTCGACGACCGCGATACAGCCGAGAAAGTTCGGCAGGCACTCGTAACCGACAGCGAGTGACCAGAACGGGTCCGACTAGCCGAAGTTCTCGACCTTCGCGGCGTCGGGTTCGCCGCCCGCTGCGGCGATGGCGTCCGTGGCGTCGCTGAGGAAGTCGGCGAAGCCGTAGACGAACACCTGCTCGCCGTCTTCCAGCGCGTCGGTCACGGCGGGCGTGAGGTCGGCGTCTGCGTCGAGCACGCGGACGAACGCGCCGTTCGCTTCGATGGCGTCCAGTCGGTCCTCGTGAAGCGGTGCAGCGTCTCGGTAGACCACGGCGGCCTCGTTGCCGTCGGCCAGCGCGCGCTCGGCGATACCGATGGCCGGGCCGACGCCGGGACCGCCCGCGATGACGACGACGCGGTCCTCGTCCTCGTAGTAGGCGTTGCCGAACGGGCCGGAGAGTCGCACGTCGTCGCCGGCTTCGAGGTCCAGCAGGTGCGGTCCGACCTCTCCCTCCGGGTCGATGGCGACCGTTATCTCGAAGCTCCCGTCCACGTCGGGCGAGGAGAGGGTGTAGAACCGAGATTCGTCCTCGCCGTCCACGGACAGCGTGAGCTTGACGAACTGTCCGGGACGGGCTTCGAAGCCGTCGGGCGTCTCGAACTCGAGCGCGATCGCGTCCGGGCCGACGTCGCTGACGGCCGCGATGGTGACTGGGGTATCTTCCATGTTGTCCGGGTGGATTCTCGACGGGAAGGCGTTTTCGCTCCCGCAACAGCGAGATCCACGTTCGAAATCGCGGTGAACGTGGTATGTAACCGATGGTCATACCTCCCATAAGGACAGAAGCCTTTTGCTTAGCGGGTTGGAAGTTCGTACTTACAATGCCCGACGACCTTAACTGGGCGATTGGTGGTGAAGCCGGCGACGGCATCGATTCTACGGGGAAGATATTTGCGCAGGCATTATCACGCGCTGGGCGGCACGTATTCACGTCCAAGGACTTCGCGTCACGTATTCGTGGGGGATACACGGCGTACAAAGTCCGCACGGGGGCCGAACCCGTCGAGAGCGTCGTCGACCGACTCGACATCCTCATCGCACTGACCGAACGAACCATCGAGGAGAACATGGACGAACTCCACGAGGGGAGTTTCATCATCTACGACGACGAGCGCTCGACGATGCGCGACGTCGAGATTCCGGACGAGATGATCGGACTCCCGGTTCCGCTGAAGCGACTGGCCGAGGAGGCCGGCGGGGCCATCATGCGCAACGTCGTCGCCCTCGGCGCAGCGTGTGAAGTGGCAGGGTTCCCCATCGAGAACCTCGACGAAGCCCTGGAGAAACGATTCGGGAGCAAGGGACAGGCCATCGTCGAGAACAACGAGACGGCGGCTCGACTCGGCCGGGAGTACGTCGAGGAGGAGTTCGACTACGACTATCCGTACGAACTCATCTGTACCGACGAGGACTACGTCCTCCTCAACGGCGACCAGGCCATCGGAATGGGCGCGATCGCGGCGGGCTGTCGCTTCTACGCGGGCTATCCCATCACGCCAGCGACGGAAGTGATGGAGTATCTGACCGGCCGCATCGAACAGTTCGGCGGGACGGTCGTCCAGGCGGAGGACGAACTGGCGGCGATCAACCTCGCCCTCGGTGGCGCACGCGCGGGCGCACGCTCGATGACGGCCACGTCCGGGCCCGGCATCGACCTGATGACCGAGACGTTCGGGCTCGTCGCGACGAGCGAGACGCCGCTGGTCATCGTCGACGTGATGCGCTCCGGCCCCTCGACCGGGATGCCGACGAAGCAGGAACAGGGCGACCTGAACATGCTGCTCCACGGCGGTCACGGCGAGGTCCCGCGGTTCGTCCTCGCGCCGACCACCGTCGCCGAGTGTTTCCACAAGACCATCGAGGCGTTCAACCTCGCCGAGAAGTACCAGATTCCGGTCTATCTCACGTCGGACCTCTCGCTGGCGGTCACCGAGCAGACGTACCCGCCCGAGGAGTTCGACATGGACGAGGTCGAGGTCGAGCGCGGGAAGGTCGTCGACGAGGAGTCCATCGCAGACTGGCAGAACGAGAACGAACAGTTCCAGCCGCACTTCCCGACGGCGGACGGCGTCAGTCCGCGCGCGTTCCCGGGCACGAGCGGCGGCGCGCACATGACGACCGGCCTCGAACACGACGCGCTCGGCCGCCGAACGGAAGACCCCGAGGTTCGCGTCGAGCAGGTCGACAAACGGGACCGCAAGGTCGACACCGCACGCGAGCGCGAGAACTTTGATTACCGGGAGTTCGGCAATCCCGAAGCCGACACGCTCGTCATCTCGTGGGGCTCGAACGAGGGCGCGATGACGGAGGCGCTCACCCTGCTCGAAGACGACGGCTACGACGTGCGGTTCATCTCGGTCCCGTACATCTTCCCGCGACCCGACCTCAGCGAGGAGATCGACGCTTCCGAGACGACCATCGTCGTCGAGTGTAACGCCAACGGTCCGTTCGCGGACCTCATCGAACACGACACGCTCACCCGTGTCGAGCGCATCAACAAGTACACGGGCGTCCGCTTCAAGGCGGACGAACTCGCGGCAGAGGTCAAAGACGTTCTCGCCGAGACCGGCGAGGTGGCACAATGAGCTCCGACGTTCGATTCACCGACTTCAAGTCCGACGTACAGCCCACCTGGTGTCCCGGCTGCGGCGACTTCGGGACGATGAACGGGATGATGAAGGCCCTGGCGAACACGGGCAACGACCCCGACAACACGTTCGTCGTCGCCGGTATCGGTTGTTCCGGCAAGATCGGGACGTACATGCGTTCCTACGCGCTCCACGGCGTCCACGGTCGGGCGCTCCCCGTCGGGACCGGCGTCAAGCTCGCCAACCCCGACCTCGAAGTGATGGTCGCGGGCGGCGACGGCGACGGCTACTCCATCGGCGCAGGTCACTTCGTCCACGCGGTCCGCCGGAACGTGGACATGACCTACGTCGTCATGGACAACCGCATCTACGGCCTGACGAAGGGACAGGCGTCGCCGACCTCCCGCTCGGACTTCGAGACCTCGACGACGCCTGAGGGACCGAGCCAGCCGCCGGTCAATCCGCTCGCGCTGGCGCTGGCTTCCGGCGCGACGTTCATCGCGCAGTCGTTCTCCTCGGACTCCCAGCGACACACCGAGATCGTCCAGCAGGCCATCGAACACGACGGCTTCGGCTTCGTCAACGTGTTCAGCCCCTGCGTGACGTTCAACGACGTCGACACCTACAACTACTTCCGCGACGCCATCGTCGACCTCGACGAGACGAACCACAGCCCCAACGACCGCGAGTCGGCGAAGGACAAGATTCTGGAGGCCGACAAGGAGTACATGGGCGTCATCTATCAGGACGACGAGAGCGTCCCCTACAGCGAGCGCCACGGCATCGACAGCAACATGTCGGAGATTCCCGACGGCGCGCCCGAGGGCGCGATGGACCTCGTTCGAGAGTTCTACTGACGACGCGGCCCTCGCCGTTCGGTGATTGCCCCCCTACTTTTACTATCGAACGCGCGAGAGGTGAGACGGGATGGCGTTGGAGCAGTGGTCGGTGTACCTGCTTGCACCCTTACTGGCAGGGCTGATCTCGATGGTGCTGGTGGTGGTCGTCACGTTGCAGCACCGCTCGGAGCCCGTCGCCGGGCCCTTCGCCGTGTTGATGAGCGCGGTCGGGCTGTGGTCGCTGTTGTACGTCGTCCAACTGAGTTCGCCGAGGCTCGGCCATCAGCTGTTCTGGTACCGAATCGGGGTCGCCGTGAGCGTGACCATACCCACGCTCTGGTTCGTGTTGACCGTCGCGTACTCGAACCGCGACGAGTGGCTGACCCAACGGCGAAGCGCCCTCCTCGCGCTCGACCCGATACTCATCAACGTCCTGCTCTGGACGAACGACTACCACCACCTCGTCTGGACCGACGTAACGTTCGACCGCACGGCAGCCCTCGTCATCGCCGAACCTGCGTTCGCGCTCGGATACCTCGTCCACATCACCTACGCTTACGGACTGGTACTCGCAGGCGTGGCCCTGCTCGTCCAGGTCTTCTTCGACGCCTCGCGACTGTACAAGCGGCAGGCCGCGATTCTCGTCGCGGGTGCCCTCCTGCCGCTCGCGGCGAACGCGGCCTTCACGATCGGACTGTCGCCGGTCCCCAACCTCGATCTGACGACGTCGACGTTCACCCTAACAGGCGTTCTCTTCGCACTTGCACTCTTCCGATACAACTTCCTCGACCTCGCCCCGGTCGCCCGCAAGCACATGATCGCGGAACTCGGGGACGGCGTCCTCGTGTTCGACGACGACGGCGTCCTCACGGAGTACAACCAGAACGTCCGTGAGATACTCGATACCGACCTCCGTGTCGGCATGGCGACCGATGAGGCGCTCCCCGAGTCCGACCTCTCCGACGGGGCGATCTACGAAACGACGGTCGGCGGTTCGTCACGGTACTACTCCGTGCGCCGGTCGCCGCTCACCGACTACCACGACCAGCACATCGGCGAACTCGTCGCCTTCCGGGACGTGACCCAGCGGAAGGCCTACGAGCAGCGACTCGAAGTTTCGAATCGGTTGCTCCGGCACAATCTCCGAAACGACATGGCGACGATACTGAGCTACGCCCGGCACCTGGAGGAGTCGCTCGACGACGAGCGCAGGGATTACGCCGCGACTATCTCGGAGACGGCCCACGACGTCGCGGCACTCAGCGACAAGGCCAGCCGGATCGAATCGACGCTCGAACCCCGACGGCTCGACCCCATCGACGTCGACCTGTCGACCCTCGTCGACCGCGTCATCGCGCGATACCAGCATCGCCATCCATCCGCCGACCTCCTCGACGACGTTCCCGACGGAGTCACCGTCCAGGCAGCTGACGAATCGCTTCTCGAAACGGCCCTGGAGAACGTCGTCGAGAACGCCATCGTCCACAACGACACCGACGAACCGACCGTCGAACTCTCCGCCACCCGCCGTGACGGAACCGTCGAACTGGCGGTCACCGACGACGGACCCGGAATCCCCTCCCTCGAGTACGAGGTGCTCGGCGACTCGCTGGAGACGCCGCTCGAACACGGAAGCGGAATCGGCCTCTGGCTGGTGTACTGGATCGTGAACGCGTCCGGCGGTGAGCTCGGGTTCGAGACCGCCGACCCCCGCGGAACTATGGTGGTCCTCTCGCTCACTGCGGTGTGACACTCACTCGCCGGCCGTTTCCGACGCTGACCGAGCGTCGGCGAGTCGTTCGGTCGCCCGTTCGAGTGCGTCGAGTGCACGCGTCCGCGACTCCTCGTCGGCGTCGTCGAGCGCCGTGATCGCTTCGCGGGCCGTCTCGATCTCGGCTTCGATCCTGCTCGCGACGCGTGCGTCGAACTTCCGGGGTCGCTCGACGTCGCCGGACGGGTCCTCGTAATCCGTCACGTCCATGATGATCCCCTCCAGCGCGACGAGGTCCCCGTCTTCGAAAACGCCTCGACCCTGTTCCCACACCCACTTCAGGTCGCCCGTTCGCGTCCGGATGCGGTACACCAATTCGTACGGGTTCGTCTCGGCGATGGCGTCCTGCACTTCGTCCCACAATCTATCGGCGTCCCGCTCGTCGATGAGGTCGCGTCCCCAGACCATGCCCCCGGATTCCAGTTCATCCGGTTCGTAGCCGGTCAACTGTTTGCACCCTTCGCTGACGAACTCCATCGGCCACTCCGGTTCGTTCAGACAGCGATAGCTCATCCCCGGGAGGTTGCACAGTAGCGTCCGAATACGGCGCTTGCTCTCCGCCAGGTCGCTCTCCGCGCGATAGCCCGACACCGCGTTCCTGATACGCGTCGCCAGCAATTCGTACTGTTCAGTTCCGGTCCCCTTCTGGAGGTAGTCCGTCACGCCCGCCGAAATCGCGTCACTCGCGATCTCCTCGCTCCCCTTGCCAGTGAACAGCAGGAACGGCAGTTCCGGATGCCGCTCGCGCACGCGTTGAAGTAACTCGAGGCCATCCATCCGCGGCATGTCGTAATCGCTGACGACGCAGTCGACGCCGCCGTCGATCCACTCCATCGCCGTCGTCGGGTCGGTAACCCACTCGACCGTGATGTCGTCTGCCTCTCCCAGAACCGACGCCGTCAACTCACAGACGAGTTCGTCGTCGTCGACGTGCAAGACCTGTACGGCGTCCATGACGGAGTCGTAGACCTACATACGCATGACCGTTTTGCTGCTGGTGGTGTCTGACGTCCGTAGTGCGGTCGTCTGCCGTACGCTTATCGTCGCATGATAGCGATTCTCGACTGTATCGATGATCGGAACCGACCCTCCGACCGACGCGAACGCCGGACCGAACGGACCCGCCACGACCCTCGACGGCCGCCCGTCCCGACCCGGGCCTGGGCGACCGACGTCCGTGAACCACCACGCAAATGAGTACGAAGCGGAACTCAAACGGCTGCAGAACGAACTGCATCGCAAAGAGATGGAGCTGCAAGCCGTCATCGACCAGTACGAATCCGCCCTCAAACGACAACGTCGCGAGTATCAGGGCCTCCTCGCCGACGGCAGGACTACGTCGTCACGAAAAGGACTGCTTCGCCGCCGACTTCGGCGTCTGTTCGACTGACTTTCCCCATTTTCGGCTTGCTCGACGGTACCGCTTCGGCAGGACGTGCTCCGAAAGCACCCACCGTCGCGACGAGCACTCACAGCCGTTCCGGGCTGCCGTCGCAGCGAGTGGCACGCTGTCTGACGACAGCTCCGTCGCTCACGACGTTGTTAGAGACAGAAATGCGCTGGCCGAGATTTGAACCACGCGAAGACGGTCCTGCTCACTTCGTTGTGCGGGCTGCGTCTTCTCTCGTTCAAATTCGGGGACAAATCTGTCGCTCACGAATTTGTTCGCGACAGAAGTGCGCTGGCCGAGATTTGAACTCGGGTTAGGACCGTGGCAGGGTCCTGTGATACCACTACACCACCAGCGCTCACTTCGTTTGCGTCCCCTCGCCGGGGCGCGCTTCGCATACCTACAAACCGGGGATGAGAATAAAAGACTTGCGAAAGTGGGCGCTAATCGTGGGACGGCGGGCCGAGGGGACGGGTACCAATCCCACGGGATTCGGCCGCGTGAGGTCTTCGTTCCCATGCGAGAGCGTCCCATCGCGGAATTGAAACGGGGTCTTTTTAACTCCGGATGAGCGAGTAATCGGCACAGTCTAGTGGCGTGACGTGGAAGCGTCACGGCATGACAGTCAGCGTGCTCGTGCCGTCGTCTCTCTCCCGGGAGGCCGAGGACAAACGCGAGGCAACTCGCAAACTCGGCTACGTGGCCCGTGCGGCCACCGTTTTCCGGGCGGACCGTCTCACGGTCTTTCCGGACCCCGACGGGGAACGGAAGTGGGGCGGCGGGTTCGTCGAAACCGTGCTGCGGTACGCCGCCACGCCCCCCTACCTCCGAAAGGAGGTGTGGGACAGGCGGGACGAACTGGAGTTCGCGGGCGTCTTGCCGCCGCTCCGCGTCACACCACAGACCGGCTCCGGATCGAACGATTCGGGGTCGTTAAGACAGGGAATCGTGACCGAGGTCGGATCTGATGGGCGCGTTCGGGTCAATTGCGGATTGCAACACCCGGTCTCCCTGGTCGTCCCTCCGGAGATGGAGGTCGATCAGGGGGAGCGCGTATCCGTCAGGATCTATTCGCGGAGACCGGTCCGGGCGAAGCTCGTCGACGAACCCTTTGCGGGGTTCGCCGTCGACCGTGCGGACCTCGACGCGGCGCTCGCGCGTGACGATGCAGGTCTCACCGTTGCCGCTTCACGGTACGGTGAAGAGCTCACTCTCGGCCGTCTCGGCCGAGTCGTCGACTCCATTGCCGACGCCGACGGAATGACCGTCGTGTTCGGCTCGCCGGAGCGCGGGTTGCCCGACATCTGTGGCATCACCCCGGATGCGGTCACCGAAGACCATGACGAATCGAACGGCGTCCGCCCGAGCCAAGCGAGGCCGGGTTCGTTGGAGGATACCTCCGACGGTGCTCGATTCGACCTCTGGCTGAATACGATCCCGAATCAGGGAAGCGACGTGGTGCGAACCGAAGAAGCGATGTTCGCAACGCTCGCCTCCCTCACACTCACGGAGTGAGACAACATGCCACAACCAAGCAGACCACGCAAAGGCTCGCTGGGGTTCGGCCCCCGCAAGCGTGCGGTCAGCGAAACCCCGCGGTTCAATAGCTGGCCGGACGACGACGGGCAGCCTGGGCTGCAGGGCTTCGCCGGTTACAAGGCCGGGATGACCCACGTCGTTATGATCAACGACGAGCCCAATTCCGCCCGCGAGGGGATGGAGGAGACCGTCCCGGTGACGGTCGTCGAAACCCCGCCAATGCGCGCAGTCGCACTGCGAGCCTACGAAGACACGCCGTACGGGCAGCGTCCGCTCACCGAGGTCTGGGCCGACGAGTTCCACTCGGAACTCGACCGCGCTCTGGACCTTCCGGGCGAGCACGACGCTGCCGCGGCAGAGGAACAGATCAGGGATGCGCTCGAAACTGGCGACCTCGCGGACGTGCGTCTGGTGACGCACACCGTCCCGTCCCAGCTCTCCAGCGTACCAAAGAAGGAACCGGACGTTATGGAGACCCGAATCGGCGGCGGCTCGCTCGGCGACCGCCTCGACTTCGGGCTCGAACTGGTGAACGACGGCGGCGAACACGCGATGAACGACGTGTTCCGCGCCGGCGAGTACGCCGACGTCGCCGCAGTCACCAAAGGTAAAGGGACCCAGGGCCCCGTCAAGCGCTGGGGCGTCCAGAAGCGGAAGGGCAAGCACGCCCGCCAGGGCTGGCGGCGCCGAATCGGTAACCTCGGCCCGTGGAACCCATCGCGCGTGCGTTCGACCGTTCCGCAGCAGGGCCAGATGGGCTACCATCAGCGCACCGAGCTCAACAAGCGCCTCATCGACATCGGTGAGGGCGACGACGCTAGCGTCGACGGTGGCTTCGTCAACTACGGCGAAGTCGACGGACCGTACACGCTGGTCAAGGGCTCCGTGCCGGGTCCGGAGAAGCGCGTCGTGCGCCTCCGCCCCGCGGTCCGACCGAACGACCAACCGCGCCTCGACCCCGAGGTGCGCTACGTCTCCACGGCATCGAATCAGGGATAAACTATGCAGGCAACAGTACGTGACCTGAACGGCGACGACGCAGGCGAACTCGACCTGCCGGCGGTCTTCGAGACCACCTACCGGCCGGACCTCATCGAGAACGCCGTTCTCGCCGCACAGGCCAACCGAAAACAGGACTACGGTACAGACGAGTACGCGGGCCTGCGAACGCCGGCCGAATCGTTCGGCAGCGGTCGTGGCATGGCCCACGTCCCCCGACAGGACGGCCAGGCGCGACGCGTCCCTCAGGCCGTCGAAGGTCGTCGGGCGCACCCGCCGAAGGCGGGCAAGGACCGCGGACTCGACGTCAACGACAAAGAGCGAAAGCAGGCGATCCGAAGCGCCATCGCGGCGACCACGGACGCCGAACTGGTGGCCGAGCGCGGTCACCAGTTCGACGACGATGCCTCGCTCCCGCTCGTCGTCTCCGACGACTTCGAAGACCTGGTGAAGACCCAGGAGGTCGTCGACGTGCTCGAAGCTCTCGGCGTCGACGCCGACATCGAGCGCGCGGACGAGACGACGATCAAAGCCGGTCAGGGGAAGGCCCGTGGCCGCAAGAAGCGCCGACCGAAGTCGATCCTGTTCGTCACCAGCGAAGAGCCGTCCCGTGCGGCTCGCAACCTCGCCGGTGCCGACGTGGCGACCGCCGCAGAGGTCAACGCGGAAGACCTCGCGCCGGGTACCCAGGCAGGCCGACTCACGGTCTGGACGGAGAGCGCAGTCGAGGAGGTGGCCGACCGATGACGGGCATTCTGAAGCATCCGCACGTTACCGAGAAGTCGATGGACAAGATGGACTTCGAGAACAAGCTCCAGTTCATCGTCGACACCGGTGCGAGCAAGCCCGAGATCGCTGACGCCATCTCCGAGCAGTACGAAGTCGAGGTCGTCAACGTCACGACGATGGTCACGATGAACGGCACGAAGAAGGCCACCGTGACCCTCGGCGAGGACGACGACGCCCAGGAAGTCGCCTCTCGAATCGGGGTGTTCTGACCTATGGGACGACGAATCCAGGGACAACGACGCGGTCGCGGGACGTCCACATTCCGGGCGCCATCGCACCGCTACAAGGCAGACCTCTCGCATCGCACCGTCGAAGAAGGTGACCTCGTATCGGGGACAGTCGTGGACATCGAACACGACCCCGCCCGCAGCGCCCCGGTCGCCGCCGTCGAGTTCGAGGACGGCGACCAGCGCCTCGTGCTCGCGCCGGAAGGCGTGGGCGTGGGCGACCAGATGCAGGTCGGCGTCTCCGCGGAGATCAAGCCGGGTAACACACTCCCGCTCGCGGAGATTCCCGAAGGCGTCCCGGTCTGCAACGTCGAGGCCAGCGCCGGTGACGGCGGGAAGTTCGCCCGCGCGTCCGGTGTCAACGCCCAGTTGCTGACCCACGACCGCAACGTCGCGGTCGTCAAGCTCCCGTCGGGAGAGATCAAGCGCCTGGACCCGCAGTGTCGCGCCACCATCGGCGTCGTCGCCGGTGGCGGTCGAACTGAGAAGCCGATGGTCAAGGCCGGCAACAAGTACCACAAGATGAAAGCTCGCGGGACGAAGTGGCCGAACGTCCGAGGTGTGGCGATGAACGCCGTCGACCACCCGTTCGGTGGCGGTGGCCGCCAGCACCCCGGTCGGCCCAAGTCCGTCTCGCGCAACGCTCCGCCGGGCCGGAAGGTCGGGGACATCTCCTCGCGCCGCACCGGTCGCGGAGGTGACAACAAATGAGTTCGGACTACCAAATCGGCCACGAAGGTGAGTTTACCTATCGCGGCTACACGCTCGACGAGCTGCAGGATATGGAGCTCGACGAGGTCGTCGAACTGCTCCCCGCGCGTCAGCGGCGAAGTATCGAACGCGGCCTGAGCGTCGAGAAGGAGAAGCTCCTCGACGAGGCCCGTGACGCAGAACCTGAAGCGACGGCGAACGACCCGATTCGGACGCACCTGCGCGACATGCCGGTGCTGCCGGTGATGGTCGACCTGACCTTCGCCGTCCACAACGGGCAGAGCTTCGAACGCGTCAAGGTAGAGCCCGAGATGATCGGACACTACCTCGGCGAGTTCCAGCTCACCCGGACGTCGGTCGAACACGGGCAGGCCGGCATCGGAGCGACGCGCTCCTCGAAGTTCGTGCCCCTCAAGTAAACCATGGGAATCAGCTACTCAGTCGACGCCGACCCGGACACGACGGCGAAAGCCATGCTTCGGGAGCGTCAGATGAGCCACAAGCACAGCAAGGCCATCGCCCGTGAGATCAAGGGCATGACAGCCGGCAACGCCATCGAGTACCTCAACGAGGTCATCGAGGGCGAGCGGGCCGTCCCCTTCAAGTCCCACAACTCGGGCGTCGGTCACCGAAAGAACATCGACGGTTGGGACGCCGGGCGTTTCCCCGAGAAGGCCAGCAAAGCCTTCATCGACCTGCTGGAGAACGCCATCGGCAACGCAGATCACCAGGGCTTCGACGGTGAAGCGATGGAGATTCTGCACGTCGCAGCCCACAAGGTCGGCGAGTCTCCCGGCCGCAAGCCCCGCGCGATGGGGCGTGCGACCGCGTGGAACTCCCCGCTGGTCGACGTCGAACTCATCCTCGAGGAGGTGGCCGAATAATGGCAGACGAACAGCAGTTCATCGAAGACGGTCTTCAGAAGACGCAGATCGACGAGTTCTTCGCCGAGGAACTGGGTCGCGCCGGCTACGGCGGCATGGACGTCGCCAAGACGCCGATGGGAACCCAGATCGTCCTCAAAGCCGAGAAGCCAGGGATGGTCATCGGCAAGGGCGGGAAGAACATCCGGAAGATCACGACCCAACTCGAAGAGCGGTTCAACCTCGACGACCCGCAGATCGACGTGCAAGAGGTCGACGAGCCGGACCTGAACGCTCGCATCGTCGCCGACCGACTCGCCAACGCGCTCGAACGTGGCTGGTACTTCCGCAAGGCAGGCCACACCACGATCGACCGCATCATGGAGTCGGGCGCGCTCGGTGCCGAGATCGTCCTCTCCGGGAAGGTCACGGGCGCACGCTCCCGCGTGGAGAAGTTCAACCGTGGCTACATCAAGCACAACGGTGAACCCGCAGAGGAGATCGTCGACTCCGGCGTCGGCGTCGCGGTCATGAAGCTGGGCACCATCGGCGTCCAGGTGAAGATCATTCCGCCGAACGCCGAACTGCCCGACGACTTCGAGATCTACGACGACGTCGAGGTCGAGGACTACGTCGCCGACGTCGAAGGCGACTCCGTCGAAGAACTCCTCGAAGGCGAGCCCGAGGGCGAGGACGAGGCTGCGGAAGCCGACTCCGAATCCGAGGACGCCGAGGAGACGACCGAGGACGTCGTCGAAGAGGAAGTCGTCGAAGAAGACGTCGACGTCCCCTCCGACGATGACGTCGAGGACGTCGACATCGACGAACTCGACGACGCCGTCGAGGAGGAACTCGACGAGGAGACCGAGGCGGAAGCCGAGGAACTGATGGACGAGATGGAGGGTGACGAAGAATGACCATCCTGCATCCCGAAGAGATTCGCGACATGACGCCCGCCGAGCGAGAGGCGGAACTCGAAGAGCTGGAGACGGAGCTGCTGAACGCCCAGGCCGTGAAGGCCGCGGGTGGGATGCCGGAGAACCCCGGCGAGATCAAGGAGCTGCGGAAGGCCATCGCCCGGATCAAGACGATCCAGGGCGAGGACGGCCAGCTCGATTCGGAGGAGCAGTAATGCCGCTGACACCCGAGACGCTCCCGCGACACGAACTCATCGGCCTCGACGTGACCGTCGCGGCCGCCTCGAATCCCGACGTGATCGGAATCGAGGGGAAGGTCGTCACGGAGACGACACGAACGCTGGGTATCGAGGGAGCCGACCGGGTGTGGCACGTGCCCAAGGACGACGCGACCTTCGAGTTCGCGCTCCCGTCCGGTGTCGTCACCGTCGACGGCAGCCGACTGGTCGCCCGTCCTGCACGACGCACGGAACAAACAGGTGATTCGAAATGGCGCTAGGACTGAACGTACGAGAACCAGAGGCTACCTGTGACGACGAGAACTGTCCGTTCCACGGAACGCTTTCCGTGCGCGGTCAGACCCTCGAAGGAACAGTCGCCTCCACGGACATGGACAAGACCGTCGTCGTCGAGCGAGAGTACGACGTGAAGGTGCCGAAATACGACCGACAGATGAAGCGGCGTAGCCGCGTTCCGGCGCACGCACCCGCGTGCCTGGACCTGTCGGACGGCGACACGGTCACGATAGCAGAGACCCGACCACTGTCGAAGACGAAGTCTCACGTAGTGGTCGAGAAACAGGAGGGTGACGACTAATGGAAGCCCTCAAAGCAGACGTCACGCAGGGCCTCGAGAAGGGCTCGCTCATCAACTGCGCCGACAACACTGGCGCACGCGAGCTCAAGGTCATCAGCGTCTCGGGCTACTCCGGGACGATGAACCGCCACCCGAAGGCCGGGCTGGGCGACAAGATCACCGTCTCGGTCACCAAGGGGACGCCGGAGATGCGTCGCCAGGTGCTCGAAGCGGTCGTCGTCCGCCAGCGGAAGCCGATCCGACGCCCGGACGGCACCCGCGTCAAGTTCGAGGACAACGCCGCGGTCATCGTCGACGATAACGAGGACCCGCGCGGTACCGAACTGAAAGGCCCAATCGCTCGCGAAGTCGCAGAGCGATTCGGAAGCGTCGCGTCGACGGCAACGATGATCGTATAGACCTATGACCGAGCAACCAACCAAACAGCGAAACCAGACGGAGCGCGCCCCGCTGCACGAGCGGCAGAAGCAGGTTCGCGCGACGCTGTCCAGCGACCTCCGCGAGGAGTACGGACAGCGCAACGTTCGCGTGAACGAGGGCGACACCGTCGAAGTGCTTCGCGGTGACTTCGCCGGCGAAGAGGGCGAAGTCCTCGACGTCGACCTGCGGTCCGCGACCATCCAGGTCGAGGACGTCACCGTCGAAGCTGCAGACGGCGAGGAAGTCCCGCGTCCGCTCGAGACCAGCAACGTCCGCGTGACGGAGCTGACCCTCGAGGACGACAAGCGCGAGGCGCGCCTCGAATCGGAGGATGACTCAGCATGAGTAATCACCAGAAACGACTTTCGGTCCCGAAATCCTGGCCGGTCGAGCGCAAGACCGAGACCTTCACCGTGAAGGCCGGTGCCGGTCCCCACGGCGAGTCAGGGGTTCCCCTGCTCATCGTCCTGCGGGACGTGCTGGGCTACGCGGACAACCGCAAGGAAGCCCGCTACGCGCTCAACCAGGACAACGTACTGATCAACGGTACAGCAGTCAGTGACGAAGAACGTCCCGTCGGGATGTTCGACATTCTCGCGTTCACGGAACGCGAGGAGTTCTACCGTGTCTTCC
Source organism: Haloarculaceae archaeon H-GB1-1 (assembly GCA_029688825.1). Classification (GTDB taxonomy): domain Archaea; phylum Halobacteriota; class Halobacteria; order Halobacteriales; family Haloarculaceae; genus JARUKX01. The sequence goes on along the minus strand of JARUKX010000005.1, from coordinate 34,000 downwards.
CCGGCGAGGGTGGACGGCTCGCACTGACCCCCATCGACGAGGAGTCTGCCGGCAGCAAGCTCGGCAAAATCGTCAACAAACAGCACGTCACGGGCGGCGACGTCCAGCTGACGCTCCACGACGGTGAAACGCTCATCGTCGAGGACGGTAGCGACTACGACGGCGGCGACTCCATCGTCGTGAGTAACGACGGCGAGGAGATCGTGGCCCACTTCGAGTACGAAGAGGGCGCACTCGTTACCGCTGTCAACGGCGCACACGCCGGCGAGATCGGAACCATCGAGGAGATCCAGGTCACGCCCGGTAGCGCACCGAACAACGTGCTCGTCGAACAGGACGAGGGCGAAGGATACGAGACCATCGCGGACTACGTCGTCGTCATCGACGAGAACTTCACCGGAGGTGACGACGAATGAGCTCCGAAAGCGATACCGGTGGCGACTTCCACGAGATGCGCCAACCGCGTATCGAGAAGGCCGTCGTCCACATGGGCGTCGGTCAGGGTGGTCGAGAACTGGCGAAGGCAGAGGAGATCCTCGAAGAGGTCGCCGGCCAGCAGCCAGTTCGGACCACGGCCGAGGGGACGATTCCGGAGTTCAACATCCGCGAGGGTGACCCGATCGGTGCGAAGGTCACGCTGCGCGGTGAGGACGCCGAGGAGTTCCTGCGGACCGCTCTCGAACTGGTCGACCTGACCGAGACCCAGTTCGACGACACCGGCAACTTCAGCTTCGGCGTCGAGGAACACACGGAGTTCCCGAGCCAGGAGTACGACCCGAACGTCGGTATCTACGGACTGGACGTCACCGTCAACCTGGTGCGTCCGGGCTACCGCGTCTCCAAGCGCGATAAGGCCACCCGACAGATTCCGTCGAACCACCGGCTCGACGTCGCCGACGCCGTCGCCTACGTAGAGTCGACCTTCGACGTAGAGGTGAGCGCATGAGCGAGAGCGAATCTACGGACGAGACGGGCGAGCAGGTCGCCAAGCGAACGGAACAGCTGGAAGCCTGCCAGCGATGCGGTCGCGAGCAGGGTCTGGTCGGCAAGTACGACATCTGGCTCTGCCGGCAGTGCTTCCGTGAGATCGCCCGCAGTATGGGATTCAAGAAGTATAGCTGACCATGACAGGGAACGATCCACTGGCCAACGCACTCTCGGGCCTCGACAACGCCGAGAGCGTCGGTCACCTGAATCAGACGATAGAGCCCGCCTCGAACGAGATCGGGAGCGTACTCGAGGTCTTCTACGACCGCGGGTACATCGACGGTTTCAGCTTCGTCGACGACGGCAAAGCTGGCAAGTTCGAGGTCGAACTGAAAGGTGCCATCAACGAATGTGGCCCGGTCAAGCCCCGCTACTCGGCGGGTGCCGACGAGTTCGAAAAGTGGGAGAAGCGATTCCTCCCCGCCCGTGACTACGGGACGCTCGTCGTGACGACCAGCCACGGCATCATGAGCCACTACGAGGCCCGCGACGAGGGCATCGGTGGCCAGGTCATCGCCTACGTATACTAACAATGCCACGAACAGAACTCGAAATCCCCGAAGACGTGAACGCAGAGGTCGACCATCTCGACCTGAGCGTCGAGGGTCCGGAAGGGAGCGTCTCGCGACGGCTCTGGTACCCAGACGTTTCGGTGTCCGCCGACGACGGCACCGTCGTCATCGAGAGCGACGAAGACGACGCCAAGACGATGTCGACGCTGGGTACGTTCGAGAGCCACGTCGAGAACATGTTCCACGGTGTCACCGAGGGCTGGGAGTACCAGATGGAAGTCTACTACTCCCACTTCCCGATGAAAGTCCGCAACGATGGCGGCGAAGTCATCATCGAGAACTTCCTCGGCGAGAAGGCACCCCGTCGGACCGAGGTCCACGGGGACACGACCGTCCAGATCGACGACGAAGTGATCACGCTGTCCGGTCCGAACATCGAAGACGTCGGCCAGACGGCCGCCGACATCGAACAGCTCACCCGCGTCAAGGACAAGGACGTTCGGGTGTTCCAGGACGGCGTCTACATCACGCAAAAACCGAACCGAGGTGACGCCTGATGGCTGACGACACAGAAGAAACAGCAGCAGACGGCGCTGACGAAGCGGCATACGAGGACCTCACCGACATCAGCGGCGTCGGCAGCGCGAAGGCCGATTCGCTCCGCGACGCCGGCTTCGAGACCGTCGAGGACGTCGTGGCAGCGAGCCAGGACGAACTCGCAGAAGTCGACGGTATCGGGAACGCGCTCGCGGCCCGTATCAAGGCCGACGTCGGTGGCCTCGAGGTCACCGAGGAGACGGAGGCCGAGGTCGAAGACGACGCCGCAGCCGAGGAAGCTCCCTCGGAGGACGTCGAGACCGAACTGCAGCCCCGCGGCCTGGCCGACAAGACGCCGGACCTCGACGACGAGGATTCCCGGCTGCTGGCACAGCGTGCTCGCGAGGGCAAGCCGCAGTTCAATCGACAGGACTACCACAAGAAGAAGCGCGTCCCCGAGTCCTGGCGTGCCCCGCGCGGCGACCTCAGCAAGCAGCGCCGCGGCATCAAGGGCAAGGGCGACATGGTCGAAGCCGGCTACCGCACCCCGACCGCAGTACGCGGGTTGCACCCGAGCGGCTTCGAGGAAGTGCGCGTCCACAACGTCGACGACCTCGAAGGCGTCGACGGAGACGCACAGGCGGTTCGCATCGCCTCGAAAGTCGGTGCTCGCAAGCGCGAGCGCATCGAGGAGACCGCCGAGGAACGCGGTATCCGCGTCCTCAATCCGACGTACGTCGAAGTTGCAGTGGAGGGAGAAGAATGACGGACCTCAGTGCACAGAAACGGATGGCCGCGGACGTGCTCGACGTCGGGAAGAACCGCGTCTGGTTCGACCCCGACCGACAGGGTGACATCGCCGACGCGATCACCCGTGAGGACATCCGCGACCTCGTCGACGAAGGTGCGATTACGGACAAGGAAACGAGCGGCAACTCCCGTGGCCGTGCTCGTGCGCGGCAGAAGAAGCGCGCGTACGGACACCAGAAGGGCCACGGTTCCCGCAAAGGCAAGGCCGGCGGCCGCCAGAACAAGAAGCAGGACTGGCAGTCCCGGATCCGTGCCCAGCGGAGCAAGCTGAAGGAACTCCGTGCCGAGGACGAGCTCGATCGCTCGCAGTACCGCGACCTCTACGACAAAGCCAGCGGTGGCGAGTTCGACAGTGTCGCGGACCTCGAACGGTACATCGACAATCAGTACGGTGATCAATAATGGCGACAGGACCACGATACACGGTGCCGATGCGGCGTCGCCGCGAGGCCCGAACGGATTACGCTCAGAGGTTGCGCCTGCTCAAATCGGGTAAGCCCCGACTCGTCGCTCGAAAGAGCAACACGCAGACTACGGCGCAGCTGATAGTCACTGGGTCGAACGGTGACGAGACGGTCGCGAGTGCGCGCTCGAACGACCTGGAGGCGTACGGCTGGGAGGCACCCACGGGCAACATGCCCGCGGCGTACCTCACCGGTCTCCTCGCAGGGCTTCGTGCGCAGGACGCCGGCGTCGAGGAAGCAGTCCTCGACATCGGCCTCAACACGGCGACCCCGGGAAGCAAAGTGTTCGCAGTACAGGAAGGCGCAATCGACGCTGGACTCGAAATCCCACACAACGACTCGGTACTCGCGGACTGGCCGCGCACGCGCGGCGAGCACGTCGCCGAGTACGCCGAGCAGCTCGACGAGCCGCTCTACAGCGGGGATTTCGACGCAACAGAGCTCCCGGAGCACTTCGACGAGCTCCGAGAGACGCTACTGGAAGGTGACATCGAACTATGAGTGGACATAACGGATGGGAACCCCGGACGCGGCTCGGCCGAAAGGTCGCCGACGGAGAGATCGACTCCATGCAGGAGGCGCTCAACTCCGGGCTGCCGCTGAAGGAACCCGAAATCGTAGACCAGCTGGTCCCGGACCTCGAAGACGAGGTTCTGGACATCAACATGGTCCAGCGGATGACCGACTCCGGCCGCCGTGTGAAGTTCCGGTGCGTCGTCGTCGTCGGCAACAAGGACGGGCTCGTCGGCTACGCGGAAGGTCGCGACGACCAGGTCGGCGGTGCGATCCAGAAGGCCATCGAGGTCGGCAAGCTGAACCTCATCGACGTCTCCCGTGGCTGTGGATCCTGGGAGTGTGGCTGTGGGACGCCCCACACCGTCGCGCTCCGGACCACGGGCAAAGCGGGCAGCGTCGAGGTCGAACTCCAGCCGGCACCGCGCGGACTGGGACTGGCGGGTGGAGAGACCGTCCGACACGTCCTCGAACTCGCCGGTATCGACGACATCTGGACGCGCTCGTCCGGGAACACCCGCACGACGGTCAACTTCGCGAAGGCGACGTTCAACGCCCTGCGGAACACGGCCGAGGCGCGCGTCCCCGAACGAACCCGAGAGAAGCGTGAGGTGATCGAGTGATGAAAGCGCTCGTCCAGCTTCGTGGCGAAGTCAACATGTCCGAAGACATCGAGGACACGCTGTCGATGCTCAACATCCACAACGTGAACCACGCGACCTTCGTCCCCGAGACCGACGCGTACCGCGGTATGGTCACGAAGGTCAACGACTACGTCGCGCACGGTGACCCGAGCGTCGAGACGGTCGAACTGCTCATCCAGACGCGCGGCGAGCCGCTCGAAGGCTCCGCCGACGTCGACGACGAGTGGGTCGCCGAGAACACGGACTACGACGACATCGAGTCGCTGGCGCAGGCGCTCGTCGACGAGGAGACGAAGCTCCGCGACCAGGGACTCGCTCCGACGCTCCGTCTGCACCCGCCACGCGGCGGCCACGACGGCGTCAAGAAACCAGTCAAGGAAGGCGGTGCCCTCGGCAAGCAGTCGACCGAGGAGATCGACGCACTTCTGGAGGCGATGCGATAATGACGTCCAAAAAGAAACGCCAGCGCGGCTCGCGCACCCACAGTGGCGGCTCGCACAAGAACCGCCGTGGCGCAGGTCACCGTGGTGGGCGCGGCAACGCTGGCCGTGACAAGCACGAATTCCACAACCACCCGCCGCTGGGCAAGAGCGGCTTCACCCGTCCCGAGAAGGTCCAGGACACGGTCGAGACGGTCGACGTCCGCGAACTCGACGAGGACGCGCTCGTCCTCGCCGCGGACGGCGTCGCCGAGGAGACGGACGGCGGCTACCGCATCGACGTTCGAGACGTCGTCGACGACGGCCACGAGGTCGACGTCGTGAAGGTCCTCGGCGCGGGTCAGGTCCGCAACGAACTCGAACTGATCGCCGACGACTTCTCCGACAGCGCAGCGGAGAAGGTCGAGGCCGCGGGCGGCAGCGTCGAGCTGACCGAGCGCGGGCAGGAGCGTCAGGAATCCGACGCGGACGCAGACGAGGCTGAAGGAGAGGCGTAACTCATGAGCTGGAAGGACACCGCCGCACCGGTTCTCACCCGCATGCCCACAGTCCGGCGTCCGGAGGGACACGTACCCTTCAAGCGAAAGCTGGCGTGGACGGCGGGCGTACTGGTGCTTTACTTCTTCCTGACGAACGTGTTCCTGTTCGGTCTGGGAACCGGTCAGGAGGACCTGTTCGGGCGATTCCGGTCGATTCTCGCCGGTGGCCAGGGAACCATCCTGCAGCTGGGTATCGGGCCCATCGTCACGGCGAGCATCGTCTTGCAGCTGCTCGGCGGTGCCGACCTGCTCGGCCTCGACACGCAGAACGATCCGCGTGACCAGGCCATCTACCAGGGCCTGCAGAAGGTGCTGGTCGTCGTCATGATCTTCCTGACCGGGCTGCCGATGGTGTTCGCCGGCAACTTCCTGCCGGCCGACGCCGCGCTCGGCCGCCAGCTGGGAATCGGCGTGACCGGCGTCAAGTGGCTGTTGTTCGCCCAGATCGCCGTCGGCGGTGTCCTCATCCTGTTCATGGACGAGGTCATCAGCAAGTGGGGCGTCGGCTCCGGTATCGGGCTGTTCATCATTGCCGGAGTCAGCCAGAGTCTCATCGGCGGGCTGTTCACCATCCCCGGTATCGGGGCGAACCAGCGCGGCCTGATCCCGACGTGGATCAACATCGCGCTGGGGAACAGCAACATCGGCCCCATCCTCAGCCCCAGCGGGCTGCAGGCGCTGCTGTTCGGCCAGGGACAGATCATCCCCTTCATAACGACGATCCTCATCTTCGGGGTCGTCGTCTACGCCGAGAGCGTGCGCATCGAGATTCCGCTCTCGAACGCGCGCGTGAAAGGGGCCCGTGGTCGCTTCCCCGTGAAGCTCATCTACGCGAGCGTCCTGCCGATGATTCTCGTCCGCGCGCTGCAGGCGAACATCCAGTTCCTGGGTCGCATCCTGTACGCGCAACTGGGGAGTCTGCCGGGCTGGCTCGGAACCTACTCCAGCACGGCGAGCGGCGTCGTGCCGACGGGCGGGTTGTTCTACTACCTCGCTCCGATTCATCAGCCAGGTGAGTGGATGTGGTGGCTGGGGCAGACCAGCGCCGATCCACTCCAGATCCTGCTCCGGGTCGGCATCGACCTGACCTTCATGGTCATCGGCGGCGCAATCTTCGCCGTCTTCTGGGTCGAGACGACGGACATGGGTCCGGAAGCGACCGCACAGCAGATCCACAGTTCCGGGATGGAGATCCCGGGCTTCCGACGGAACGCCGGCGTCATCGAGAAGGTGCTCGAGCGGTACATTCCGCAGGTCACCGTTCTCGGCGGCGCGCTCGTCGGTCTGCTCGCGGTGCTGGCGAACATGCTGGGTACCATCGGTGGCGTCTCCGGTACCGGGCTGCTGCTGACGGTCTCCATCACGTACAAGCTGTACGAGGAGATCGCAGAGGAGCAGCTCATGGAGATGCACCCGATGATGCGCCAGATGTTCGGCTGAACGGCTGCGCAATCTTTCATTTTCGGTGCGCGTTCGTTCGGGAGCGACGCGATCGCTCACCGGACGAGGAACGTAACGACGAATCCTACGGCGGTCGCCATCGCGACGAGTGGGCCGCCCTCCTCGTAGGCGTCCGGAAGGATTTCGATAGCAACGCCGGCGAGCACGGCCCCACCGGCGAACGACCGGGCAGCGGCGACCGCCGCCGATCCCAGATCGGCAAAGAGGAGGTTCCCGGCGATGACGGCGACGGCCAGCAGGACTCCGACGCTGGTCCACGCGCCGACAGCGCCGAGTCGGGAGAAGCCGGCATCCTGCATCTTCTTCGCGCCACCGATTGCTTCCGGGAGGTTCGAGAGGACGATTGCAACGAGAATCGTGAGGCCGCTACGACTGCCCTGGTTCCCGATGAGGACGATTCCGAGGGCGACGTTCTCGGGGACGCCGTCGAGCGTGACGTTGGCCAACAACGCTGGCCCGGAGTCCTCGCCCTGATAGACGGTTTCGAGAACCCACTTGGTCGCCGTGAATACTCCGGCCCCGAGAAACAGGCCACTGGAGGCGAGGACGCCACCGCCGATACGGAACGCGGGCTCGAACAGTTCGAACGCCAGCGCGGTGATTAGCGACCCGCTGGAGAGGGCAAGCGCCGCGGCGACGACCCACTCAGGTGGTTTCCAGAACGCGCCGAGGAGGCTGCCGACCACCAGTGCACTGGACGCTACCACGCCGAACCCGAGCACCGACCACAGGGCCATTGATATGGATTACTCGGTCCAGCGAAAAAACGGTACGTGTGGGTTCGGCTGTCTGGGCAGTCCGGGCTCAGCCGAACAGCCGCTCCCGAAGCGACCGGCGACGGGCCTTCTCGGCCATGAGGACGGAGCACTCGACGTCATCGACGACGTCGAGGACCATCGATCCGGACACGAGGCGGTTCAGCAGTCCGCGTTCGGTCGCGCCGATGACGACCATGGAAGCGTCGGCTGCGGCCTCCTCGATTCTGGTCTCGACGTCCCCGGATTCGACGAGGAGCGTCGCGTCTTCGAGGTCGTGCTCCTCGGCCCAGGAATCGAGGAAGGACCGGCCCTCGGCCTCGTCGTCGGTGACGTGGAGGAGCGAGACGTCCGAGCCGTACTCCTGCTGGAGCAGTTTGGCGACGGACGCGCTCAGATCGGAGTCGGGCCCACCGGCGGTGGGAACGAGCAGCTCCGACGGGTCGAATCCGCGGTCGCGCATCACCACGAAGTCACAGGGGACCTCTTGGGTGACCTCGTCGAACGCGCTCTCCACGCGCCCGGGTGACCCGTGCGAATCCGCGCCCCAGCCCATCACGACGAGGTCGGCGTCGTGGGACCTGGCGGCGTCGAACACCTCCTCGAAGCGGCGGTGAGAGATGATGGTGTGCGTCTCGACGGGAACGCCGAACGTCTCGGCGTCCTCCCGTGCTCGTTCGAGAAGCGTCTCTGAACTAGCGTCGATCTCGTCGGTGTACTCGGCTGCGCCGGCGAGTGCCGTCTGGTCGGGGACGGTCACGATGTGGACAGCGTCGACGGTCCCGCCGCGTTGTTTCGCGATGGCGCTGGCGAGCGTGATGAGGTCCTTCTCGTGTTCGGGGTTCGCGAGCGGGACCATGACACGGTAGGTGCCGCCGTCTGGTTGCACGGTGCTCGCTGCTTTCACGGCAGGCTGTGGCAGCTCGTCCGACCGTGCGAGGATGTACTGGCTCAAGATGCCCTTCTTATCGGCCTTGCCGCGAGCATAGACGAGATACCAGATGACTCCCCCGGCGACGAACACCAGGGAGAGTGCGATTTCGATCGGTTCCATAAACGCGATCAAACCGAACGAAGTCAGTGCTCCCAGTATCGGGACGATAGGATACAGGGGCACTTCGAACGCCGGGTCGTACTCCTCGACGTCTGCCTCCCGCATCACGATGAGTGCGATGTTGAGCAGTCCGTACACGATGAGGTGGAGGACACTCCCCGCTTTGGCGAGCGTCTTCACGTCACCGACGACGATGAACAGGAGGATGAGACTGCCCGTGACGGCAATGCTCCGGTACGGCGTGGCGAAGTTTGGATGGATCACGTTGAGCTTCGCGCTGATGAGTTTGTCCCGCCCCATCGCGAAATTGATACGCGAGGAGGCGAGAATCGACGCGTTTGCGCTCGACGCCGTCGCGAGCAGTCCGGCGAAGGTGAGCAATCCGACTCCAACGGCCGCGAGTCCGACGGTCCCGAAGGCGATCTCCGCGACGTCGAGGACTGGCGTCGTCGTGAACGCTGGTCCAAGTTGTCGCCAGTTGATGACGCCCATCAGGACGACCATGATGATCGCGTACATGGTCGTCACGATGAGAACGCTCCCGACGACGGCGATGGGCAGATTTCGGCCCGGATTCTTCAGTTCCTCGGCGACGGTGGTGATCTTTGCGAACCCGAGGAACGAGACGAACACGAGACCCGTAGCGGGGAGGACAGCGGCGGGACCGCCCGTTTCCGGGGGGAAGAACGGTCGGAGCGTCGAGATATCCGCTTGGAGGAAGCCCAGGACGGAGAACACCGTCAGGATACCCACTAGCAGGGTGACGATGACGACCTGGACGCTTCCGGTCTCTTTCGCTCCGATGTAGTTCACTGCGATGAACGCCAATCCCGCGATGAGTGCTCCGACCTGATACGCCGTGAGTCCGACGGGTCCGAGGACGATTGCTGGGAGTGGGAGAAAGGTAGCGATGTACTCGCCGAATCCGAGTGTGTAGAACGCGCTCGCGAATGCGAGTCCCATCCAGTTCCCCCAACCCGCGATCGAACCCAACAGCGGACCGAGCGCGTGGTTCACGTAGTAGTAACTTCCACCGGCCTTGGGCATGGCCGTCCCCAACTCGGACGCAGAGAGCGCGGTAAACAGCGAGATGACGCCACCCACGACGAACGAAAGAGCCACGGCTGGACCCGCCGCAGCAGCAGCCTGGCCGGGGAGGACGAAGATGCCAGCACCGATCATCGTTCCGACGCCGATAGTGAGCGCCGAGAGCAGGCCGAGGTCCTTCGCGAGTTCCTCGTCACCCATGGTCCGACCCGTCCTCCGTATCGGGCGTAGGTTCGGTCGAGTCGTCGTCGTGCGGGAGGACGACGACCGGCCGGTCGTTCTCGGTCACCAGTTTGAGCGCGACGTCGCCGGTGAGCAGTTGGAGCAACCGATTCCCACCGCGGGTCGAGACGACGATGGCGGACGCGTCGGCGTCCTCCGCAGCGTCGAAGATCGCGTCGACGGTGTCGGTGCTGTATCGGAGGTCGCGCTCGACGGTGGCGTCGGCAAGCCCATCCTCGACGATGTCGAAGATGTGGTCCGCCTCTTCCTCTCGCTGTTCGACCGAGGCTTTGTCGGGTGCGCCGCCAGCTTTCTCGATGACGTGGACGACCGTGACTTCGGCCCCGTCGAGATACGGTCTGATTGCTGCGACAGTCTCAGCGGCGTCGTCCCGACTCGCCACGGGAAGGACGACGTTGTCGAGGAGTTCAGCCATCGCTTCGGACACCCCCGAACGGTCGGGTCCTAGCTCGACTGCCCTGATTTTCCCACCGGTTCGAGACGAGAGAAGACGCTTGCATAGCCGGGGGCAAGTAGCCGCAGACCTTAACTCTGACCACCCGTCGCCTCGGTGGATAGAAACCGACTTACCGCGTGACTCTGAACGAGTGTGCCATGAACGCGGGGGCGAGTCTTCGATGCGCATAATCATCGTCGGTGCGGGCGAGGTCGGCTCGACCATCGCGGCCAGCCTCGCGGAGAGCCACGAGGTCGTCGTGATCGACGTCGACCGCGACCGCGTCGAATCGCTCACCTATTCGATAGACGTGCTCGCGGTCGAGGGCGACGGTGCGGCCCTCTCGACGCTCGAAGAGGCGGGCATCCGCGAGGCAGACCTGCTCATCGCGAGCACGGACGACGACGAGACCAACATCGTCACCTGTGGGACCGCCCAGACCGTGGGGGACGCGTTCACCATCGCGCGCGTCCGGAACACGAAGTTCCTCGATACGTGGAATCACGCCGAGGGGGCGCTGGGCGTCGACTTCATGGTCGCCACGAACCTGCTGACGGCAGAGACCATCGTCCAGGTCATCGGACTGCCCGCAGCCAGGGACGTGGCGACGTTCGCCGACGACGCCGTCCACATGGCCGAGTTCGAGATTCCCGCTCGAAGCCCCCTCGCGGGGCAGACCGTGCAGCAGGCTGACCGCTTCTCCTCGCTCACGTTCGCTGCCATCCTGCGAGATGGAGACGTCGTGATTCCGCGCGGGGAGACCGTCATCGAGGCCACCGACGAGGTCGTCGTCATCGGCAGCCAGGAGAGCGTTCGGGAGTTCGCACAGGAGGTCGCACCCCGCGTCGACGGCGCGCGGGACGTCCTCATCATCGGCGGCTCCTCGATCGGCTATCACACCGCCAAACTGTTGGAGCAGCAGGGATTCCAGCCTCGAATCGTCGAACCCGACCCCGAACGCGCGCGAGTTCTCGCGGAGGAACTCACCGGTACGACGGTACTCGAAGCGGACCCGACCGACCAGGACTTCTTGGAACGTGAACACATCGACCGCGTCGACGCGGTCGTGGCAGCACTGGACAACGACGAGAAGAACCTCCTCGCAGGGCTACTGGCGAAGCGACTCGGCGCGGAGCGTGCCGTCGCCGTCGTCGAGAACGGCAGCTACGTGCAGTTGTTCGAAGCGGTCGGAATCGACGTCGCAGTGAACCCCCGCGAAGCCACTGCCGAGGAGATCACGCGGTTCACGCGCGAACAACACGCGGAGAACGTGGCGATCATCGAGAGCGACCGGGCGGAAGTACTCGAAATCGAAGTCGACGACGAGAGCGTGCTCGCTGGCAAACCCATCCAGGAATCCGTGCAGGAACTCCCCGAAGGCGTCGTCATCGGGGCGATCACTCGCGACGGCGAACTGGTCATCCCGCGTGGTGATACCGTCATCGAACCGGACGACCACGTGGTCGTCTTCGCCGATGCCCGCGTCGTCGAGGAAGCGACCACGAAACTCTAGCATGCTTGGTGAAACGACCGTACGTCGGGGACTGGAACTCCGCGTCGACTGGCGAGCGAGTGTCAGTCTCGTCGGGACGGTCATCAAGTACCTCTCGGGGGCGATGGCGCTACCACTGCTCGTCGCGGCCATCTACGGTGAGGGACTGGTGACCTTCGGTGCGAGCATCATCGTCACCGCGATCGTGGGACTCGGGCTCGAACGGCTGGACGAGGATCCGGACCTCGGTGCTCGCGAAGCCTTCCTGATGGTCGGGCTTACGTGGCTCGCCGTTGCCATCATGGGGTCGATTCCGTACCTCGTCGCCGGGGCCGGGACCGAGTCGACGCTCGCCCACCCGGCCAACGCGCTGTTCGAGAGCATGAGCGGCTTCACGACGACGGGGGCGACCGTGATGGGGTCCATCGGCTTCGAGCGACACTCGCACGCGCTCATGTTCTGGCGACAGCTCTCTCAGTGGCTCGGCGGCATGGGAATCGTCGTCCTCGCAGTCGCCATCCTTCCCGAGCTGTCGGTCGGTGGTGCACAGCTCATGGACGCCGAAGCCCCCGGTCCCGGAATCGAGAAGCTCACGCCGCGTATCGCCGAGACGGCACGCGTCCTCTGGCTGGCGTATCTCGGGTTCACGGTGCTGGAGTTCCTGTTGCTCTACGGGCTCCACCTCGCGGGGATGGCTCCGAACATGACGCTGTACAACGCAATCACGCACCCGCTGACGACGATGCCGACGGGCGGATTCTCTCCCGAAGCCCGTAGCGTCGAGGCCTTCGCGCCTATCGTCCAGTGGGTCTTCATCCCGTTCATGGTCGCCGCGGGGACCAACTTCGCGCTGTTCTGGAAGGCCCTCAACGGCGACCCCCGAGCTATCGTCAGGGACAGCGAATTCCGGTTCTACGCTGGCGTGCTCGGGGCGCTGACGGCAATCACCACGGGGCTGCTGTTCTCCGGCGCTGGAATGGCTGCGGTAGCCGAGGCCGTAGGGCCGCTCGTCGGCGAGGGCGAAGCGGCGCTGCGACACGCTGCGTTCCAGACTGTCTCTATCGTCACGACGACCGGATATGCGAGCATGGACTTCAACACTTGGAGCGCACAGTCGCAGTTCGTCCTCCTGTTCGCCATGTTCATCGGGGGCTCGGCCGGGTCGACTGGTGGCTCGATCAAGATCGTCCGCACCATGGTCATCCTCAAGTCCATCCGCCGGGAGCTGTTCACCACTGTCCACCCCGAGGCAGTCCGTCCGGTCCGCCTCGGTGGCCACGCGCTCGACGAGCGCGCGATTCGGGGCATCTACGCCTTCACGCTTCTGTACGTCCTCATCTTCTTCGTCGCGACGGCGCTGTTGCTCGTCGAGGTCGCACGTGCGGGCGGGTCGTTCTCGGCGTTCGAGGTGATGAGCGCCGTCGCCGCGACCCTCGGAAACGTCGGTCCGGGCTTCGGGGCCGTCGGACCGATGAACAGCTATCTGGGCTTCTCGGGCCCCGCGAAGCTGTTCATGGTCTTCCTGATGTGGATCGGTCGCCTGGAGATACTCCCGGTGTTCGTCCTCCTGACGCGGTCGTACTGGAAGACGTAGCTCAGGAAACCGTTTCGCGTCCGTTCTGGCTCTCGTTCGAGTCGCCCTGTGTCGACCCCGACCGCTGGAGTACTGCTCGCACGTACTCGTCGATCGTCGGCACCGCGGCGGGACGTCGATTCCGTCCGCCGAGTCCACCACGACGGACTCGCTCAGTCCGATACCGAGTGCGTCGTCCAACAGAGCCGATTTTCCGCCCCGTTTCGTTGTGTTTGAACGCTACTCAGCCATTCGCCCGGCTCGTGACCAACTCCATCAGGTGTCCACGACGCTGGCGGGGAGCGCACCCCACTCCGTCGGTGGATGCTCGCAGGCGCGTACCGTCTGCGTTCGAGCGTCGTACTCGATGAACCCCGCCACAGCCAACTTCGGGAGTGCCACGTGGTGCAGTTTGACGGCGATGTGTCTTCTGTCATCGGCAGTCTCGTCGTGGTCGACGAGTTCGTCGACGAGGTCCGCTGCCGAGGCGACGTCGTCCTCACTGGCTACCAGCTGGTGCAGGACCTGGCGCCGGTACACGCTGGCCAGCACGTCACAGACAGCAGTTTGTGTGTCATACTCTGTCGGGGGCGAATTCATACACACCTGTAATTATCCACCTCGGTTGAGGCCTCCCGTTGAAGCATCAATCCTTATTTAAGCGGGTGGTAGCACCCAGGTCCCCTGCTGACGTGAGCAACACCTGCTGGAGAATCTTCTCGTTCCCGCGGCGAATCCGATTGGAGACGGCCTGCTCGCTGATGCCCAGTTCCTCGGCGAGGGCGTCGAGGCTGACGTCCCGCGGGGTGGCGAAGTACCCCCGCCGGGTGGCGAGGACCAGGGCTTCGCGCTGTTCCTGCGAGAGGTCGAATCGGTGGCCGCGTTCGGTCGTTTCGGTCAAGGTGTACGTGCGGTCGATGTGTATCGAGAAGTCGTGTTCGAGGACGAAGTTGTGAAAGACCGAGAGCTTCTCGTGGTCGGGGAAGCGCAGCCGAAACGTCCACTGTTCGTTGCCGTGGGCTTCGAGGACGACTGCGTCCGCCGCCGCAATCCCTTCGATGAGATCGGTCGGATCGTCTGTCCACTCGATCCGATACAGGGAACTATCCCCGACTTTGTCCAGCGCGCGGGCCTCCTTGACCGCTGGATGGGCCTGGACGTGCGCCTCGAATTCGTCGTGGCCGTCGCCGGTCGCCCAGATGAACGGCATGATCATAGGGCCCGTCGGGACGATGCGTTCGAGTTCGAGGTGCATGGTCGGGCTTCCCGAGAGAACCTCGCCGAGTTTGAAGTCCTGGCTGTCGATGGTGAACTCCAGGATGACGCTCATGTACCGCCGAACGGCAGCCAGCACTGTAGGGGTTTCCGCCGTCGAGGAGTCGAGTGAGAGGACTGCTCGCCACTCCCCGGCAGTAGGCTGTTGCTGTATTGCAGACACGCCGAGAATTACCGTAAAAGGAGGCGAGACACCGTTTTGGCCACCGTTCTGGGCGTCCTCGTGTTCGAAATGACCGAGGGCTCGGGGCGTTGCTCTCCCGGGAGGATTCGAACCGCGAAGGCTCGCTACGGCGCGCGCGCGACTCGTCTGTCTCGAATATGCCGGGGACAGCCGCTGCTCACGAGGTCGTTCGCAGCAGAATCCGTCGTCGGATCGCTACACACAGCTTGATTTCGGGGTTTTCACTCACCGACGAGCAGAAACCGAGCGAATACGATCAGTTTTCCGGGTATCTGACTGCGCGACGGATCCCGACTTGAAGTCGGTACTTGATCACACCTCGTTATTTTATTGTGGATTTTGACCCGCTCGTTTCTATCAGTAGTGGAGAAGTGAACAAAATGGACCTCCTCACGGACTCATCCAAATTCACCCGTCACACCTTGTGGAACGGGTAGCCCTTCGGAAAGAGTCATTTCGATGGGAGGGGGAATGGCCAATAGTTGCTACGGAGAGAACTATCCCTCTGGTTGTGCGGGTTTCCCAACTGTCGTCGGTGTATCACCGACCTCGAATTTCGACAGGAGCGATTGGAGCTGCTCAGCGTGTTCAGTGAGCGTTGTGACGTTGGTATTCACCTGCGACATGGACGAGGCTTGTTCCTCCGCTACCGCAGAGACACTCTCGGTTTCGTCGGCAGTCGTCTGACTGATCTCTCCCACCTCCTCGACCATCGACACTGCCTCCTCAGCACTGGCGGCTTCGTCGTCGGTCGCATCGCTGATCTCTTGGACACCGCGGTCGGTTTTCTCGGCGTTTTCGGCCACCTGGCTGAAGGCGTTCACGACCTCTTGCACGGCTTGGACCGACTCTTCGACGTGCTGTTGCGCTGCTTGGACCTCCTCAACGGTTGTGTCCGTCTGTGATTGTACTTCCGTGATAAGTTGTTCAATCTCATTGGCCGATGACTGAGTTTCATCCGCCAATTGCTTGACCTCGTCAGCAACCACCGCGAAGCCCTCACCATCACCCGCAGTTCCGTCATTACCAGCACGGGCAGCTTCGATGTTCGCATTCAAGGCCAGCATATTGGTTTGCCCAGCGATGTCGCTGATGAGTTCGACGATCTCTCCGATTTCGGCCATTTCCTCATCGAGCGTCTCGACGTTTTCGACGGTCACAGCGATTGCATCCTGAACGGCTTGTGCGTTCTCAATTGCCTCTTGTGCAGTTTCCTCACCAGCAGTCGCGATTTCGGCAGTTTCCTGCGACGTATTGGCGACAGACTCGGCAGACGCTGCCACTTCCTCCACCGTGGCTGACATCTGGTTCATGTCAGAGGAAAGCTCTGCTAGCATTTCCCGCTGTTCGTCTGTCCCGCTCGAAATCTCCTGAATTGACTGGCTCACTTCCTCGCTCGCCCGCTTCATCTGCTCAGTACTCGTGTTGGCATCTTCGCTTTCGACTACAACTTCCTGTGCAAATGTCTGGATCTCCTGGATTACCGCTTCAGTCTCGTCCATCATCTCGTTGAACGACTCCGCGATTTCGGTCATCGCATCACTCTCACTCTGAGTATCCAACCGGACACCGAGTTCACCGTCGGCCGCCCGTTCCATCATGGCGCTATAGGTCTCGGCTTTGGCTTCGAGATGCTCATTCAGCCGTTCGACCTCCTGCTGACGGGCTTCAGCTTCCGCTTGTGCTTGTTCAGCCTCGCTTTTCATCGCCTCGATCTCCGCCTTCTTCGCTTCGAGACTATCGATTTCTTGGGTTTTCTCCTTGGCCTGCTGAAGCTGATTCCGAGCTTCTTCACGGGACCGCTCGGTGGAGTACCACTGGGTCATCAGTGCGACCGCAAGCGCCAGGATGAATATCGCGTGGATAGTTGCCCAGGCCCACGGATTATTGATGGCGGCGGCATGGTTGTAGACCAACTCTGGATTCGTCATGCCGTAGAACCCGTGTTGGAATGCCACGTACCCGATTCCGATGAGAAACGGAAGCCAATCTTCGTATACCGCAACCACAGCCATCATCACGAAAAAGTGGAAGTGAGCTTCGATGTAGCCACCTGAGAAGTAGACGAGGGTCGCGGAGGCGGTCAACAAACCCAACGTTGCAAACCCCGTCCGTTGCCGGCGTCCCAATCGTGTCCAGCGCGCCACCACCGCGAAACTGAGGAGCGCGCTCATCGCGATTAAGACGACAGCCAGGGGGAATTCCGGGAGTGTCGCTCCCGTTATAAGTGATTCAGTTCCATCGGAGATACCGAGGAGAAAGAGAAACGGTACGTGGGCGACGAGGAGGATGAGAATATTCCGGTGGCGCCCGTTCCAGGTTTCTTCAGGAATTGAATCACCGTCCGGCGTGTAGGCGATGAATTTTCGCACAGTCCGTTCCCATCTGCTTCCCATAAAACGACTGGACCCAGACCTTGTGGCTCCTTCTGCCATGTAGTGTCAGTCAAAAGGTGCGTATATAATAGTTTCCAGAATTGTATCAAGATTGAAAATCTCGCAGTAGAAGAAGTGAACGGTAGACAGAGCGGCAAATTGAGTAGACCAGCTCAGTATTCCGGAAATGTCGACTATTCGCTCGTCACGTTCGTTCCTCGCAGAATAGTCCCGGGCGTTCTCGTGAACGAAGTGAACGAGGGCACGGGAGAGCGGAGCTCTCTCGGCGGATTCGAACCACGAAGACTCGCTCACGCTCGTCTTCTGGGCTCGAACCGCCGAGGGATACCTGCTGCTCACGTTATTGTTCGCAGCAGGATAGTCCCGGGCGGATTCGAACCGCCGTCATAGGCTCCAAAGGCCCATATGATTGGCCGCTACACCACGGGACTCCGTCGTCGATCAGTGAGCATCGAGAACCCATCGGATTCTCTCAGCACTACGGGACTGCTCAGTTTGTTCGTCCTCCCGAGAGCGTCGAAAGTCTGTCGATTTTCGCGCGCGGGAGCTACCGTATCGTATCGAAGGCCGATACTTGAAGGCTTCGGGGAGGCATTCAGTCTGCGGCGTCGGCTTCGACTTCGAGGAATTTGCAGACGTCGCCCTCTGGGTCGAAGCAGTCGGGGCACTCGTCGCGGCGGTCGATGATGGTGTCGAGGCGGTCGGCGACGGTCTGGTCGATGACGCTCTCCAGTTGCTTGGCCTCGGCGCGGAAGTCGTCCTCGACTTCGAGGACCTCGACGAGGAAGCGTTCGATGATGCAGTACGTCTGTAGGGCGTCGCGGGCCTGGGCGATGCCCTCGTCGGTGAGGTCGACGCCCTTGTACTTCTCGTGTTCGAGCAGGCCTCGCGATTCGAGTTTGCCGATCATCTCGTTGGCGCTGGCCGGGCTCACGTCGAGCAGGTCGGCGACGGTGCCGGTCGACGCAGGGCCGTCCGCTTGCTGCTGGGCGAGGTAGATCGCTTTGAGGTATTGCTGGGACGTGTTCATTCGCGGGCCTCCATCAGTTGGGTCACTTCCTCGACGCCCTCGGCCTCCTCGTCGCGGATCTCGGTCAACACACTGACCAGTCGCTCGCGCTCGATGCCGAAGTCGGCGTCGCTCTCGGCGAGGGCGACGATGAGGTCGTCGTAGAACTTGTACGCCGTTTCCTCGTTACAGAGCTGGTCGTAGAGGACGCCGTCGAAGTCGCTCTCGGCCTCGTAGCGTTCCTCGACGAGGAGCTTGATGTCCTCGAACGGAACGGTGTCGGCGTCTAGTTCGTCGACCAGTGCCTCCAGCCGCTCTCGGTGCTCGGACGACTCCTCGGCGGCCTCCCGCATGAAGGTCCGGAGTTCGTCATCGAATTCGGCGGTCTCCTCGGCATGCTTGGCCGCGCGGGCCTCGACGACCTCCTCCAGTACGACGCCGATCTGCAGCAGGCGTGCGAGCTGATGGTCCGAGCTGACTGGCTGCGTCAGGCTCACACTGACCACCGCCCCGGTCGAATCGCTACTCCCTGAATCATGACCGACACTCGGAGAGGGCCGGACTTAAGCCGTTCCCTGTGGCTGGACGGGGTCGGTCGCGAAAAAATCGTCGGGGTAGTCGGCGGCGTTACTCGACGAGGCGCGCGACGATGAGGTCGTCGAGGTCCTCGCGGAGTTCGTCGACTTCGACCTCGTCGAGGACGGGCACGAAGAAGCCCTCGACGAGCATGTTCTTCGCCTGCTGGGGCGGGACGCCGCGGGAGGTCATGTAGAACAGGTCCTGTTCGTCGACCTGTCCGACCGTCGCGGAGTGGCTCGCCTCGGTGTCGTGGTTGTTGATGATGAGCTTCGGGGACGCGTCGGCTTCGCTCTCGTCGGAGAGCATCAGCGTGTTCTCACGCTGGTAGGAGTTCGTGTCCCACGCGCTCCGTCCGACGTCCTGGACGCCCTCGTACACCGAGCGGGCGGTGTCGTCGAGGACGCCGCGGGTGACGAGGTCGGCCGTGGTGTGCTCGGCCTCGTGCCAGACGCGGGATCCGAGGTCGAAGTGCTGGTCGTCGTGGCCGAAGAAGGCACCGACGATCTTCGTCTCGGAGCCGTCGCCCTGCAGCACGGTCTCGACGGACGTCTTCGTCAGGCGCGAGCCGATGTTGCCTTCGATCCAGCTGACGTTGGCATAGGTGTCGGCGTGGGCGCGCTTGACGGAGTAGTTGTACGTCTCCTCGTCGAGGTTCTGGAGTGCCCCGTACTGGACGTGGGAGTTCTCGCCGGCCGCTATCTCGACGATGCCGCTGTAGTAGCGGTCGCTGTCGACGCTCTCGGTTTCACTGGTCGCCTGCCGCTCCAGAATCGTCACTGAGGACGATTCCTCGGAGACGACGAGCGTGTAGTTGAACAGCGAGCGACTGTTCATCGTCGTCCGGATCTTCACGTCCTCGGCGTCGACGCCCTCCGGGACGTAGACGACCGTCCCGGCGCTGAACAGTGCGGTCGACAGCGCGGTAAGGTAGTCGCGCTGGGTGTCGACGATGGAGCCGAAGTGTTCCTGGATGAGGTCCTCGTGTTCGTCGAGGGCCTCGCTCCACTCCAGCACTTCGACGCCGTCGGCGCTGACGCGGTCTTTCTCCTCGGCCGCGTTCAGCGGGTCGACGAGCGTCTCGTAATCGAGCGCATCGAGGTTGGTCCAGTCGCGGCCGGGCGTGCGGATGACCTCCGGCATGGCGACGTCGTTGAGCGCGTCGAGCGCGTCGAGTCGCTGTTCGAGCAGCCACTCGGGTTCGCCGAGTTGCTCGCTGATCTCCGTTACCTGCGATTCCGTGAGGTTGGCGTGTACCTGCGCGCTCATTGTTAGCCGAGACTACCTTCCATTTCGAGCTCGATGAGGCGGTTGAGCTCGACCGCGTACTCGATGGGCAGTTCCTCCGTGATCGGTTCGATGAAGCCGGCGACGATCATCTGCTTGGCGTCGTCGTCGTCCAGTCCGCGGGACTGCAGATAGAAGACGTCTTCGTCGCCGATCTTGCCGACGGTCGCCTCGTGGGCGACGTCGACCTTGCTCTCCTGGATCTCCATGTACGGCATCGTGTCCGACGTGGACTCGTTGTCGAACATGAGCGCGTCACACTCGACGGACGTCGAGGCGTGTTCCGCGCCGTTGGCGATGTGGACGAGCCCGCGGTAGTTCGTTCGGCCGCCGTCCTTGGAGATGGACTTCGACTCGATGGTCGACTTCGTGTGGGGCGCGTTGTGGTAGACCTTCGCACCGGTGTCGATGTTCTGGCCCTCGCCGGCGAACGCGATGGTGATGTGGTTGTCCGTCGCGCCGGGACCCTTGAGGATGGTCGCCGGGTACAGCATCGTGGCCTTCGAGCCCATGCTGCCGGACACCCACTCCATCGTACCGTCCTGTTCGACGATGGCGCGCTTGGTGTTGAGGTTGTACGTGTTCTTCGACCAGTTCTGGACGGTCGAGTACTGGACGTGTGCGTTGTCCTTGACGAAGACCTCGACGCAGCCGCTGTGGAGGTTGAACGCCGAGTACTTCGGGGCGGAACAGCCCTCGATGTAGTGGACCTCGGAGTTCTCCTCGGCGACGATGAGCGTGTGCTCGAACTGGCCCATGCCCTCGGAGTTCATCCGGAAGTACGCCTGCACGGGCATGTCGACCGTCGTGTCCTCGGGGACGTAGACGAACGACCCGCCGGACCAGATCGCGCCGTGGAGCGCCGCGAACTTGTTGTCGCTCGGCGGGACGTTCTTCGTCATGAAGTACTCCTTGACGAGCTCGGGGTGCTCCTGGACCGCTTTGTCCATGTCCATGAAGACGACGCCCTTCTCCTCCCAGCGCTCCTGCATGTTCTGGTAGACGATCTCGGACTCGTACTGAGCGCCGACGCCGGAGAGGGCGTTCTTCTCGGCTTCCGGGATGCCGAGCTTGTCGAAGGTGTCCTGAATCTCTTCGGGGAGGTCCTCCCAGTTCTCCGCGCCGCCGCGCGTCTCGATGTCGGGGCGGATGTAGGGGACGATCTCGTCGATGTCGACCTCGCTCAGGTCGGGCTGGCCCGGCCAGTCGGTCGGCA
This sequence comes from Haloarculaceae archaeon H-GB1-1, assembly GCA_029688825.1. GTDB lineage: Archaea > Halobacteriota > Halobacteria > Halobacteriales > Haloarculaceae > JARUKX01. Next base: position 12,550 of record JARUKX010000005.1, on the reverse strand, counting down.
TCGGCATCTCCTGGTACTGTTCGAGTGCACGGAGACGGCGTTCGAGCATCCACTCGGGCTCGTCCTTGTCCTCGGAGATGAGGCGGATGGTCTCTTCTGTGAGCCCCTTTTCGGTCTTGAAGGCGGACTTCTCCTCCTTCTTGAACTCGAATCGGGCCTCCGTGTCGGCTTCTTTGAGGTGATCTTGATCTGAACTCATGATTGGTTAGTGTTGGTTGGGGGTCTGCACGTATCAGGCTGTCCCGTAGACTTCCTCGCGCACCCAGTCGTAGCCCTTGTCTTCGAGCTTCTCGGCGAGGCTCGCGTCGCCGGACTTGACGACCTGGCCGTCGAGCATGATGTGGACGTGGTCCGGCTCGACGTAGTCGAGGATGCGCTGGTAGTGGGTGATCTGGAGGATACCCGTGCCCTGTTCGTCACGGAGCGCGTTGATGCCCTTCGAGACGTCCTGGAGGCGGTCGATGTCCAGCCCGGAGTCGATCTCGTCGAGCACGGCGATGGATGGTTCGAGGATCGCTGCCTGCAGGACCTCGTTCTGTTTCTTCTCGCCGCCGGAGAAGCCGGCGTTGAGATAGCGGCTGGCGAAGGACTCGTCCATGTCCAGCTGCTCCATCTTCTCCTGGAGGATCTGCTGGAACTCGGCGACGCCGATGTCGCCCTCGTCCGCTGGTCCTTCCATCGGGGAGGTGTCGTAGCCGGCGTCATCTTCTTCTTCGGCGTCGGCTTCGTCCTCGTCCTCGAACAGCTCCTCGCGCTCTTCGAGCTTGGCGTTGAGCGCCGTGCGCAGGAAGTTCACCATCGTGACGCCCTCGATCTCCGCGGGGTACTGGAACCCGAGGAAGATGCCGAGCGCCGCACGCTCGTTGGGTTCGAGGTCGAGAAGGTTCCACGTCGTGTCCTCCTCGTCGATCTCGATGTCGTCGAACTCGTCGTCTTCGAGGTGCAGCAGCACCTCACCGTCAGTTACCTCGTAGGCCGGATGTCCAGCGATGACTTTCGCCGTCGTGGACTTGCCACTCCCGTTGGGGCCCATCAGTGCGTGAATCTCGCCGGTGCCGACTTCGAGATCGACACCGTCGAGGATCTTTTCGCCACCCTCCTCAGCGACCTCTGCGTGAAGGTTCTTGATTTCTAGAACTGCCATGGTACTCTTAGGTCACCCGAAAGTCGGTACGTGCGCGACATAATGCTTTCGCATTCGCACATACTGGATTTCCACATAAGAAAAATCTATTTAGTAGAATGGAAAGACGTCCCGGACGCCGTCGGATTCCGCGGTCGACGTGACTCTGGATGCCCTGTGAATTTATTGTCTACCTTCACGGATAGCTCGTGGGGATGAGATGGCGAGAGGATGGAACTATTACCTGAACTGATACTTGTCGGGTTCGTTCTCACGGCCGTGAGTAGCGTCGCCGTTGCTGCGTACGTCTACACTCACGAGACGATGCTTTCGAGCATCCCCGTGGTGACGATCTACGTCGCAGTCGCACTCTGGGCCGCCGTATCGGCGCTCGACCACGTGCTGTCCAGCCAGGCTCTGACGCTTCTCTTTGCGGACGTGAAGTACGTTTCTGGTGGGACGGTCGTTCTCGGTCTCTTCTTCTTCGTGGCGGAGTACACGGACGATAGACGGTGGCTCCGACCTCGACGTGTCGTGGGCGTCATGCTCCCGTTTCTGATTCTTCTCGGCTTCGTATTTGCCGACGAGACATTCGGAACCACGCTGTTACGCCAGCACGTCGTCGCTACCCCTTCGGGTCCGTTCGACACGAGTGTCAGATCGTCCGGCGTCGTCTTTCTCCTGTTCACGATGTACGCGTACGTGCTCATCGGCACTGCGGGGTACAAGCTGTTCAGCGAGTACCGCAGACTCAAGGTCGACACGCTTCGTGAACAGATCCGGGCAATTCTGGTGGCGACGGTCGTGCCTGCCGTGCTGAACATGGCGTTCAACCTCCGACTCGTGACGGTCGACCTGACGCCGATTGGGTTCTTCGTCACGACGCTCATGGCCGTCGCGGTCATCTTCAGGTACCGTATCACCGACATCGTCCCTATCGCCAGACGGACGGCCATCGATAGCGTCGACGTCGGGATGCTGGTGGTCGATTCCGAAGGGACGATCATAGACGCGAACGAAGCGGCGAGCGCCCATCTGGACGTTCCGGCAGGGGACCTTACTGGGCGTGGAGTGGTCGACTTATTCTCGGGAAACCCGGACGTCGTACGCGTCCTCGAAAATGGCGACGAGCGGAGGACGCGAACCGACTACGTCGTCGACGGTGAGGAGCGTTACTTCGACGTCGACGTGTCGACCATCGAGAACGGGAACGGAGACCTCATCGGTCGGGTCGTCTTGCTCTCGGACGTGACCGACCAGGTCTCCTGGGAACGAGCACTTCGGGAACGGACCACCGAACTCGAACGCCAGAACGACCGGCTCGAGGAGTTCGCCGGCATCGTGAGCCACGACCTGCGAAACCCGCTCAACGTCGCGTCCATGCGGCTCGAACTCGAAGCCGACAACCTCGACGAGGAGAACTACGCGAAGATCGCGAGCTCTCTCGACCGGATGGAGGGTATCGTGGACGACACGCTGGAACTGGCTCGCCAGGGTCAACGTGTCACCGAGCGCGACGACGTGTCCCTGCGAGCCGTCGCGGAGGCCGCGTGGGCGAACGTCGCGACTGAGACCGGGTCCCTCACGGTCGCCTCCGACCGGGTGCTTTCGGCGAACGAACCGCGGCTCCAGCGCGTCTTCGAGAATCTCTTTCGGAACGCCGTGGAACACGGTTCCACGAGCCCTGACTCACAGGCTCGTCAGGACGCCGTCGAACACGGCGCGGCGGCGGCCGGTACCGGCGACCCGTCGGTCACGGTCACCGTCGGTGCGACCGACGACGGCTGGTACGTCGAGGACGACGGTCCCGGTATCCCGGAGGAGGAGCGGTCTGACGTGCTCCAGCAGGGATACTCGACGAACGACGAGGGAACCGGCTTCGGGCTCGCCATCGTCAATGCCAGCGTCGAAGCCCACGGCTGGGACCTGTCGATAACTGAGAGCCGCGACGGCGGCGCACGGTTCGAGGTCACCGTCCCGACCGATTCTCCGGCCATGGCGACCGAGGTCGAGTGACGGTTTACCGGTATCGCAGTCCCGGTCGACCTACATGAAGTTGCCGAGCCCGGTCTGTTCCTGGCCGCTCTTGACCTCCTCCCAAGAGATGCCAAGGGCCTCGATGATCCGGGCAATGGGGCCCTTTAGGGTCTTGTCGAGCATCTTGTCCCAGTCGATCTCGAACGCATCGGGGACCTGATCTGCGTACTCGAAGCAGATGACGTCGGGGTCGCGCTTGAACTCGCCGTAGAGGGGGTCCGCCGATGGGTCGAGCCCACGCTCGGCTTCGAGTTCCCGGAAGAACTCCGGGTGGACCTTCTTCAGATAGAGGCGTTTGGGCTTGCTCCCGCGCTGGAAGTTGGTCCCGAGCAGCAGATTCGCGTACTTCGCGCCGCGGACCTGTGCGGTGTCGGTGTCGTAGTTGTCCAGGCGCTTGCCGATGCCGCCGGGGATACCGACGTCGTCGAGGTCGACGTTCCCGGCGCGGTAGTCTTCGATGACGTCGTGGACGTAGCTCTTGATGTCCTCGACGTCCTCGCCGTGGACGATCATGTCGATGACGTCTTTCTGGACGGATTTGGTGATGGGAGCGATGTCAGAGCGCTGGTACTCGAACCCGGTGATGTCCACGTCGTCGACGTCCTTGCCCTCCTTCCAGACGATGTGGCCAGCGTAGCGTTTCTTCTTGCCGGCCTGGAAGAATCGCCGGTAGAGCTTCTCGAACTCGATCTGGAAGCGGTGGTCCTCGCCCGCGTCGACGTCGACGTTCAGTTCGTCCTGCGCGAACTCGTCGTAGGCGTCGTTGATGGTCTCCTCGAGGTCGAACGACTGTTCGATGGCCTCGTCCGTCGAGACGTCGCCGCCGAGTTCGATCATCACGCTGTCCGTATCGCCGTAGACGACCTCCTTGTCGTGGCGCTGCGTGACCTCTTCAGTGTACTCGATGACGTCTCGCCCCGTGGCGGTGACCGCGGCCCCCATCTCTCGGTCGTAGAGGCGGAACCGATCCCACCCGAGAACTCCATATAGAGAATTCATAATCACCTTGACGGCTGCTTGCTGCCGGTCGTACTGGTCGTACTCGGTGCTATCGGGATCGAAATCGTTCCGCTGGGATTTCTTCTCCTCTCGTTCTGTCAGAAGCTCGTCAACCATCTCTCGGATGACGCCGTCCGGTTCCTTCCGGAAGTGCGTGCCGTTGGGCGCGACGAACGTGTCGCCGTCGTACTGCTCGGGGTCGACCTTCGTCTCCGGACTTGCGTTGACCGTCACCATGCACATGGGGTACAGCGACTTCAGGTCAAGCACGGTGACGTTCTCACGGACGCCCGTGATCGGGTCGAAGACCGCGCCGCCCTCGTAGTCCTCGCTCTCCTGTTGGCCCTTCGAGGGCAGCGCGAACTCGCCGTGGAGTTTGTGCAGGACGTACATGTCGACCGCGTCGCCCGGCGTCGTCGCGTCCTCGATCTTGCAGCCGACGAACGTGCGGACCTCGTCCCAGAAGGCGACGATGTCCTGTTCGCGGTCGAGTTCGACGCACAGTTCGACGTCCCGGAGGTTGTACTCCAGCAGTCGCTCGGGGTCTTGCTCCCACAGGTCGCCGATATCGCCCGTGTAGCGTTCCTTGCCGACGCCGAGTTCCTGCTCTCCCACCGCGTCCAGTCGGTACGACTCCAGTTCGGTGAACTGCGTGCGCTTGTAGGCGTACAGCAGGTCGAACACGACGCGTCCCTTCACGTCGGGGCCGCCCCAGCCGCCGTCCCAGACCTCGTCGACCCGCGAGAGACGGTCGGGGTTGAGGTCGTAGTCGTGGTGGCCGCCGTCGAGTTCGTTCAGTCGGTCGATGAAGTACGGCGCGTCGAAGTCCTCGAAGTTCCACCCCGTCAGGATGTCGGGGTCGGTGTCGTCGATGTACTCGATGAACGCGTCGAGCATCGCCTCCTCCTCGTCGAATCGGCGGACCTCGACGTCGATTGCGCCGCGAATCGGCTCGTAGCCCGAGAGGTCGTCCGGGCCGTTCACGCCCTCGGGCGCGTCGAACTGCCAGACGACGTACTCCTCGTCGTAGGTGTCGTAGCTGGTGAGACAGATGATCGGCTCTTCGCCGTCCTCCGGGAAGCCCGAGCGGTCGTCGACCTCGATGTCGAAGAAGTTCACGCGCGGGACTGCGTCGACGTCGACGGCCTGGACTTCCTGATGCGGGACGCGTATCGTGTCCTCGTCGGTTCGACGGTCCGGGACGCGGATGCCGCTCGTGACGTCCTTGTCGATGAGGAACCGATTCGGAAAGAGGATGTCCGCCTCGTAGTGGTCGAACTCGTCACGGATCTGCCCGACGTCGCGCGGCGTCTGCCCGTATATCTTCGTCAGTTCCTCACCGCGCATGCTCTCGTAGCCCGGTTCGCTACCGGTCAGTCGGTCGTAGTTCTCCTCCGGCGGGCCGTCGAGGCTGGCCGTCGGTGCGTAGAAGTACGGCCGGAACTCCTCGACCTCCACGTGGATCGGATCGTCGTCACGTGTCCGTCCGAAGACGTGCATCACTGGTCGTTCGTCGTCTCCGTAGCCCTCGACGGTGTAGTCGACCTGCATCACGGCGAGTTCGAGGTCGCCGTCCGCGTCGGGGTAGCGGTACTCGTCGGTGTCCTCCAGGGTTGCCGCCCCGCTCCCGTTGCCGGCGACGGCCTCGGCCTCGGCGTCCGGGCGCTGGTCGTCTTCGCCCTCGCCGAAGTCCCCCAGACCTTTCTGTTCCATCTTGCCACCGGCTTTGCGCCGCCCGACTAAAATCCCGATGGTCGCACTGCGGACACACCAGCACAAAGCATATGTGATGGTATAGCAAACCAGCTTCTATGTCCGACCGCGTCGAGCAGAGTCGAGTCGCAGAGGATGACGAGCTTCGAACGACGCCGGCGCTCCCAGACGCCGTGACGACGACGGGCGCGTACGAAGATGGGGGCGACACGGTGTTCTACGACGCAGACGAGCCGCTGGCGTGGGTGCAAAGCGATACAGTCTGTCTCCTCTCGGAGATGGCCTGACCGAGGTCCGAACGGAACCGAACGGAACCGACCCGCAAACGCTTTTCCTGCCCTCACCCAACTACTGGCGTGTCCGGACCGACGAATCCCGAGGAGGCGGACGACCCCTGGCCCGACGAGCCCGACGAGTTCGACCCGGAGTCAGCGGGCCCGCAAGTGGATATTCCGAGCGTTCCGGACCCGTCCGAGAGCGAGGGGTCGGCGAACCCCGAGGTCCAACAGCTGTTCTGGAAGCTCGTTCTGACGTTCAACGTGGCACTCTTCGCGCTCAGCCTCGGGCCGATGCTGGTCGCATTCCGCGGCCAGCTCCAACTCGGCGGCAGCGTCTTCGCCATCGGAGCGGTCACGTTCGTCTACGGCGTCGCGAAGTATCGTCAGTTCGAGCGCGGCGAGGTCGGGGCCGACCAGAACGGCTAACCGTGCGGTCGGGATAGCGAACGATATGCGAACGGTCCGCGACGACGACGGAAACAGATATCTGCTCCTGAAGGAGTCGAGTGACTCCAGCCTCGTCCGCGACCCCGAGACCGGCGACTCGATGCACCTCCCTAACGACGAACTCGAACCCGTGGACGGCGAGTCTCCGCTGGAGACGGCTGCCAGCAGCATCGACGGTGACGTTCGCCGCGTGCTGACGGCCACGCACGACGGCCGCTCGCTCGGTCTCCTCGTCGAGATCGGCCGCCGAGGCCCGGTGTCCGTTCGCGTCCTCCTCGACGCATACGACCTCTGTGAGAGCGACCTCCACGGGCTGCTCGCGGAGTTCCGTGCCGCGAGCCTGATTCGGGAGGCCGACGCCCCGGGCGGGCGCGGCTACGAGACGACCGCCACCGCGGACACAGCCCTCGAAAGATTGTTTGAAGCGTAGCTCAGCGCGCCCCGTCGACCGCGTCCACCAGTACCTGCTCGTCCGACCGATCGACCGTGGAGCGATTCGTCGTCGGGTCCTTGCGAACGCTCACCAGTTCGTCCGCCGCGCCGACCAGTTCGTCGTCGTGGCTCACCACGACGATCTGTTCGACGCCGAGCGACCGCATCTCCTCGACCAGTTCGACGAGCTTCGAGACGTGGCCCGAATCGAGGAAGACCGTTGGCTCGTCGAGGATGAGCGGCGGCATCGGTGCTGCTCCCTCGATTCCCTCCGAGAGCAGCCGGTAGATCGCACTCCGCAGGCTGAGGTTGAACAGCGCCCGCTCACCGCCGGAGAGCTGTTCGGGATCCAGCGGCTCGCCGTCCTTCTGGTAGACGGTCAGTTCGTACTCGCCGCTCAGTTCGATGCGAGAGTACGAATCGTTCTGGTAGACCAGTTCGAACACCTCGTTCAGCATCCGCTGGAGGCTCTCGACGTTTCGCTGGCGGAGTTCGGCTCGCAGCGTGCCGTACATCTCCTGTAGCTGTTCGGCCTCGTCGTACAGCGACTCCAGCCGCTCGACGGTCGCGGCGACCGACTCGCGGTCCTCACGGAGCGTTTCCAGCGACTCGATCTCGTTCTTCACGCCGCCGATGCGGTCCCGGAGTTCCGATTCGCGCTCGCGCAGGTCCGACAGCTTCGACTCGACCTGCTCGATGTACTTCTCGGCGCGCTCCTTCTCCGTCCGAGCCTGCTCGACCTGCTCCTCGTCGAACGCCTCGCGGAGTTCGTCGCGCCGGTCGCGCTTCTCCGCCAGCCGTTCGCGCCGTTCGTCGTTGAATTCGGCCTTCGTCGCCCGATCGTCCCGAAGCGACTCGACGGTCTCCCGGGCGTCTTCCAGGTCCTCGAGTACGCCGGAGAGCGACTCGACGGTCTCGATGGTCCCTTTGAGTTCGGCCTGTCGTCGGTTGCAGTCGGCAATCTGCTCCCGCACCGCCTCGGCCTGCTCTCGTTTCTCCTCGGCCAGCGCTCGCTTCTCCGCGGCCTGCTCGTCGAGCGACTCGGCGTCCTCCCGCAGGTTCTCGACGCGCTCGCGGTCGGCTTCGAGGTCCTCGACCTGCTGTTCGAGCATCGGCTCGATGTCCTGCCGATTGCTTCGGAGGGTCTGGACCTCCCGTTCGGCCTCTCGTAGCGTTTCGGCACGGTCGAGTCGCTCCTCGATCTCCGTTTTCGCGGCTCGCTGGTCCTCGATGGCCGCTTCCAGCCGCTCGATCTCCGCGCGGTCGTCTTCGAGGGAATCGACGTGAGGCGCGCCGTCGACGTCCTGCCCACACTCCGGACACTTTCCGGCGTCGAGGAGTGTTTCGGCTTCCTCGACTCGTTCACGTTTGGTCTGCAGCGCCGATCGAAGCTCGGTCAGTTCCTCGCGACACGCCTCCAGTTCACCCTCGACGCGCTCGACGAGCGTCGATGCCTCGCCAAACTCGACGGTTGCGTCCTCGAACTCGGCCCGTTTCGTCTCGATCTCCTCGCCGAGTGCGTCGAGCTTCTCGCGTCGCGCCTCGACGTCCGACTCCCGTTCCGCGACCTTCTCGGCGAGGTCGCTGGCCTCCGAGCGCTTCTCTTCGGCGCGCCCTTCGAGGTCTTGTGCCTTCGATTCGAGCGTTTCGGCCTCGCCGCTGTAGGCTTGCTTCTGCTGGAGGTGCTCCTGTAACTCCTCGGCGACGTCGTCTTTCCGCTGGCGCAGGTCGGCGAGTCGCTCCGTTGCCGCCTCGGCAGTCGCCTCGTCGAGGTCCGTCTCCGCCAGTAGGTCGTCGCGCTCGGCTTCGAGGTCGTCGATTCGCTCGTTCGTCTCGGCGATGCGCTCTTTCAGCCGGTCGCGTTCCGTCTCGGTCTCGGAGATCGTCTCCCGGAGTGACTCGACGTCTTCTGTGAGTTCCGCCAGCTCCGACCGCTTCTCCTCGTACTCCTCCAGCACCTGCTGTGCGTCGTCTCTGGTCTGCTCGGCGTTCTCCCGGTTCTCCTCGAAGCGTTCGACGTCCGATTCGACCTCCGAGAGATTCGATTGCAGTTCGTTCAACCGAGCGTGGAGGTTCTGCTCCTCCTTCGCCGCGATCTGGTCCTCCACCTTCTTCAGGGCACCCTGTTTGTCGTCACGGACCCTGCCGATACCGACGCGTGCTTTGCTCGCACGTTCGCGGTACTCCTCCAGCTTGCCGAGCTGGAGGAGGTCGTCGATCATGTCCTGACGTTCGTCCGGGGAGGCGTTGATGAGCTTGTTCACTTCACCCTGGCGGACGTAGGCGCAGTTGACGAACGCCTCGGCGTCCATTCGGAGGAGGTTGGCGACGTACTCGCGGACGTCTCGTGCCCCTTCGACGCTCTCGCCCGGCGTTTCGAGGACGCACTTCGTCGTCGACGTGCCACTGCTCCGCACGCTGAGTCTGCGCTCGATGTGATACGATTCGCCGGCGTGGGTGAACCAGAGTTCGATGCGCGCTTTGTCCTCGCCGATTGTGACCACGTCGTCGAGGGTCTTGTCCAGTGCCCGAGCGCCGTAGAGTGCGAAGAAGGCGGCTTCGAGCAGCGAGGACTTGCCGCTCCCGTTGAGGCCGTGGATGACGGTCACGCCGTTGGACAGCCGGAGGTCGGCGTCGCCGTAGCACTTGAAGTTCTCCAGCCGGATGCGGTCGAATCTCATAGGTACTCCTCCATCGACGACTGGTCGTCGGGTTCGTCGGTTCCCCCTTCCATCGCGGTCTGGCCCTCCGTCTCCCGGTCGGTGCCATCGGTTACAGTGGTGCCGTCGTCCATCGCCGGGGTCGTCTCGTCGTCCGCTGTCGTGGATCCGTCTCCGTCCGTCGCGGGAGCAAACGCGTCGTCGTCCCCCTCATCGACGAGGTCCGCGACTCGTTCCTGGACGACCTCGTCGACGTTCGAGTCGGGAACTTTGCTCGCCCGGATGGTCTCGTCGATGTCCCGTGCGGCACTGCTGAGTCCGAGGTCGCGGACCCGCTTCTCGACGGCCTCGTCCGGGTCCGCAAAGCTCACGTCGACGTCGTGCTCCTCGGCCAGTTCGCGCCGGTCGTTGACTCGGGCGACGAGCGCTCCGCGCTCGTTCGCGAACTCCTCGACGCTGGCGGGAGTCACTGGGTCGCCCTCGCCTTCGATGGTGACGATGACGACGGCGTCTTCGAGGTCGTACTCCCCGACGCGCTGTCGGACGCGTTCGACGCCCTCGCCCTCCGCGAGGTCCAGGTCGACGAAGACGAACTCCCGGGTGTCGAGTCCACGGCGGCGAATGTCGACGCCGTCGTCGAACTCGACGAGGTTGTACCCTCTGTCTTTCCGCTCACTCGCGCTCGCGCGCTCGGTCGACCCGCAGTACGTGAGCCACGTCCCGTCGATCTGCGTCGTCTGTGGCTTGTGGTTATCCCCCAGGAGAAGCGCGTCGAACGTCACCGACGCCGAATCGACGATCTCTTCGGCGTCCCATTCACCGAGGTCGAACGGCTCGAACAGACCGTGTGTCACGAGCGCAGCGTGCTCGACGTCGTGGTCGTCGAAGTCGTACTCCAACGCGTCGCGCTGTGAGCGCGGGACGAAGTCCAGCCCGTAGAACGCCGTTTCCCCCACGACCACCGGCTCGTCACCGAGCCGCGTCGCGAGGTCCAGCGACTCGAACAGGTCGAGCCACTGCGCATCGCGCTTGCCCTCGTGGTTGCCCACGACGGCGAGGAACGGAATCCCTGCCTTCGAGAGCGTTCGGAGGACGGACAGCGTCCCGAGGATATCCGTCAGGTTCGGCCGGCGGTCGTGGAACAGGTCGCCGGCGTGGACCACGGCGTCGACGTCCTCGGCGATGGCGTCGTCGACGACCTGTCGAAAGGCGTCCATGAAGTCGTCCTGCCGAGCGGGGACGTGGTACTGTCTGTACCCGAGATGCGTGTCGCCGGTGTGTATCACCCGCGTCATTCGTTGTTCGGGCATATGGCAGGACCTCTTAAATCGGTATCGTGACCACGGTGAAAGTGGTCGCTCGCGGCGCTGCGCTGATAGTTCTCGAAGGCGGTCAGTGCCCGGCGGCCTTCGTCGAGTCGCTGCTCGTCACCGGCTTCGGCCGCGCGTTCGACGGCACTCTCCAGTCTCTGTCGCCCATTCGCGTCGAGAAACTGTGCCGCGACCGAAATGTTCTCGACGGCGTCGCTGGCCAGGTCGATACAGTGACGCCAGTCGGCGTCCGTCCCCCGTGCGAGCCGTTGCAGAGCTCGCTTTGCGTTCGACGAGTCGGTCACGGCCCCCCATGGCCGCGCCCTCCCCTTTGAACGTTTACTCGATGTTCAGGCTGTAGATCCGCTTTCGCGCGTCGGAGAAGGAGAACCGCGAGTCGACGACCCCCACCTCCTCCAGGCGATTCAGTGCGTATCGAACCGTCCGAGACGGCAGCAGTGTCTCGTCTGCTAGCTGACTCTGTGTCAGTGCGTCGTTGTACTCCAGCGTCTTGGCGACGAGCTTCGCACTCGGAGGTAGTTCACGAACGGCCTCCCACCCCTCCTCCGAGTCCGCGTCCGTCCCTGCTGTTTCTGTCGTACTCATGGTGTTACATCTCTCTTGGATACAGGGTAATAATATTTCTCCTTCCATGGTATGACTGGGGTGAATCTGTCGGCAAAATGTACCACTGTGTTTCGAAGTCGTGTTTCGCAGTCGCAAACCACACGATGACGGGCGACTACCCCGGTCGTGGCCCGTGATCAAAGTTTGTAGTTGACCCGAAACCTCTTATTATCGCGGCGGCTAGCGGGGTTGTAATGAGTGACACCGTGGACGAGGTCGATTTGCCGTACGACGACGACGCGTCCCAGCAGGAGAAGATAGAGGCGCTCCAGGAGCGTCTCGAAGTTCTCGAATCGCAGAACGAGGACATGCGTGACAAGCTCCTCGACGCTAACGCCGAGAACAACAAGTACCAACAGAAGCTCGAGCGGCTGACTCACGAGAACAAGAAGCTCAAGCAATCGCCGCTGTTCGTCGCCACCGTGCAGGAGATGACCGACGAGGGCGTCGTCATCAAACAGCACGGGAACAACCAGGAGGCGCTCACCGAGGTCACCGACGAGATGCGCGAGGACCTGGAACCGGACAGCCGAGTCGCCGTGAACAACTCTCTGTCTATCGTCAAGCGACTCGATGACGAGACCGACGTCCGGGCTCGCGTTATGCAGGTCGACCGCAGTCCCGAGGTCGCCTACGATGACATCGGTGGCATCGAGGAACAGATGGATGAGGTCCGCGAGACCGTCGAGATGCCGCTGAAGAGCCCCGAGATGTTCGAGGAGGTCGGCATCGACCCGCCGTCTGGCGTCCTGCTGCACGGCCCACCGGGCACCGGCAAGACGATGCTCGCGAAGGCCGTCGCGAACCAGACCGACGCGACGTTCATCAAGATGGCCGGCTCCGAACTCGTCCACAAGTTCATCGGCGAGGGCGCGAAACTCGTCCGTGACCTCTTCGACCTCGCCCGCCAGCACGAGCCCGCCG